>JBFGLM010000054.1:0-29149 GCA_041576165.1 Acidimicrobiia bacterium
AATCTCGGTATCCACCTTGTCGGTCGAGATCTCCACCAGCACCTCGTCCTCGGCCACCGTGTCGCCCACCTGTTTCGCCCACCGGAGAATGGTGCCCTCCGTCACCGTCTCCCCCAACTGGGGCATACTCACCGTGGTCGACATGGTTCCCTCCCGGGTGTCTTGACTCGCTTCAGTGCAGGCTACGCCCGGCGCTGGACAACAGCGTTTCCCCCACCGCCTCGGCCAGCGTCGGATGGGCGTGCACGAATGCGGCGGCTTCCTGCGGCAGGGCCTCCCAGCCGACCGCATACATCAGCTCATGGATCATCTCACCGGCGTGGGGCCCGACGATCGATGCGCCGATGATGGGCCCGTTCTTCTGCGCGACGACCCGAACCATGCCGCGGTTCTGCCCGATGATCTGCGCTCGCCCGATGCCCACGAACGAGTGGTCATGGACCTCGACGTCCAGTCCAGCTTCGAGGGCCGCTGCCTCACTCATCCCGACCTCGGCCACCTCAGGATGGGTGTATACGACGTTCGGGAGCGCCCGGTAGTCGACGGGCGCCACCTCACCGGTCCCGATGTGGGTGACCGCGGCGATGGCTTCAGCGAAGGCGCCGTGAGCCAGGCCGGGGGTGCCGGCCACGATGTCCCCAACCGCGTAGACGCCGGGTTCTCCAGTCTGCATCGTGTCGAGATCAACCGTCACGAAGCCGCCGTCGACCTGCACCCCGGTACCCTCGAGACCGATTCCCTCCGTCAGCGGCCGGCGCCCAACCGCGACCAGCACCACGTCGACTTCGGTCGTCGCTTCTCCGTGAACGATCCGCACGGCACCGCCGTAGATGGTGGCACCACTGACGGCGGTCGACGTGTGGAACGTGACTCTGCGCCGCCGCAGCTGCTTCTGAAGCTCGCGGGCCGCTGCCACGTCGACACCCGGCAAGATGTCGTCCAGCATCTCAAACACCGTGACTTCAGAGCCGAGGTCGGTCAGCAAGCTGGCGAATTCGCATCCGATGATGCCACCGCCGACGATTCCCACCCGCGCCGGTTGGGAACTCCAATCCAGCGCGTGGTCGGAGCTGACGATGTAGACACCGTCGAACTCAAAACCGGGAATCGTCGAAGGCGCCGAACCCGTTGCGAGGATGATCGCCCGGCCCTCGAGCTCCCGATGCCCATCGGCACTCTCGACCGACACGCGACCCGGGCCCGCCAGGCGGCCGAACCCGTCGATGATGTCAACCTTGCGTGCTTTCAGCAGGCCGGAAAGGCCCTTGACCAGACCGTCGACGATCTGGTTCTTGCGCGCCAGGCCCGCCGACCAGTCAAACTTCGGCTCGTCGACAACCACCCCGAACTGGCCCGACTGCTTCACCGTCGTGTACACCTCGGCGGACTGCAGCCACGTCTTGGCGGGGATGCAGCCTCGGATCAGGCAGGTGCCGCCCACCCGTTCCTTCTCGACGATGGCGACCGAAAGATCGAAGTTGTGTGCGTACAGCGCCGCGGCGTAGCCGCCGGGCCCGCCGCCGATGATGACAATGTCGTACACAGATCCTCCGAGTCAGGGAGCGGAGGGCAAGCCTAGTGCGGTCGCCCACGGCTCCGGCAGGCCGACCTCTCCCGCGAACCGCGGTCAAACCCGCCTCCAGGAGTCGATGGAGCGCTTGATCCGCTCCCCCAACCGGTATGCCCATGTCGCGCAGCCGCAACTAGGCTGAATGACCAGGTGCAGACCCGTTACCTCATCATTGCATCCCTGATCACGGCGCTGGCGATACTCGCCGCCTCTGCCGTCTGGTTCATAATGGTCTTCGCCTGAAAGAGCATCGGTTCTCCGCTATGTCTCGGATCGTTGTTGGTCTTCCTGTCTACAACGGGGATAACTACCTCGTCGACGCCATAGACGCGCTCCTAGCCCAGACGTTCTCCGACTTTGTGCTGGTCATCTCCGACAACGCTTCGACGGATTCGACAGCTGACCTGTGCCGCACCTATGCGGACCGTGACTCGCGGGTGATCTATCTCCGCCAACGGACCAACCTCGGCGCCGCCCCCAACTACAACGCCGTCCTCGAGGCTGCACCGCCGTCGGACTACTTCGTGTGGGTGGCCCACGACGACCTGGCCGCCGCCGAATTCCTCGAGCGCTGCGTGGCGGCGCTCGACGCTTCCCCCGATTCGACCCTGGCGTTTCCTCGCATGATGGACATCAATGAAGAGGGGGAGCCGATCGGACTCGCTCCGCCGCGGCCCGACCTGACCGATCCCGATCCGGCCGTGCGGTTCGCCGGCGTGATCAACCAGCGGCATCGCAACGATCCGATCTTCGGCGTGATCCGTCGCTCGGTCCTGACCACGGCCGAGCCCCACGGCTCGTACAGCGGCAGCGACCGAGCGTTGTTGGCCGAGCTGGCGCTGCACGGTCCTTTCATCGAGCTCGCTGATCCGCTTTTCTCCATCCGCCAGCACTCCGGCCGCTCCGTGCGACTCGGGCGCAGCCGGTGGGATTCGCACATTCGCGAGGCTTGGTTCGACACATCGCGCGCCAACAAGATCGTGTTTCCCAAGTGGCGTCGAGCGGCTGCCTACGTCGGAGCGATCCAGCGGGCCCGCAGCCTGACGTTGCGCGATCGGCTCCGCTGCTACGGCGAGCTGCTCCGCTGGTTGGGCGATCGCAACTGGAAGGCCCTCATGCTGGACGTGGTGATCGCAGCCGGCACCCTCTGGCGCCGCAGCGGCCGGCGAACCTCCCGCCGCCGGTAGCGCTCAGACCAGTGCAACGAGGTCGGCCTCCACGCGCCGCTCTTGGAGCATGGCACGGATTTCCTGCGCGTAGATCGGGTTCATCACCACGACCAGATCCGGCTCGATAGCCGCCAGATCATCCGGGCCTATCACCGGGACCCCGGAGCCGGCCAGGTACGAGCCGTGTTTGTGCGGGTTGATGTCGACCGCGTGCGTCACGCCCGGTACGGAGGCCATGAAGCCCACCGCTTTGGACGACGCGCCCCAAACGACCGGCCGCCGCGCCCCCTCGATCATCCCGGCCCACACCGAGGCTCGTTCCGCCACCCGGGAGGCGAACGTTGAGACCACATCAGCCACGTCGCCCGCCATAGCTGGTACTTCCAGCCTGCCGGCTGGATCGCTCCCGGCTTCGATGATGATGTACTGGTCGTCGAACGCCAGCCAGACGTGTCGAGGATGCAGGCCGAAGCGCCGGAACAGGTCGATGACCGACGCCGGTGTGAAGTAGGTCGAATGTTCGTAGTACACATCCCAGAAGGCTCCGCCGGCCAGTATCCGATACGACTCAGGCACCTCGAACACCACCACCGACCCGGGGGTGCGGGCGGCGGCCCGTTGGGTCGCCTCCACGAACGACGGCAGGTCGCGTATATGTTCCAGCGTGTGGCGACAAACGATCAGATCACCCGTGACGGCGCTATTCGGGGTGAACAGTTCTCGCCGGACCTCGATGCGGTCATCCATCCCGCATGGCAGCCGACCCGGTACGTGGGCCGGGTCGAGACCGAGCCCGGTGCCACCCGTGCGCTCCACCATCAGCGCCAGGAAATCACCGTCGCCGCAGCCCGGTTCGAGGATCCGGGCCGCCTCCAGGCCGTAACGTTCGATCAGTCCGTCCGCCAGCCGGTGGGCGAAAGCGGTGAAGGTGGGGCTGAAACTCTGAGATGCCTCGTAACCCGAGGCATAGTCGAGCAGCGACTCGTCGAAGGCGTCGTTCTGGACGAGCCCGCAGTTGCTGCAATGAGAGAGCCGCAGCTCACCGGTCGGGTAGTCCAGGGCGGCTTCCGGCGTACTGAGCAAAACACATGATCCGGCCGGCACGGCGTCAACCCGGTAGAAGACCGAGGTCGGCTGCTCGCAGGCCCAACAGCTCATCCGAGCAGCAGTTTCCGAGCCACGAAACCTTCAGCCAGCAACTCCGGCGCCCGGGCCTCCACCCCCCGCAGGCGTAGCGGAGCGCGCAAAACATCCTCAGTCATCCAGAACTTCGAACGCTGGGTGGCATACACGTCGAGGATGCCATCGATCTTGGCACCGGCGTCGGCCTCGGTCAGCGGGACGTATACGTTGCAGGTCCCGAGGTCGCCGTCGTACTTGGGGATTTCGTACTCGAGGATCAGCTGGTCGCGGAACAGCTGCCACGTGAGATCCGATAGGTGCGAATGATCCTGATGGCGGTCGTCCCGGCGATGGGTGAACACCACATCCGGCACCAGCGCCTCGACCGCCTCGCTCAGCCGGCTTTTCGGATCCTGCGTCGAGTACGGCAGGAACCCGTCCTGTAACCCCAGCACCTGAACCGACACGCCGGGCCCGCAGAAACGTTCGGCGGCGGCGTTCGCCTCGGCCGCCCGTTCGCCGGTGCCGGTCATGACTACGACAGAAAACTCGATGCCGGGATAGGTGCGGTGCAGCCGGTAGATGGTTCCCCCGCACCCGATCTCGACGTCATCAGGATGGGCCCCCAGACACAGTACCGAGCGAACTGAAGCGAATGCCTCGACCGACAGCATCCTGCTAGCGGCTTTCAGGCTTCCAGAGTTCCCACGGCCCGTGGCCCGACGCCACCAGGTCATCAAGCCTCTGCTTGTCCTTGAAGGTGTCCATCGGCGCCCAGAAGCCGTTGAAACGCTCGGCCCGCAACGCCCCCTGCTTCAACAGCCGTTGGAAGGGCTCGATGACGAGTTCTTCGCCGGGGTTCAGGTGGTCGAATATCTCCTGGCGCAGAACGAAGTAGCCGCCGTTGATCCAGAACTCGGAGGCTGAGATCGGTGCAATGTCCTGGACCAGCCCGTCGTCACCTGGGTCGACCAGGTGATACGTGAGCGGCGGCTGCACGGCGAGGAACTTGGCGATGCCCCCCGACGCCGCAAACTCATCGATGTACGTGTTGAGGTTGAGGTCCGTGAGGCCGTCGCTGTAGTTGGCCAGGAACATCTCGTCATCCTGGACGTAGCGCCGGACGGCGAGAAGCCGCTCCCCGAGGTTCGCGTCCATCCCCGTGTCCACAAACCGGATCGTCCAGTCGTCGATGTCGGAGGAGACCAACTCGATCCGGCGCCCGCCGTCGTACATCGTGAAATCGTTCGAGACCGCCTCGTTGTACGTGAGAAAGAAGTTCTTGATCACGTCGGCCCGGTAGCCGAGGCACAGAATGAACTCCTTGTGGCCGAAGTGGGCGTAGTACTTCATCACGTGCCACAGGATCGGACGGTTGCCGACCGGCACCATTGGTTTGGGAATGTCTTCGGCGTAATCGCGAATCCGCATCCCCCGCCCGCCGCAGAACAGCACGACCTTCATCTTGTCCCTCTCGGTGGATCGAAGACTTCGAGATTCGGGATCGGCACCACGAAGCGGCCGCCCCATTCGCTGATACCGGCCATCTGGCGCGCGATCTCGGACCGCAGGTTCCAGGGCAGTATCAGCACATAGTCGGGTTTCGTCTCGAAAATCCGTTCGGGTGTGTAGACGGGAATGTGGGTACCGGGAAGATAGCGGCCGTGTTTGGCGGGGCTGCGATCCACCGTGTAGTCGAGCAGGTCGGTGCGAATCCCGCAGTAGTTCAGCAGCGTGTTGCCTTTGCCCGGTGCTCCGTAGCCGACGACCGTTTCGCCCTGGTTACGCGCCTCTATCAAGAACGCGAGGAGCTGGCGTTTCAAGCGCTCCACCTGGCGGCCGAAATCGGCGTAGGTTCGAAGGTCGTCCACGCCAAGCCGGCGTTCCCGTTCGAGCATTGCCGTGACACGTGCGGTCACGGGTTTCGACGCGTCCGCAGCGTGCCGGCCGAAGATCCGCAGGGAGCCCCCATGCGTCGGAAGCTCCTCAACGTCCCAAAGCGTCAGACCGTGGGCCGCAAACACCCGTGATGCGGTGGTGAAAGAGAAGTACGAGAAGTGCTCGTGGTAGATCGTGTCAAACTGGTTCTCGGAGATAAGCGCGAACAAGTGCGGAAACTCGATGGTTATGACCCCATCGGGAGCCAGCAGCGATTTCATACCCGCCACGAATCCGTTCAGGTCCGGCACCTGGGCCAGCACGTTGTTGCCCAGCAGCAGGTCGGCTTGAAGGCCATCGCTCCGCAGCCGGCGGCCGAGCTCTGCATCGAAGAACTCGATCATCGTCTTGATGCCGCGGTTGCGGGCCACCTCGGCCACGTTGGCGGCGGGCTCGATTCCCAATACGGGAACACCGGCGGCCCTGAAGTACTGCAGCAGGTAGCCGTCGTTACTCGCCAGCTCGACGACCTGGCTTGAGGAACCCAGGTTGAAGCGGCTGATCATCTCCTCGACATACCGGCGGGCATGGTCCAGCCAGCTGTCGCTGTAGGACGAGAAATAGTTGTAATCGGAGAAGATCTCCGCCGGGCTGACGAACTCCTCGAGTTGGACGAGTGAGCAGGACCCGCAAACGAACACCCGCAGCGGATAGAACGGCTCCATCTGGTTGAGCTGCGTCCGATCGAGCATGGTCTGGCACAACGGCGACTTCCCGAGGTCGACCATCACGAAACTCAGCGCCTGCCCGCAAAGACGGCACGTCGGGTCCACCAGCCGCTCCAAGTGTTCGGCCGATTCGGTCGTCGTCACGCCGGGCCGTCCGATGACCAGCAGAGGTTCGAGTCGAGTAGCCCCGCGTCCAACAGTGTGCGGATGCGTTTGATCCGCAGGTACAGATCACCATTGAAATCTTCGGCCGTCAGCCCAGCGTCCAGGAAGGCCGCGGCCACCTGCTTGGCACCAGTTTCCACCGTCCACATGGGGCGGAACGAGGGCAACAAGCCGGCCGCCTTGGAGAAATCCACCTTGTAGTCCCGGATGTCAGGCTCACCACCCTCGGCGAACGTGACTTCGCTGGCCGGCACTGCCGCCGCCACCATCTGTGCGACGTCGCGTATCTGATAGTTCTCGCCCGTCCGTCCGATGTTCAGCGCCTGATTGTGCACCGTCTCCCGGGGCGCGTGGATGGCGGCAACGAACGCCGCGGCGATGTCCTCGACGTGGACCAGGGGGCGCCAGGGCGAACCATCCGACAGGATCCTGACATGTCCGGTGGTGACGGCCCAGCCGGTCAGGTTGTTGACGACAACGTCGTTTCGCAGTTGAGGCGACATCCCGTAGGCGGTGGCGTTGCGCAGATACACCGGGGTGAAATCGTCGTCCGCCAGCGCCGCGATGTCGCGCTCGGCGAGGACTTTGGACTCGCCGTAGGGCGTAACCGGGCGCATCGGAGCAGATTCGTCCACCAACCCATTGGCCTTCCCGTAGAGGCTGCAGGACGAAGAGAACACGAACCTGCCGACCCCGGCGGCCTTCGCTGCTTCAGCGGTCCGCACGGCAGCCCGGTAGTTGACGTCGTACGTGATCTCTGGGTTCAGGTCACCGAGCGGATCGTTGGAGAGCGCCGCCAGGTGTGCGACTGCGTCTATGCCATCGAGGTCGGCAGGCGTAATGGCGCGTATGTCTTTGCGCACGGCCGCGATCGACGGCTGTCCCGGCGGGAACGTGCACCCGTCGAAAAAGGCCATGTCGAATCCGGTGACAGAATGGCCGGCGTCAACCAGCATTGGCACGAGGACCGCGCCAATGTAGCCCTGATGTCCGGTCACGAGGACCCGCATATACCAATCCTGCAAGCCTGTCTGATGTCATCACGAGGCGCCGGCTGCGGCGGTCGCGGGGGTGTAGTAGAAACGACCCCAGCTGGGCGTCGCTCCGATTCACCCCCAAATCGCCCCGGCAGACGCGCGCCAGCCACGATGCTACCGCGCACCATGTAGCAAGGCCAGCGAGTCCGCTCCGAGCCTGTACCCTCTCGCCGATCCAGGAGGACCCGATGCAGATCACCAAAGATGTCCGTTTGAGCGGCGAATCGGCCACCTCGATCGAGGCAGCCATCTCTAGCGTGCTCGATCGGGCTACCACCTCATTGCGCGGCGTTCAGGCCTATCAGGTCGTGACAGTCGGCGGCCGGCTGGTCGACGGCACCTGGGTGCACGTCGTCACGGTCGACGTGACATTTGCCGTCAAGGATCCGACCACCCACGGATGAGCGATCCGGTCATCGCTCGCCATGGCCCCGGGGTCGCTCGCATCGAAGTGCCGCTGCCGCTCGTTGGGTTGCCGTTCGTGAACGTCTACGTCATCGAAGGCGACGACGGGGTGACCCTCATCGACTGTGGGACGGCCACAGTCGAGGGGTATGAGGCCATTGGCATGGGGTTATCGATGCTGGGCCACACCTTCGGGGACATCCGCCAGGTTGTGGGCACCCATTTGCACGTCGATCACATGGCCCTGGCCGGACGCTTGGTCGCAGAAACCGGATGCGAGTTCGTCATGCACCGAGTGGCCGAACAGCGGCTCGAACGCTACAACGACTGGTCAATTGGCTTCAGCCAGCTGCAGCGTTTGGCGGAGCTGCACGGTGCCTCCCCAGACGAGCTCGCCGCCTTGGGAACACTCACCACGAGGCCAGATTGGGCCGCAACGGGGATCCCCCCGACGGCTCCCGTCGAGGACGGGACGAGCGTTGCGGTCAACCGCCACCGGTCGCTGACGATCGTCCACACCCCCGGGCACGACCCCGCTCACATTTGTCTCGTTGATTCCGAAACCGGTCTCGTGTTCTCAGGTGACCACGTGCTGCCGCGCATCACGCCGGTCGTCTTGGTGTCCTCTGACGGCAGCGATGTGCTCGCCCAATACTTCGAATCGCTCCGTCGGATCATCGAGCTCGAAGCTCGTACGACGCTGCCCGCGCACGGCCCGGTCATACCTCGCGGCAGCGAGCGAGCCCGCCAGATCCTGCTCCACCACCGCAGACGGCTGGACGACATCCTCCACTTGACGGCGCGCCAGCCCATGTCGGGCTGGGCGCTCATGCAAGCGATGTTTCGACCCAATCTGGACGTTTTCCATCAGCGTCTCGCCTTTGGGGAAGTCCTGGCCCATACCCAGCATCTGCTCGCCACCGGCCGGCTGACCGAACTGGAAGTCGACGAGATAGTCACCTACCGGTCCGCCGAGCCGATCAGCTGACCCCGGACGGCGGGCCTCCGACGCCGCGGCCCTGCATCCTATAAAATATCGGTCTATAAAATATGCGATCGTGGTGGAGGGAGATAGCCGGTGCCCAATCCGAAAGTGATCATCCAGATCTACCCAATGATGCCGGCCAAGGACGAGCACGATCGGGCCGCCCGGGCACCGATCGGCCGCAACCGGGAGTTGTACCACGAGGTCCTCCATGACTGGACCGATCTGGTGCGGCTGGCCGACGATCTCGGAGTCTGGGGAATCAGCACGATCGAGCATCACCTCCATTCCGAGGGCTACGAGGTGGGTCCCAACCCGGGCGTCCTCAACGGCTACTGGGCGGCCATTGTCAAAAACGCCAACATCGGCTCGCTCGGTTATGTGATGGCCACCCAGGATCCCATCCGCGTGGCAGAGGAGACCGCCATCCTCGATCATCTCACCAAAGGCAGGTTCTTCGTCGGTCTGGCCCGCGGCTACCAATCACGATGGGCCAACATCCTCGGCCAGCATGCACAGGCGGTGGCCACGCTCGGGGACAAGAGCGACGACGACCAGCTGAATCGCCGCCTGTTCGAGGAGCGGACCGAGATGCTACTCAAGTGCTGGACCGAGGAATCGGTGGAGCTGAAAGGCGACACATACCAGGCGCCGTTCCCGATTGACACCGGCATCGTCGGCTATCCAGCCCATGAGATCGCGGCCAGGGCCGGAGCACCGGGTGAAATCGATGAGAACGGCGCGGTCCGCCGAGTGTCGGTCGTGCCCAAGCCCTACACCTTGCCCCATCCCCCGATCTTCATGGCAACGTCCAAAAGCCCGGAAACGATCACCTATTGTGCTGAGCAGGGCTTCATCCCCACCTATTTCATGAAGACGGCCGACGTGGAAAAACACGCCCAGTTGTATGTGGAGTCGGCAGCCGCGGCCGGAATCGAACGTCGCTTGGGCGAACGCCAGAACGTCGTGCGCTGGCCCCACGTCTGCCCGGACGAGAAGGAATACGACCGGCGGCTCGGGGCGTACGACCTGGACATCTACAAGAATTTCTACGGCCCGTTCTTCCCCCAGTTCCCCAACGACCCCGACACGGACCACATAGCCAACATGAAGGAGTCTGACATCTTCATCGGGGGCTCGGTCGAACGGTCCAAGGAGCTGTGGCAGGAGCTGATCGACCGGGTACCGACCGAATACATCACCCTCATCTGGCACTATGCCCAGATCCCCAAGGAACTGGTCGCCGAAGAGCTGACGCTGTTCATGGAACAGATCCTGCCGACGCTCGAGGTTCCCGACTTCGACGCCGAGCCCGTCTCGGTCTGAGCCGGCGCCATGTCGTCCAACCCGATCGACGGTTTCGTGGTCGACTGCTCGATGATCAGCTACGTCGGGCACGACCTTCAGCGGCCCGAGTGCATCCTGGCGGAGCCAGACGGAACGCTGTGGGCCGCCGACGCCCGCGGTGGTGTGGTCAAGATCGACACGAGCACGGGCGACCAGGAACTGATCATCCAGGGGGCCGACAACCGCTTTACGGAGGCGACCGACGACGCCAGCCGGTTCACGCAGGGGACGCTGCCCAACGGAATGGCGTTCGCGTCGAACGGCGACATTCTCATCTCGAACTTTGGCACCGACCGACTCGAGCGCATGACCCGCACCGGCCACAACACGGTGCTGTACGACTCGGTCAACGGCGAGCGAATCGGCAAGGTCAACTTCGTCATCCGTGACTCGAAGAACCGGATCTACATGACGATCTCGACCATGATCCCCAACTGGATGGAGGCGATCTCCCCCAACGTGGCCGACGGCCGCATCATTCTGGTGGACGACCGCGGCATCCGGGTCGTGGCCGACGGCTTCGCCTTCACCAACGAGATCCGGCTCGATGGCGACGAAGAGTGGATGTACATCGCGGAAACGTGCGGCCCCAAGGTCAGCCGCATGCGGGTGCTTCCCGACGGATCCCTGGCCGACTACGAGGTGTTCGGGCCGGACAACCACGGTGCTCTCATCGACGGGATCGCGTTCGACGGCTACGGCAACCTGTGGGGCACCCACGTGTTCAACGACCGCATATTCGCCATAACGCCCGAAGGCGAGCTGCGGATCATTCTCGACGACGACCGCGGTCACGCCGCCGGACAAGCATTCCTCGATGCGTTCTGGAAGGACGAGGTGACACCGGAGCACATGCTGGCCGCCGGCGGCACCATCGCGCCGTGGATGGCCAGCGTCACGTTCGGCGGGCCGGACCTGAAAACGGTGTACATCGGCAGCCTGCGGGGGACTTCGATCCCCCACTTCCGGAGCCCGGTGGCGGGCCTGCCCATGGTGCACTGGAGCTGACGAGCCGGGCCGGCGTCTCGCATCCCGACGCCCGGGTCATTGCATCTGGCTCTCTTCGAACGCGTTGAGCGTCGCGGTCGCGTACGTCTTGAGGGCTTCCAGCGCCGGGATCAACTCCGGCCCTCCGGTTGCCGCCGCCTCGGTGAGGAGGTCGTGAGCTTGGATGTAGGCAAGAGCCGGGTCCGACCCGGCGATCGCGGCGGCCAGGCCCGGAACAGTGTGCTGATGCGCCCGGAGTGCTTCCACCGCGGCGGCGCAGGCCTCCTCGGTGCGGGGTCCGGAGAGGGCACGGTGGCTCTGCGCCTGGAGGTGTATGCGCGGCAGCGGGACGAGCGGCCCCTGGCTGAGGAGATCCACCATGGTCCACGCTCCGGCGTCCCCGGCCAGCCCGATCCGCTCCAAGCGAGGGTCATCGGAGCGCTCCTCGACGTGGGCCCGCAGCGCTTGCATTGACGCGATATACCGGCGCCATCGCTCAAAGCGCAGCGCGTAATTCACACGCGGAACGTGCAACGCAGCACCCATCCCAACCTCATACGCCAGTTGCGCCTCGCCGCTGATACTGCACCACCCGCCGGTCAGGCGGGAGAACGCAACATCGACCATGGGATCACCGACCCAGGCTCGTTCCCAGTCGACTACCGCACTCAGGACTCCGGGTCCTTTCCACAGCAAGTTGGTGAGGCGATAGTCGCCGTGGCAGAGCACCGGAGGCGCTGCCACCTCCGGCATATGGGTCAGCAGCCAGCGCAGGCCGACTTCAAACCCGGGATGGCGCCGCAAAGCCGCCTTCTGGTAATCGGTCACCGTCAGGTTGATCGCCCGGCGCAGGGCGTCGGTGATGGTGGGGGCCGGGTCGAGCGCCGACGGGTCGGCTTCGAGGTGCAGCGCTGCGAGCGTCTTGCCAAAGACCCGCCGGTACCGTGCCCGGTCGGTGTCGGGGACCTCGTGCTCGGGCAATACTCGACTACCCGCAGTGTTCTGCAGCAGAATGCACGAGCGTCCGGCCATGGCACCGGACTGGTCGTACGCGATCACCGTCGGCACGGGGACCGACTTGCCGACAGCGGTCAGCGTCGCGGCTTCCCGCCCGGCATCGTATGGCGCCATCGCCCAGCCGCTGGGAGCGACCCGCAGGATTACGGCAATTCGCGCCCAGCGGAGCCGGTAGGTGCGCCAGGAGTAGCTGCCCTTGAGGCGCTCGGACTCCACCTCATCGGGTGGCCAGCCCAGTTGCGAGGCCGCCCATTTCAGGACCCGCGGCTCAGGTGACTCGCGCATAGACAAACGGTACCTCCAACTGCCTTCGCTCCGCGACATGCCGAAGTGAACGGGCCTTCACCGAGCCGGGGCATGGTTCGGCGCTCGGCCGGGGCGCTGGCGCAGAGCGAAAGGCCGAGGCGGCTCTACTCACTCACGGGGGAAACGGTAGAAGAACCCCGGCGAGGCCGCCCGCTCCGCATCTTCGGCCACCACTTCGGTGAGCAGCATGTTGGCGTCGACCCCTCTCGGAACGCCTGCATACAGCGCCACCTGGGCGATCATCTCCGCGATTTGACGGACCGAGAAACCCAGCTCGCGCAGGCCTTGCATGTACAGCTTGGCCTCGGGCTGGAACCCGAGAGCCACCAGTGTGGCGAAGATGACGACCGCACGCATGTCGAGGGGCAGGGTCGGGTCGTTCAGCATGGCCCCCTGGGCTGCGCTCATCGGGGCCATCGCCTCCGACGTCTCGGGCAGGCGCGGGAACGGCGGCAGAAAATCCTCCCCCCAGATTCTCCGAAACGCCGAGACAGCATCTGGGTCGTAACGCACTTCACCCTCGCTCATCGAACCTCCTTGCGATGACGATCGCAGTATGCCGGGCCCGGCTAGCGTGACGCGCATGAGCGAGCCGGCGATCACTACGCCCGATGGCGTCGAGCTCGAGGCGCGTTGGGATGCGCCGGCGGGCGAGGCAGCGGTGGGCCTGGTGTTCTGCCACCCCCACCCTCTCCACGGCGGGACGATGACCGCCCCGCTGATGGACCACGTCACCGGCCACCTCGTTGCGAGCGGCCGGGCTGTTTTGCGCTTCAACTTCCGCGGTGTGGGGGGGTCCGGCGGCGGCTGGGAGGGAGGCATCGGAGAGCTGAATGACGTGGCAGCCGCCATGGCACGGGCCCGCGAGCGGTACGATCGCATCGAGCTGGCCGGGTGGTCGTTTGGGGCGGCCGCAGCCTTGCGCTGGCAGGCGCGGGACAACGACGATTCGATCTACGTCGGAATTGCACCACCGGTGGGCGGTCTTCCCATGCCCGGGCCCGGCGACCTCAAACCGGCGTCACGTGCGATCATCATCGGGGAGCGGGATCAGCTCATTGCCGTGAACGAGGTAGCGGAATACGCCGCCGCCATCGGAGCACAGTTCCGAATCCTCCCCGCGTCGGACCACTTTTTCCACTTTCGGGAGGAGCAGCTGGCCGAGTCCGTGTTGGAGGCGCTGGGCTAGCCCGCGGCCGGCCGGAACGATCGGTTGCGGGCTTCGGCCAGGGTGTCGGGGGCAAAGCTCTGGAGCAGGGTTCGGTTGAACAGGTCGTCCGCCTCCACCCGGGCCTCGAGCTGCTCGAGCTGCTCCGGATCGTCGGTGTCGTACACCAGCATCGTGTCGCGCGTCCCTACGAACCGATAGTCCTCGAAGCGCCGGAGCCGGGCCATTCACATCCTCCATTCCCGGGGCCACGTTACCGCCGGCTGGACCGAGTCTTCTGAAACGTACCGCCGGCACAACTCAGCGAATACGGCCGCCCGCAGCTGCAACCGGCGGTGTTCGACCTCCGGAGCCGTGATTCTGGATTGGGCGGCGGTGCCCCGCTGCGAACCGAAGGCGTCTCGAACCTCCGGTGGAATCTCCTTCCGGCCCAAGTACTCGACGAGGCCGCCGCGAGCGGCGAAAGGCGCCGCGATTGCCGCGTCGCGTTCGGCCCGAGCCCGGTCGAAGGCCACGTCCAGCGGCTGACCGATGGCGAGATGCGCCTGCTCCAGCTCCCGCCCAGCCCGCTCGCGGCGGCCCAGAACGGCTGAAACCCAGGCGGCGCCGAGGTGCAGTCCCCGGTTGCTCAGGTAGTCGCAATAGCCGTCGGGCCGGGACCATTTGTCGAGCCACGGCTCAACGCCCGCCTGCCAGGCGCTGCGCAGCCGTCGCTCCCACCCCGCGGTCCCTTCCGGCCCCTCGGGATGGGCCAGGAGCGAACGCAGGTCGGAGGTCGGTGCAACGACATCGAGGGACATCTGGCGCAAGCAGCCCCGGGCATCCGGTAGATCCGGCTCGGGATCGCCCAGGGCCGGATACTGCCAGCCGAACAGCGCAACAGTTCGGGACCCGGCGCTGAAAACGGAAAAAGCGTTGAAGGCCTCAGCGGACCGACGCATCCAGCCCGACGTGGTCGCCCGAAACCCGGCACGTTCGAGGGAGGGGCCGGCTGCGCGTTTCAGCTGCTCGGCGAAATCGGTCACCGGAACCGGTCAATCGGCGTGACCGGATCTCCTACCGGGAGGACGTGGGCCGGCGGAGGCTTCGGCGACAACCTCCATTCCGGCACCGAGCCCAGCCCCATCGTCAGGGTGGCGACCAATGCCGCCCGCTGCGCCAGCCGGGCTGCTCGCAGAAGGCCGCGTCGGGGAGACCGAGGTCGATCGGCGAGCATCAGGCGACTGCCACCTCCTCGCCGCACATCGGGCACTCGGCCACCTCGATGTCTCCCACGATGAACGAGAAAGAGCATGCCGGGCAGGTTGTCTTCGGTGACGGTATGTCCGGCGGCGGTGGCGGCGGAGTGAATCCCATGCCCGCCTGGCCGGCACCCGGCGGTGGCTGGCCGGCACCTGGCGGTGGCTGGCCGGCGCCCGGCGGCGCCGTTCGAACCTCGTTTACGGCCCCGCACGCGGGACATGCATAACGTCCGGGGCCGTCCACCTGGAAATCGGTCTGGCATCTTCCGCATCGCGCCCGCATCACACTTCCTCACCTGCGACCTCGCCGATCGCACCGATCGACCTCAAATACGCCGCCTCGCCCTCGAGAACTCTCCGAACATCATCCGCCGAATAATCATGGCCTCGATTGGCGAGCTCTCCGACGACGTAGCGCACCGCAACGTCATCGCCGCCGGCGACAACGGTAACCCCTCTGCGGGCCGCCCGTTTGTCCGCCAATCCCTGTAGGTAGAACACTTCCCATTCTATGATCCGGCGCACCCCGGCCCGGGTGATCCGACGCCGGGTGGCTTCGTCGAGATGCTCCCAGGCTGTAGTGATCGCATCCTCGATGATGTACGCCGGCGGCCCGGCCATGCTGCGGCTCCGGGCTTCCTGCCACACCATCACCGCCCCAATTGCGAGCAGCAACGCCAGGAACAAAGCCGCCACTGCGATGATCGTTGCGCCCGACATCGAGCCGATGGTACCCGCCCCGACCAGACGCAAGAACGCCACCCCGTCGGCGCCGCGCGGTCAGATCCCGAGCTGGTCGCCCAGGCGAGACCGGTGGTAGGCGGGATCACCGAATAGCAGCTCGCTGCTCTTGGCCCGCTTGAAATACAGGTGGGCGTCGTGCTCCCAGGTGAAGCCGATGCCGCCATGGATCTGGATGTTCTCCGCCGCGCAGAAGAAGTAGGCCTCCGAGCAATACGATTTGGCGAGTGGCGCGACCAGCGGGAACTCATCGTTTTGCTCCGACGCCGCCCACCCGGCGTAGTACGCAGCCGATTTGGCCGACTCGACCTGGACCAGCATGTCGGCGCACTTGTGTTTGATCGCCTGGAAAGATCCGATGGGGCGCCCGAACTGCATTCGCACCTTGCCATACTCGACCGCCATCTCCAGGCACTTCTGCGCGCCGCCGACTTGCTCGGCCGCCAGGGCCACGCATCCCAGGTCCAGCACCGTGGCAATGATGTCCCACGCCCGTCCTTCATCCCCCACCAGATTTGCAGCGGGCATCCTCACGTCGTCGAAGTCGACCTGAGCCAGAGTCCGCGTCTGGTCCATGGCGTCCAGCTGGCGACGATGAACCCCCGGGGCTTCTCCCGGCACGATCACCAGGCTGATGCCGTCGGCCGCGTCGGGTTCGCCGCCGGTCCGGACCGCCACCAACAGATGGTCGACGACGTGGCCGTCCAGCACGAATCGTTTGGAGCCCGTTACTACTACCTCGTCACCGTCGAGCTTGCCCACCGCCTGGATCCCGCCGGGATCCCACCGTCCGGATCCTTCGGTGATCGCCAGCGACCAGATCGATTCGCCGGCAGCAATGGGCGGAAGGTGCTCCTTCTTCTGTTCGTCCGAACCACCGATCAGCAACGCGTTTGCGGCCAGAATCACCGACCCCAGATACGGCGCCGGCACTACGGCCCGACCCATCTCTTCCATGAGCACGACTTGTTCGAGGAACGAAAACCCGGCCCCGCCGCACTCCTCAGGGATCGCCATGGCCTGCCATCCCTGCGCGGCCATGTCCAGCCACAGGGCCGGGTCGTAGCCGGCCGGCGTCTCCATGATCTCGCGTACGCGAGCGGAGGGCGCTTTGTCCTCCAAGAAGCGGCGTGCGGTTTCGCGGAGTAGTTCCTGTTCCTCGCTGAATGAAAAGTCCATGCCTCAGCCTCCGGGGTACGGGGGGAGGGTAGACGAGATCGGGCCGGATCCCGCCGCCGGCCGTTCGCCCGGACGCCGCCCTGTCCTCGGCCGCAAGCCGGGCCGGTCGCGTGTCAGAACGCCTCGACCGGCAACTCCATCAGCGCCCCGTCCTCCAGCTCCGCGGCCACCCGCCGGGCCTCCACCTGGGGGGCAACGTCGGCAACGAAGAAACGGGCGGCCGCCACCTTGCCCTGGTAGAAGGGGTCGGACCGGTCGGCCGCCAGGGCGACCTCGCCCTGGCGCAACAGCAACCAAGCGATCGCCACTTCGGCCAGCGACTCGAGGAGGTGATTGGTGTGCAACCCCACTTTGTAGAGATCGGGCTTGTTCTGGAGTGAGCTCATCAGGTTCCCGACCATCGAGCCGAGCTGGCTCTGTACCGCCTCCACCATCTCGCCCAATGCCGCCCGTTCCGCTGCGAGCGGGTCCTCGTCGGGTCCGGCTTTGACGAACTCGACGATCTCGGCAGCCATCGCCCCAAGCGTCTGTCCTTGGTCTTTGGCGATCTTGCGGAAGAACAGGTCGAGCGCCTGGATGCCGGTCGTTCCCTCGTACACCGTGTCGATCTTGGCGTCGCGGATGTACTGCTCGATCGGGTAATCCCGCAGGTACCCGGACCCTCCGAGCACCTGGAGCGATTGGGCCAGCAGGTCGTAGGCTTTCTCGGACGAGTACCCCTTGACCAGCGGCAGGAGCAAATCGCTCCGGCGTTTCCAATCCCCGTCGGGGTCGCGCATGGCTTGGTCTTGAACCCATGCCGTGTAGAGCACGAGTGCCCGCAAACCCTCGGCGTAAGCCTTTTGCAGCATCAACATCCGCCGGACGTCGGGGTGACGAATGATCGGCACCCGCGGCGCGGACTTGTTCGTGGCATCGGTCAGATCTGGACCCTGGAGCCGCTCCTGCGCATATTCGAGCGCATTGCGATAGCCGGTGGAGAGCGTGGCCGCCGACTTCGTGCCGATCAGCATGCGGGCATGTTCGATGATCCGGAACATCTGACGGATCCCCTGGTGGACGCCGCCTACCAGGTAGCCGATGGCGGGGGCGTCGGCCCCGAAGGTCAGCTCACAGGTCGTGGAGCCGCGGATGCCCATCTTGTCCTCGAGGTTGGTGGCCACCACCCCGTTGCGCTCGCCCGGAGAACCGTCCTCGTTGACCAGGTACTTGGGCACGATGAACAGCGACAGGCCCTTGGTGCCGGCTCGGGCGCCCTCCGGCCGGGCCAGCACCAGATGAATGATGTTTTCTGCCGCATCATGCTCGCCGCTGGTGATGAAGCGCTTCACACCCTCCAGCCGGTAGGTGTCGCCCTCGATGGGAAACGCCTTGGTCGTTCCGGCTCCGACGTCGGATCCGGCATCGGGCTCGGTCAGCACCATCGTGGCCGCCCATCCCCGATCGATCATCAGCCTGGCGAATTCTTTCTGCTCGGGCGTGCCTTCCTCGTAAATCACTCGCGCGAACAAGCCGCCGGTCAGATAGAAGTAGGCGGTCGGGTTGGCGCCCACGAGCAGCTCGGTGGTTGCCCAGAAGACGCTGGGCGAAATGTCGATGCCCCCCAGCGCCTCCCCCGCTGCCAGCTTGTCCCAACCCGTCTCGCGGGCAGCTGCGAGCGAGGCTTTGAGACCATCCGGCAGGCGCACCTCGCCATCCACCAGCTCCAGCTTGGCGCGGTCGGCTTCGACGAACGAGTCCGCCCACTCGTTTGAGGCGAAACGTTCGACCTCGCGCAGGATGTCGCGAGCAGTCGTCTCGTCGATCTGCGAGAACGGGCCCGTTCCGAGATAGTCCTGGATTCGGTGGAGTTCGAACAGGTTGAACTCCACATCCCGAAGGTTCGACCGGTAGTGGCCCATCATCACGTCCTCTCGTCTCAACGGCGGGGCCTGGCGTGGTCCCCACCTCTTGATCGGCAGCTGCGGCGCCGGGTTCTGCGGTTTGTGCGCCGCACAGCTGATCCGCCGCTCTTTGAGCGATCACTCCAATTTTAGCATTTACTCAAAATCTTGTGGGCAGGAGTGTTAGATTCCGCGCGATGCGGTACCGCTCCGGTCTCGAAACCCGTCACAAGATCCTCGACGCCACCCGCCAGCTCCTGGCCGAGGTAGGCCTGGACGGCACCACCATCAAAGCGATCTGTGATCGAGCCGGAGTGCGGGCGGGCTCCTTCTACAACCTGTTCGACTCCAAGGAAGAAGCCATCCTCACCGCAGTGCGGGAGGCCATCACTGCAGTGGACCCCGACCCGGCCGGCCTGGGGCAGGAGACCATCGGGGACCTGATCGAGGCGTACGTCCGGTTCGTCACCCGCGAGCCGGTGCTGGCGCGCGTCTATCTGCGGATCGCGGTGGGCGGCGGCATGTCCGATTCCGCCATCGCCGAACGAGTGTTGCGTCACCACCAGGCCCGGGTCGAGCGGTTCCGCGACGCCCTCCTGCGGGAGGACGAGGGCCTGACGAAAGAGGCTGCCGAACTCGCAGCAGAGGCCACGCTCGCCTCGCTCAATGGTTACGCCATCCACTCGATCCTGGACCCCAGCTTCGACTTCGCCCGCCACGCCGAACGGCTCACTCCGGCCTGAGGACGCGCGGGAGGCGGCGCTCTACTTGCGCCGCCTCCTAATCGGTAGTTTCCAGCCTCAGCCGCCGAGGGTGGTGTCGGTCACACCTTCCTCGACGGGCACGGCCGCAGCATCCGGCTCGACCGGCAAGACTTCCGGAATGAAGCCGTCGAAGTACACGACGCCTTGGGTCTCCAATGACGACAGGTCGCTGGCCATGAGGCCGATCTCGGACAGGGTGTAGAGGGAGTCGCCGATCACCAATGAGCGCCGGACCTGGGCACCCCAGTCGTACTGGCCGTCCTTGCCCTGGAAGCGATCGTGGGTGATCCGTCCGATCTCCTCGATGCCGTCTCGCGTCGCTTCCACCGCCACCGCACCGAAGAAGTTGTCCTCGGTTTGGGTCCGCTCATCCCAGCTCCACCGCGAGATCGGCAGCACCGTGGTGCCGGTGGCCGGCCAGTGGAGGAACGCCCGGTGGTCGTATTCGACCTCCGAGGAGGACGAACCGTTCTCGTCTCGCGGCATCGTCCACTGCTGGAGCCGGATGGGGTTGGCCAGATCGGACACATCGAACAGCGACACCTGGGTTCCCCGGGTGAACCCTTCCTCGGTGGCATCCTGACCAACGCCAAGCAGCAGCCCGTCCTCCACCGGATGCAGGTAGGACGAGAATCCGGGGATCTTCAGCTCGCCGACCGCAATCGGGTTGGCCGGGTCGGACAGGTCGATCGTGTAGAGCGGGTCGACCTGACGGAAGGTAACCACGTAACCCACATCGCCCAGGAAGCGGACGGCGAAGATCTGCTCGCCCCGTCCGAGCCCACCAACCGAGCCGACCTGCACCAGTTCGTCCCCGTCCTGTTCGAGAACCGCGACCTGACTCTCCGACGCCCGGGAGTCGCCCCACCAGAACCAGCTGGGCTGGTCGGTCGTGGCCACCCGCAGATATCCGTCATGTTCGGACATGGCGAACTGGTTCAGCATGAACCCTCGCACCGATCCACTGGCTTGATACGTTGTGCGGTTGGGATCCGAGATATCGAACTTGTGGATGTGAGTCTGGATGACCTCGGCCTCCCGCCTGGCCGCCGCCTCGTCCAGCGTCTCCCAGGGCACCCAGCGCTGAGACGCCACATACAGCGCATCCGGGCTGGCGTAGAGCGTCTCGCCCCCGGCGAGCACGCCAACCGAATTGGTGGGATCGACGCCGTCCTCCAGGCTCATGGTCAGCACGCTGAGCATGGTGAATCCGGCGAACTCGGCGGGGTAGTACGCGTTCTCGCAGTCGAGGAGGTTGCCTTCGTCGACCACGTTGCCACGGCCGTCTTCCACGATGTAGTACGGGACCCAGTTGTCGATGGTGGACTCTTCGATCACCTCGCGGTTGACCTCGATCGCGCGCTGCTCTCCCCGCAATCCCCCACCGGCCGGGTACAGGAATTCGAGCCCGGTCGGGAAGCTGGCAAACACCACGCGGGCGGTGTCGCCCGTCATGCGAGCCGACACGTAACGGCCGTCCACATACACCCGCCGGACCACTTCCAGGTCGTCGGGGTCGGAGATGTCGATCTCGACGAATGCCGAGATCTCGCCGCCGCCGTAGTCCGGGGCGAACACGCCCCGCTGGGCCACGAGCGGGATGTCAAAACGGGAGGCGGTAGACATCACCAGCAGTTTGTGGCCGGCGAGGAGCATTTCCTGATTCCATCCGGATTCCAGGAACATGCTGCCCCGGGCTACCGGGCCCTCTGCGGTGACATCGAAGTAGTGCAGCGTGCCTTGGGCCAACGCAACGATGCGTTCTCCGTCTGTCTTGATGATGTCGGGCTCATCGACCCCAATCTCTTGCACGTTGGTGCCCGAGTAGTCGACACCTTCGACCGGGCTCCGCTGGGCGGCTACCGTGGTCGCCGGCGCGGCTGCATCAAAGCCGCCCTCCGCGGCGGCCGCCTCTTCAAACAGGATCGGCCCGCCGAAGTATCCGCCGCCCTCCAGCCCGTAGGGCCCGACCCGCTCGATGGCTTCCGCCTTCACGTGGGCCAGAAACGCTTCACACGTATCAAATCGCTGCAAAGCAGACGCGAACAAACCCACCGGTTCACCCGTGCCGCCTGTGCTCGAACCCCCGGTCCCGGCGCCGGGTGCACCGATCGTGGCCGGGGCGCCGTCTCCGCCCCCGGCGTCGGGGACGCTTCCATTTTGCGAGGTACACGCAACTGCCACCATGGCGAGCACCAGCAGTGGCGCCAAGATCCGTTTCATGACCATCCCTCTCATCTCACTCGTCTCGTCGCTGAGACGTGTCGAATGGAGGGATCGGTTCCCGAGAAGACGCACACCACCGATTTCACGCCGGCCGCTGGGCCCGGCCCGGTGTGCGATCAGGCTTCGATGGAGGCGACTATGTCGGCTGCAGCCTGGCCGGTGAGGCGGGTGAGCTCCACCCCGCGCGCCTTACGGTTGGCCACTTGGTTGGCGAAATCCTGGCCCGTGATGATGGTGTAGAGCGCGTCACCCGGGCAGCTGGTAGCCGCCAGATCGCGATGCCCTTTCACCACGGAGAATCCCAGCCCGTAATGGTTGACCGCCCACGCCACCACCGTCGCCAGGGTCAGCACCTGGGCCTCTGTCGGAGCCTGGTTGTCGAAGTCACCCTCCAGCGCCGGGAGGAAATGACCGGTGGGGTCGTAGTTGGTGAACGTGTCGCCGATCGCCCACAGCGGGCGACCCTCGTACACGTTGCCGTTGCGATCGATCAGCATGTGATAGGCGATGTCCGGCCAGCCCTGGGAGCGGTGGTAGGCCTCGTGCTGGCGGAACCGATTCGGTGCATTGCGATTGTCCTGGAGCACAACCGCAGTGTGATGGATGGTGATGGCGTTGATCTGATTCTGCACCCGAAAGCCGGTCCCGTCCGGCGTGTCGCTCCACGCCGCCTTCTCCAGCACCGCCAGCCCCAAAGTTCCCGTGGCCGGCTGGGTGGTCGTCGCCGCCGGCTGGGTGGTGGTGGTGGTGGCCCGAGGCGCCGTCGTGCCGGGAGCCGCAGTCGTGCCCGGGGAGGTGGTCACGGTCGCGCCCGCGACCTCGGTGGGCGAGGTAGTCGTGGTGGTGGCACTCGTCACCGGCGCCCCCGTGGTGCTCGGTGCCGCCGACGTTGCGGGGGCGGCTGTCGTCGACGGTGCCCCGGTAGTCGTCGTTTCCTGGGCGAGAGTGGTACCGGTCGGGTCGTCCCGGGTGGCGCTGCGGACAATGGGCCATCCGATCAGGGCGGCCAGGCCGGTAGCGACGGCCCCCAGAAAGCGGCGGCGGCCCTTGTCCGGGGCGGCGTCGGGTGTTGTGTGTGCCATTAGGCTCCATGATGCCCCCAACCAACGGATGTTTCGTGGATTTCGCGCTCATGGTCGAGCCTCAGCTCGGCGGCACCTACCACGATCTGCTGGACCTGGCCCGGTGGGCCGAAGGCAGCGGATTCGTCAGCTTCACCCGCTCCGACCACTACTACTCGTCCCGCACGCCTCCCCCGGCGGCCACCGACGCATTCAGCACGCTGGCCGGCCTGGCTCGCGAAACGTCCGACATCAGGCTGTGTGTGCTGGTGACGCCGATCACATTCCGGCACCCGGCGGTCATCGCCAAATCGGCCGCGACCATCGACCAGATGTCGCGGGGTCGGCTCGACCTCGGAGTGGGCACCGGATGGATGGAACTGGAGCACGACGCGTTCGGCCTGCCGTTCCCGCCCTGGAGCGAGCGATTCGCCCGCTTGGAAGAGGCACTCCGGTACCTCGATGCTGCGTTCAGCCCCGAATCACTCCCATTCAAGGGGACTTACTACTCACTGGAGGCCGTATCCCATCCCAAGCCGGAGCGCCGCATACCCATCATCGTTGGCGGTAGCGGCCCGAAACGAACGCCATCCCTGGCGGGCCGCTACGCCGATGAGTACAACCACTTCATCGCGCCGCCCGACCGCCTCGCGGAGCGGCTCTCCACCATGCGGGCGGCTGCAGCCGGCGCTGGCCGCGATCCGGACTCAATCGTGTTCTCCACCGTCTCAGGCGTCCTGACCGGCGCCACCGAATCCGAGTATCGGGACAACCTGGCGGCTGCGGCGGCCGAGCGCAACGTGGACCCGGCTGCCCTGGCCAAACGTCTCGCCGACGCTGGATCGATCCACGGTCCGGCCGAACAGATCGCCGAGCAGCTCGCCGCGGTCGAAGCGGCGGGCGTCTCCAAGCTCTACGTACAGTTCTTCAGCATGCCGGCCGTCGATGAGGTCGCCGCCGTATGGCAGGTAATCCGCGGCTGACCGGCGTTCAGAACGGTTCGGAAATCTCCGCCCAGCGAGCATCACTCAACCGAATCAGTTCGGTCAGCGAGAGCGGGAACACGGTGTCAGGTGTTCCTCCCGCCGCCCACACCTCATCGTGGCGCTTCAGGAGCTCGTCGGCGAACACCGGGATGGGCGTGGCATGCCCGAACGGAGGGGTTCCGCCGGCGACGTAACCGGTGGCTTCCCGGACCACGTCGAGCGGCGCCCGATCAGCGCGCCGGCCGCCGGCGGCGGCTGCCAGCGCAGCCGGATGGAGCCGCCGGTCGCCCGGGACCAGGCCGATGACCGGCCGGTCATCGACAGTAAATACCAGGGATTTCGTGATGGCGGACAGCTCACAGCCGACTGCATCCGCTGCGTCCTGGGCGGTCTTCGTGTTGAGAAACTGGTGTATGTCGATAGCGACGCCTGCATCAGCCGCGGCTGCTACTACGCGCTGACAGGCCGGCGGGAGTGACATGGGCTCACTGTAGAGCCGGTCCGAGCAGGGGTGAGAGCAATTTCCCCTATCGTGGTGGTGCTTTTACAGTGGTGATCATGAGCGAACAGGCATTGCTCGTCATCGACAATCTCTCCGTGGCCGCCGACGGCACCCAGATTCTCAAAGGCGTGGACCTCACCATCCACCTCGGCGAGGTCCACGCGCTGATGGGACCCAACGGCTCGGGCAAGTCCACGCTGGCGAACGTGCTGATGGGCCATCCTGGCTACGAGGTCACCGAGGGCCGCATCCTGCTCGAGGGCGAGGACATCACCGAGGCAGCCCCCAACGACCGAGCAACCAAAGGCATGTTCCTCGCATTCCAGTATCCCGAGGAGATCCCGGGCGTATCGGTCGTGAACTTTCTCCGCGCAGCGCTGTCGAATAGGACGGGGATCGACTACACCGTGCTCGAGCTGCGCCTCAAGGTCATGGACGCCATGCGTGACCTGGGGATAGATCCCGGCTTTGCAGATCGGTACCTCAACGAAGGCTTTTCCGGTGGTGAGCGCAAACGAAACGAAGTGCTGCAAATGGCGGTGCTCGAACCGAAACTGGCCGTGATGGACGAAACCGACTCGGGTCTCGACATCGACGCGCTGCAGACCGTGGCGGAAGGCGTGCAGCGTCTCACCGGCCCCGAGCGGGGCTTTCTGATCATCACGCACTACCAGCGCCTCCTCGACTTCATCACCCCTGACCAGGTGCACGTACTGATCGACGGCCGCGTGCTCACCAGCGGCGGGCCCGAGCTGGCCGCGCAGCTGGAGGACGAGGGTTACGACGCGTTCCGGGAGGCGCCGGTCGGCTGATGGCTGATCTGACATCCCTCCGCGGCGACTTTCCGATCTTGGACCGCAAGATCAACGGCAAGCCGCTGGTGTTCCTGGACTCTGCCGCCTCCTCCCAGAAGCCGGTCCAGGTACTCGAGGCGATGGATCGTTTCTACCGCAATTCGTACGCCAACGTGCATCGCGGGGCCTACACCCTATCGCAGGAGGCGACCGAGGAATACGAGGGGGTGCGCCACAAGACCGCCATGTTCCTCAACGCAGCGTCTGACGAAGAGGTCGTGTTCACACGCTCGGCCACCGCGGCGATGAACCTCGTTGCCTACGGCTGGGGGCTCAACCGTCTTGGTCCCGGTGATCGGATCGTCACAACGACGATGGAGCACCACGCCAACATCGTGCCCTGGCACCTCGTCACCAAGCACACCGGCACCGAGATCACTTTCGTCGACTTCGATGACGAATACAGGATCGAGCCAGACGCATTCGCGGCGGTGGTCGATGAACGGGTCAAGATCGTGTCCATCTCCGGGATGTCAAACGTTCTCGGCACGATGCCGGCGGTGGCGGAGATCGCGCAGATTGCGCACGACGTCGGCGCGATCGTGGTGGTCGACGGCGCTCAGCTGGTTCCCCACGCTCCAGTCGACGTCCAAAACCTCGGCGCCGACTTCCTGGCATTCTCGGCCCACAAGATGCTTGGCCCGACCGGGGTCGGCGCTCTGTGGGGGCGACGGGACCTGCTCGAGATCATGGAGCCGATGGAGGGCGGCGGTGAGATGATCAGCGACGTCACTCTGGAGGGCTCGCGCTGGGCCCCGGTGCCGCACAAGTTCGAGGCGGGCACCCCGCCATTTGCCGAGGCAGTCGGGCTCGGCGCCGCGATCGACTACCTGACAAAGGTCGGCATGGACGAGATCTTCGCCCACGATCAAGCGCTCACCGCATACGCACTCGAACGGCTGTCGGAGGTTCCCGATCTGATCATCCAGGGCCCCGCCGACACCCGGGATCGGGGCGGCGCCGTCAGCTTCTCCGTCGGGGACATTCATCCGCACGACATCGCCACGATCCTGGATCAGGAAGGGGTGGCGGTGAGGGCGGGCCACCACTGCGCCAAGCCGCTGATGCGCCGGCTGGAAGTCCCGGCGACGGCCCGGGCCTCGTTTTACCTCTACAACTCGCCTGAAGACGTTGACGCCCTGGTCGAGGGCCTGGGTGTGGCCCGCAAGCTCTTTGGGCTGTAGGCCGGTCTCAGCCGGCCGGTCGCCGTGGGGTTCCCCGACCGGCCAGGTATTCCCCCACGACCTCTTCCACGAGCGTTATTGGTCTCGTCCACGCCTCTTCCCGGCCGTACTGTTCGGTGAGCACGGTCACGGTCACTCCCGCCGGAACCGCCACCTCCTCGGCACAGTTGCCCACTACGACCAGCACGGGAACATCCGCTCGAACGGCCGCATCACACACACCTCCCACCACCTTGCCTGCAAAGGATCCGGCGTCCAGCCGGCCCTCACCCGTCACCGCAGCATCCGCCGAACGGAGGGCGGAGCCGAGCCCGGCGGCGCCCGCCAGCAACTCGAAGCCCGACACGATCCGGCCCCCAACCGCCGCGAGGCCGCCGGCAAGGCCGCCGGCCGCCCCGCCGCCCGGTAGGTGGATCACGTCAACTCCGAACTCCTCGGCATACCGGCGGGCCACGCGTACGAGGCGGCCATGCAGCCTGGCGACGACTTCGGGGGTCGCGCCCTTTTGAGGGCCGAACATCTCAGCCGCCTCGACAAAGGTGGTGCGCACATCGGCGGCTGCTACGAGCTCCGTCTGGTGGAGCCGTGGGTGATCGGCGAGCTCCTCCACCGCGCCCAGGCCGCCGTCCGTCGTCGCAGAGCCTCCCAGGAACACGACGACCCGATCGGCGCCCTCATCCAGCGCGGCCCGAATCAACTGTCCGGTCCCCCTGGTGCTCGCCGCCAGCGGGTCGTTCGCCACCGGCCCACCGGCTAGCCCCAGACCGGAGGCAGCAGCCATTTCGATATACGCGGTGGCGCCCTCCCGGCGCCAGGAAGCGTCGACCGGGCGGCCCAGCGGGTCGGACACCCGGGTCACCCGGTTGGGACCACCGAGAACCTCGAGTGATCCCTCGCCGCCGTCGGCGAGAGGAACGCGCACGGCCGCCCAGCCGGATTCCTTTGCCGCCCGTGCCCCGGCGTCGGTCAGCTCTCGAGCCGTTGCCGTCCCCCGGTACTTGTCGAAAGCCAGCACAACCGACGCCTGATCCCTCACGTCAGGCAGCGGGATCTCCGAGCAGATCCCAGATCTGGGCCGCGGCCGACCGGAACCCGGGTTCTTGGACCATGCTGGCGTCCCGCGGCCTCGGCAGATCGACCGTGACGGTTCCCGCAATATGCCCGGGCGGGCCCGACATCACACTCACCTGGTCGCTCACGATGATCGCCTCGTCGATGTCGTGGGTGACGATCAGATACGTGCGTGGCTCGAGCTGCCAGTGCGTCTCCAGCTCCTCCCACATCTTGCGGCGTGTGATGGCGTCCAGCGGGCCGAACGGCTCGTCGAGCAACATCACATCTGCGTCATGGACGAAAGCCCGGCCGAATGCAACCCGCGTCTGCTCGCCCATCGACAGATGGCCCGCACGCCGCCGCCCGAGTTCGCTGAGACCGAGCCGCTCGGTCACGTATCGCACCGTCTTGGTGTAGAGCGGCTCTCTGATGCCCCGGAACTCGGCGCTCATGCCGATGTTCCGGTCGACGGTCCACTGCCGCAGCAGGCTGGGCGTCTGGAACACCATGGCCGTCTTGTGGGGATGCTTCCGCTCGCCGCGGAAGCGAACGGTGCCCCGGCGGGGCTCGGCCAGCCCGCCGAGTATTCGCAACAGGGTCGACTTGCCGCACCCGCTCGGGCCCAGGATCGAATGAACAGTGCCCTCTGTGACCGACAGGCTGACGCCCGCCAAGGCCCGGGTTCCATCCTTGTACTCGAACCAGACGTCGTCGACATCGAGATGCACGGCCGGCTTCCTTGATTGCTGCCGCCAGGATATGCCGTGGTCGGTGCGAGATGTGCGCTTCGGGCCGCGCACCGTCCCACGTCGACGGGATCCTCGAAAAGGGACGGCTCGGCCACGCCTGGCGAGTCGCCGAGCCTCCCGGTGACGAACGTCGCGATCAGCGCGTTCAGCTCGACGAGCTGACCTGCGTCGTACCGCAGACAGAGATCTGCTCCTTCCACGAGTTGGCATAAACTGAGTAGCTATGACGACGCAGGCCACGCGGGGCCGTCCCCGCAAATTTGACGCAGACGTCGCCCTGGACAGCGCAGTCGAGCTCTTTTGGGATCGCGGGTACCGGGCAACCACCACCCGAGACCTGGAACGCGCCCTCGGGATCGGACAATCGAGCCTGTACAACGCATTTGGCTCCAAACAGGATCTGCTCATGCGCGCCATCGACCGCTACGAAGCGCGCGTCGAGGAGGAGTTGTTCGGGATCCTCGCTCGCGATGACGACGGCTACAAAGCCCTCGGGGCGTTCTTCACAGAGCTCGCGGACTGGATAGTCCGCAATGGGCATCGGGGATGCATGGTCGTCAACTTGATGACCATGGAGAACGGCGACCCGGTCATCATCACCCGCGTACAGGCGTACCGCCAGAAAATCCGCTCCGGCCTGAATGATGCGCTGTCACGGATCCCCGGCCTGGCTGGAGACCAGATCCAGTTGCGGGCGGAGCTGCTACTTGCGGCCGTCCTGGGCCTCCACATAACGGCCCGCACCGCCACCGGCACAACCGAGGTGGAGGCCATCGTCGCCGCGATCTGTGAGCAGATCGCGGCCTGGAAAGCCAGCGACGGCGCGCCGGCCCCTACTACCG
>JBFGLM010000055.1:0-28820 GCA_041576165.1 Acidimicrobiia bacterium
GCGGCAATGCCGCCCACCCGCACCGCACCGACGAGGGTGCTCCGCTTTGGGATCAGAGCCGAACACCGTCGGCGGTGACGCCGAGAGAACGGAAGCGAGAATGCTCGAGGTCTCGAACTTAGAGGTTGTCTACAACGACGTGGTGCTGGTCCTGCGCGGCATATCACTGGAGGTGCCCGACCAGAAGATCGTCGCGTTGCTGGGCGCTAACGGCGCCGGCAAGACCACCGTGTCTCGGGCCGTCACCGGGATCCTGGATGTGCATGAGGGTGACATCACCAAAGGCACCATCGTGTTCAACGACGTGGAGATCCAGGGGAAAAAGCCGTCCGACATCGTTAAGTCCGGCATCACCATGGTGATGGAGGGGCGCCGCATCTTTGCCGAGCTCACGGTTGAGGAGAATCTTCGAACCGGGGCCTACACGAACCAGTCGAGATCGAACATCGCCCGACAACACGACCGGGTGATGGAGCTTTTCCCTCGGCTGGCGGAGCGAAAGAATGCGACCGCCGGCTACCTCTCGGGCGGCGAACAACAGATGCTGGCCATCGGCCGCGCGCTGATGTCTGATCCGAAGATGATGATCCTCGACGAGCCGTCGTTGGGTCTGGCTCCGATGCTGGTACAGCAGGTGCGCGACATCATCGTCGACATCAACAAGAGCGGCGTTTCGGTGCTGCTCATCGAGCAGAACGCCAACATGGCTCTTTCGATTGCTGACCACGGCTACATCATGGAAACCGGCAAGATGGTGATGGACGGCGAGGCTCAGAAATTGTTGAAGGACGAGGACGTGCAGGAGTTCTATCTCGGCCTCCACGGGGAAGAAGGCGAACGAAAGTCCTTCCGTGACGTCAAGCATTACAAGCGTCGGAAGCGTTGGCTCTCGTGAACGCGCCCGGCTCGTCCACGTCTCGCATTCAGTCATCACCGGGGTCGGAGGACGCAATGACTGACACCGGCGTGCCGATCGTCGAGGTGGAAGACATCAAGCTGGCCTTCAAAGGTGTCGTCGCGGTCAACGAGGTCAGCTTCCACGTGAACGAGGGCGAGTTGTTCTCGATCATCGGTCCGAACGGAGCAGGGAAGACCTCGATCTTCAACTGCTTGTCCGGTGTCTACAAACCCCAAGAGGGCGACATCCGGTGGCGGGGCGAGTCGATTCTCGCGCTGAAGCCCTTTCAGATCGCCGAGTTGGGGATGGGACGTACCTTCCAGAACATCGAGCTGTTCGAGCACATGACCGTGCTCGACAATCTGATGACCGGGCGTCACATCAGGATGAGCTCGGGGGTCATTGCCAACGCGTTGCACTGGGGCAAGAGCCGCAAAGAAGAACTGGAGAACCGTAACCGGGTCGAGGACATCATCGACTTTCTCGAGATCGAGCAGTGGCGCAAGTACCCGGTTGGCCTGCTTCCCTACGGCATCCAGAAACGGGTGGAGCTGGGACGAGCGCTGGCTATGGATCCCCAGCTGTTGCTGCTCGACGAGCCCGTGGCCGGAATGAACCTCGAGGAAACGGAAGACATGGCCCGTTTCATTCTCGATATCCGGGAGGAACTGGGCATCTCGATGATCCTGGTGGAGCATGACATGGGGCTGGTCATGGACATCGCCGACCGGGTGATGGTGCTCGACTTCGGCCAGAAGATCGCCGAAGGCGTACCGGCCGAAGTACAGCGAAACCCTGATGTGATTCGAGCGTATCTGGGTGAGGAGTTCGCTTCTCAGGAACTCCGAGAGGCGGAACGGGCACTGGAAGGCGACGCCATCGAGGCGGCGGAGCCGACCGGGACTCCGGCCCCAGATAGCTAGCCGGCGCCATCCGGCCGCGGACCGCCCCTCCCGCACAAGCCGGGTCTCAGCGGGGTGCCGCTTGTACCCTGACTGTCGCGCAATCGAGACTCGCTTCAAGCAGGGCGCGGGCGATGAGGGAGTAGGCGACGTGGCGCTAACCAGGCCGGTCGGGACTTTTTGGGGCCGGCTCCCTGCGATGATCCCCCGGCCCGTGAAGGGCGGGGTTCGCAGCGGGTATGTGGCGCTCCTGGCCCTCGCGTTCGTCACCGCCTGCACGTCGACTACGGGTGGGCAGGCCGAGCCGGTGCCGGAGGCGCCGACCACGACTTCGAGCCTGGTGATTGAGCCAACCGCGACCACCCCACCTCCGCCGCGCCTGCTGGTCGACGTGGGTGTGGACCTGGAAAACGGTGTCATCATTGCGGCGGTGGTCATGCCGTCGGCGGCGGCCCTGGCAGGGCACCAGGCTTACTGGGCATCGGTGAACCTGGATCTCGGTGGGGTGGGCGGCGAGCTGGACGTGGAGCTCTTCGAGCGAGAAACCGCCGACGCCGCCTTCACGTCCAATGTGGCGGTGATCTCGCTCGACCAGGGAGCGGTCGAACCGGTCGGTCCGATCTTTGCGATGGCGCCCACCCAGACGATCGATTCGGTTGCGGCCGGCCGCACCCTCGATGCGACCCGACCGACGCTGGGAGCCGTGGTGTCGGCTGCCTCGCAGCTGGCCCTCGACGCAGATTTTGTTGCCGAAGGCACACTGGGGGTCGTGGCAGGAGCGTCCTGTCCGTTCGATCCGATGACGTACCAGCTCACCGAGGGCGCCGGGGCTGACTTCGTTCTGGTGTGCGGGACCCCTGCGGAAGCCGTGGCGGCCCTGGCCGATATCGACGGCGTCGTGTTCCTCACCTACGAGGCCTGGTCGCCAGACATAGCCGCTGAACTGCCGGAAGACACCTACGTACTCGGGGCCGTACCTGAGCCGGGGACAGACGCGCCGGCGGCGGAGATTCTGGCGACGGTGGCCGATGAGCAGCCGTGGGACCCGGAATTCGTGCGCGGGTATACGGCAGCTTTGACCACCCATCTCGCGTTGGAGCGGGCGTACGCGGCGGGGGATCTCACCCGCGCCGGTGTGCAGACCGCCGCCCGCACCATGGATGACGCAGATCCGGGCTTTGGCCCGCGCGATTCGGTGACGGTGGCGGTCCCCGACGAGGACAGCCCGAGCGGACTGCGCACCGTCGACCGCATCGATGCCGACCAATGATCACAGACCCAGCCGGCTCGGTTGAGAAGGCCGAGAAGCTCGCAATCGACTCAGAACAATTTCGCTCCGGCGGTAGCATCAGGGCCAGATGGACACCTCGACCCGCCTCCCCACCCCGGTAACGCAGTCCCAGCCCGTTCAGCGACATTTCCCGCGCTGGCCGGCTGCCCTGCTCGTAGGGCTCGTACTGACAGGTGCGCTGATCGTGGCCGCCTGGCAGGTGACCATTCCGTATTTCGCTCTCTCACCCGGCCCGGTTGAAGAAGTCGATGATCTGATCGAGATTCCGGGCGAGACAGTTTTCGACAGCACCGGGGGGCTGCTGATGCTCACCGTGTCGCTGCAAGAGGTCAATGTGTTCGAGTACACGCAGGGCTTGTTCGATCCGGCGATAGATCTGGTCGAACGTGAGGTCATCCGGCCTGCCGATGTCTCCCCGGACCAGTTCCGTCGGGCCAATCGGGAGGCCATGCAGGACTCCAAGGACACTGCCATTGCGGTCGCGCTCGGTTACCTGGGTTACGACGTGACGCTGCAGGGTGAGGGAGTCTATGTCGCCGCGGTCCTGGAAGACACCCCGGCCGAAGGCGCCCTGCGGGCGGGTGACGTGATCACAGAGGTCAACGGCGTGCCGGTCATGCTCAGAGATGACGGGATCGGCGAGATCGTCAAGAACAACATCGGCGATACGATCACCCTCAAGGTGGACCGGGACGGTGAGATTCTCGATGTCGATGTACGGCTCATCGAGCACACCACCAATCCCGGCCAGCCGATGGTCGGGTTCGAGGCGCAAACACACAACGAGACGCTCGAGCTGCCCTTCGATGTGGACATCGACACCCAGAACATCGGCGGGCCCTCTGCCGGGCTCATGTACGCCTTGGCGATCATCGACCTGCTGTCCGAGGAGGACCTCACCGGCGGGGTCGTGGTCGCCGGCACCGACACGATCAACTCATCGGGTGATGTCGGCGCAATCGGTGGTGTCCGCCAGAAGGTGGTGGCGGCCGAGGCGGCTGGCGCGACTGTGATGCTGGTGCCGAGATCCAACCTCGATGAGGCCCAGACCGCGCCTTCCAACGGGATCGAGCTCATCCCGGTATCGACACTCGACGAGGCGATCCAGGCGCTCCAGCAGCGAGCGGCCGCCTGACAACGGTGTGATTGCCGCGGCAAACGGCGGTATCGTTTGAGATCATGGCTTCCCCGGGCGCGCAGGACGACATAACCGCCGTCGATTTCAGCCGGGCTCTACGCGGCTACGACCCGGCCGAGGTTCGCGCGTATCTGGCTGATCTCGCGGAACGGGTTGAGGCACTCCAGCGACAGCACGCGACGGCGCTCGCAAGCCTGGCGGAATACGGCGAACGTGATCGATCGGAACAAATCGACGAACTCACTGCGGACATCAACCGCATCCTCCACGCCGCCCAGAGCGCTGCGGAGAAGCTGACCGCTCGCACCGAGGCGGAGACCGTCGAGCTGTGCCTGAGCGCCGAACGTCAGGCCAATGAGACCGTCGCCACAGCCGAGGCCGACGCCTACGCCCTCCGCAAGGACGCGTGGGAAATGGCGGCCAAGTTGCTGGATGATGTGGTTTCCCATGTCGCCGACGTACGTAAGCAGGCCGACGCCGAGGCGCTCGAGATCATCGGCGAAGCAGAGCGCACTGCGCACCGGCGCCTGGCTGCCGCCCGCCGGGACGCCGAAAACCAGCTCCGGGTAGCCCGGCTCGAAGGTGAGCGCATCCGAGTGGACGCCCAGGGGGAACGCGACGAGCTGCTCGAGAACGCGCGTCTCGCCTCCGAAGCCGCCCAGGAGCGGACCCGGGCACTGGAGAAGAGGCGCGACGAGCTGCTGGCCGACATCGAGCGGCTGCAGCTGGAGGGTGTGCGGGACGCACCCGGCGATGTGGCATCGACGACGGTGAGGGTGGTCCGCAACCACGAGCCAGGGGTCGAGACGGCCGCGGAAGAGTCCTCGGATGCGGTGCGCATCATCGGCCCCCCTGCCAGCGCTCGCTGGGCGGACGGGACCGAGAACGTGCGCCTGGTCCAACCGCCGTCCAAAGACGACGTTGAGTTTCTGGACGGCGACAGCATTGCCGACGAGGTGCGCCGGCTGCGCGACGCGGGAGAAGCCGAATCAACCGCGGAAGATGGCGCCGCGGCGCCCCCGGTCCCCACCGGTCCACAACCTGACGCCGTACCGCCGCCGGTGGACCAGCAGGCAGACGAGGATTCCCCGGAGGAAACCCCCGCCGTCGAGCCGGCGCCGGCTGAGGTCGATCTGACAGATGGAATGGACGCAACGCTTCTAGCCGGGTCGGAGTCGGCGGGTGCGCCCGGCGACGACCAGCTGGTGGCCGGCCAGGAAACACCCGTGTCCGACGAGGAGACGGCCGAGATCGACGATCTGTTCAGCCAGCTCCGGCGGTCCAGGCCGGACCAGCCGCACCGACCGCCGCCGGTGGTGGAGATCGTGTCTGACCGGGTCGCCCCCGAGGACATGGGAACTGAGGTCTCGGAGGAAACCCCGTTAGAGGATCTCGTTCCGCCCGAGCCAGTTGATCCCCTCGAGATTCGCGACCGGCTGCTCCTGCCGATCACCAATCGAGTCCTACGGGCCGTGAAACGTCAGCTGAGCGACGGGCAGAACGTCGCGTTGGAAGGGCTGCGCCTTGACCCCGATGGATGGTCGCCGCAGTCGGACGAGTTTGTGGCGACAATCGGGCCCGACTGCTCCATCCTGGAGAGCGAGGCTTTCGGAGCGGGTGCGGCCGCCGCAGCGGAGCTCCTCGGGAGCAATAACCCTCGGCCCAAAGCCGTGGGCCTGGATGGAAATGCCGCGGCCCGGCTGGCCCAGATGCTGGAGGACCAGGTCGTCGAGGCGTTGGATGAGGGGCGCCGGGCAGGGCACAACGTGCGTGACCTTTCCGCCACGGTGTCGCGCGTATATCGCGCGTGGCGGACAGATCACGCCGAGCGGGAGATCAGGTCTACCGCGACCGCCGCGTACCACCAGGGGATGCGGGCGGCCTACGCCGAGGCCGGAGTCGACAAGCTCCGGCTGGTGATCGCCGGAGCCGGCTGCGTCGATTGCCGGGCCGCGGCCGAGCATCTGGTCGACCCATCCGACCCGGCCGGTCCGCTGCCGCCGCTGCACGAACGGTGCTCCTGCACGGTCGTGCACAACTGAACACCGCCACCACACCGTCCTCGATCAATAACGCCTGGCAGGCGAGGCTGTTCGCCGCTTAACGCTGTGGCTTCATAGAATGCGGGGCCGCATCCTTTGGTGGAATCATGATTAATCAAGAGCCGTCTGAGTCAGCACCTCGGGTGCCGCGAGCTGGCGGTCGCCGTGGCCTGACGATCCTGATCGTGATCGTGCTGGCGCTCCTGCTGACCCTGCGAGGCATCGCAACGCTCTGGACCGAGTTCCTGTGGTTCACCTCGGTCGGCGCCACGTCCGTGTGGGGCACCCTGCTGGCATCTCGCATCGCGCTGGCCGTGCTGGCGTCAGTCGTTGCATTCGGATTCGTGTGGGCCAATCTCATCCTCTCCGATCGCCTCTCGCCTCGCTTCCAGATTGTCGACCTGGGCGCCGAAGAGGAGCTGGTTGAACGGTTCCAGGAGTGGGTCGAGCCCCGGGTGGGGAAGGTCCGGTTCGGCCTCGCCACACTGTTCGGCATCATGATCGGACTGGGGGCCTCCGCCTGGTGGGAGGACGCGCTGCTGTTCTTCAACCGGGAGTCGTTCGGCCAGGTCGACCCTGTCTTCAACCTCGATATCGGCTTCTACGTCTTCCAGTTGCCGTTCCTCCGCGACCTCTTCTCCTGGCTGTTCCAGCTGGTGGTCGTCACCACGCTGCTGGTGGCCGCGCTGCACTATCTCAATGGCGGAATCCGGCTGCGTCAGGGCCGCCGGCCGGATGTCTCCGACGGGGTCAAGGCCCATCTGTCGATCCTGCTGGCCGTCCTTGCGTTGCTCAAAGCCGGCGCCTACCGCTTGGACAGCTACGAGCTGCTGTACTCGGGCCGGGGTGCCGTGTTCGGTGCCTCGTTCACGGATGTGCGGGCCCACCTGCCGGCTCTGACGTTGCTGATCCTGATTTCGATCACCGCGGCAGTGCTGTTGCTGCTCAATCTGCGCCGCCGCGGTTGGACGCTGCCGGTGGTAGCCGGGGCGCTGTGGTTGGTCGTCTCGGTCATCGTCGGCGGCGTGATACCGGCGCTGATCCAGCGTTTCCAGGTCCTGCCGAACGAGTTGAACCGCGAACGCGAGTTCATCCAGGACCACATCGAGTTCACTCTCGACGCATACGCGCTGGACGAAACGCGTCTTCGCACCGAGCAGTTCGCTGCCAACACGGAGCTGACCGCGAACGATCTCGCCGCCAACCAGGAGACAATCGACAACGTCAGGCTGTGGGACCCGGGCGTTCTCACCGCGACATATCAGCAGCTTCAGGAAATCCGGACCTACTACCAGTTGCCGAACGTGGACGTGGATCGCTACATGATCGACGACCAATTGACGCAGGTCATGGTGGCGGCGCGGGAGCTGGACGGAGACGACCTACCGGCCGAAGGCTGGGTCAACGAGCGTCTCGTCTACACCCACGGTTTCGGGCAGGTCATCAGCCCCGCCAACGCCGCTAATCCGACGACCGGTGAGCCGGCGTTCCTCGTCCGAGATGTGCCGCCCCGCAGCACGGCTGACGAGCTGACGACCGAGCAACCCCGCATCTATTTCGGGGAGACGGCCGGCCGGGACGACTTCGTCATCGTGCGCACCCAACAGCCCGAGGTCGATTTCCCGGCAGGTGAGAGCGAAACCCAGGTCGTCCGCAACACATACGACGGAGCCGGGGGCGTGCCAATCGGTGATCTGCTGCGTCGGGCCGCCTTCGCGTTGCGTTACGGCGATCTCAATACCCTGATTTCGCCCGAGCTGACCGGCGAATCCCGGATGTTGATGGTCCGCAACATCGTCGAGCGCCTCGAACGCATCGCACCGCTGCTCCATGCTGACAACGACCCCTACCTCACCCTGGTCGATGGGCGACTGCTGTGGATCGTGGACCTCTACTCGACGTCCGATCGTTATCCGTATTCGCAGCCGGCCATCGACTCCCGACTTGCCACCACCTCTGGGCTGCCGCGCCGGTTCAACTACATCCGCAACTCGGTCAAGGCGGTGGTGGATGCCTACGACGGCACCATGACCCTCTATGTGATCGACGACGAAGATCCGCTCGTGCGGGCATATTCGAACATCTTTCCGGACGTCTTCACGCCGGGCGATCAGATACCCGAGGAGATACGCGAGCACCTGCGGTACCCAGAGGACATGTTCCGGGTGCAGAGCGATATGTGGGCGATCTATCACCAGCAGGACCCGGACGTGTGGTTCAACTCCGAGGACATCTGGGACATACCCGCCGACCCATCTACGTCGGATCGGTTGGAGACGCTGCGGGGCGCGGCCACCGAACGCCCCACTATCCCTTATTACTTGTTGATGAAGCTGCCGGGCGAGGATCAGCTCTCATATCTGGCGCTGCAGTCGTTCAACCCCGCCAACCGCCCCAACATGACGTCCTTCTTGGTGGCGCTCTCCGATCCAGGCCGGTACGGAGAGATCATCAACTACCAGCTGCCTAGAGGGGCGTTGATCAACGGACCCGCCCAGGTGGGCGCTCGGATCAATCAGGACCCCGAGATCAGTCAGCAATTCACCCTGCTGGGCCAGCAGGGCTCTGATGTGATCCAGGGCAACCTGTTGGTGGTCCCGATCGAGGAATCGATCGTCTACATCCAGCCGATATATCTCGTCGGTGAGCAGCTGCAACTTCCCGAGTTCAAACGGGTCGTGGTCGTATTCGGGGACCGATCACCGGTGATGCGCGAGACGCTCGACGAGTCGCTGTCTGTCGTGTTCGGGACCGCGCAGGAGCCGCCACCCGACGAAGGCGAGCAACCGGTCGAGCCGCCTGACGACGGTGTGCTCACCGTGCCCGAGACAGTCGAAGAACTGGTCGTGGAAATCGACCGGCTCTTGACTGAGGCGAACGCCGCCCTGGCCCGGGCGGATCTGGGTGAATACCAACGTTTGGTCGAGGAGGCCCGAGCGCTGACTGACCAACTGCGAGAGCAGGTGGCGCCGGTCACCGAGGAGGCAACCGGCGCCTGAGCTGGTGGATGGCGGTTGGCTCAGCCGGTGAACGCCGTCTCGAACGCCGTGCGTAGCTCAGCCGTCGACTCACCGCTGTATCCGCAGTAGTTGACAACGCCGTCGGCGGCGGTGATCAGGTACTGGGTGCCGGGACGGAAGTCGATGCCGCCGATCAACGCTTCGAGCCCAAGCGGGGCAGTGAGCTGGACCGTGTCGGCGTCACCGCCGCGGAACCAGCGATCGACGCTCAGGGTGACGATCTCGCCGCTGACGGCGGTGGAGGTACCCTCGAAGGCGACCTCCATGTCGGCCAGGATGGCGATGTCGAACGCCAGGCAAGACGCCAAGCCCGGCGACTCGCCCAGCGATAGCTGTACGGGCGGGAGCGTTTCGGACTCGGTTCCTCGATCGGCCGCGTTCGCGGCCCACAGGATCCCTGCCACAGCGAGTGCGGCAACCAGCGCAACGGCGATGAGTCGCCCGGGACGGCTGGCGATGATGGTGCGGGTCAAGCCCAACTCCTTGTTTAGATGCGTGCGGCGCATGGCCGCTGTTTGCGATGTTCGATCAGACGTTCGGCGTGTTACAGAGGTTCCCGACTTGCCCACCTGCGTGCCCCGGCGCGGGTGACGTGGGCGAAGCCTCTAGCCTGGAGGTGATGCCACTACTCGAAATCGACGATCTGGGGGAGCTGACCGCTCCAGCACTGGTAGTGGCATTCGAGGGTTGGGTCAACGCCGGCTCGGCCGGTACCACGGCCGCAGAACATCTGGCGGGCGACAGCCGCGTGGTCGGCCGGGCCGATTCGGATGGTCTGTACGACTACCGGGCGGTGCGGCCCACAGCCGACTTTCTCCACGGGGTACTCGAGGAGATCAGCTACCCGGAGGTGACGCTGCGGCATCGCAACCTCGGCGGGCGCGACGTCCTGATCCTCGCCGGGATCGAGCCGAACTGGAACTGGCGGGCGTTGGGCCGCGAGGTTTCCCTGCACGCGGTGCGGCTGGGCGTGGTGGAACACATATCGCTGGGCGGAATCCCGTGGGCGACACCCCACACCCGGTTGACGTCGGTGATCATGACGGCTTCCCAGCATGACGTTCTGCCCGAGGATCCCAACCGGCCCCAGGGCCTCCTGCGGGTGCCGGCGTCGGCGACCTCTGCGATCGAGCACGCGGTCGCCTCCCAGGGCATCCCCACCCGGGGGTTCTGGGCCCGGGTCCCGCAATATGTGGGCGCGACATATCTGCCGGCGGCGGTAGCGTTGATCGAGCGGCTGTCGACCCAGCTCGGCGTCAGCGTGCCGTACGGCACGATCGTGGAGGAGGCGGCCGCGCAGCGGAGCCGCCTCGATGAAATCATGGCCACCCGACCCGAGGTCCAGGCGCTGGTCAGCCAGCTGGAAGCGCTGAGCGACGAGGCCGAAACGTCCGGAGAGGAACTGGCGGCCGAAATCGAGCGCTTCTTGCAACAGCAACCTGGGAGTGAGCCCGATCTCGGGTCCGAATGAGCCTGCCGCGTTGCCATACCTGTGGGCCGGGTTTACAATTCTGGTCCCAACGACGCGGGGTGGAGCAGTCTGGTAGCTCGTCGGGCTCATAACCCGAAGGTCGGAGGTTCAAATCCTCCCCCCGCTACCGATAGCCCCGGTCAGCAACCTGCTGACCGGGGCTGCTACGGTTTACTGGCACCCTTTTACCGTCGCTTCCCCCGGATCTTCTACCGGCCGGCGGCGATCAGGCTTTCGAAGACGCGAGCGGCTTCGGCCTGCGTGCCGGGCAGCACGTGCTGGTGAGTGTCGATGGTGAACGCCGGGTTCCCGTGCCGGAGCCGCTCCGACACAACCTTGACGGGCACCCCGGCCTTGATGAGCAGCGTGCCGTGGGTGTGGCGGACGTCGTGAAGACGGACCTTGGGAACCCCGGCTCGGGCGACGATCCGCTCGAAGGCCTGCGAGATGGAATGAGGGTGGATCGGGTTGCCCTCGACGTCGGCGAACACCCAACCCGTCGGTTCTATGCCCACAGCTCTTCGCTTCGACGCCTGCCTCGCCTTCCAGGCGGCCAAGATTGCCACGGTGGTGGGATCGAGGTCGATCGCCCGCCTCGAGTTGCCGGTCTTGCCACGCGACTCGTGCAGTTCGTAACCGATGGAGACGAGGCCTCGGTTCATGGAGATTGTTGCGGCGTCGAGTTGACGTCGTCCCATTGCAGTCCGAGGAGCTCGCTGCGGCGGAGCCCGGTGTTGGCGAGTAGCCACAAAGCGGGGAACAGCCTGTGGCCGGCCGCCTCACGGAGAAATGCCCGCAGTTCAATGGCTGTCCACGCTTGCGGTTCCACTTTGGGAATCGACCGCACCTTGGGGCGTGGGCTACCAGCGCGACGTTGCGGGTCACGATTCCACGTCGGACGGCATCGCTTAGAGGACCGCGGATGATGAGATGGATCTCCAACACCGTCTTCGGCGCCAACTGCCGTTTCCCGCTCTGCGGATGCAGCTTCTGGTCGTAGAGCCTCTCTAGATGGTGGGGTAAGAGTCGACGGATCGGGATGCTCCCCAGAGAAGGGAGGACGTGCAGCTCAACTTTGCAGCGATACCCGTCCCAGGTGCTGTGTGCCAGCTCCACCTTCTTGCCCGGTAGCCACCGCGCCATCAGATAGGCACCGAACGTGAGCGACCGAGCGTCGTCCTGTCGGCCGTTCAACTCCGCGGCCAAGCTCCGACGCCAGCCACTCGGCGTCCTCCCGGTTGGTCCCGGCCGGGTGCCACCGCCGCCGCTCCTTCCCAGTCGCCGGGTCCAGGCCCTCGTAGATGACTGCCTACCAACGATCACCCTTCTGCGCCACATAGCCCTTCATCGTCCTTCTCCTCTCTGGGCTCCGAGGGTCGGAACCCGGTAAAAGGATCGGTAGAAGTGATTGGCTGGTGCGGCACCGCCCCCGGCGTCTACAAGGATTCTTTGTTGTCGGCTGTGAGCACCAGTGGGCAGCCCCGAAACGGGTGGTCGACAACGACCATACGCTGGTCGTAGACGGAGGTGAGGAGATCGGCTTGGAGTACTTGTCGCGGGTCGCCATCGGCCACCACGGCCCCTTCGCTCATGACGAGGATTCTGTTGGCATGCACCGCGGCGGCGTTGAGGTCGTGGAGCACGGCGACGACGGTCCTGTCTTCCGCGAGCACGGCGGCAAGGTTCATGATTCTTTCTTGGTGGGCTACGTCGAGTGCGGTGGTGGGTTCGTCGAGGAGGATGATCGGTGTTGCTTGGGCGATGACCCGAGCTAGGGACACCCGGGTCTGTTCACCTCTTGACAGCGTGGTGTAGGTGCGGCTGGCAAAACGTGTCGTGTCGGTCTGAGCCATGGCGTCGGCGATGACGGCGGCATCTTGTTCACGGGTGTTGGCTCCGTCTCGTCGGTGGGGGAACCGTCCCATAGCGATCACCTGGGAGGCGGTGTAGGGGATGTCGATGGGTTCGCGCTGGGTGAGGATGGAGCGTTCGAGGGCGAGGTCGCCGGGCAGGGCCCGAGCGGTGTCGATGCCGTTGATCAACACTTTGCCTTCTGTTGCTTGGAGGTCTCCCGAGAGCAGGTTGAGGAGCGTGGACTTGCCCGCCCCGTTGGGCCCGATGACGGCGATGAGCTCTCCCGGTGCGACCTCGAGGTCGACGTCGGAGATCAGGGTGGCGCCTTTCACTCGATAGGTGGCGGCGTTGGCGACGATGGTGGGCTCAGGCATCACGACGCCTGGTGAGTAACCAGAGAAACACCGGGCCGCCGACGGCGGCGGTGACGAGACCTACGGGGATCTCTATGGGTTGGATGGCGAGTCGTGCCACCAGGTCGGCGGCGGCGACGAAGAGTGCTCCGCCGGCTAGTGACACCACGAGTAGATGACGGTGGAGTGGGCCGGTGAATCGGATCACGATGAAGGGGACGAGCAGTCCAACGAAGGCGATCACACCGGCGGCTCCGACTGTGGCACCGACCGCGGCTCCGACGGCGATGAGGAGGATTGTGCGCACCAGTTCGACGTCGATGCCGAGGTGCCGGGCGTCGCTTTCGCCGAGGCGGAAGATGTCGAGGATGCGAGCGGAGGCCAGCATCACGATGGCGGCGATTGCGGCGAAGACGATGACGGTGCCGAAGGCTCGCCAGGTTGATCCGGCCAGACTGCCGAGGAGCCAGAACTCGATAGGGGGGACGGTGGCGCGGTCGGCGGCGAACACGACGAAGCCCACCCAGGCACTCAGCGCGGCACCGAGTGCAACCCCGGAGAGGATGATTCGGGTGGGGTCGATCGAAGCCCTACGAGAGAGACGACGGATCGCAAACGCGGTGACCACGCCGGCGGCGACGCCGCCGGCGATCGCACCCTGAACTCCTCCGGCGGATGATCCGATGGCGGCCCCGATCGCAGCGCCGGGGCCGATGCCGAGCAACTGGGGGTCGGCCAGGTTGTTGCGGAGCAGTCCCTGCAGCACCCCGCCAGTGAGAGAGAGGGCGGCTCCGACAGTGAAGGCGAGCAGCATCCGGGGCATGCGGAGCCCCCACACCACCGCTTCGGCCTGGGCCGACGGTTCGGTGAAGACGCTGAGTCCGAGCTTGCGGGCGAGCACACCCAGTACCTCACCGGCAGGCACCGACACCGCGCCGAGGGACAAAGCGCCCCACGCCACGGCGAGGAGAAGGAGCCCGACCACCGGACCCGCCCAGCGCCGTCGGTTGGCGAACGGGTCGGCGTCGTGTAGGGATTCGGTGGAGTCGGTCAATCTCCGATGCCCGGATACAGGTCCCTAACGAAATCGTCTAGGGCCTGGCCGGTGCGCGGACCGAGGTTGAAGAAGTAGGCCTCGTCATAGGCGAGGAAAGCGTCATCCTGAGCCGCGGGGGTATCGGCCACGCCTGGTAGGGCGAGGAAGGCTTCGATTCCGCCGAGCGCTTCGAGTCCCGCCTCGGGCAGAACGATCACGTCGGGGGCGGCTGCCACCAGCGCTTCTGGTGTCAGCGGGGCGGGGCCGAACACTCCGGATTCGACCCCGGCGTCGACGGCGCCGGCGCCTTCTATAATCGCCTGGGTTGCGCTACCGGCTCCGAACAGGAACACGACCTGAGGGCCACGCACATAGACGAACGCCACCCGGGGATCCGAGTCGTCGCCCGCTGCGAGGTCACGGGCCTCGTCGATCTCTCCCATGACCCGCTCCGCCAACGTAGCGCCCGCATCGGGCACGTCGAGGATCTCAGCGACTTGGTTGATCTTGGTCTCTACGCCGTCCAGGGTTGTCTGGGTTTCCAGGATCACCACCGGGATGCCGGCACCACGCAGCTGCTCGATGGCCTCCGGTGGCGCAACTTGGGTGTCGCCGATCACCAGCGTGGGTTCGAAGCGAAGCACCGCTTCGGCGGTCAACTGCTGGGCGAATCCGACCGTCTGACCTTGGTCGTTGAGTGCAGCCGCCTCCGGTGGATAGGTGGTGGTTACGTCCACACCTACGACGTTGTCGCCGAGCCCGAGCTCGAAGATGATCTCGGTCAGGTCACCGTTGAGCGAGACGATCCGCGAGATGTCGGTGATCGTGGTCTCGACACCATCTGCGCCGACGAAGATCCGTCCCTCGGATTCGGTTGTTGATGTCGCCGCAGTCGAGGTTGTCGTCGGTGGGGTAGTCGAGGTCATCGTGGTTTCCGCTGCAGCGACCGAGGTGGTCGTCTCCGCCGTTTCTCCTCCGCACGCCACCGCGGTCATGGCAGTGGCCATGGCGAGCGCTATCAGGGTCTTGGATCTCATTTGATGGTTCACCTCAGGTCGTTTCGGTTGGGTAGGCGGAGACCGCCCTCTGTGTTTCGTGTATGGAGGCAGCCCGGTCGCCTGCGATCACCCGGTAGCCGGCCCAGATCAGCAGCAGCCCGAAGAGCTCGGTCACATAGAGCACCTCGACCATCCCGGCTCGGGCGAAAGATCCCCCGATGCCAGGAAGGATCGCTCCCGCCGCGATCAACAGGTTCCCATTGACCCTCGACCCGGCACCGCCTCGCCGCCAGTACTTCCACGCGGACCAGATGGCGCCGCCGATCAGGAACACGACCGCATACAGGTTCACCAGCGGGGAGAACAGCCTCACCCACTGCCAGGCCATCACCTCGCCTGACAGCCGGTTCGGCTCCACCAAGTCGTAGAGGAGCGGAGTGGCGATGACAAACGCGGATGCGACGGCAACATACGTCACCAGCGCCACCGCCAAACGATCGGCGACACGTCTCGGCAACAGCAGGTACACGGTGCCTTGAGCCAGCGGTCCCGCCCCTAGCAGAGCCCCGGCGATGTACCAGGAGCGGAAGACCGGCTCGTTCCAACCGAAGATCGTCGTCAAGGCCTCAGTGAGCGTGCCCAGCCCATAGAGACCAACGCCGATCATCCACCACATCACGTATCGAGCCGATGGATTGCGCCGCCAATGCCGCCACAGAACCCGGAAGAACGCGGCCGCAACCACCGTCGTGACCACCGGCAGATAGTGGATCAGATTCGACGACAAACACGCATCCCACGCCGCATGGGAACGGCACTCAAACCCACTCTCAGACCGACACCAAGTCGGATCGATTCCGACACGATGTCGGACTCACCAACCGGGAACGGAGCTCATCCGAACCGGCATCCATCGCGCGAGCGAGATGCGAGGTCGTCGATTCACAGTGCAGCCCCAGCAACATTCTCCGGGTGGATCTCGATGTCCCGCTCGTCTACGCGGGCGTATGACGTATCTGCGAGTGCGACGAGTGCAGCTGGTTCAGGCGCCACCCGCCGACTGCAGCCGAGGTTCACGCCGCAAGCGACTGCGGTGCTCTGCCGCACCGCTTCGGAGGCGCTCGCGGGGACGATACGCAATGATGTGGCCCCGATTCACGACGTCGCACGTGGACGTTGGGCCCGCTCCGTGGGCCTGTCAGTTAAACGGTGGAAGTGGTCTGGCCTGACAAGCTGAACAATCGTTTGGCTAGTGAGGACGGATGATGACAGTGCATGATGATGCGGTGACGAGCCCACCCGAAGACGACAATCAGAATCCGCGGTCCGGGGTCGAACCGGAGATCGCCCAGCGGCTGGTGGAACAAGCCAAAGCCGAGGGGGTGGATCTGGTCGGCCCGGGTGGTTTGTTGTCGGATCTGACCAAACAGGTGCTCGAGACCGGCCTCGAGTGTGGAGGCCTTGCGAGCAAGGTGGAAGAACACCTCGGCTATCCGAAACATGACCCTTCGGGCCGCGAGGCCGGGTCGAACTCCCGCAACGGTGTCCGAACCAAGACGGTGACGACCGAGGTGGGTCCGGTCGAGGTGGAGGTGCCGCGGGACCGAGACGGCACGTTCGATCCCAAAACGGTCCGCAAACGACAACGCCGGCTGGTGGGGGTCGACGCGATGGTGATCTCGCTGGTAGCCAAAGGCCTGACCACCGGCGAAGTGCAGGCGTATCTGGCCGAGACCTATGGCACCGACATCTCGAGGGAGACGATCTCGAAGATCACCGACCGGATCCTCGACGAGCTTTCGGACTGGCTGTGTCGGCCGTTGGACCGGAGGCGGTTTCTACCGGTGGTTGCGAACTATGACGTGTTGTCGATTGCGATCAAGTCTGCCAGGACTCTTTCGGGTGTGCGGTCTCCGAGGATGAGGCGGGGGCGTTGGTTGAGTTCGCGGGCGACGTTGTTGAGGTCGTCGCGGCTGTGTGTGGCGAGGTTGGTCCGTTTGGGGAAGTATTGGCGGAGGAGGCCGTTGGTGTTCTCGTTGGTGGCTCGCTGCCAAGGGGCGTGAGGGTCACAGAAGAAGATCTCGACACGGATCGGGCACTGATCTCCTCGTGAAGGGTGAGTTCTCTTCCCTGATCCCAGGTCAGTGTCTTGCGAACAGGTGAGGGGATTTCGAGGAGGCGCTCGATGAGCGCTTTGCGGACCTGAGGGGCTTTGTAGCCGTCCGGCAGGTGGAGGAGGATCACGAATCGGCTGAACCGTTCGACCAGGGTGCCGATCGCTGAGTGCATGTGCCGACCGATGATCAGGTCGCCTTCCCAGTGGCCAGGAGTCTGACGTTCGTCAACCTCGGCTGGCCGCTGGTCGAGGAGCTTCATGTTCTTGATCTTGTTCTTGGTGGGGACCCCGCGCCGTTGCGGCTTGCGCCGACCCCGACCGGTGCGAAGCTTGCCTTCGGTGGGTCCAAGCACCCCAGCGAACAGCGCCTGGTAGATCGTCTCAGGACAGGCATGCATCGTCTCGTCGTCAGGGAAGGTCCGTTTCAGGAACCGTGAGATCTGCGCAGGTGACCATTTCAGATCGAGCTTCGCAGTGATGGCCAGGTGCAGGCGAGATCCTTGCTGGATTCGCTTCTCCTTGGGGCGTTGCCGCTGCAGGACAGCCCGGTTGTGTGCCCACCACGGCTGATAGGTGCCATCGGGTTTGCTGTTGCGCCGGATCTCCCGATACACGGTCTGGAAGCTCTTACCGATGCCCACCGCAATGGTCTTCACCGGTGTTGAGGCGGCAATGGGGTGGCTGGGCGGACACCTTCATGGGTTCGATGTTGGTGGCGCCAGATACGGGACGCCGGATCCGGATTGGGGGATCGACGAGTTGGACGAGCATCGATTCCGGCTTGAGCACGTGCTTCCAAAGGTCGGGATGAGGATGAGGCGGGACTACGACTTCGGCGACGGCTGGGAGCACGAGGTGCTGGTGGAGGCGGTCAGTACTCCTGAGCGTGGGACTGAGTGTCCGCGGTGCCTGGCCGGGCGACGGGCCTGCCCGCCTGAGGACTGTGGCGGTCCGTGGGGGTATGCCTTTTTGTTGGATGCTTTGGCCAATCCTGATCATCCCGAGCATCGCAGCTTCGGGAGTGGGCGCCACCGGGCTTCGACGCCGCCCGGTTTGACCTGGCGGGGACGAACCACGCGATACGGTCGCCGAGGCCCATAGAGGGCTGGTGACGTCGAGTGCCTGGTCGGGTCTGAGCTGGAACCCGTCACTGATCTCGGCGAGTCAAGGCACGGCATGAGGATGTCCACTGGGAAACGCTTCGACACCAGAAGTGGCTGGGCGAATGCCCTCCACCGTGACGAGAATCGTCGATGAGCTTGCCCCTACTCGGGCCGATGCGTGACGGTCAGGGTCGGCCGTCGCGTTGGGCCAAGGGCCGCTTTGGAAGCGGCTCGAGAAAGTCAGATTCCTAGCTCCATATTGGGGGCCGAGACCTCATCGCAAAGCGTCCGATCGGCACATCGTTTGGCGACGAGAGCTCTCCTTCGGCTAACAGTGGGGCCTCAGGCGTCTAGGCCCGTTCTCCCGCACGTCGGCCGGAGCCGCCGTGGTGCCGATCGGTGGGCGTCGTCGAGGGGCAACCGTGAGCGACGCCTCGAGGCTGGGGAATACGTGACCGTACGCGCCGAGAGTCACTTGGATCGTGCTGTGGCCGAGGCGTTCCATGATCGCCCTTGGATGGGCTCCCTCGGCGCTGAGCGTGGCCGTGTAGCTATGGCGAAGGTCGTGGAATCTCGTTTGCGGCGGAAGACCTGCACGATGAACCGCTGACTTGAAGTGGCGAGCGTAGAAGTTGGAGTGCCGGAGGGGCCCGCCTCTCGACGACGTGAACACGAAGTCGTGGCCGGCCTTGCTGGCCAGGTGCGAGGTCAGTTCAGAAACCAGCGCTTGGGGGATCGGAACGGAGCGGGCTCGCGAAACCCTCCGTGATGATCCCAGGGAGACCGGGCAGAGGTCCGATTCCCTTTCGTGATTGGTCGGACCGACGAGGGTCACGAACCCGGGCGGCTGCTCAGCTTGGCAAAAATTGGAAACGCGTGTGAGGCGTTGGCTGGCATCGGTGAGAAGCGCGGGACATGGCATTCGCTCGCCCGAAGGGAGGCGGACCCCATCGGTCCCTTCTGCTCGGCCGGATCCGCGCAAGACGGTGGCGACCCCTCACCGACGAACGCTGGTTCATCTACGCATTGCTGGCGCGAACCACTGCGCCGAGACACGCCACATCGAGATCGGCGAAACCCAGCTCCAGACCTGCCCTGGTGAGCGTCCGCACGGACTCCATGACCTGTGCGCCGCCGAGTTCCTCTCCCACCAATTCCATGTCCTTGGCTGCCTGCTGGAGCGAGAACCCTCCCACCGGCGCCTCCCCCGCGATCCCTGCTGCCCGGCCCGATGCTATGGGAGAGATACGCTCGATCACCGATGCGAAAGTCGCCACGTCCAGGTCCGGCTCCTTTTCCGTGAGCCACGACAGACTCTCGGCGGCGGCGGCGATCACCGACACAAGGAGACCGTTGACCGCCAACTTGGCCGAGGATCCGCTTCCTGCCGGGCCGAACACCACCGTCCGGGCTGCGATTGCGTCGAACACGTCTTGGTAGCGATCGAACAGTTCCCGGTCCCCGCCGCCCAGGATCGTGAGCTGAGCGTTCTCAGCAGGCTTGACCGACCCGCTAACGGGAGCGTCGAGGAAGTGCAGTCCTTCTCCCTCAACCCGAGAGGCGATGGCTTTGGTGGCGGTCGGACCGATGGTCGACGACTGGATGATCGCCGCACCGGGCGTGGCTCCGCTCACCCATCCTTCGTCACCGAACAGGACCTGCTCGACGGCGTCGGCCGCCGACACCATGACGAAGGCAATTTCGGTCTGCTCCCCCACCGACCGGGGAGAATCGGCCAATTGGACCCTTTCGGGCGCTTCCACCGGCGACCGGTTCCACGCCGTTACTTGATGGCCGGCCTTGGCGAGGTTGTAGGCCATCGGCCTTCCCATGGCACCGAGCCCTATGAAGCCAACGTCCATGACGATCTCCTTTGTCTACCAATAGCTACCAGACGACCCCTCTCGCTCACCTGAGCGGGACCGCTTCGTTCAGGAGGTCGGGCCCACCACGCGGTTGCGCAGCTGGCCGAGACCCTCGACCTCGCATTCCACGATGTCGCCGGGCTGCAGGAACCGGGGTGGATCCATCACGAACCCGACTCCGTGGGGGGTTCCAGTCAGCATCACGTCGCCCGGTTCGAAGGTGATCCCCTGCGACAGGAAATGGATGAGATGAACGATCGGGAAGTACATCTCGGCTGTGGATGAGTCCTGGCGAACTTCGCCGTTGACAAGGGTCTTGATCCCCAAAGCTTGAGGGTCGGGTACGTCGTCGGCAGTGGTGATCCACGGGCCGATCGGGCAGAACGTGTCGAGGCTCTTCGCACGGTCCAGCTGGCCATCCGTCTTCATGCAATCGCGGGCCGATACGTCGTTGGCCACGGTGTATCCGAATACGACGCCCAGTGCCTCCTCTTCGGAGATTCCTTTCGTGCGCTTGCCGATGACGAGCGTCAACTCCGCCTCGTAGTCGGCCATCTGGGTGACCGTCGGATCCACGACGATGTCATCGGTCGGGCCGGTCAGTGAGGTCCCATATTTCGTGAAGAGTATCGGGTTCACCGGCGGCTTCGAGTTGGTCTCCCGGATGTGATCGGCGTAGTTGAGCCCGATGGCCATGATCTTGCCCGGTGCCACGATCGGCGCGAGGAACTCGGGGTCGACCGCACCTCCCCCAATAGAAGCGATATCGAGGGCCGCCAGGGCGTCGGCTGCCTCGACCAGCCCGGGTGTGGTGGACACCTCGATCCCGAGCGAAGCGAGATTAACCCAGGAACCGTCTCCTCCCTGGACCACGTGCTCCGGCCCCCCAGGCCCGGCGATACGAGCAATTCTCACGGTGCGATCCTTCCTCTCAGCCGGTTCCCTGGATCTCGAAGACCTCCGACTTGTGCCAGAACAGCAGCTTCTTCTCGGTCCAGGCCACCAGGAAGAACAGGATGAGCCCGATCACGCCCAGGTACACGATCATCGCAAACACCCGGTCGATCCGCAGCGTCTGCGCAGAGAGCCTGATGAGCTCTCCCAAGCCCTTGCCGCCACCCAGATACTCGCCGACCACTGCGCCCACCACGCTGAATACGGCCGCGGTCTTCAGGCCGGCGAAGATGAAGGGGAGGGCTGACGGGAGCTTCAGCTTGCGCAGCGTCTGCCACCGACTCGATTCCATCGACTGGAACAACATCAGGGAGTCGGCGTCCACCGCAGCCAGGCCGGCAGCCGTGTCGACGATGACGGGAAAGAAGGCGATGAAGAGTGCCATGACGATCTTCGAGTTCACACCGAAGCCGAACCAGGCAACGAAGACCGGAGCAAAGGCAACCTTGGGCAGCGCGTTGAGCGCCACCAGATAGGGCATGACAGCCCGCCGCCCCAGCCGCGTCTCTCCGACGACAACCCCCAGCACAAAACCTGCGGTCGCCGCCGCCAGGAAGCCCCAGATCACCTCTTGGGTGGTGATCCAGAGACCGTCGAAGATGTGACCGCCGGTGAAGATGTTTTTGCTGACGTCCCAGAGTTCGGCGAACGTCTCGGCCGGCCCGGGTAGGAGAATTCGGGACACGAACCTCATCTCTGCCACGAACCACCAGATGGCGAGAAAGATCAGGCCGAAGGCGGTGATGGAGAGCCACTGCGGTATGCGGTCGACCCAGGTGCCGGAGTACCACTGAGCCTCGGCCTCCGACATCTCGGCTTGCTTGCCGATTTCTCTCGTGGCTTGTGTCATGGCCGGTCTCCTCCCACGGCGCCCAGTTCGTCGAGCCGGTGACGCACGTGGCGAACGAGCGCGCCGAACTCGGGAGTCGTCATCATGTCGAGGGTCCTGGGACGAGGAAGATCCACGTCCACGATTTCGGCGATGCGGCCCGGCCGGGCCGACATCACGAACACGCGATCAGCCAAGAAGACCGCTTCGGGGATCGCATGGGTCACCATGAACGCGGTTGCATCGCGCTCGCGACAGATGCGCTGCAGCTCCACGTTCATGTACTCACGGGTCAACTCGTCCAGGGCTCCGAACGGCTCGTCGAGCAAGAGGATGGTCGGCTCGGTGACCAGCATCCGACATATGGCGACCCGTTGTGCCATACCGCCTGACAGCTCATAGGGGTGAACCTGTTCGAATCCGGCCAGCCCGACCAGCTCGAGCAATTTCAAGGCCTCCTCTGACTGGGCCTGCGCCACATCGGAACCGAACCTGATCTCGATCGGCAGCAGGACGTTCTGGAGGGCGGTGCGCCAGGGCAGCAGCGTTGGCTGCTGGAACATGATCCCGATGTCCTGCCTGGGACCGGTCACCGGCTTGCCACTCAGGAGTACCTCGCCCGACGTGGCGGGGATCAGACCAGCCATGATCTTCAGCAGGGTGGACTTTCCGCACCCACTCGGCCCGATCACGCTCGTAAAGGTCCCGTGATGCAAAGTGACCTCGACGTTGTCGAGAGCTTTCAGGCCGCGCTTGTGGAAGGTCTTACTGAGGTTGGTGACCCTGACGACTTCGTGGTCGACCGGGCGGGACTCCCGGTCCGCCCGGTCGATACCATTGGCCGGAGTGGTCATTCCTGATCAGCCGCCCACGTTGGCGTGCGCTGCCTCCACGAACTCGTTGGTGAAAGCGACGGACGTATCGGGAAGCTCTGCGAGGGTCCCGTCGTCGACCAGGCTCTGGCCCCAGTCCGCCCACGCCTGGGCATCATACGTGCCCCAGTCCAAGCCACCCAGTGGCTTGCTCACAACGATCGTGAGATCCAGTAGTGCCCGGGCGAGTTCCGGGTCTGTCGCTTCCTCCGGGTTCATCTCGGCGCAATCCTCCTCGGCGGCGTCCGGGTCCTGCTCGCCGAACAGCGCACCCTTGGCCAGGCCGTTGACGAAGCCTTGGACCAGTTCGGGGTCCGAGTCGATGAGTTCCTGAGTGGTGGCGTATCCGTTACCGAAGACGGTCTTGTACTCCTCTGGGGTGATCTCCCGTAGCGGCAGGCCACGAGCCTCGATGATCGCCATGTCGGGCACCGCCGCCGCATAGGCCTCGATCTCACCCCGCTCGAATGCGGCGGTGGCAGGGCCACCGTCACCGACGGGGAGGAACTCGAAGTCGACGCCCTCTTCGAGACCGGCGTCGACGAGAATGGGCCGCACGAAGGTCACTTCCGACCCCTCGGCGGTTCCCACGCCGATCACGAGTGGACCGTCCGTTCCCTCGAGGTCGGCCGGCACCTGATAGTCGGAGTCCTCCGGCACGACAAGCCCGAACAGGGCCTGCGCGAACCCGTTGTAGATGGCGACGAAGTCCTCACCTTCCGCCCGGGCCGCCAGCAGCGGTCCCGGACCGGGGATCCCGAACTCGGCCTGTCCGGCCGCCATCGCTTGGAGGACCGCACCGGATCCGTCCACGGCTTCGAATGTTGCGTTGATCCCCTCCTCCTCGAGGAATCCCTGATGAATCGCAGAACACAACTGGAACCAAATGACGGCTGACGGATTGGGCGCCAGAACGACAACGTCGGTCATCTCGGTCGGGGTGGCCGATGTGGCAGCCGTCGTCGCCGCCGCCGCCGCAGTGGTAGTTGTGTCCTCGGCCTCATCTCCACCGCAGGCTGCGAGCACCATGGTGAAGGCGAGCACGAGGACAAAGGATCGCTGGCGGAGCATTGCCTACCTCCCGTGGGCGTTCTCCTGTGAACCAAGCTTGACAGTAGCAGTGGGCGTCACGCCACGAGCCGTTCGGGCGGGCCACAGGTCGCCAGCTCTGGCCAGCTCCAGGCGTAGTAGACGATCGATGCGAGCAGTGCGACCTCGATGGCGCTGCCGAGGATGTCATGTGATCGTCACCTCGATACTGGGCCAAGCCAGCACCTGACAATCGCTGAAACCGTCAGCATCCTTCCTCCAAGGCCTCATTCCCACAAACTGTGGTCTCATCACCGCCGGCTGCTAGGGCCGAACTTCCCCATATGCGCCCGACCACGCCGAATCCCAGAATCACAGGGACCACTGGGATCCGCCTCGGTCCTGGTAGCTGGATCACCGCGGTGTGAGCTCGATCAGCAACCCGTCCTTCGGCTCCGGCGGTATCTTGCGCCAGTCGTACGACAGGTCCTGGTGGGGGAGGATCCAGTCGTAATTGCGGAGCAGCTGAATGATGAAGACGCTCATCAGGACGGTGGTGTACTCCACGCCAGCACAGCGGTGCGATCGATGATCCTCCCCAGGTCCCTGCGGGACGAACGCGTGCACATGGCGCTCGTGCTCGGCCCGGTCGGGCGCAAAGCGGTCGGGATCGAACCGGGCCGGGTCACTCCACGTCTCGGTGGAGAAGTTGCAGTCGGTCAGCGCCAGCATGACCGAGCGGCCGTGCGGGATGCGGTAGCCGTACAACTCGAAGTCCTGTTTGGCGATTCCGAAGAACAGGTTGACGACCGGCGTGTGTCGTTTGAGCTCCAGGACGACCCGATGCAGGTAGTCGAGCCGTTCGAGGTCCGCGACGCTCAACTGCTCCGGTGCGAGCTCGTCGTCTATCTCATCCCGCACGCGCTTGCGTACCCCTGGGTTAGCGTCGAGTTGGAGAACTGCGCCGAGAAGCTCCCCGAACACGATGTACCCCGCGATCACCAGATGGTGCAGTTCCAGCCGGCAGGCGGTGTCATCCAAACGCGTGCCGTCTGGCGCGGTTGCTTGGAGCATCGCCGAGAGACCGTCGCTGGTCGGATTGGCCCGTCGCTCGGCGATTAGGCCGTCCATTGCGGTGAAGATTCGATCCCGGGCCGCGATGGCCCGCCGGAGCGAAGTGCCCGGCAGGTCGAGTGGGATCCCATCTGGAGCGGCGAACACGATCCCATATTCGGCGACCAGCGCGTCGACAACCGTTCCCGGATCCAGACCCATCACGTTCTTGCAGATGCAGGAGATGGCCAGCTTGCGCAGGGCAGGGACACCGACGATAGGCCCGTCGGTCGCGGACGCGTCTGCCAGAAAGCCGTCGATGAGGACCCGCAGCTCTGGCAGGTAACGCGTCAAGCTCGCCGCGTCGAACGCGCGGCGCACGAGGTGTTTGCGAGCTTTGTGGGCAGGTCCATCCATGATTGGCAGGCTGACACCGCCGAAGACGTCGAGCACCGGACCGGGCATCGAGTCTGCCCGCTGGATGATCGACTCATCGATCCAGCGGGCGCACGCTTCGGGTCCCGACATGACGATTCGTCGTTTTCCGAGGAATGAGGTCTGAAACACCGGCCCGTATTTCTCGACCCGGCGAGCGGTGAACCCATACGTGTCCTGCAGGAACTCTCGCGTCTCGCCGATGAGCGGTAGACCCGTTTTCCCGGGCGGTGCGGGCAGCGACGCAGCGACCATGGTCCTGGCTTCGAGTGTACCCGGAGGACATGAGACGGGACGGCCACTTTCGGGTGCGCGTGGTGACCGAGACCCTGGAGCGGTTTCATGAGGCCCGAGGTTGGGACCGTGATGGAGTGGCAAATACCCCGCGCCCGCGCAATCGCGTGCTAGGCCGAAATAGTCCTCGTCGGCCGGAATCGGCGGGAGTACGTTCTCGCGAAATGGGGCGCATCGGAATGGAGGTTCACCATGGGGCGTCGCCTCCAGGTTCTTGCCGTCCTGTCAGCGCTGTTGCTCGTTGTGGCGCTTCCGCAGGGGGCAGCCGTCGCAACAACCACCACCACCTGCCCGGCACCCAGTTTCAGAGCTCAAATGGGTCAATCTCGACGGGTGGTGGAGTGCGACGATCGAAGGCTTCAAAATAGAGTTTCCGAAGGTGAATTGGAATGGAGCGCCGGGGCGGGAACCGCCTCGCGAGGACTGGAACAACGTGGCGCGACTGCTCGGATTCAATGACTGGAACGCGTTGGAGAGCTTCGTGTCGGTCGACCAATGGCAGGCGATGGACAAAAACGAAAACGGATACGTTTGCATGAAGTCGCTGCCGCCTTCGCAGCCCGCGTACCTATTCGTCGGGGTGGATGACCAGTCATCGCGCCCCACCGGGGACTGACCTGGGCGGCCGGCTTCTCAAGCGCGCAGTGACCTGACCTGATCGTGTTCCGAGCCGGTGCCTTGCGTGACACCCAGACGTTTCGCCCGGCGCAGGCTGAAGACGATCGCCGCCGTCAGGATCACCGTGATCACCAGCAGCGACAGATAGGTGTTGAGGTGATACCAGTGGGAGACGGTCATCTTGAGCCCGACGAAGATCAGGATCCCACCCAGGGCATGGGATAGGTAGTGGAACCGCTGCTTGGCGTTGGCGAGCAGGAAGTACATGGCGCGGAGACCGAGGATGGCGAACGCGTTCGAAGCGAACACCAGGAACGGTTCGTTGGAGACGGCCAAGATCGCCGGCACTGAGTCGACGGCAAAGATCACGTCAGTGACCTCCACGACGAAGAGCGCAGCGAGCAGCGGTGTCGCTGCCAGCTTGCCGCCAATCCGCGTTAGGAATTTCTGCCCGTCGAACTCGTGCGAGACGGGCATGAGCTTCTGCAGGATCCCGAGGCCGCGGGTCGCCTCGACGTCGCCTTCGTCGGCCCGGTGACGGATCACCTTGGCGCCGGTGACGATGAGGAACAGGCCGAACACCAGCAGGATCCACCAGAAGCGACCGATCAGTGCGGTTCCGACGAAGATGAACAGCGCCCGGAGCGTGAGGGCCCCGAAGATCCCCCAGAAAAGAACGCGGTGCTGGTATTCGATGGGGATCGCCAGCGAGCTGAAGAGGATTGACCAGACGAACACATTGTCGACGCTGAGCGATTTCTCAATGAGGTATCCGCTGATGTACTCACCAAAGGCGTCGGCACCAAACGCAAACGCGACGACGGCGCCAAACCCCAGCCCGCAGGCCACCCAAACGGCGGATTCGGCCGCGGCTTCGCGCGGTGAAGGGGCGTGAGCATCACGATGGCGGTAGAGGTCGAGTGCGAGCAGCACCACGATGGCGACGACCAGCGCCACCCAGGCCCAGAGGGGAACGGCGAGGTCGACGAACTGCGACCCTCGGGTGACGATCGCTAGGAGCACCCCATTGTCCTTTCAGCTGTGTGGTTGTCAGCCGAAAGTCTCGCTCCCGCCTCGAATGGCGGTCGGGGGGCCGGGCAGCGTACTGCCGTCGTGACGGACCGGTCCCGTGGGGCTACTCCCCTTCGACCGCGGGAGTATGCCGGATCGCTGCCAGCTTGACAATGTCCAATCATTGAAATCTCTATGAGTTCTCTCTACTGCCGCGGGCGGCGCCATGCCGCCGCGAGCTTGGCGTCACAGAACGCCATACCCTCCCGCCAACAGCCACAAACCCGCCTGGCTACCCTGGCCGGCGGCAGTTGATCCATTCGCCGCAACCGGAATGAACCGACCAGCACCCGGAAGTCGCCTCCACGAGCTCGCCCACCGGGCCGAGACAGTATGGGATCGGCTTAGATCGAGGTTTGATCGCGAGCCCCAGCAGCTGACCGTGGTGCCGTACATGGGTCACGGAACCTCCCACAAGATCGTCGGCGGGGGACGCGTCCTCACGAATGCTCCGGTCACGCCCGCCACCAGCCGCGAGGCCGTCTGGCGCCGGACCCGCCGGATGGTCGCCCGGTTCGCCACCGACGAGGTTGCCGGCATTGCAATCGTCGCCAGTCTCGGGGGTGCGACAGCCCGTGCCGTCACCGACGAGGAGGGTTACTACCGATTGGAGCTCGTCGAGGCTGACCTGGACGACAACCGCCTGTTGCACCCTATCGATGTTGAGGTCGAGGCGCCTCCGGACGGAGTCCCGGTTTTCGTGGGCCCAGCGGAGGTGATGGTGCCGACGGCGCGGGCCGAGCGACTGATCATCAGCGACATCGACGACACCGTCCTCGAGTCCGGGGTCACCCGGACCATGCAGATGGTCTTGACGACGATGACCGGTTCGGTATGGACGAGAACACCATTTGCCGGAGCGGCCCGTCTCTATACCGGACTCGCCCGCGGACCCCGGCTCGACCAAGACAACCCGTTCTTCTACGTATCCTCGAGCCCCTGGAACCTGTACGACTTCCTACACGGTTTCATCGAACGTTCGGTGCTACCCACCGGGCCATTGTTTCTGCGCGACCTGGGGATAGACGACAAGAAGTTCGTAGCCGGAAGCCACGACGATCACAAGCGGGCCGCCATCGAGGAGATTCTCGAGGTGCACGACCTGCCGGCGGTTTTGGTCGGCGATACCAATCAGCGAGATCCGGAGATATACCACGCAGTGGCGCAAGATCATCCCGACCGCGTCGAGGCGATCCTGCTGCGGGCTACACACGACGACGGCCGAGGCGAGAGCCTACGCCGTAGGTACGGCGACACCAAGGTCCCGTGGGAGATGGGATCCGATTCGGCAGAGCTCGCCGCCGCGGCCGAGGAGATGGGCCTCGTGGCGCCCGGCTGGGCCGACCGGGTACGCGTGTGAACTGAAACAGCACGAGCAAAACAACAGTGGGGAGCCCGGACCGGGCTCCCCACTTGAGGTCTGGCCGATGTTGATCAGGCCGCCGGCGGGAGGATCACTGCGTCGATGACGTGGATGACGCCGTTGGAGGCCTCGACGTCGGTGGTGACAACGGTGGCGGAGTCGTTGAGGACGACGTTGCCGTCGACGACCTGGATGGCGATGTCGCTGCCTTCGAC
>JBFGLM010000056.1:0-25689 GCA_041576165.1 Acidimicrobiia bacterium
CGAGATGGTGATGCCGGGGGATAACACCGAGATGGGGGTGGTGTTGGGGGCGCCGATCGCGATGGATGAGGGTCTCCGTTTCGCCATCCGGGAGGGTGGCCGCACCGTAGGCGCCGGCACCGTCATCACAATCACCACGTAATGACCTAGGGGACGGTCCGGCGACTCAAATCCGCCGGACGGTCGCCGGGTCTCAGTCACCAGGCTCAGGCGATTGGAAGACCGCGACTGGAAGACGGGAGACCGGAGAAACTCATGGCCAAAAAAGGCAATCGAATCAAGATAACTCTTGAGTGCACGGAAGCGCGGGCCGAGGGCAAACCGCCCTCGCGCTACGTCACGACCAAGAATCGAAACAACACGACGGGTCGCTTGGAGCTCAAGAAATACAATCCGTTCCTTCGCCGCCACACGCTGCATCGCGAGACCCGCTGATTCGTAGATCCGCCGCCCGGGACAGGGTTCGGTGACTGGTCGCTGGGGAGTGCGGGCGAAGCGTGCCTGGTGCCCGGCGTGCGATGACGGTTGGGTGGGCCACTTCGTCACCGGTGACGGGAAGACCACGTTGTTCGTGTGCGCGGCGTGCGAGGCCAGCTGGCGGTCGTCAGACAGATTCGACCCCCGTGAGTCCCGGCCGCTGGCGCGGGTGCTCACCGACCTCGGCCTGCCCCCCGAGCGGGAGACTGTGACCGACGTGTCTCCTGATGTGTGGTTCGCCGATCTCGGTTACACACTGACCGTCACGAGTGACGCCGACGGCGTGTTTTGGGCAACGCTCGGATCAGCCAACAACCCGGACTTCTCGATTCGGGAGTACGGTCGCGGGTCGTCGGCCGAGGAGGCCACCCAGTCTGCCCGCCGGCGGTGGCAGACCGAGGAGATCGGCTCTCCCACCGCCCACCGGCGCCGGCGTCGCCCGCTCCCGCCGTGACTCCCGCCCCAGCCGAGCCTGCTCAGGTCGCCGTGCCCGCCGCAGTAGCAGGGCATCTGGCGGGACTAACGTCCCGCCCGGAGGTTACGGGTGCTGGATGAGGTGGTAGGCCGGAGGTATGGACCGATTGAGGTGTCACTGTCCGCCGCCAAGGTCGCCGAATATGTTGCAGCCACGACCGACGATGCAGAGCGCTGGACGCAACATGCCCCTCCGGCGTACGCCGGCGCGCTTCTCTTCTACGTTGCACCGGCTTTTCTCGACGACCCGGACGTGGCGCCCCATGCGAGCATGGTCATCCACGGTGAGCAGACATTCGAGTGGCATCAACCTTTCACCATCGGCATTGATCTGCAGCTGAGCGGCGTACTCGAGCGGGTGCGTGAGCGGGGCGGCGTGGCCTTCGCCAACTTCGCGCTCACCGCACAATGTGAGCGCGGGCCGGTGCTCACCGCCCAGTCGACGTTTCTCATGTCGGGGGGCGCGGCGCCCGGTGGAGACACGCACGAACGGGACGAGCCTGCCCCGCACGAACGTGATACATGCGAGATCCCCCATGTGCTGGCCGATCCCCCGGATTCCATCCCGGTGCTGCACAAGTCGGCCAGCCGAGCCGATCTGGTGCGCTACGCCGGCGCCAGCGGTGACTTCAATCCGGTACACTGGGACCATTCGGTGGCGGCGGGGGCCGGCGTAGGGGGAGTGGTCGTGCACGGTCTGCTGGCTTCCGCCTGGGCGACCCAGGCCGCTGCCCGCCTGATCGAGGGCATCCATCCGCTGCAAGCTGCTCGCGTCAGGTTTCGCGCGCCGCTGTTTCCGGCCACCGGCGCCGCGGTCGCCTGCACGCGACGGGAACGCGGGCTGACTGTGGTCGTAGGCTCCAGCGGCGCCGAGCACGTCGTGGCCCACATCGAATTGAACCGGGAGTAACCCGATGATCCGTGAGCGGGTCGAACCCCTGGACGAACACCTTCTCATCGAGAAGGCCCGCGGGGGTGACCGAGACGCATTCGGCGTCCTGGTCGACCGGCACCAACACGAGGTATTCACATTGGCAACACGGCTCGTCGGGGATACGACCAATGCGGCCGACGTCACCCAGGAAGCCTTTGTGCGCGCCTTTCGCGGCATCGGCGCATTTCGTGGTCAAGCGGCGTTCTCGACCTGGTTGCACCGGATAACGGTGAACGCGGCGTGGACGCATTTGGCCCGATCGAAACGCCGCAGCGCCGGCCGCCTGGAGGAGGCATCGGAATCTCCCGACCCGGCTATCACAGCTGATCCAGAACGGGCGGCCGAAAACGTCTATCTGCGCGGTCGGCTGGCGGCGGCCGTTGCGACGCTGCCCGCTAATCAGAGGGCCGTCGTTGTGTTGAAGGACATCTACGGCTGGACCCACGCCGAGATCGCCCACGAACTCGATATCAGCGTTGCCGCAACCAAGGTGCGACTCCATCGTGCGCACCAGCGGCTCCGGACCATACTGAAAGGTGACCTGTGACCGAACTGACCACCGACCTCACAGACGCCTTGCGGGGCGTCCGTTGCCGGCTCATTGGCATATGGGCCGTGTCGCCGGCGGTGTCCACTCCGCGTTTGGCCGAGCGCCATGTCGAACGCTGTCTGGCGTGCCAGGCCCAAGTGGTTCGCGAGCGGTCGATCGTGCGGGCGCTGGGCGAGCTCCGTCACCAGCTCGAAGTGGCGCCGCCCGATCTGGTGCCGTCGGTTCGGCAGGCGATCGCAGCGGAGCCCTCTGACCCGCCACCGGCGTCGAAGCCACTCTCCTGGCGCCAGCGGGCGGTGGCCCTATCGGCCCTCTCGGCGTTGGCCGTGGCGTCGATTGCCGCGCTACGCCGGTTGCGCACCGCGGCGGCGTGATCAGATCCGCCGGTAGTCAGGCAAGGTACCCGGCGTTGCCCTGAATCCGGCCGCACACCGATTGGTCAGGTTTACACTGGTAATGACCAGTTCGTATACTCCATGCGTTCCGAACCCAGGGGTGTAGCTCGAACTGGTAGAGCGCCGGTCTCCAAAACCGGAGGTTGAGGGTTCGAGTCCCTCCGCCCCTGCAATCGTCCGGCCCAACCCCGGAAGGCATCATGAACAGAGAGATGCGCCGCTTGTCAGAACGCGAGGAGCGGCGGAGCAAGAAACAACAGCGAGGCGGCGGCCGCGGCCGTCCGCCCGGCGGACGCGGTAGCGGTGGCGCGAGCGGCGGCGGTAAACCTGCCGAGAAGGCTGGGCTGTGGACCCGGCTCACCCAATTCCTGCGCGAGGTGCGCACAGAGCTCGAACGTGTGTCGTGGCCAACGCGCCAGCAGATGGTTGCATTCACCACCGTCACGATCATCACGACGACCGCCCTGACGCTCGTGATCTTCGTGATGGATTACCTCTTCCGCCGCGGAGTGCTGGCGCTGATCCGAGCTCTGACTTGAGATGACCGAAACGACCGAAATGGCAGATGTGACGTCGATTCCCGACGACGACGAGCCGGAGGCCGAGCAGGCGGAGACAGCAGCCGCTCCAGCCCCTGATGCCCAACCGGAATCGGACACCGACGATGCGCGTCCGGTGGAGTCCGGCGCGGTCGAGGAGCCGGTAGACGTAGACGCCACCCCCGAAGATGAGGCGGCCGGGGCCGACGATCATCCGGGCGGGCCGTACGCCTACACGACGGGCGACGAGGACTTGGACAAGGACAATCCATTCGCTGCTGCACTGCGCGCAGCAGAGCTGGCCGCAGCTGAACGGGAAGCCGGGGCGGGCCTAGAAGAAACCACCGATGAGGCGGAGGCGGCGGTCGAGGCGTTACTCGGCGCGCCGGCCCCGGAGGTCGAGGCCGAGCCAGAAGCGCCCGAAGAAGAAGCGGAAACTGAGGATGAGGCGGCCGCAGAGGAAGAGGCGGCCGCAGAGGAAGAGGCGGCCGCAGAGGAAGAGGAAGAGCCGGTCAGCCCTTATGACATGCCCGGTGACTGGTACGTCGTGCACTCATATTCCGGGTACGAGAACAAGGTCAAGGCCAACCTCATGACCCGGACCCAATCCATGCACATGGAGGACCGGATCTTCGAGGTGGTCATCCCGATGGAGAAGGTCGTCGAGATCAAGAACGGGCAGCGGGTCGAGGTGCCCAAGAAGATGTTCCCCGGCTACATCCTGGTGCGGATGTACCTGGACGACGACTCGTGGTACACCGTCCGCAACACGCCGGGCGTGACCGGATTCGTCGGTGGCGCGAACAAGCCGACGCCGTTGTCTCGACGGGAGGTCGAGCGCTTTCTCGGGACGCCCAAGGCGGAGGAGAAGAAGGCGCCTCGGTTCAAGCCGGCCTGGGAGATCGGCGAGACTGTGCGGGTGGTCGCCGGACCGTTTGCAGATTTCAACGGGGTCATCGAGGACATCAACGTCGATCAGCAGAAAGTGACGGTGTTGGTGAGCATCTTCGGCCGTGACACACCGATGGAGCTGAACTTCGAGGACATCCAGAAGCAGTAGCCGCCGGTCGACGCCGGCGATGGGCTGTGGCTGGTCGCGGCGGGCCGGGCGGACGAGCGCCAAACCGAGCATCAACATCAAGGAATACGCATGGGTAAGAAACAAGTCGCCGCGCTGTTGAAGTTGCAGATTGCAGCCGGACAAGCGAGTCCGGCGCCGCCCGTAGGGCCTGCCCTCGGCCAGCACGGTGTCAACATCATGGATTTCGTGAAGGCCTACAACGACGCAACGCAGAGCCAGGCCGGCACCATCGTGCCCGTCGAGATCACGATCTACTCGGATCGCAGCTTCACGTTCGTCACCAAGACTCCACCCGCCGCGGTGCTGCTGCGACAGGCGGCCCGGCTCGAGAAGGGGTCGCCGGAGCCACACAAGGAAAAGGTGGGTGCGGTGACGCGGGAGCAGGTTCGCGAGATCGCCGAAACCAAGATGCCCGACCTGAACGCGAACGACATCGACGCGGCCATGAAGATCATCGAAGGCACGGCCCGCTCGATGGGTCTGCTCGTAGAAGGCTGAAGACAATCCGGCGGCCCCGTCCGCCGGCCCACCATGGCGGCCTGCCGCCCTACATGGGAGAGCCGGTGACATCCGGTTCGTTTGCACCACGGAGGTGACCAAATGTCCAAGAAAGGCGCGCGGTACCGAGCTGCCGCTGAGAAATACGACCGTCATCGCGACTACACGATCGATGAAGCCATCGAGCTCCTGCGATCGCTGGCATTCGCCAAGTTCGACGAAACCGTCGAGGCCGCGTTTCGTCTGGGGATCGACGCGCGCAAAGCAGACCAGCTCGTCCGGGGAACGGTGGCGCTACCGAACGGCATCGGCAAATCGGTCCGGGTCGCGGTCTTCGCACAGGGTGAGAAGCTGAGCGAAGCGGAAAAGGCCGGAGCCGATGTCGCCGGCGGCAAGGAGCTGGCGGAGAAGATTGCCGGGGGTGGCGCGCTCGACTTTGACGTCGCTATCGCAACGCCCGACATGATGGCCGAGGTGGGCAAACTCGGTCGGGTGCTCGGCCCACGCGGTTTGATGCCCAACCCCAAGACCGGCACAGTGACCATGGACGTCGCCAGCGCCGTTGAGGAGTTCAAGGCCGGCAAGATCGAGTACCGCAACGACCGCCACGGCAACGTCCAGGCCCCAATCGGCAAGTCCTCATTCGACACCGACAAGCTGGTTGAGAACTTCCAGGCGCTGGCTACGGAAATACTGCGGGCCCGTCCGGCCAGTGCCAAGGGCCGTTATCTGCGGAACGTATCCGTCTCATCCACCATGGGGCCGGGAATCTCGGTCGCGGTGTCCGACGTGGAGGCTCTCGTCTGAGCCGGCCCGGGGCGCAACGTGAAGGAACCCCCCACAGGTGATGGGGGGCTCCTTCGTGACGGCGCTGAAGTGATGGCTTTGGGGGACCCGAGATTTCGGCTCTGCCAGTTCCGAGCCAGCCGGGCGTTTCGCAAGCGACCGCCAGGTTGTCGCTCGCTGAGAATCAGGCGCCATCGACAGCGGACCGCAGGGTAGGGGCTGCAATCTGCCGGATGGACACCTGTGCCCTAGCGTTGATCTCGTACATCCTTCGCCTGTGGACGCCCCTTCCGCCTCGCCGTCACGTAAGAGTCTCGCGCTCCCGGCCCTGGATGTCCACCAGTTTGTGCCTGCCATTTTGCCGGCTCCGGCCGCTCCCGGCCGCAGTTCGGCAGCGGGTCGTGGTCGGACGAGCACGCTCAGTGGAGGCGCCCGTGGTGGGTTGGCCCGATTTCTCATTACGGGTCGAAGGCAATACGCTGCAAGGTACATCCAAGATCCGATCTGTTGATCGTGGCCGAAGACAGCCGGTGCCGGCGGAGTCAGATCCGTTCGGCGTAAGTGGTCGAGCACCCGCCCGCCGAGGTCGAATCCCCGAGGTTCGCTGTCGTAGGCAGCGGGCCTCTTTCTCGTTCGGGGGTTTTCCGGGGCGGGGGGATCGGAGTGGGATTGGAAGGAGTGCAGCACATGCCCCGACCTGAGAAGGTCCAGGCAGTTGAAGAAATCGCACAACGGTTCGAGGACGCCAACGCCGTCTTTTTGACCGAGTATCGAGGGTTGTCGGTGGCCGAACAGCAAGCGCTGCGGCGTGAGCTTCGCAGCGCCGGCGCCTCCTACAAGGTGTTGAAGATGTCTCTGGCGCGTCGGGCTGTGGCAGACCGTCCCGAGCAAGAACTGGCCAAATGGTTGTTGGGACCGACCGCAATCGCCTTCGTGGCGGGCGATCCGGTTCCTGCTGCGAAGGCGCTAGCTCAATTTGCGAACGACCATGGCGCGCTGGTTGTCAAGGCCGGAGCGCTGGCTGGGGAGGTTCTCCCCCCAGAGATGGTCGCCAAGCTCGCGACGATCGAGCCCCGAGAGGTGCTCCTGGCCAAGATCGCCGGAGCCGCCAAAGCCCCATTGGCACAGCTGGCGGGGATGCTCGGTTCATTCACGCGTGATGCCGCGTCGGTGTTCGCTCAACTGCTCGAGAAAAAGGAACCCGAGGCCCCGGCCGAGGCGGCTCCCGAGGACGCGCCGGCCGCACCGGCCGATGACACAGACGCAGCGGGATCGGCCGAAGAGGCCGCTGCGGCCGTCGACGCAGAGGCCGTCGCCGAGCCCGAAAGCCCTGACAGCGCGGAGAGCCCGGCGAGCCCGGCGAGTTCGGAAAGCCCGGCCAGCCCAGAGACCCCAGACAGTCCTGACAGCCCTGAACCCGATGATGATGATGATGATGATGGCGACGGTGCCGCCGCCGCCGAGGAGGAATAACGATGGCAAAGATGAAGACCGAGGAGCTCCTCGACATCTTCTCGGACATGACCGTCCTCGAACTCAAAGAGTTCCTTGATGCGTTCGAGGAGAAGTTCGATGTCACCGCGGCGGCGCCGATGGCCATGGCTGCAACGCCGGTCGGTGCCGACGGAGGCGGAGCCGCTGCGGCAGCCGAGGAAAAGGACGAGTTCGACGTCGTCCTCACCGCGGCCGGCGACAAGAAGATCCAGGTGATCAAGGAGGTCCGCGGCATCACCAGCCTCGGCCTGAAAGAGGCGAAGGACCTGGTTGACAACGCCCCCAATCCGGTGCTGGAGAGCGTCTCCAAGGAAGAGGCGGAAGCCGCCAAGGAGAAGATCGAAGCGGTCGGCGGATCGGTTGAGCTGCGCTGAGCCAAATCACGAAGCGAACACAAAGGGGCCGTTCCGTTGGGGCGGCTCCTTTTGTGTGCCGTCGTGCAGACGGGCAACCGGGCACTGGCACCCCTTTGTCCCAGATGAGTCAATCGACCCATGGACGGAACTAGGTGGCTCCGGCATAGTGGCACGAGGAACGGAGGCGGTTCCGGGCTTCAGCCAGGAGAGTGCACCCAGCCAGGTTGCATTGGAGTCCGGGACCGCTTCACAGGTCTCCGGGGTTCCGATGGCACTCAGCCCGACGTGGCGCTGGCCGCGGGTGGTGGGGCGGGCTGGGAGGCATCGCTTCCAGGGGCCGAGATGCTCAATAAGCCGGGCGACCCATAGACGCAGGGTCGCAGGCCGGGCATAGTGGCCGCCAGAACCGAAGGCGGTTCCGGACTCTCGCCAGGGGAGTGCATCTCAGCCAGGTGCACTGGAGTCCGGAACCGCTTTCTTCGCGTCCGTCAGCGCCGCGATGAATAAGCCGGGCGACCCATGGACGCGTAACGATCGGACCGGCATAGTGCGAACACGGAACCAGGCGGTTTCGGACTCTCAGCCAGGGGAGTGCATCAGCCAGGGTGCATTGGAGTCCGGAACCGCTTTTTCCGCGTTTGGGTCGTTCATGTCGCCGTGGCTCGCCGCGCGCCACGGTCGGCATCCCGGGCCCGTGAGGCCTCGGGCTGGGCCTCGCACCGAGTCCTCAGATCTGCCCTTGACCTCGATCGCGAGTGCGTTGTATCGTCTTTTCCACAAGAGGCGGGTAACGCCCGCCGGTAATGACGTGTTGTAACGGTGGCTGGCGACTCCGCAGCAGGCGACCTTCGGTTGCCGGGCAGGAGTTCGAGGCCCGCACGGCCGACGAACCGGCCGGACACATTAGTAGAACACGTTGTCCATTTAGGACAAGGTAGCCGCGTGTGCTATCTTGTCGTTTCGTCGTCTGCACGTTCCTAACCCTGGGCCCTTAGGAGGAATCGTTGGCTGTAGCCCGCGTCGCCGAGCGTCTGTCGTTCGCGAAAATCCCGGAAGTTCTCCCGCTCCCTGACCTACTTGCTGTTCAGCACGAATCGTTCCATTGGTTCCTCGAAGAGGGACTCGCCGACATCTTCGACCAGATTTCACCGATCGAGGATTTCTCCGGCAGCCTGGCGCTCGAACTGACCGATCACCGCTTCGGTGATCCGCTCCAGTCGATCGAAGAGTGCAAAGAACGAGACGCCAACTACTCGCGGCCGCTGTTCGTGACTGCGCGGTTCGTCAATCGCCAGACCGGGGAGATCAAAGAACAGCAAGTGTTCCTCGGGGACTTCCCGATGATGACCGGCAACGGCACCTTCATCATCAACGGTACCGAGCGCGTTGTCGTATCACAGCTGGTCCGCTCACCCGGTGTGTACTTCGATCAGACGCTCGACAAGACCTCGGATGTGGACATTTTCACGGCCAAGATCATTCCCGGCCGCGGCGCGTGGCTTGAGTTCGACACCGACAAACGAGACACCATCGGCGTACGGGTCGACCGCAAGCGCCGCCAGTACGTATCGGCCTTCTTGCGAGCGTTGGACATCGCCGACAGCGACGAGGAGATCCTTGAACTCTTCGACGGTGCCGAGTCGATCCGGATGACGCTCGAGCGTGACACTGCGGTTGACAAAGATGAGGCCCTGCTCGACCTCTACCGCAAACTCCGACCGGGCGAGCCGACGACTGTGGAGTCGGCCCGGGGTCTCATTCAGACGCTGTTCAAGAACCCCAAGCGGTATGACCTCACCCGAGTCGGTCGGTACAAGCTCAATCAGAAGTTCGACCTGCCCGACGACTATCGGACGGACGACGGCTTGCTCAGCGAGGAGGACATCGTCGATGCAATTCGGTATCTCGTGCATCTGCATCAGGGTGAGCAGAAGTTCACCACAACGCGCGGCACGGAAATCGACGTCCGGACCGATGACATCGACCATTTCGGGAACCGCCGCATCCGGACTGTGGGCGAACTGATCCAGAATCAGGTGCGAGTCGGGTTGACCCGTCTCGAGCGGGTCGTCAAGGAACGGATGACCACCCAGGACCCCGAGTCGATCACGCCACAGAGTTTGATCAACATCCGCCCGGTGGTCGCCTCCATCAAAGAGTTCTTCGGCACGAGCCAGCTGAGCCAGTTCATGGACCAGCCGAACCCGCTCGCCGGGCTCACTCACCGGCGCCGGCTGTCGGCATTGGGTCCCGGGGGCCTCTCGCGGGAGCGGGCCGGTTTCGAGGTGCGAGACGTTCATCCCTCTCACTACGGCCGTATGTGCCCGATCGAGACTCCGGAGGGACCGAACATCGGTCTGATCGGGTCGCTCGCCACGTTCGCCCGGGTCAACCGCTACGGGTTCATCGAGACACCGTACCGCCGAGTGCAGGACGGCAAGGTCGGCAACAAAGTGGCCTATCTGACTGCAGCCGAGGAGGAGCGGTACGTCATCGCTCAGGCCAACGCGCCCCTCAGCGAGGACGGGAGCTTCGTCAACGACCGGGTGCTGGTCCGGCGGGCCGGTGGTGAGGTCGACTATGTGACGCCTGCAGAGGTCGATTACATGGACGTTTCCCCGAAGCAGCTGGTGTCGGTTTCGACCGCCCTGATCCCGTTCCTGGAGCATGACGACGCCAACCGAGCGCTCATGGGCTCCAACATGCAGCGTCAAGCGGTCCCGTTGTTGCGTTCGGACGCTCCCCTGGTCGGTACCGGCGTGGAGCGGCGGGCCGCACAGGACTCGGGTGACATGGTCATCAGCCCCGTGTCGGGCGAGGTGACCGAGGTCACCGGCGACCACATCGTCATCAAGGACAAGTCGAACACCAAGCACACCTTCGATCTGAAGAAGTTCGAGCGGTCCAACCAGGGGACCTCGATCAATCAGAAACCGATCGTGGTTCCGGGCCAGAAGGTGAAGGAGGGTGAGGTCCTGGCGGATGGCCCCTCAACCGATCTCGGAGAGCTGGCGCTCGGCCGCAACCTGCTGGTGGCGTTCATGCCGTGGGAGGGCCACAACTTCGAGGATGCGATCATCCTCAGCGAGCGCCTCGTCAAAGATGACACGCTCACCTCGATCCATATCGAGGAGCACGAGATCGACGCCCGCGACACCAAATTGGGCGCGGAGGAGATCACCCGGGACATCCCCAATGTCGCCGAGGAGGTACTGCGCGACCTCGACGAGGACGGCATCATCCGGATCGGTGCCGAGGTCGGCCCCGGTGACTATCTCGTCGGGAAGGTCACGCCTAAGGGTGAGACCGAACTCACCCCCGAAGAGCGTCTTCTGCGTGCGATCTTCGGTGAAAAGGCCCGCGAAGTCCGTGATACCTCGCTCAAGGTGCCGCACGGTGAGTCGGGCAAGGTCATAGACGTCAAGGTGTTCCGTCGGGAAGAGGGCTTCGACCTGCCCCCCGGGGTGAACGAGCTGGTCCGGGTGTACGTGGCGAGCCAGCGCAAGTTCTCAGAGGGCGACAAGCTCTCCGGACGCCACGGCAACAAGGGCGTGATCGCCAAGATCTTGCCCGAAGAGGACATGCCCTTCATGAAAGACGGTACGCCGGTCGACATCATCCTGTCGCCGCTCGGTGTTCCGTCTCGCATGAACCTGGGCCAGGTGCTCGAGACGCACTTGGGCTGGGCGGCGGCGCAGGGATGGGAACCCTTCGATGACCCGAGTCCGCTGCAAGGAGGGGCCGAGCCCTGGACCAAGGTGGCTACCCCGGTGTTCGACGGGGCTCAGGAGGACGAGATCTCTCAGGTCCTGGCCCGCACCCTGCCGAACCGGGATGACGAGAAGATGGTCGACGAGAACGGCAAGGCCGTGCTGATCGACGGCCGGACCGGGGTGCCGTTCGATACCCCGATCACGGTGGGATACATCTACATCCTCAAACTGGTCCACCTCGTGGATGACAAGATCCACGCTCGTTCGACCGGACCGTACTCGATGATCACCCAGCAGCCGCTGGGCGGGAAGGCCCAGTTCGGCGGTCAGCGGTTCGGTGAGATGGAGGTGTGGGCCCTCGAGGCCTACGGCGCTGCGTATGCCCTACAGGAGCTCCTCACCATCAAATCCGACGACGTCATGGGACGGGTCAAGGTCTACGAGGCGATCGTCAAGGGCGAGAACATCCCCGAACCCGGAATCCCGGAGTCTTTCAAGGTCCTGATCAAAGAGATGCAGAGCCTCTGCCTCAACGTCGAGATGCTCTCGGCTGGTGAGGAAGTGGAGCTGAAGGAGCTCGACGAGGACGTGTTCCGCACGGCCGAGTCGCTCGGGATTGATCTGTCGCGGCCGGAGCGTCGCGAGGACACCTGATCGAGTGCATCCGGCAACTCCACTTGAACACAGGAAAGGAGCAGCGTGCGCCAGCTGTTCGATGAACTGAAAATCGGCCTCGCGTCGTCCGACCAGATCCGTGCCTGGTCGTTCGGTGAGGTCAAGAAGCCCGAAACCATCAATTACCGGACTCTCAAGCCGGAAAAGGACGGCTTGTTCGACGAGCGAATCTTCGGTCCCCAGAAGGACTGGGAGTGCTACTGCGGCAAGTACAAGCGGATCCGGTATCGCGGGATCGTGTGCGAGCGCTGCGGCGTCGAGGTGACGCGCTCCAAAGTGCGACGTGAGCGGATGGGCCACATCGAGCTGGCCGCCCCGGTCACACACATCTGGTTCTTCAAGGGTGTCCCCAGCCGGCTGGGATACCTGCTGGACATGTCCCCCAAGGACCTCGAGAAGGTGATCTACTTCGCGTCGTACCTCGTCACCCACGTCGACGATGAAAAACGGCAGAAGGACCTCCCCGAACTCGAGAAGACCATGAAGGCCGAGATCGAGGTGGTCCGCGAGGAGTACGCCGAGTGGAAAGAGGCCCGTCTCGAGCGGCTCGAGCAAGAGCTGGCCCAGATGGAAGAGGGTGGGGCCAAGCCTCAGGAGATATCGGCTCGGCGCCGCGAGGTGGACCGCGAGATCCGGGAACGTGAGGAGCGCTCCGAGCACGAAGCCGAGCTGGTCGAAGAGGCGTACGAGACAGTGCGCACGATGGAGGCAAAACACCTCGTCGAATCCGAGCAGCTGTGGCGGGAGATCGTTGACCGGTATGCCGACTACTACGAGGGCGGCATGGGGGCGGAGGCGATCAAGGACCTGCTCAACCGCCTTGACCTCGATGCCGAGATGCAGCGGCTCGAGGACGACCTCAGCGCCAACTCGGCTCAGAAGCGGCAGCGCGCCACCCAGCGGCTCAAGGTGGTGAAGCCGTTCTGGGAAGGCAAGAACTCGCCCGAGAGCATGATCCTCGAGGCAGTCCCGGTCATCCCGCCGGACCTGCGCCCGATGGTCCAGCTCGATGGAGGTCGGTTCGCGACGTCCGACCTCAACGACCTGTATCGCCGGGTCATCAACCGCAACAACCGGCTCAAGCGACTGCTCGACCTCGGGGCTCCCGAGATCATCGTCAACAACGAGAAGCGGATGCTGCAGGAAGCGGTCGACGCGCTGTTCGACAACGGCCGGCGGGGCCGGGCGGTGACCGGTCCCGGCAACCGGGCGCTCAAATCGCTGTCGGACATGCTGAAGGGCAAGCAGGGCCGTTTCCGCCAGAATCTGCTCGGTAAACGGGTCGACTATTCGGGTCGTTCGGTGATCGTGGTTGGGCCTCAGCTCAAGCTGCACCAGTGCGGGCTTCCCAAAGTGATGGCCCTGGAGCTGTTCAAGCCGTTCGTCATGAAGCGGCTCGTGGATCTGGATATCGCTCAGAACATCAAGTCCGCCAAGCGCATGGTGGAGCGACAGCGTCCGCAGGTCTGGGACGTCCTCAAGGAGGTCATCCAGGAGCACCCGGTGCTGCTCAACCGTGCGCCGACGTTGCACCGGCTCGGGATCCAGGCGTTCGAGCCGATCCTGGTCGAGGGCAAGGCCATACAGATCCACCCGCTCGTGTGTGAAGCGTTCAACGCTGACTTCGACGGTGACCAGATGGCGGTCCATCTGCCGTTGTCGGCCGAGGCGCAGGCCGAGGCGCGGGTACTGATGCTGTCCACCAACAACGTCCTGTCGCCGGCGAGCGGTCGGCCGATCGTGACGCCTTCCCAGGACATGGTGATCGGCATGTACTACCTGTCTGAGCTGGTGGAACACGGTGACGGCGCCGGACGGATCTTCTCCAACCTCAGCGAAGCGCAGATGGCACACGACATCGGGGAGCTGGCCCTGCACGCCCCGATCCACATCCGGCTCGGCGAGCTGGCCGGCACGGCCGAGATGTACGACGTATTCAGGGACCGGCTAGGACACCTGCTGCCCGATGAGCCGGTGGACGGCCTGAAACCCTTTGAGACGACCCTGGGACGGGCCCTGATGAACACGGCCTTCCCGGCTGATTTTCCGTACATCCAAGCTGCGCTCCTCAAGTCGGATCTGCGACTCCTCATCGAGGAGATAATCGAGTACTACGACAAGGACGCGGTCGAGCTGACTCTCGATTCGATCAAGGAACTCGGGTTCCGGTTTGCGACGCAGTCCGGTCTGACGATCGGGCTGGACGACGTGAAGACACCGGAGGACAAGGGAAAGATCCTTCAGGAGTTCGAGCTGCGGGCGGACAAAGTCGAGAAGCAGTACCAGAAGGGCGTCATCACCGATGATGAACGCCGCCAGGAGCTGATCGAGATCTGGACAGAGGCCACCGACAAGGTGACAGACGCCATGAAGGCGACGATGGAGGCCGACGACTTCAACTCGATCAACATGATGGTGCGCTCCGGGGCTCGCGGGAACATGATGCAGGTGCGTCAGATCGCGGGTATGCGGGGTCTGGTGGCGAACCCGAAGGGTGACATCATCCCACGCCCCATCATTTCCAACTTCCGCGAGGGCCTGTCGGTGCTGGAGTACTTCATCTCCACCCACGGCGCCCGCAAAGGTCTGGCCGACACCGCACTGCGCACGGCCGACTCCGGGTATCTCACCCGCCGGTTGGTGGATGTGGCCCAGGAGGTCATCATCCAGGAAGAGGAAAGCGAGGATCGCGGGATCACGATCAAGATCCGAGACGGCAACGGCGAGCCGATCCGTCACATCCGCAACCGGATATACGGCCGGACGCTGGCGGAGGACGTGAAGGTCGACCGTTCGCTGGTCGAAACCAAGACGGGCCGCAAGCTGCGGACCGGTGAGGTGCTCGATCGTGACGGAATGATCGCGCTGCTGGGCGCCGACGGTGTCGACGAGGTTCGGGTTCGGTCACCGCTCACCGACGAGACTCGTTATGGGATCAGCCAGGCCTCCTACGGTATGAGCCTCGCCACCGGAAAGATGGTCGAACCCGGCGAGGCTGTCGGCATCATGGCGGCTCAGTCGATCGGCGAGCCCGGCACCCAGCTCACGATGCGGACCTTCCACACCGGTGGTGTGGCGGGTGACGACATCACCCACGGTCTGCCCCGTGTGGTCGAGCTGTTCGAGGCTCGCACCCCGAAGGGCAAGGCAGTACTGGCCGCCGAAGGCGGCACAGTGCGGATCGACGAGACCGAGGAAGGTGGCCGGGTCGTGGTGATCGAGACGCCCGACGGCGACGTCGAGTACGAGGTCTCGCGCCGGGCGCGCCTGCGGGTCACAAACGGCCAGGAGATCCCGCCCGGCACCGCATTGACCGAGGGACCGCTCGACCCGAAAGAGGTGCTCGAGATCCAGGGAGTGCGCGCCTGTCAGCAGTACCTGGTCGATCAGGTGCAGGAGGTGTACCGCTCCCAGGGCGTGGATATCCACGACAAGCACATCGAACTGATCGTGCGCCAGATGCTACGCAAGGTCCGGGTGGTGCGTCCCCACGACTCCGAATTCCTTCCGGCCCAGCTGGTGGACCAGCAGGAGTTCCGGGAGGTCAACCGGATGCTTGTCAAAGACGGCAAGCAGCCCGCCGAGGGGCGTCCGGAGCTGATGGGTATCACCAAGGCGTCGCTGGCCACGGACTCGTGGCTGTCGGCGGCATCGTTCCAGGAGACGACCCGGGTGCTGACCGAGGCGGCGCTCCACGGCCGGTCGGATTTCCTCCGAGGCCTCAAGGAGAACGTGATCATCGGCAAGCTGATACCGGCAGGCACCGGCGCCGATCGCTATCAGGCACTGCAGCCGACGCTGCCGGACGCCGCCGCGGTTGCCGCGCTGGGTATCTTCGGTGAGAGCGGCGCAGCCGCCGACGAGGAGTTATTGCCGTCGAACCCGGCCGAGTGGCTCGCATCGCTCGGCGCCCCGGAGGATGGCGCCGACGACTGATCGGCGGCGTCCGAGGACATGTGGAAGCCCCGGAGGTGATCCGGGGCTTCCGTGTTGACTACCCGCGACGCACGATGGAACGAATCCCTTCGGGATGCCGTCCAATTCCGCGTGACACGAGGCGCGGTGAGCGAACGACCTGAAGCCGAATTGGTTCGGCGGGCGGCAGCAGCGGATGTGGCCGCGTTCACCGAGCTCGTTCGACGCCACGATGGAGCGCAGCGAGCTTACGCCTACCGGTTCCTGGCGGGCGACTTCGCGCTGATGGATGACGCCCTGCAGGAGGCGTACATCGAGGCGTTCCGCAACCTCGGGCGCTTCCGCGGCGAGTCGGCGTTCGCGACGTGGCATCGTGCACAACTGTTGCATCGACGCCCTCCGGCGCCGGTGGGAGGTGGCCGCACCGGACGTGAGTCCCACCCCGGGTGTCGATCATTTGGATTCTGTCGTGACCCGGGTGGCGGTGGCAGGCGCCCTCGACGGCCTGCCGGCGGTGCATCGAGGCGTTGTCCTGCTTATCGACGTGCTCGGACTCGCCTACCGCGAAGCGGCCGCGGTGCTGGGTATGCGGTCGGCACGGTCCGTTCCCGGCTCGCTCGGACCCGAGCTGTGTTGCGGGAAGCTCTGGGGGAGCTGCATGTATCAGCTCTGGAGCCACCTTGGTGATGAGCATCTGGTCTCACTGATCATGTCACTGCGGGGGGTAGAGGGGCTCAACGCCGGAGACGTTGATCTCCGCACGACTGCCGACACGCAGCGTATCGATGGTGGCCGGCCACCCTGGTCGGCTCCGCCGGTGGCGCCGGCCGAGCTGCCGGCCGTTTTCGCCGGCTCGACGGACCCGGCGCTCACCCTGGTGGGGATCGAAGACCTCGTTCCGGGCGCCACCATCCGGGCGGTCAACGGCTACTCGTGGGGGGCGGCGTGGGACGCACCGAACGGGTCCCGGTCCCGACGGGAGCAATCAGCCGTGCGAGGCTTGCGGCAGGGGTGTCATCGGCCTCGCGGGCTTCGCCCCGGACGTGGCCTCCGGCGCGACGCCGGACCAGACGCGACCGTGGCTGGCGGTCGTGGAGTGGTCCGATGGCTCCATCGCCTACATCGGGTGGCGGTTTGTCGATCTGGCCCTCCCGCTCGACGCGGCGCGGGTCCCGGCCTCGGACACGGGCAAGCCGGTTGCCGACGGAGTGGAGGCGCGGATTGTGGTCGAGGGTGTGCCAGACGAAGTGATTGTGTGGAGTCACCTCGGTCTCGATCACCCTCTCTCGGTGATCGACAATCTCCGTTTGTGGACTGATGAGGCATCGACCAGGCGGGCCGGTGATGTGGGCTGGTACCTTCCCCGGATGACCGATTGGCATCACACTGCGGCCGCCGCCGCCGCCCGGCCGCCCATACCTCCCAATCCTGCAGCACTGCTGCTGGCGCACGGCACGATGGAACTGGAGTGGTATGCGCCGCGCGGCGAAGATGCCCAGACGCCTCACGACCAAGACGAGCTCTATTTTGTGGTGACCGGATCCGGGCGGTTCGTTCGCGGCGAGGAAACAATCACCTTCGGACCAGGTGACGCGATATTCGTACCGGCTGGCGTGGAGCACCGGTTCGTCGATTTCAGCGATGATTTCGGAACCTGGGTCGTTTTCTGGGGACCCACCGGCGGGGAGTAGGGACGAGCAGATCACAGCGTCGTCCTCGCGACCCGAGCGGCGTGCAACCTAGGCCCGAGAATTGAAGCGGGACCACGGTTGTGGCAACGTCACGAACTTCGATGACCTTCGAACTCGCCGTCCAGATCGGCCTGATCATATCCGTTGCCTCAGTCGTCGCGACCGTGGCCGGTTTCGGGAATTCACTGGTCGCGATGCCGCTGTTGATCAGCTTCGTCGGGGTGCGCACTGCCGCGCCGCTCATGGCTCTGGCCGGCCTCCTCACGTGGGCGATCCGCTTCGTCGTTCTGCGACGCCAGGTGAGGTACGGGCTGATCCGCCAGGTGATCGCAGCCTCTTTGGTCACCATCCCAGTCGGAGTGGCGTTCGTGTCGTACGGTCCCGAAGTGTGGCTGCGAACCACCCTTGGGGTGATGACCGTGGCCTATGTCGTGTACCGCTGGGCCGGCCGCAAGGTCCCGAGTGTGGAAGCCCCCGCCTGGGGCCTCGGGGTCGGGGCCGTGGGCGGCGTATTGTCGGGTGCATTCAACACGGCCGGCCCCGTCATCGTCATGTACGGCGACGCCCGCCGCTGGGCGCCGGATGAGTTCCGAGCCAACCTGGCCCTCTACTTCTTCACCAACCTGATCATGGTCAACGCCACCCATGCTGTGGCGGGCAATATCAGCGAGGTGGTGTGGGCCGGATTCCTCGTCAGCGTGCCGTTCGTGATCGGCGGCCTCTGGATCGGAACGCGGCTAGTGCGCCGGGTCAACCGAGACCGATTCTCTCAAATCGTGCTGATCCTCCTGCTGGCCCTGGGCCTTCGCCTCGCATTGTCATGGCTGTTCTGAGTGTGACCTCAGCAGGGCAGGGCGGATCGGCGATCGCCGGTAATCGCTCGCGCGTCAGGCAGAGGTCCTCCGGGAGTTGGGGCGCTTCGAGTCCCACCCGGGTTGACCCGGTCGCGGCGAGCGCCACCACCAAGGGATCGTGTGCATCAGGTCCGGGGGTCGCATCGCCGACCCCCGAACCTGCGTAGATTCGCTTAGGGGAGTAGCACCCGGTTGATGCCGTGAATGATGTCGTCACCGGCCGGGATATCGGCGAGTTTGCGGATCACGAGAATCTTGCGGCTGTCCTTGCCGCCGAGATTGAGGACGTCGTTGGTGTCGCGCAAGATCACGCGTCGCCCCTTCAGCCCTTCGACGGTCACCGTGCCGCCGTTCAGCATGGGCAGCGGGGTGGGATCGAGCGTTTTCGCGACGTCGAATGGAACGGCCCCCAGTTCATTGGAAACGTGGTACAGCAGGACCTCGTCGAGCAGCCCGCCGCCCCCGCCTCCGGTGGCGGCGATGATGAGCTCTGCTATCTCGGCCTCAGACGAGCGGTAGGCGGTTCGCTTGGCATCCCGCCATTTTGCCCCGCCGCTGCGCTCCAGCTCGAACACGAGGCGCCGGAATGCCCGGTCGGTCGGTGCGAACACAGTGACGGCCCCGAGAGCGTCAGCCTCGCCGGTCGCGCTCAGCGCGTCCGCCAGCCCGGCTTCCACGACGAGTGCTACGAGGATGTCGAAGTTGGGATTGGCCGAGGCCACGCCGGCAACGCTGGCGTCGTCAGATGCGTCGCCTTTACCGTGAGCCGACGCGGGTGACGCGACGACGGCCAGGAGCATCATCGCCACCAGTAGCGCGCCGATCGATCGCTTGATCACAGAACTCTCCTTCGCTGAGACACGCTTGATACGGGGCAGGTCCTTCCTCTGGATGAACCCTTCCACCAGGGCGTCCCGTCCTCGATTACCGTGCGAGCACAATGGAAACACCGGTATTCGGGATCTCGGCCGTCGTGACGATCGCGGTGCTCGCCAGCTGGGCAGCCTCGCGGTTGAACATTCCCTCCATCGTCGTTCTCCTCTCGGGTGGCGTCGTTGTGGGTCCGGCATTGCGTCTCATCGATCCCGACGCGCTGGCCGGGGACCTGTTGCTGCCCATGGTTTCCATATCGGTGGGGGTGATCCTGTTCGAGGGAGGACTGAGCCTGCGCCTGCACGAGATCAAAGGCAATCAACGGGTGGTGTGGATGCTGGTGACGATCGGTGTGATGGTCACATGGCTGCTCGGCGCCGTTGCCGCGAGGTTCTTCCTGGACCTCCCCCAAGATGTCTCTGTGCTGCTGGGAGCGATCCTCGTCGTATCGGGGCCCACTGTGATCGGGCCGATCCTCACGAGTGTCCGCCCCTCGAAGTCGGTGTCTTCGTTGCTGAAGTGGGAGAGCATTGTCATCGACCCGATCGGGGCAATGCTGGCGGTCGTGGCCTTCGAGCTGATATTGCTCGGCGCCGAGGAACCTTCCGGAGAGATACTGCGGGGCGCGCTTCGATTCATCGTCGGGGGCATTGTGGTAGGGCTGGTGGTGGCGTACCCCACGGCGTTGGCGATCCGCCGGCACTTGATACCGGAGCGGCTGCTGCCGTTGGTGGGGATCACGGCCGCGTTGGTGGCGTTCGCCGCGGCGGATCTGATTGCGACCGAGTCGGGGTTGCTGGCGACCACCGTCCTCGGCCTGGTGCTTGCCAACACCCGCCGTTTGCGGACTGAGCCGATCATCCAGTTCTCGGAGGTGTTGCAGACGCTACTGGTGGGTGTGCTGTTCATCTTGCTCAGCGCCCGGCTCACCCGCGACCAGCTATCGGCCATCTCGTTTGGTGTGCTGGGACTCGTGGCCGTATTCGTACTGTTGGCACGTCCTGTCGCGGTCGCCCTATCCACGTGGCGCTCCCAGCTGAGTGGTCGAGAGCGGATCTTCCTGGCGGGGGTGGCGCCCCGCGGGATCGTGGCCGCCGCAGTGGCGTCGGTTTTCGCCCTGGAACTGGAAGAGGCGGGGGTGGAAGGAGCCGACGCGCTCACCCCCATCACTTTCGCGGTGATCGTCGCCACGGTGCTCGTCTATGGATTCGGCGCGGGACCGCTGGCACGCCGGCTGGGACTGGCGAAGAAGACCAACGAGGGAGTGCTCATCGTGGGGGCGGGACCGGTTGAACGTGAGATCGGGCGAGTGCTCGCGGAAACGGGGATACCGGTCTTGTTCGCCACCACCAACCGCAGTGACGAATACGCCGCCCGGATGGCCGGCCACGCGACGTATTACGGCAACCTGCTCGACCATGAGATCCCGTGGGATCTCGACCTGGCCGGCATCGGGCGACTGCTGGCGCTCACGCCCAATGACGAGGTGAACACCCTGGCAGCTCGGCGTTTCGCCGAGCTGTTCACGGCGGCGGAGACGTTTCAGATTCCTGCCGAGTCGGCCGGCCCCGGCATCGGCCGTACGTCGGCGGACATGGGTGGTCGAATCCTGTTCCATCCGGAACTGACCTACGCCGAACTTGCCGAGCGCCTCCGCCGTGACGTGCGGATTCGCAAGACGAACATCACAGAGGAGTACACCGGAGCCGACCTGGAGGCCGAGATCGCGCCCGCGGGCACGGTGCTCTTCATTGTTCGTGGCAATCAGCTGTTGATCCAATCCGCCAGCAGTCCCGGATCGCTGCTGGGGCGCTCCCAGGCCGGCGATGTCGTGCTCTGGATACCGGCCGCCGTGGTGCCCACCGAAGTGGAGGCGGCGGATTGAGCGCGCCTGACCTCGCATGCGAGGTGCACTTCCATCGCCCAGCCTCCCACTTTGATCTATGCCGCCGGGCTTCCTATACTTGCCGCCGTGCGTTTGCACTATCTCTACCCCTCTGCTTGATGGGAGCACCGGTCTGACCCAATCCGGTGACTGAGCGCCCGGAGGAGAGGTCTGACAAGAGGGTTGGCGATCCGCCACGGTTTCCTGTGTACGGAGCGCCGATTTTCGCGTGTGAGAGCGGGTCCACCCGGGCGGGTTGCCGATTCGGGTGCAACCAACCGAGGAGTTCGATGCCGACGATCCAGCAACTGGTTCGCCACGGTCGTAAACCGAAGGCGCGTAAGGAAAAGACCCCCGGCCTGGCCGGTTCCCCCCAGAGGCGGGGTGTCTGTACGCGCGTGTATACGGTTACCCCCAAGAAGCCGAACTCCGCCCTCCGCAAGGTCTGCCGCGTGCGCCTGACCTCGGGTGTGGAGGTCACTGCGTACATCCCCGGCGAGGGTCACAACCTGCAGGAACACTCCATCGTGCTGGTCCGCGGTGGCCGTGTGAAAGACCTGCCTGGAGTTCGATACAAGGTCATTCGCGGCACGCTCGACGCCGCCGGGGTCGACGGCCGCAAACAGGCGCGTTCCCGCTACGGCGCCAAGAAGGGCTGAAAATGCGGAGAGCACCTGCCGAAAAACGTCACGTAGAACCCGACCCCGTGTTCCGTAGTGTCCTGGTGGGCCAGGTCATCAACAAGGTTTTGCTCAAGGGCAAGAAGGAGCGGGCACGCCAGATCGTCTACAGCGCCCTCGAGGTCGTCGAGCGCCGGGCGGGTCGTGATCCGCTCGATGTGCTCAAGCGGGCCATCGACAATCTCCGGCCCCAGGTGGAAGTTCGCTCACGCCGGGTCGGTGGATCGTCCTATCAGGTACCGGTCGACGTGCGTCCCCGCCGGGCGAACACGCTGGCCGTGCGGTGGCTGGTCAACTACGCCCGCCAGCGCCGGGAGCGCACGATGTCCGAGCGCCTCGCCAATGAGATCCTCGACGCCTCCAACAACACCGGCCTCGCTATCAAACGCAAAGAAGATGTCCACAAGATGGCGGAGTCCAACAAAGCCTTCGCCCACTATCGCTGGTAGCCACCGGGTCACCTGACAACTGCATAGTGACCAGGGATGAGAACTGAGATGAGTAACCAAAACGACGCGCTAACACGTCTGCGGCAGTATCCGCTGAGCCGTACCCGCAACATCGGGATCATGGCGCACATCGACGCGGGTAAGACAACACTCACCGAACGTGTTCTCTACTACACGGGTCGCACCTACAAACTGGGCGAAGTGCATGAGGGCGCAGCCGTGATGGACTGGATGGCCCAGGAGCAGGAGCGAGGCATCACGATCACCTCGGCCGCCACCACCTGCGAGTGGCACGAGCACTGGATCAACATCATTGACACCCCTGGTCACGTGGACTTCACCGTCGAGGTGGAGCGGTCGCTCCGAGTGCTCGACGGCGCCGTCGCCGTGTTCGATGCCGTGGCCGGGGTCGAACCGCAGTCAGAAACGGTGTGGCGGCAGGCCGACCGCTACCGGGTACCCCGGATTTGTTTCATCAACAAGATGGATCGGATAGGCGCGGACTTTTTTGCCGCCGTCGACTCAATTGTCGAGAGGCTGGAGGCCACGCCGCTGGTGATGCAAATCCCGATCGGGTCTGAGGCCGACTTCCTCGGTGTCATCGACCTGGTCGAGCTGAAGGCCCACATCTGGCGGGGCGACGACGGCCGCAGCTGGGAGACCGGCGACATCCCCGATGAGTACCGGAGCCAGGCGGACGAGTATCGGGGCCGGATGCTCGAACAGGTTGCCGAGGTCGACGAGAAGCTGCTCGAGAAGTATCTCGAAGATCTGGACATCTCGCCGAGCGAGATCAAGGCTGCGGTCCGTACGGGCACCCTAGAGCGGGTGTTCACTCCGGTCTTCCTCGGCTCTGCTTTCAAGAACAAGGGCGTACAGCCCCTGTTGGATGCTGTGGTCGACTACCTGCCGGCGCCTACCGACCTGCCGCCCGTGCGAGGCTTCAAGCCGGGCGACGAGGACATGACCGTCACTCGGGCAGCCGAGGACACCGAGCCGTTCTCGGCGCTGGCTTTCAAGATCATGAGCGATCCCCACGTGGGCAAGCTGACCTACTTCCGCGTGTACTCCGGGCATGCCGCCAAGGGCGAGTCGATCCTCAACACCACGAACGGGAAGAAGGAACGACTCGGCCGGTTGCTGCGGATGCACGCCAACCACCGCGAGGATCTGGACGACATCTTCACCGGCGACATCGTCGCCGCCGTCGGACTGAAGTCCACCACGACCGGCGACACACTGTCTGCTCCCGGAAAGGACGCCGTCCAGCTCGAGTCGATGACCTTCCCGGCGCCGGTCATCTCGGTTGCGATCGAGCCCAAGACCAAGGCGGATCAGGAGAAGCTGTCGGAGGCCCTCCAGCGCCTGGCCGAGGAGGATCCGACATTCCTGGTCCGGACCGACACCGAAACGGGTCAGACGATCATCGCCGGCATGGGCGAGTTGCACCTGGACATCCTCGTGGATCGCATGATGCGCGAGTTCAAGGTCGACGCCAATGTCGGACGGCCCCAGGTGGCATATCGGGAGACGATCCGCCAGCCGGTCCATGGGGTGGTGCTGCGCTACGTGAAGCAGACCGGCGGTAAGGGCCAGTACGCCCATATCGTCATCAACCTCGAGCCGACCGGGCCCGGAGGTGGGTACGAATTCGTTGATGAGATCAAAGGAGGCCGGGTACCGCGGGAGTACATTCCGTCGGTTGATACCGGGATCGAGGACGCCATGGATCAGGGCGCCCTCGCCGGCTATCCGCTGGTCGATATCCGCGCCACACTGGTGGACGGCTCATCGCACGACGTTGATTCCTCTGAGATGGCGTTCCGAATCGCCGGATCCATGGCGCTGCAGGAGGCCGCCAAGAGAGCGGGTGTGAAGCTGCTCGAACCCATCATGGAAGTCGAGGTGGTCACCCCCGAGGATTACATGGGTGACGTCATCGGAGATCTGTCAGCTCGCCGGGGTCGGATCGGCGAGATGGCGCAGCGGGGGAATGCCCGGGTGGTGACCGCATTGGTCCCACTGTCGGAAATGTTCGGATATGTCACGGATCTACGGTCCAAGACGCAAGGCCGGGCGACATCCACGATGCAATTCCATTCTTATCAGGATGTTCCCGACAACATTGCAGAAGAAATCGTTGCCGCAGCTCGCGGCGAAGTCGTAGGAGGGTAATTCCCATGGCGAAGGCGAAGTTTGAGCGTTCGAAGCCGCATGTGAATGTGGGGACGATGGGTCATATTGATCATGGGAAGACGACGTTGACGGCGGCGATTACGAAGACGTTGTCGGAGCGTGTTGGTGGGCATAATGCGTTTACGGCGTTTGATGAGATTGATAAGGCGCCGGAGGAGCGTGAGCGGGGGATTACGATTTCGATTGCGCATGTGGAGTATGAGACGGAGAATCGTCATTATGCGCATGTGGATATGCCGGGGCATGCTGATTATATCAAGAATATGATTACGGGTGCGGCGCAGGTGGATGGCGCGATTTTGGTGGTGTCGGCGGCGGATGGGCCGATGCCGCAGACTCGGGAGCATGTGTTGTTGGCCCGGCAGGTGGGGGTGCCGTTCATTGTGGTGGCGTTGAACAAGGTTGACATGGTGGATGATGAGGAGCTCTTGGATTTGGTGGAGCTCGAGGTGCGGGATCTGCTGTCGGAGTATGAGTTCCCGGGGGATGATGTGCCGGTGGTGCGGGTGTCGGCGTTGCAGGCGTTGGAGGGGGATTCGGCGGCAGCTGATCAGGTGATGGAGTTGATGGCGGCGGTTGATTCCTATGTGGAGGAGCCGGAGCTGGATACGGATAAGCCGTTTTTGATGCCGATTGAGGATGTGTTTTCGATCACTGGTCGGGGGACGGTGGTGACCGGGAAGGTGGAGCAGGGGGTGCTCACGGTCAACGAAGAGGTTGAGATTGTGGGGATTCGGGATACTCGCAAGACGGTGGCGACTGGGATTGAGATGTTCCGGAAGTTGTTGGATGAGGGCCGGGCCGGGGACAACGTTGGGGTGTTGTTGCGGGGGGTTGGTAAGGATGAGGTGGAGCGGGGTCAGGTGTTGGCTAAGCCGGGGTCGATCACGCCGCATACTGAGTTCGAGGCGCAGGTGTATGTGTTGACCAAGGATGAGGGGGGTCGGCACAATCCGTTTTTCTCGGGGTATCAGCCCCAGTTTTATTTCCGGACGACGGATGTGACGGGGACGATCACGTTGCCGTCGGGTACCGAGATGGTGATGCCGGGGGATAACACCGAGATGGGGGTGGTGTTGGGGGCGCCGATCGCGATGGATGAGGGTCTCCGTTTCGCCATCCGGGAGGGTGGCCGCACCGTAGGCGCCGGCACCGTCATCACAATCACCACGTA
>JBFGLM010000057.1:0-25409 GCA_041576165.1 Acidimicrobiia bacterium
CGGCGACATCTGCGGTGGCGGCCAACCCGGCGCCGGTCTCGAATCTCGACGCCAGCTCGGCGGGATCCCGCCAGAAGTCGTAGAGCGAAACGATGTGGGGGTGCTCCAGCTTGGCGACGAGGCGCGCTTCGCCCTGGTCGAGTTCGGCACGTCGGGTCACGCGGATCGCCGTTCGAGCGGCAGATTCAACCGCGATCACATCCACGCCATCAGCCGGCTCATCCACGAGGACCGCCGCGGCCAGCGGATCACCGGCCCGCTGTTCGTGACCCGTAACACGCGCGGGCTGGCGGCGTCCCGTGTCTGTGGCTCGTCTAGAGGTCGTCGATTGTGACCGCCCGAGAATGGAGCGGCAGCCGAGCGCGCCCTGATACCGGATCCGCCGGCTGGTCGGCCAAGACATTCACGGCCACGCCCGCAAGGACGAGCGCCATGCCGGCCACCAGCGCTCCGGTGACCGGCTCACCTAGCACCACCGCCGACGACACCACACCCAGCACCGGGACCCCGGTCATCGTGAGGTTGGTCGACACGGCCGACAGGTTGCGGAGCACCACGATCTGCGCCCAGAACGCGACGCCGCTGGCGAGGATCGACTGGTAGGCCATCATCCAGATCAGCTGGGGCGTCCAGTCGATGGCGGGGGGACCGTCGACAACGAGACCGAGCACAGTGAGTGGAATGGCCGCCCCGATCAGCTGCCACGGCAGCGCCTGCAACGGGTTGATCGTCCAGTGGTGCCGGCGGATGTGCACCGCGGTAGAGGCGTTCACCACTGCGGCCAGGATCAGAAGGACTGTGCCGACAACAACCGAAGGCTCGCGCCAATCGTTCCCCCATACCTCGGAGAGTATGACAACACCGGACACCCCGACGACCAGACCGGCCCACCGCCGGGTAGATATGCGCTCGCCCAAGAACATCGCGGCGATCGGGACCGTCCACAGCGAAGTGGTCCAGACCAGGACCGAGGCGCGGCCGGCCGGCACCAGTCTGAGGGCGAAGAAGACGAGCACCATGACGGCGGCCAGCCGAAAGACGGCGACCGACACGATCATGGGAAGATCGCGGCGGGGCGGCATGCTCAGGTTGCCGGTCAGCATTCCGATGAGAACGACCGCGATGCCGGCGCCGGCCACCCGCAAGGCGGCCATCCAGATCGGGGTGATCGACCGCAACGTGATCGTCATGACCGGCCAGTTGAGACCGAGCACGATCACGGCCAGGGCGAGCAGCAGGTAGATGGCTGGACGGGTCAGTTGCCGCGACGCTGGCTGATCCTGATCGGTCTCCCAGATGAGGCCGCGATACGGGCCACTCACGATTGCTCCTGAGGCGCCGGACTCCGGTCGGCTGTCGCGACCAGTGCTGTGTCCGCGCTGAATCGGTAGTTGTAGAAACTCGGAGCCCACCGGGCGATACCCAGAGCAGCGAGTGCGCATGCGATGCCGCCGGACACGACGGAGAACCTGACCGAAGTCAACTCTGCCACGACGCCGGCTTCGAGATCGCCCAACCGGGGGCCGCCACCGGATGCGGCCGTGTGCACTGACGTGAGCCGTCCTCGCAGATGATCGGGGATCGAAAGCTGCGTCATCGACTGGCGGAAGATCGCCGACACGACGTCCGCTGCACCGGCGAACGCCAGGACACTCACCGCAAGCACGATGGATTTGCTCAGGCCGAAGACCGCGATTCCGAGCCCCCAGCCGAGCACCGCCATCACGACGGCTCGGCCCTGCCGCTCAACTCGCGACACCCAGCCGGAGGTCAGTGCGCCGAGAACTGCCCCGGCCCCCGGGGCCGCATAGAGGAGCCCCACCGTGAACTCGTCGCCGCCCAGCACCTCGGTCCCGAATGCAGGAAAAAGGGCAGTGGGCATGCCGAAGACCATGGCGCTGAAATCGATCAGGAAAGCGGCCTGAATCAGGCGGCGAGATTTCAGGAACGACAGACCCTCCCGGATCGATCTGGCCGAGAAGGCCCGGGCGCCACCTTCGATCTCAACGTGGGGGACCCGCAGCAGGAGCGCGGCGCTCGCCAGGTAGCCAACCGCCTGGGCCGCGTACGTGACGGGGAGGCCTGCGACGGCGATCAGAAGGCCTCCGAGTGCGGGGATGGCGGTCTTCGCCAGGTTGGTCTGTGACTGATTCAGCGCCAGCGCAGCCGGGAACAGAGCTCTCCCGACCAGCCCGGGCAGCAACGCCTGACGAGCCGGGTTGTAGGTGGCTGCGACACCGGCGTTGATGGCGCTCAGTGCATACAGCGGCCACAGCTGCGGGGTGGAGCTGAGCGAGTTCCAGAACAGACCGGCGGCCGTGAGGGTCAGGATCACGTCGGCGACAAACAGCAGGCGTCGTCGGTCGATTGCGTCCGCCAATGCCCCGCCTACAAGGGCCACCGCCAGCAACGGGATCAGCTGCGCTAGCCCGAGAAGGCCGACGGCCAGGGTGGACCCGGTCAAGGCGAAGATCTGGATTGGCACGGCGACCACGGTCAGTTGACGGCCCGCCTGCGCGAAGAACATGGCGGTGAACAGCGCGCGGTATCCCGGCAACAACCGCAGCGGCGTGATGTCGAGTATCGCCAGCCGGCGAAGCCCCCGAAGGCGGTTCATGCTCCGTTACCTCCCGGATGGTCTCGCCCGGGCGGGATGTTGGGAGGTAACTCGTGTGAGCTCCGACCGCGCGGGAAGCTGACCGTCGACTCGTGAGTCTACTGCCACCGGGATCGACAACGTTCCGTCGGTGTAGTGGGGATGCACATCTGGCTCTGCGTCGACCGATCGAACACGGAGGCAGGGAGATGGGGCCGCCGGCAGGCGGCCCAATCCATGGTCCAGTCGAGCTGGACGTTACGAGAACGTGTAGAGCTGAATCTCCCCACACTCACCGGGGGCGGCGCCGCCACGGACGCCTAGCGTGTGTCCCATGGATGATGTTTTGGCGTGGCTGCTCGATGGGGATCCGGCGATTCGGTGGCAGGTGACGCGCGATCTCCAGGGCCAGCCGGCAATCCGGTGGCGGGCCGAGCAGGCCCGGGTGGCAAGAGAAGGCTGGGGAGCCAAGCTGCTCGGCTTCCAGGATGAGGAGGGCCGCTGGACGCCCCGCCTGTACGGCTACAAATGGATCTCGACCACCTATTCCATGGTGCTGCTGCGCCGGCTGGGTTTGCCGAGCGACGATTCGCGTGCCGCCCGTTCCTGCCAGCTGTTCCTCGATGAGGGTCTGTGGCACGACGGTGGTATCAACCTCTCGACTGCCCAGCGCCGTAGCGAGTGCTGCGTGACCGGCATGGTCCTCGGGCTGCTGGCGTGGTTCCGGTTCCATGATCCACGCCGGGAACGGCTCGTCGACTTCTTGCTGGCGGCCCAGCTGGCTGATGGGGGCTGGAACTGTGAATGGGATCGGGGCGGTACCCACAGCTCCTTCCATACCACCATCAGTGTCCTGGAGGGCTTGCGAGAGTACGCCGCTGCCGATGGGGCCCGTGCGCAAGACACCGTCGAGGCCGAAGCGCGCGGGCGCACGTTCCTCCTGGAGCACCGATTGTTTCGGTCGCACCGAACCGGCGAGGTGGTCGATCCGAAGATGCTCCGGCTCTCGTTCCCACCGCGGTGGCGCCACGACATATTGCGCGGCCTCGACTATTTCCGCGCCACCGGCGCCGCTCGTGACGAGCGACTGCAGGACGCGATCGACGTGCTGGAGAAGAAGCAACGGGCCGACGGGCGCTGGCCGCTCCAGCAGCGCTACCCGGGCCGCACCTGGTTCGAGATGGAACAGGTCGGTGAACCGAGCCGTTGGAACACGTTACGTGCGCGGCGAGTGCTCATTTGGTGGGACGGAACACCTGTCGCGTGACCCACGCGGTTCTGTGCTCGAAAATCTCGCCCGATGGCATACGATGATCACAAATGCTCAACTATCCGCTGTTGTACCTGGAGCATTTGAGCGACCATGATCTCGAGCTGATCACCCAGGCCGCAGGTCACGACGACCCCACCTCCCTCCGGACCCGAGTGGCCGAACGGCCCGAGGTGCTCGACCAACTGCTGGGCGAACCGAGCCTCTACGACGCCATCTTCGCCGAGCCGGATCAGCCGATCGGAGTCCGCGCCACGCCGTTCCTTGCCTTCGGAGTTCTGATCAATCGGACGTCGCACGACCTAGGGGCGGCTAACTACGTGTACGAGTGGGCCGGGCCTCGCAAACGGCTGCCCGTGTTCGACGTTGCCGCACTGCAAGGTTTCGTCGCAGACGGTGTGCGCCGCTACTTCCTCATTGAGCTGTTGACCTCGTTCACCAAGGTCGCCAGCGGCAGCATCTGGGTGCGATCTCGCCGGGGGTACCGACGTCGCCGTTTCAGCGAACTCGACCCGGTCCGGCTGGCGGAGATGGTGGATCATCTGCCGGAAGCTCAGCGGCCGGCGGGCTACCGGCGGCTGGGCGATGTTGCCCTGTTCCTGTCCGGGATCTTTCCCGACCATACGGCCGGCCATCCCTTTGCCCCGTTCGAGCGAGAACTGCTCGCCCGATCGGCGGGGATCCGGGCCAGCCTGGCATTGCACGAGGGGAGGGATCTCGGATTCCATGAAGCCGCCGGCGCCGGCTGGTACCGGCGGGCGGTGGAAACCGCCGAGGCAACGATCGGTGCAGGTCCCGAATTTCTGCTCGACGTGGCCGATCACTTCCAGCAGGCGCGGCGGGTGTTGAACTTCGTCGCGGATCGCTACCTCTATCGCTTCGACCCCGGCCTCATCCGACCGAACTGAGCGGGGGCGTGGCTATCGCCGCTCGCGGCGGAGCGGGCTATTGTTATCGAGAAATGACAAAAAGGGAGGCGCGGTGGTCGACGCGCGTCAGCCGATCCCGATCTACTACCAGCTGAAGCAGCTGCTGCTCGAGAGCATCATCGAAGGCCGCTACGGACCCGGAGACCGGCTACCCACCGAGCACGAGCTGTGCGCGCTCTACGGCATCAGCCGCACTCCGGTCACACGGGCGCTGACCGAACTCGCAGAGGAAGGTGTGATCCTCCGCCACCGGCGCAAGGGCACCTTCGTCAATCCTCACTGGCAGCGGAGGTCTGCGGCCCGGGTCGAGATTCGGGTGGTCGTGTCCGACGACGCCTGGGCAGACGAGATCCGCAACAGTGCTCCGGGCGACATCGACATCAACGTCGTGACGGTCAATTTTCCCGACTTGCATCGCACTCTTACGAGGGCCGTGGGCGAAGGGCGCGCACCCGACCTGGCGATCATCGATTCTGTGTGGGTAGCGGAGTTCGCTGAGGCCGGGTTCCTCACGCCGCTCGATGAGCTCGACCCGGATTGGGTAGCTGGCGAGTTCGCCGAGGATTTCCTGACCCCATTCGTGACCGGTTACCGGCATCACGGCCAGACCTTCGCGGTACCTGAGGAGGCCAATGTCGCCGGGATGTGGAGCCGGGTGGACGTGCTCGAACGGCTTGGGGTGGACGTTCCGCGCACCTGGGACGAGATGCGCGGCACGCTGGCCAGCGTGCAGGCGGCGGACGGCGGAACCACCCCGTTCGCGATGCCGGCCGGCTTCAAGGCCGGAGAGACCGCAACGTTCTGTCTCCTCGCCATCCTCGCCGCCAACGGCGTCGAAGTCATAAGGAACGGCGCGGTTCGGCTCGACTGTGCCGAAACCGTCGAGGCGCTCCGCTTCCTTCGCAGGCTGGTGGAGGAGGGGTATCTGCCCACCGATTCTGTGATGTACACGTGGGATCACGCCCCGCTGCTACTGGCACGCGGTGACGCCGCCTTCAGTGCAGGCGGGTCATATGAAGCGGGGCTCATAGCCGCCACCGCCGGGATCGACATGACCGAAGTCCCGGACCACTTCGTGTTCACGCCCTTCCCGGCGGGCCCTCGCGGCGAGCCGGCTGCGGTGGTCGGCAGCATGGTCTACGTCATCTTTCGTCAGTCTGCAAACCCCAGGCTGGCGATGCGAGTGCTCGAGCACCTGGCCTCGTCCGCTGAACTCCAGAAGCGGACCGAACTCAGCGGTCGGATCCCGCCGCGGCGCTCCATCGTGGAGCGGGTGGCTGGAAGTGATCCATTCGTTGCCGACACCGCGGCGGTGTTGGAACACGCAATCGTGCGACCCCGCACCTCGCTGTATCACCTCGTGTCGGCCCAGCTCCAGACGATGCTGGTCGCGGTGATCACGGGCCGGTCGCGCCCGGCGGCGGCGGCCGAGCGAACTGCAGAGCTGATAGGCGCCATCACTGGACTTCCGGTCGGCCACGATTGACCTCGCCTTGTCGCTTATCCGGGCCCTGGGTCCGGGCCCGGATCGCCGTCGGTGGCGACCACCGCCAGCCGCAGGAGATAGTGGTCCCACCCGGCGGTGTGCACCGGCACCTCATCCGGAGGGAGTCCGCGGTGGGTGAGAGTGACCAGAGTGCCGGTCCCGTCCTCGGCCAGGTCGACCTCGACGACGCTCGAACCTGGCGGTAGTCCCGGGTGTCCCACCCATCCCCAGGTGAACACCACACGTCGGTTGGGCACGAGTTCCACAAACTCGCCGCGTGCCTTCATGCCATTGGGCATTGACATTCCGAACGCGCCGCCGGGGGTCGCCTCAATTGCTGCCGCCACTCCCTGCCAGCCTGACCACAGGTCGGACTGGGTCAGGTAGGTGTACACCACGGCGGGGGGAGCGGCGATACGGCGGCTGACGACGATCTCGGGCATCAGCCACCCTGGACCCGGTCGCGTTCGATGGTGTCTGCCAGGCGGTCCAGCGATTTGGCCCACATCGCCTCGAGTACCACTCGGAGTGGACCCAAGCCGGTCTTGTCCGCTCGGTAGAGCCGGCGGTTGCCGTCTTTGCGCATCGAGACGAACCCGGCGCTGCGCAACACCGCGAGGTGTTGGGAGATTGCGCCGAAGGTCACATCGAATTGGGCGGCGATATCGCCCGCGGTGAGCTCGTGATCCCACACCAGCGCCAGGATGTCGCGTCGCCGCGGCTCGGCGACGACCTGCAGAGAGTCCATACCCCTATTTTAGTCGGAGTTGAAATTTGACCGCCACGAAGATATAGTCATCACTAAAATAGATTGCGGAAGGAGCAACATGGGTGATTACGCGATCAGGGCCCAGTTCGATGCACAATGCACCCCAGACCAGGTCATGCGCTGGCTGGACAACCCGGAAGGCATCGCCGGGTGGTGGTCCGACACTGTGGAGGGTGCCGCCGGCTCGATCGGTGACACATTTCACGTGACGTTCCCGACTTCGCCGGTGGTGTTCACCCTCGCCGTGACGGCCCGCTCTGATGATGCAGTCGAGTGGCACGTGCCGGAAAACCCGCCCTGGTGGCAGGGCACCACGGTGCGCTTCGATCTGGCCGCAGCGGAGCAGGGTGGCACCACGTTGCTCTTCACTCACAGCGGCTTCGACGCCGACGATCCGATGATTCAGATCGTCACTCCCGCCTGGGTTCGATTCGTCGACAATCTCGTCGCGGTGGCCGAGTCCGGCCCGCCCAACCCGGCTGTCGTCAACTAGCCCGTTTGATCCGGCTCAGCCCTTGACGCCACCGGCCGTGAGCCCTTCGGTCAGGAAACGCTCGGCCACGAAGAACAGGATGATCACCGGCAGCGAGATGATGACCGATCCGGCCATCAACACGGTCTTGGGCACCTCGGTGGTGTCGAGCTGCTGAAGTCCGAGCGGCAGTGTCCAGAGATCTGGCTGATCAACCAGGAACAGCAAAGCGAACAGGAACTCGTTCCAGGCGATCATGAAGACGTACAGAGCCACGGCGGCGATGGCCGGAGCCGAAAGCGGCAGGGTGATGCGGCGGATGACCCCGAAGCGTGAAAGACCGTCGATGAGGCCGGCCTCTTCCAAGCTGGGCGGGATCGTCAGGAAGTGACTGCGCAGCATGTAGAGAGCCACCGGGATCGTCTGCGAGAGATAAACGATGATCAGCCCGAACAATGTGCGGCGCAGAGACGTGCTCCCGATCGACAGCCGGCTGAACATGACGAAGAGCGGGATGGCGACGACGATCGCCGGGAAGAGATAGACGATCAGGATGCTCCAGCTGAACACCGTCTTGCCCCGGAACTTCAGGCGGGCTGCCGCATACGCGGCAAATACCGCGGCCGTCACGGTCAGGGCCACTGTCGCCAGACTGACGAACGCCGAGTTCCGGATGAGGCGGCCGAACCCCTGCTCCACGAACACTGTGCGGTACGTGTCGAGTCCGACCACGTCCCGCCACCTGGGCAACAAGTTCCCGGGCGCGCGCAACAACTCCGCGATCGGCTTGAACGACAGGCTCACCATGTAGATCAGTGGGAAGGCAGTTATGAGTACGAAGAACACGACGCTTGCCCACTTCAAGAAGCCGAATACACGCTCTTCCACGATTGCCCGGGTCCAGCGGGATGACGGCGGCGCCCGGTGCGAGACGGTCTGCGTCATTCCACCTCCTCCTCGTAGAACCAGCGGAAGTAGATCGCGAGCAAGACCAAGAGAATGAGGGCGAGCACGATCGCCAGCGCAGCGGCGGCCCCGATGTCAGAGCGGCCGCGCAACCACTCGACGATCTTGACCGGCATGACCTGGGTTCCGGCGGCGCCGCCGGTCAAGAGAAATACGTCGTCGAACTTGTTGAAGGTGAAGATGAACCGCAGCAGGAACAGCACGGAGAACACGCCCCGCAGCTGGGGCAGTGTCACGTACCAGAACCGTTGACTGATGGTGGCGCCGTCGACCAGAGCGGCCTCGTCCAAATCGGCCGGAATGGCTTGCAGCCGGGCGAGGATGAACAGGAAGGCGAAAGGAAAGTAGCGCCAGGCCTCGAAGAGGATCACCATGCCGAGCGCGAGGGGCAGGTTGAGTTCGGCTCCGAACAGCGTCAGGGTGAAGTCGCGGCTCCCGAGGAAATCGACCCGAGTGCCACCCGAAGCGTCGATCCACTCGTTGATGATGCCGAACGTCGGGTGGAGCATCAGGCTCCACACGAGAGCGATCGCCACCACCGGCACGACGTAAGGGAACAGCATCAGTCCGCGGACTAGCGAGCGGCCGATGAACGCCTTCTTGACAACCAGGGCTGCCCACAGCCCGAGAACCAGTGAGCCGAGCGTGCCGAACAGCGCGTACACGATCGTGGTGCGAACCGTCTCCCAGAAGTCGCGAACTCCGGTGACCTTGCGGAAGTTCTCGAGCGATGCCCCCGCGAAATCGAAGAAGTTGAAGCGCTGCAGTTCGATCAGCCGAATCGACTGAAAGCTGAGTGAGACGTTCCACAGGAGAGGGAAGATGACGAGGCTGAGAACTATCACGAAGGCCGGCAGGACGAGCGCCCACCCGAGTCGCGCCTCGCGTCTGGCCAGTGTCAGCTTCCCGCGGGTTCGCGCCCCCGCTGTCATGGCCGTTTGTCGAAACTCATCAGGCACACACCCGCGGCGTCCAACTCATCGTGACGTCTCATCCGGACAGGACTGGGTGGGGGTGGTTGCCCACCCCCACCGAGGAGCCTGCTCAACCACTGATCAAGCTGAGCTCCTCTTCCATCGCCGCGGCCGCCTCTGCCGCGGCCCCTTCCGGCGTGAGTGATCCATCGATCACGTCGCTGATCACCTCCGGCACCGGCAATGAGGTGTAAATAGCGGTCACCAGCTCGCCCTGGCCCTGGGGAAAGCCCCACCGGTCGAAGGAGGCGGCACCCTCGATCAGCTCAGCGATGACCTCCTCCGAGTAGAACTCGGACAGTGCCGCTTTGCGGTCGACGCCGGTTTCGAGGGCCTGCCATCCGTCGATGAATTCGGTCGGGTTGTCAGCCGTTCCGCGGCGCATCGGGAACTTGCCCTCCACCGAAGTTGAGAGCCAGTCGAGGTAGTTCTGGCCGGTGAACCAGAACTCCAGGAACTGCTGCGCGGCCGCGGTGTTGGAACCGGTCCCGATCCCCATGTAGCTGATCTGCCCGTACTGGGCGGGGTCGCCACTCGGGCCGGAGAATGCGGGCACGATGCCCGAGTTCTCGGCCAGGTACGCCGGGTTGTCGGCACATTCGTCACACGCCGGGAAGGCCGAGTCGCGCAAACCGGCCATCTCGTCGAGGATGAACGGCGACCACACGATCATGGCGGCCTGTCCGGCGAAGTACGTCGCCCGGGTGCTGACGACGTCTTGGGAGCCTCCCGGGCTGTAGTCGGTCAGCAGCCGCGTAAAGAAGTCGATGGCCTCCACGCACTCTGGCGTGTTGAACGTGATCGCGGTGCCGTCAGTCATCTGGCAACCGTTCGCCAGCGCAAAGTGCTCAAAGGTCTGCTGGGTGAAGACCTCGCCGCCCACGTTGGCCGCCGTGATCCCGAAGAGGTTGTTGCCCGGGTCGTGCAGCGCGGCGGCGGCAGCTTCGATGTTCTCGAAGGTGTCGGGCCTCGCCAAACCGGCCGCGTCGAACAGGTCCTGGCGATAGACCAGCAGCTGGCCCCACCCGTCGGAGGGAACCGCCGCGACGTTCCCCTCGACCGTGGCCAGGTCGATCGCACCTTGCGCGAACGTGTCTGCCCCGAGGGCGTCAACCACGGCCTGGGCGGCGTCGGTGTCGAGCAGTCCCTGGTTGGCCCAACCGACCGTGAAGTCGATCGGGTGGAAGACCACCTCCGGGAGGATCCCGGTGGCGGCGGCCGAAGTCATGATCTCGGTGAGGTTGTTCTCGTCGACCGGGACGAGGGTCACACCGATGCCCGTCTCGTCGGTGAACCGCTGGATGATTCCTTGGGTGATCGTCAGCCGTTCCGGCTGGGTTTCCGTGCTCCAGAACGTGATGTTTTCCCCGGGCACCTCGACCGTCTCGGTCACGATCGACGTGACGGTTGCGCCGGGTACCTCGACGGTTTCGGTGACGACTGATACGACCGTCTCGGGCGCCGTGTCCGTCTCATCACTCGTCCCGCAGGCGGCTGCGATCAGGGCCATGATGGCCAGCAGCGTCGCTAGTGATCGATGCATGGTTTCGCTTCCTCCTCCTCGGAGCCTGCGGCCCACCGCCCCGGTGTCCACCATGTGAGTTGTGTCTGGGCGACCGCCCCGTGGATGCCGCTTCCGACGGCCGTCCATTTGTTGTACCGTAACAACAATTCAAACGGCCGACAAGGGAGTGTCCTCCCCGGCTATGAGCGGTGTATTGCCACACGGTGATGATGATTCGCGGACACACGCTGATGATGATTCGCGCCCCTTTGCGAGGACGTATCCGGCGTATTCCGCCCTCCGTGCGGAGGTGCAGCGGATCATGGATCAGGCCTGGCAGTCGTCCGGCTACACGAGTCCCAACCTGCGGGTGTACCCGTGGATGTGGTTGTGGGATTCTTGCTTCCATGCCCTCGTATGGGCCGGGCTCCAAGACGAACGGGCCGTGACCGAGCTGGCGTCGGTTTTCACTTGGCAGGGAGACGATGGATTCGTTCCCCACATGGGTTATCAGGCGAATCCGGACGCGTCGGTCTCGATGTGGGGCCGGCCCGGTGCGTCCACCATCACGCAGCCGCCGATGTTCGGCCACGCCGCCCGGGTTCTGGCCGGCGCCGGTTATGAGATCGAGGAACGATTGCTCGAACAGGTGCGCCGAGGCCTGGACTACTTCTGGCGATACCGGATGGGTGACGATGGTCTGGTCCGGATCGTGCATCCCTGGGAGTCGGGAGCGGACGATTCTCCCCGCTGGGATGCCTGGGCGCCGGTTCCTTTCGACAAAGCGGGCTTCGACGCCATCAAACAGAGCATGGTTGGGGCGCTCGAGGTGACGGCAGCCGGCAGCTCGTCGGCCAGCTCGATGTTCCACGTTGCTTCGGCGATGTTCAATGGCCTGGTCGCCTTCAATGCTGGGGAGTTCGCCCGGCTGATGGACGACTCCTCCTGGCATACCCGGGCACTGGAATTGGCCGCGGCCATCGACCGGCATTGGGACGGCGTGACGTGGCGCGACGCCGGCGACCACAGCTCGGCCGCCGTGCCAACGTCGGAGGCTCTCCTCCCCTGCCTGGTGCTCCCGGCCCGGCTGGCGGCCGTCGAGGAGCAGCTATTCGATTCAGAAGGGCTGGGCTCCCGCTACGGACCGCGCAACGTCGATCGGCGCTACCCCGGATACGACGGCACCGGGTACTGGCGCGGCCCGACCTGGCCGCAGATCAACTACCTGCTCTGGGTGGCGCTGCAGGACCGGCCGCCGGCAGCGGACCGGCTCGCCTGGCAGACCGTGCTGGGAGCGTGGACGTCGGATTTCAGCGAATACTGGGATCCGGATACGGCCACCGGGCATGGGGCCAGGCCCCAGTCCTGGACGTGCCTGGCGCTGCTGATGCACCCCGAGCACGGCCCATGAGCCGCACACGCATCCGCGCACTCCTCCGACACCTGTATCCGAACCATGTCGACGAGCTGTCGGCCGACATCCACCAGCGGACGCTGGCACGCCGGTCTGCCCGCCAAGCTCAGTCCCGGGATGCATACGATCCGCCGTGGAGCCAGGACGATGCCTGGCTCATCACATACCCCGACCAGTTCCAGGAGCCGGGCCGCCGACCACTCGAAGTGCTGGCCGAGCGCTTCCGGGACGACCTATCCGGGATGTTCAACGGCGTCCACGTGCTGCCGTTCTATCCGTGGTCCTCCGATGACGGTTACAGCATCATCGACTACGAATCAGTAGCGCCCGAATACGGCTCATGGGCCGACATCGAAACCCTGGCCCGCCAGGGCCGGCTCATGGTGGATGCGGTCATCAACCACATGTCGGCCTCGAGCGGCTGGTTCCATCGCTTTCTCGCAGGCGATCCCGAGTACGCGGGCTTCTTCCGCACCGTTGATCCATCGGCCGATCTGAGTCAGACCGTGCGACCTCGATCATCGCCGCTCCATCATCGCTTTGTCGGGCCTGCCGGTCCTGTTGACGTCTGGACCACGTTCTCTTCGGACCAGGTCGACCTCGATTTCAGGTCGCCGCAGGTCTTTCTCAGAGTCCTCGACGTGTTGCTGAGTTATGCCGCCCGCGGCGCAGCGGCCATCCGCCTCGACGCTGTTTCCTATCTGTGGAAACGGGAGGGCTCGAGTTCGATCAATCTCCCGGAGACCCACATGACCATCCAGCTGCTGCGAGCATGCCTCGACCTCTCCTATCCGTCTGTGCTGCTCATCACCGAGACCAATGTGCCTCACGATGAGAACGTTGCGTATCTGGGCCGCGGCGAGCGAGAAGCCCAGGCGGTGTACCAGTTCGCCTTGCCGCCCCTGGCGCTCCATGCGTTCGTGGCGGGAGATGCGACGGTGCTGCGCCGGTGGGCTGACGATCTCGCCGCGCCCGATCCGGGCTGTACCTACTTCAACTTTCTGGCATCGCACGACGGCATCGGTCTGCGGCCGGCAGAGGGTCTCCTCACCGGGTCTGACGTCGACGCGCTGATCGCGGCCGTGGCCCAAGGCGGCGGGCGCGTTTCGATGCGATCCGGCCCCGGCGGTGATGAGCCGTACGAGCTGAACGCCACCTGGTTCGCCGCGGTGGGGCAGGGGCGCGCAGACGAACTTGCCCTGCGCCGCCACCTCGCCTCGCACGCGGTGATGCTGGCGATGAGGGGCCTGGCGGGGGTATACGTCCACAGCCTGTTCGCCTCACCGAACGATCTAGCGGCCGTCACCGCGACAAGCGCCAACCGTTCGATCAACCGCACCAGATTCACCTACGATCCGTTTGCGGCGGCTCGCGCCGACGCTGGTTCTCCCGCCGCGGTGAGCCTGGCTGGGATGCGGCGCATGCTGGCCTGGCGGCGCTCGAGCGACGCCTTCCACCCGGATGCGCCCCAACGGATCCTGGACGCTCCGCCTTCACTCTTTGCCGTTGAGCGCCTCGGGACGAGCGAGCGAGCCCGCGTATATGTCAACGTGACCGACGAGATCGTGGACCTCGACTCGGGTCCCAATTGGGTGACGTTCGACGGGGACGAAGCGCCGGCCGACCTCGGGCCGGCCGGCAACCTGTGGGTCAGGCACACTGGATAGCGGCCAATCAGTCCTCGGCCGTGGTCGACCTGCGCCCCACGGCCGCAGTGAACGCGCGGTCGTCAGAGACCCGAACGATCGCCTCGGGCGACGAGCCCTGACGGGCGGGCGGCGCGTTTGCTCGGCGCGGCCGGGCCGCTGCGAGAAGCGCGAGGCATGGGTATCTCGCTCTCGGTGCGGGTCAACCGCGACGATCTCGTCGCACGACTGCGTGATCAGATCAGGCCGCGGCTCGATCACGAGGCCGCGACCGGGGGAGAGGATTCGGAGGCCGTGGTCCGGGCCGAGCCGAACGCCGCCGGCGTGCCCCGATAGTCATCTTCGTAGCGATCGGCTCCGAGCGAAGCCGGCATCGTCCATACTTGGACCGGCCGATGCGAACCGGAGGTGCGTGGTGGCGCTGCTCTACGACTGGGGTTTCTATGTTCGGGAAGGCCAGCGCGAGGCTTTCCTGGGGTGGTTGAAGGAGAACGAGGCGCGGCTCGCCTCACTTGCTCCTCGCAACTACGAGTACATCGGCACCTACCGCTCCCTCAGCCCAGAGCCATGCGACTTTTATCAGGTATGGCGCTACGGCGCCGAACGGCCACCAGACCTGCGGGCGGCCGCCGCCAACGAGTCGGGTGCCTTCACCGAGGTCGCCCGTGAATACCTGTCGTTCGTCGATTCCGCTCGCGAACCCGACGAGGAGTTCCGTCTGTACCGGGCGGCGGTCGACCCGATCTGATCGCCTGCGCGCCCGGCCGGACTTGCGCCGGTCCGTGCGAGACTCTTCGTCATGGACGGTATCGATATCGACATCGATGGCGAGTCCATCACGATCACGAGCCCTGACAAGGTGATGTTTCCCCGCCGGGGCTGGACCAAACTCGAGCTCGTCGAGCATTACCTGACCTGCGTGGACGGCGCGCTGGCCGGGGTGTTCGGCCGCCCAACCATGCTGAAGCGGTTCCCGCGTGGGGTGGGCGAGAAGCCCTTTTTCCAGAAGCGAGCACCCGAATCAGCCGGCGAGCGGTACTTCGTTGAATTCCCCTCCGGCAGGACCGCCGGCTATTTCGTTCCGAGGACGCCCTACGACATCGTCTGGATGGCCCAGCTGAACTGCGTCGACCTCAACCCGTGGCCAACCCGCGTCGAGCATGTCGAAAACTCCGATGAGCTGCGCATCGACCTTGACCCGACCCCCGAGGCGAAGTGGGCTGATGTCCAGCAGGTCGCGCTCGAAGTCAACGAGACGCTCCGCGACTTCGACCTGGTCGGTTACCCGAAGACGTCGGGCTCCAAGGGCATCCACATTTACGTCCGCATCGAGCCGCGGTATACGTTCCTCGAGGTTCGCAAGGCGGCGCTGGCCTTCGGCCGCGAGGTGGAGCGGCGCCGTCCCGACATCGTGACAACGCAATGGTGGAAGCAGGATCGCCATGGCGTCTTCATCGACTACAACCAGAACAGCCGCGATCGCACGATCGCCAGTGCCTATTCGGTACGACCCACCGGCTGGGTCTCGGCTCCGCTCACGTGGGACGAGGTGCCCGACGCTGAGCTGGCCGACTTTCCGATGGACACCTTCGCCGCGCGTTATGAACGGTTGGGAGACGTCATGGAACCGATCGACGACCGTTTCTTCAGCCTGAATGCCCTGCTCGAGCACGCCCGCCGGGATGTGGCCGGTGAGCTGAGCGGAGAGCCGTGGCCGGCCAACTTCGGAAAGCCACGAGGCCGGCGCAGCTGGTGGGCGGACGCGCCGGGCGGCTGAGAGCCCCCATCGGGGGCTGAAGGTACGATCGCCGGGTGGACGAGTTGTGGACCTGCCCGTCGTGTGAACGTCAATTCGCCAACACCAATCAGTGGCACTCGTGCATCGAGATGGCGGTGGAGGAACACCTCGCGCCCAAAACCGAGCTGGCGGTCGGTATTTACCGGGCGGTGGAGGCCGCGCTGCTGGTTTGCGGTGAGTTCCGCGTTCATCCCCAGAAGACCCAGATTGCATTCATCGCACGCATGACGTTTGGTGGCGTGAAGCTGGCCCGCCGGTGGGCCGACCTCTCATTCATCCTGCCAGCACCGGTTGACGACCCCCGCATCCGCTCGATCGAGCTGTACGGTCCGACCAGCTTCGGTCACCGCCTGCGGTTGGAGGCGGCCGCCGAGGTCGACCGGGACGTCAGGCGATGGCTGTGCGAAGCACATCGGCGCGGCCTCCAAGACACGCTCGACCCGGCGGCGGAAGTAGACGCGGCGGTAGGCCATGTGCTCGAGCACATGATGGTGCCACTCAGAACCCGGGTTGTGGCGCATCCCGACGGGCTGGCGCTGGGTCTGCCGCAATACGCTGCCCAGGCATTCGGGGCGCACCCATTCGTGCTGGCTCGCATCCGGGGTGCTCATTATCCGGGAGAAATCCAGAAGCAGGCCGACCGACCGGTGCTGTGGCTGGCCGAGGCCCTTGTGCAGCTCGGACTCGGGTTGGGGGATGAGGCCGATGCCTTTCTCACTGCCGACTTGTAATGAGGCATCTGCGCGGGTCACACACTTGAGGGGGACGCGTAGTGTGGAAGCTGTGACACGACGTCCTCGCAACCCGATGCCCGAGGACATACGGCGGATGCTCATCGAAGCCGAACTAGTCGACGCGTACTGCGAACGCCCGTACTACCAGCGCAACGATTATCTGGGATGGATCGCGCAAGCGAAGCGCCCCGAAACCCGCCAGAAGCGCATAGATCAGATGCTCGACGAGCTGCGTCGCGGAGGCGTCTACATGAAGATGCACCACCCCCCGTCTGCCAAGAACGGCTCGAAGAGATGACAGAGCCCGACAACGTCAACCTGCTGGGCTGAGAAAGGGACACATGGCCTCGCTCCGTCTGGAATCGGTCACGACGGTGACCGGCGGGACGATCATCCTCGACCGGTTATCCATCTGCATCGAAGATGGCCAGGTGCTGGGCCTGCTCGGTCGGTCGGGTGCGGGAAAATCATCGGTTCTCCGCGCGATCGCGGGGCTCGATCAGGTGGTCGAAGGCCGGGTGTACATTGGCGACCGCGACGTGACCCGGGTGCCGACGAGCGAGCGCGATTTGGGCATGGTCTTCCCCGAGCCGGCATTGCTGTCGCGCAGCACGGTGCGCGACAACATCGGCCTGCCGCTCAATGTGCGATCGGTCAGCGCCCGTGAAACGTCGCTCCGGGTCGACGCCGAGAGCCGGGCGTTGGGCATCGATGGGCTTCTCGACCGCAAACCAAACCAGCTGTCCGTTGGCGAGCGCCAGCTTGTACAGCTGGCCCGGGCTCTGGTCCGCGTCCCGTCGGTCCTGCTGCTGGACGAACCCCTCGCCCGGCTGGACGCGGCGCTGCAACTGCGATTGCGGCGCGACCTTCGCGAGCTCCTCGAGGGCTACCAGCTGACAACGATCTATGTGACGAAGGACCCGGACGAGGCGATGGCCGTCGCCGATGCAGTGAGCGTGATCGATCACGGCCGACCGGTACAGTCAGGCGAGTCGGAGGGGGTGCGGCAGCGTCCAGTCAGCCGTTTGGTAGCGGAGCTGACTGGCCCACTCGGCACCTTCGACGCAACCATCGAGCGCGACACTGCAGGTTTTGCCGTCGTGGCGCCGGGCCTACGAGTGCGGGCGTGGGCCCCGGCGCTCGAACGTTACGTCGGCCGGCCGGTTGTGGTCGGGGTGCGGCCGGAGGACGTCGTCGCAGATGGCCTCGGCCCCATAGACGCGCTGGTCCTACCGCTGAGATTTCCTGGCCCCGACGTGGCGGGACGGGTGCAGGTTGGAGCGGTTGACCTGGCAATGGGGACACCGCCCGGAGCGGATCCGGGCACCCACGTTCAGGTTCGTCTCGAGCGGATGCATCTGTTCGATCCGGATGGCAGCCTGATTGCCACCACGGCGTGACGCTCAGAATTGGTCGGCGCCGCGGGCGTGACCGATCAGCACACCTCCGGCATTCAGCACCACATGGAGAACGAGGGCCGCCGGCCAGCTGACCGACCGCACCAGGCCAAGACCCACCCAGAACAAGAACAGCCCGGGCATTCGCCGCCACCGTCCATCGACGAGTGGATGCTTCGCTGCAAAAAGCACCGCGGTTACGCCTACGCCGGCCGCCGGCTCGACGATCGCTCCCCAGATGAGTTCCTCCACTGGGGCCACCAGGCCGGCAAGTGCGACCAGCTCGAGTCGCGTTCCGTCGGGCGGGGGGCGGTTGGGCCGGTCACACATGATTGCGCGCCCTAGTGGATAGCCGGCCGTCGCGAGCACCAGTCCCGGCGCCATGCCCCATCCGGCTGAATGCGCAGACGGCGCGGCCGGTCCGATCAGCAGGCCCAGGATGCCGAGGGTGGTGTAACCGGCGATCCACCCGCGGGCGCGGGAACTGGTGCGATGGCGGGCGAGTCGCTCAATAGCGACAATCCCGGCCAGCCAGGCCGGCCCGGCGAGCCATGTCATCGGTGGTGAGCGGGGCAGCCTTTGGGTGGCGCCGCGTCTGACGCTTGCATGTGGCTTGAGAAAACGCGGGCCAACGGCGTGCCCGAGCCCCACAACGGCCCGCCCGCAGCCAGCTGGTACGTCGCCAGCCATCCGCCGTGTGTCGCGTTGCGCCGGACAGCCCATTCCCACACGTCGTGGTGGCGTGGTCCATGCGCGAATCGCATCAGCGCCTTGCGGCTCTCCCACCAGGTCATCAGCCCGACCGTCGTCGGACCGGCCAGGTAGAGGCGGTGTGCAACATATCCCTCGGAGGAACGAAGCTCTTTGCGCATCGCCGGCCAGCGCCGGATCAAACCGATCCAGCCGCGAATGCCTCTGACCTGGGTGGCGCCGTCGACCAGGACGATCGGCCGTCTGGGGGCAGCGGTCATTTTGCTGCGCTCCGGCGGGCGGCGAACCATACAAACGGCAACTTCGCCAAGGTGCGGGCTCGCCGCAGCAGGCGGGCGCGTGGGGGTGCAGTGACACCGAATAGATCCACCCGGATCCGTGCGGGCATCGGCTGGTGGTCGACGAGTCGGAGCACCACAGGCACGACCAGCGCACCGAACAGCTGGGCAGTCATGGCCAGCTGTGGGAATCCGGAATCGGGGGCGACGCTACCGCCCGCCACAATCGGCAAGATCTCCTCGGGCAGCGCGGTCGGAGGGATCAGCGCAGCGAGCACATCCTCAGGAGAGGTTTTGTCATCGGCCCGCCCGGCGAGTGGGCTGCCCCCGTTGCGGTAGTCGAATACCTCGATCAGCTGGCATCCGGCGATGTCGTAGGCGGTTATGACGGGCCGCCGGCCGTCGGCTGCGGCCCGGTGGAGCGCCTGCTTGGCTGCGATCCCGCTGACAGATGTCACGTCGATGGCATCGATGACGATGTCATGAGGCGTCAACAACGACGCAACCGCATCGGTGCGAATCCCGCCTGTCAAGACCTCGACGTCCGCATGCGGATTGACCGCCAGCACGTGTTCGGCCGCAACCGTCGCTTTGTTGCGCCCAATGTCGGCGACCGTTGCGTTCTGGCGGTTCAAGTTCGACAGGTCGAACGTGTCCGGATCGGCCAAGAGGAAGCGGGTGGCACCAGTCCGGGCCAGGGGTAGGACGGCTGCGCCGCCGGTCGAGCCGCACCCGGCGACGACGACCCGGATCGATCGCAGCCTGGCTTGGGTGGCAGCGGTGATCAGCCCGCTGTTGCGTTTGGTCAGTTCTGCATAAAACCCATCGGAGTTGTGCGTGTCAGGCCGCAGCATGGGCGTCCTCGTCCAGCAGGTGCTCCCGTTCCGCCAGGGCACTCCAACGCCACCGGTTCTGCTCAGATATATCGGCCAGCCTCAGAGCGAATGGCACGACTTTCCTCCCGGCGTAGCGATTGGCCAGCAACCCGGTGACCTGCGGGGAATCCAGTTCCGGTCCGATCCGAACCGGTACGCCCAAGGCACGAAGATGACGCAGGGCGACGCTCGGCTCGACCTCTCCGACCACGAGTGATGCCTCGCCCCGGGCGGCCATGCCGGCGGCGAGCCGCGCCGCTGCCGTGGTGACTGCCACGACGGCCCGGCTGGAGTCGCTGCTGCGGTCACGCAGGAAGCGTCCGGCCTCCCAGCATTGCTCCATCGGGATGGCACCGCTGTCGCTCAGGAACTTCGGCCCATGGACGTTCTCGAGTCCAAACCACGGACGGCGGGAGTCGGCCAGCACGTGGCCGTCGCCACCGGCGACTCGCCGCAGTGAGATCGTGGCGAGGATTTGCCCTGGAGTCGCGATCGCCGCGATCTCGTAGTCGTCGGGGCGGTTCGTCTCGATCGGCAATCCGGCACGACGCATCCACTCAACGCTTGCCCGGTCGTAGAAGCCCGCCTCGAGGTATCGCTCGGTCCGCCACTCGGTGATCCGCTCGGCCAGTTTGCCCAGTTGAGCCCGCCTGCCGGTGATGATCCTGAAGTCTGCGATCTGTGTCATGGGTGGATTGTCGGCCGGCGTCTGGCCGCGGCCTATCCGGCAACATCCGGATCGATCCCCCGGGCGCCCTAAGGGTGACTAGGCCCTTCATGCGTAGCAACTACTGAGCGATGTGTAGTAAAAATTATATATACAATACGGAGAAGCGTATGATCGGCACCTCGGTGGCGACGGCGTCTGGAAGTAGTAGAAGTGGCAAAGGAGTTCGCTTGGCTGGGAACACAAACACAGTGTCGATTCACCATTCGCTGTTCGGATCGCTGTGCGGTCGCCTGGGACGCTCGCGCGTGGTGCAGTGGTTCTCTACCCGAACCCGACGGCGCGGGCTCGTCGTCGGTTTCGGTGCGATCCTGGCCGCGTTTCCAATCGCCGGCTGGCTCATCGATCAGATGTGGGTGACGATGCTGGTGCTGATTCCGTATATGGGCGGATCGCTGTTGCTGGCCGCTACCGGCCAGTACCTGCTCGATCGGCCCCTCAGGTCGTTGGACGAGCGGCAACGGCAGGTGCGCCAGTCGATCTTCGCCAGTCCATATGCCGTGGGCGCGGCGGTCGGCCTGGCGGGCGGCCTGGTCCTGGCCCGAGCGCTGGATGCGCAATCGGAAGCTTCGACTATGGGATGGACGCTCGTGGTGATCGGATTCGTCGTCGGGCTGCCATCGATGATGCTGGTGTGGAAGCTGCCCGAACCCATCGACGACGAAACGGACTGAAGGTGGGAGCAAAGGATGAGCCGGCGTTCTATACCCGGCTGCGACTGGTGAGAACCGAACGCGGCGTGTCACGCAAGCAACTGGCTGAAGCGGTCGGCGTCCACTACCAAACGATTGGCTACATCGAACGGGGCGAGTACAGCCCCAGTCTCGATCTGGCACTCAAGCTGGCCAAATACTTCGAACTGCCGGTCGACGCACTGTTCTCCCTCGAGCCATTCCCGCCCCTGGACGCGCGCGCATTGATGGGTGATTAGAGCCGGCCGGCGCAGCTACCGGCTGCTGTCCCAAATCTCGAGGAACTGTTCCAGAGTGAAGTCGGGCCGTCGGGCAGCCTCGAGGATGGGAGCTTCTGTTTTCTGCACCGTGCGGATTGCGTCGGGCAGCCCTCCGAGGTGCTCGGGGGCGATGATGACAGCGCCATGACGATCGGCGTGGATCAGATCACCGGGCCGCACTGTCAGCCCGAATACCCGGACCGGGATGTCGATCTCGGTGAGGTGGACGAAGGCGTGACTGGGTGAAACCATGCCCGCGAGAATCTGAAACCCCTCGTCGACCTCGTCGAGATCTCGCATCGATCCGTTCGTGACGGCTCCCGACACCCCGAGACCCCGATGGATCGCGACGTTGACTTCGCCCCAGAACGCGCCGATGCCGGTCGGTGCGCTCAGATCCTCGATCACAGTGATTGTCGGCCGCCGGCGGGCGGCCGTTCCCACGTGGACGTAGTACTCGCGGCGCTGCCGCGCCACTTCGGACGCTTCGAGTACCGGCTTGGCATGGGCGATGATCGTGGCCGTCACCGCATAACCGACGATCGGCGGCAGCGTTGGGTCGAGCGGGACCACCGGCTGGCGGGTGAAACCGTCGGCCGTCCGGTCGCCCATCACGACCTCGAGCGCGTTGCACACGGTCGGAGTGTCGGTGCGGGTGAGTACCTCGGGAATGCCTTCGTCGGTCATCTGCCCTCCTCGGCGCCGGACAGTAGCGCTCGTGTCGGCGCGACGGCGGGCCGCGGTCAGCGCGGGTCGAGCATGACAACCGGGATGACGCGACTCGTCCTGGCCTCGTACTCGCCAAATCCGGGGAATTCGGCCTTCTGCTTCTCCCAGATCGGGTCGCGTTCCTCGGGTCCTAGTTCCCGGGCAACCACGTCGACGGTGGTGGTTCCGACTTCGATCGTCGCCTCCGGGTTCGCCCGCAGGTTGTGATACCACGCAGGATGCGTGTCTGCCCCAGCCTTGGATGCGAATACGGCGAAGCTGTTGCCGATTGCCTGATACATCAGCGGGTGAACCCGATCCCTACCGCTTTTGGCGCCGGTGGTGTGCAGCAGCAGGAGGGGAGCACCTTTGAACGCGCCATCCACCTTGCCGCCATTCGCGCGGAACTCTTCGATGATCCGGATGTTCCAGTCCGTCATGCCGCCACCTCCGTCGTCGCTGGTTACCGCAGTTGTCGGGTGCAACCAACCGGTAGCGCAAAACCTTCCAGCCGGACGGAAGGAAGGCGCGCGAGCTGCTCATCCTGCTCGATCGTCTTCCGGACGCGCCTGAGGGGCCCAGGCTCAGGCCCGAGCCCCTCAGTGACCTCGATCAGGCGACCCGGCGCAGGCCGTGCTGGCGCTCGAGTTCTTCGGCCTGATCGGTGACCTTGCGGAAGAAGCTCGAGATCAACCCGATGACCTCTCGCCAGAAGTACGCGACGCCGCCGATGGCCAGGCCGCTGAGCGTCACCCCGATCCAGTCGGCGCGAGCCCCAATCCCCCATAGCTCGAAGAAGCTGAAGTCGAGCAGCCAGGCACCACCGATGCCCAGGATGACAAAGGCGGCCGCCCAGTACTCGGCTGCGAGGGAGAAGAGCCGCTCGCCGACCATGGTGAGCGCCCAAACTGCGAGGCCCAGCAACGCAATCGTCGCGAAGACGTACATACAGACCTCCTTATACAACCCCTTCTCTGACCCGTCGGTGGGGCCGAAGGACCCAGCCGTCGTCCCTGGCGCCGCAGCTGCTGACACCGGCTCCAATCGACTGAATGGCCTCGCGCGCATCTTATATCAGGTGTATCAGAAGATCTAGAGGAGTTCGGCTGAGGTCGGGTTCCGCTGATGACGTGGTTATCGGGCGCCGCTAAGCCCTTTTTGACCCCTCGAAGCGGCTGGGTTGTGGCTCGAGCGCGGGCCGGCATAAACCTTTTCGCTCCCGGCGACGACTCTGTATTGACACGCTGCCAGGGGAACCCTTCGTGGGATCTAGTGTTCATCGTCTCGCCCGTCTTGGGCTGGTGCTCTTGCTGGTCGTGGGCATGTCCATCACCCGCCCACCGGCCGGATCAGCGGACGAGCTTCCGCCGGGAGGCACATTCACCGACGACAACGGCAATACCCACGAGGGTTACATCGAGGCACTCGCTGCGGCCGGGATCACGACCGGATGCGGCGCTGCCGTCTACTGTCCGGCGGCCGCCGTCACCCGGGGACAGATGGCGTCATTCTTGGCGCGGGCACTCGGATTGCCGGACGCGAGCAGCGACTGGTTCTCCGATGACAACACCAGCACCCATCAGGCGAACATCAACAAGATTGCCGATGCCGGCATAACCCTCGGGTTTCCCGACGGAACCTTCGCTCCTGAAGACCCGGTGTCCCGCGACCAAATGGCATCGTTCCTGGCGCGGGCGCTTCCTGCCCTCACCCCGGCCACGCAGGACTATTTCGTGGACGACGAGGGAAACACGCACCAGACAAACATCAATCTGATGGCGGAGAATGCCATCACGGTCGGATGCGATCAGTCGGGCGTTCTCTACTGCCCCTCGGAGCCGGTGCGCCGTGATCAAATGGCGTCATTCCTGGGGCGAGCGCTCGGGTTGACCCAACTCATTCCGCCGCCGACACAGCCCGAGCCGATCGCCATCATCCAGGCGGTTTATGCGGTTCCGGCCGATGTCACGCCCGTCACGGGGCGCGACGGCGCGATTGCCCACGAGATCGAGGTGGTGCAGGACTGGTACGACAGCCAGACCGGCGGCCGCCATCCGGTCTTCACCCGCGACGGCTCATCGATCTCGGTCATCACGGTCACCCTGCCCGATACCCTGGCCGAGCTGGCGGCATTTCCGACCCCCGAAACAGCGATCTCGTCGCATATTCGATCGGTCCTGCCTGCCACCGTCGACCAGGACCTGGCGGTCGTAGTAGAGGCTGATCTCGGTTCCGCCTACTGCGGGCGGACCGGCAGCATCGTCTTCATCCCGATCGGTAACTGCGGCATCGGCATCTCGGACACCTCAGTGTGGCCGTTCGGTGGCACCTATCTGATGGCCCACGAACTGGCCCACCTGCTGGGAGCCGTGCCGTCCTGCGCGCCCAACTCCGACGGCACCGGTCATGTGAGCGACGACGACCGCGACATCCTCCACAACGGCATCGGGGGTCGGGACTGGGACAACCTGCTACTAGATCCGGGCAACGACGACTACTACAACCACGGCCGGTCCGACTGTCCCGATTTGGCCGACGACCCCCTCCTCGGCAGCTACTGAGGCTACCCGGGCGGGCACGAGCACCCGCCGCCACCCGCCGTCGAGCCGGCCGCAAGGATCGGCCGGAACCTCGGGTATCACCCGGTGCATCCAAGGAACCGAGATGTCGTACACCAATCGCAAGGCCGCCGTCCGCGGAGTCGTGCTGCTCATCCTGGCGGTCGCGTTGTTCGTCGCCGTGACCGGCGCCGGTGGCGGGGAGATCCACCGGCATGTGTCCAGCTGGGTACCCGATCCGACGGCGTACGAACCCGTGCCGCCGGTGGCCTGCGGCGACGTTCTCGTGCTTCCAGGAGATGAAGACTGCCTGGACATCGACAGGCCGCGCGGTGAGCGTGGCCGGGAGTCAATCTCAGGCACTCGAGCGGCTGGCGACGGCCGACCACTGCCGATTCGCTTGATCGTCCAGGCGCCGGGCAGGCGCGGTCAATGCGTCCCGGGCGAAGGCATTGTTTTCAGTTGATGGGCCCAGTCCCCCCGGGTTTGCCAGTGGGGTTTGCCAGTGGGCAATGATTTGGCGGAATGACTCGATCGATGTGGCAGGATCGCCGGTGGCGGGCCGCGGCGAGCAGGGCTTCGAATCGATCCTCCGTCGCGACCAATCGCAACTCGTCGAGGCGCCGGCCGTGGGGGGCGGCGCCG
>JBFGLM010000058.1:0-25390 GCA_041576165.1 Acidimicrobiia bacterium
ACGCCCGGGCCAGGCCCACCCGCTGCTGCATACCGCCAGACAGCTCCTGAGTGGCGTTGTATGCGTATGGCTCGAGTCCAACCAGCGCCAGCGCTTTGAGCGAGGCGGCGTCGCGTTGGTCCCTGGGGACCTTCTGGACCTTGAGGCCGTAGCCGACATTGTCGATGACGTTGCGATGGGGGAACAGGGCGAAGTGCTGAAAGACCATGCCCATCTTCTCCCGGCGAAACGCTTGCAGGTCTGTACCGTCTAGTTGCTGCACGTCGGTGCCGTCCACCCAGACATGCCCAAAGGTGACATCGTGCAGCTTGTTCACGGTCCGAATCGCGGTGGACTTACCGGAGCCGGACAAACCCATGACAACGAAGAGCTCGCCCTTGTTGACCGAGAAGTTGACGTTGTTCAGACCAACGACGTGGCCAGATCGGCTCAGGACTTCGTCTTTGTTGAGGCCGGCTTTGACGAGATCGAACGCCCGGCCTCGTGGCTGTGGCCCGAAGATCTTGTAGACGTCTTCGAGCTTGATGATCTCCTCGCCTGCGGCAGTCATGGACCTCCCTCAGTCGCCATGGCGTGCCGAAAACGCCGGCTACTTGCGCAGACAGGCCGCTCCGGCGCCCCGAGGGTAACAGGGCCTCCCCGGGTATGTCCGGGAAACTGCAGTTGCCCGTGCCACTAAGTGGCACTGTGCCACATTGCAGCACAGGAGCTGTCGGGTAGGATCTGGCGGTCATTGGCGGATTCAGCCCCGGGAGCAGCTGTGAGCGGTTCTTTCCCATCCGACCTGGAGATTGCCCAGGCGGCGGACGTCAAACCGATCCTCGAGATCGCCGGCTCGGTTGGTCTCGAAGCCGAAGATTTGATCGCGTACGGCCCGACCAAGGCGAAGGTGCACCTCGACGTGCTCAAGCGCCTCTCGACTGAGCGCAAGGGCAAATACGTCGACGTCACCGCGATCACTCCCACCCCGCTGGGCGAAGGCAAGACCACCACCACGGTCGGCCTCACCCAGGGGCTCGGCAAGCTTGGGCACAAGGCGATCGCGGCCATCCGTCAGCCGTCCATGGGGCCCACCTTCGGTATCAAAGGCGGCGCGGCCGGTGGGGGACACAGCCAGATCGTTCCGATGGACGAGTTCAATCTGCATCTCACCGGTGACATTCATGCGATCACGGCCGCCCACAATCTGGTGGCAGCCGCGATCGACGCTCGCTGGTACCACGAGACACGACTGTCTGACGAGCAAGTGGCCGACCTGGGTCTGCGCCGCCTGGGGATCGACGTATTCAATCTCCAATGGAACCGGGTGGTAGACATCAACGACCGGGCGCTCCGCAACGTCGTGGTCGGGCTGGGGGGCAACCTGGACGGCCGCCCGCGGGAAACTGGGTTCGATATCACGGTGGCGTCGGAGCTGATGGCGATCCTCGCACTGGCCGATGGACAGGACTATGCGACGGCCCTCCGCAACCTGCGGGAACGGGTTGGGCGGGTCGTGTTCGGCGCATCCAAGGATGGCCAGCCTCTCACCCTCGAGGATCTCGGCGTAGCGGGAGCCGTTACGGTCCTGATGAAGGACACGCTCCATCCCACGGTGATGCAGACCCTGGAAGGACAGCTCGCCTTCGTGCACGCTGGACCGTTCGCCAACATCGCTCACGGCAATTCTTCGATCCTGGCCGACCGGGTTGCCCTCCACCTCGGCGACTATGTGATCACCGAGTCCGGTTTCGGTGCCGACATGGGCATGGAGAAGTTCTTCGACATCAAATGCCGCACCTCGGGCCTGGTTCCCGACTGCGTGGTCCTGGTGGCTACGGTACGAGCGTTGAAGACCCACGGCGGCGGACCCAAGGTCGTGTTGGGACGCCCGCTCGATCCGGCGTACACAGAGGAGAACCTCTCGCTGTTGCAGGCCGGAATGCCCAACCTCCAGGCCCACATCCGCAACGCTCGGCGGTTCGGAGTTCCGGTGGTGGTAGCGATCAACTCGTTCCCCACTGATACCTGGGCGGAGATCAACGCGATCAAAGAGGCCGCCCTGGCGGCCGGCGCGTCGGATGCGGTGCTGGCCGAGCACTGGGCAAAGGGCGGAGACGGTGCCACCGATCTGGCGGAATCCGTCGTCAAGGCCTGCGAGCAGGAAAACGAGTTTTCATACCTCTATCCGTTGAACATGGGCATCGCCGAGAAAATCGAGCTCATCTGCAAGAACATCTATGGGGCGGCCGACGTCGAGTACGCCCCGCGCGCCAGCCGCCAGATCGCCGATTTCGAGGCAGCAGGCTTCGGGTATCTGCCGATCTGTATGGCCAAAACCCACCTGTCGATCAGCCACGACCCCGCCCTGAAAGGCGCGCCCGAAGGCTTCACCGTCCCGGTGCGGGAGGTGCGGGCGGCGGTCGGGGCCGGATTCATCTACCCGCTGCTGGGGGAGATGCGGACTATGCCCGGACTTGGGTCCAAACCCGCGTACCTCAACGTTGACATCGACAACCAGGGAAACGTGGTTGGGCTCTTCTGATCGGGGCTGGCGGCTCTACAGCCTCGTGATCGATGCCGTCGATCTCGACGCAGCCGTCAGCTTCTGGAGCGGGCTGCTGGGACTGGCCGAGACTCACCGCTTCGAGCAGTACGCATTACTGGAGGAAATCGCTCCCGGCACCCGGCTCACGATCCAGCAGGTCGACTCGATCACTGCGGACAAGAGCCCGATCCATTTCGACCTCGCTCCTGCGGACTTCGATGAGTTCGTCGCCAGGGTTGAAGAGCTGGGCGGTCGCCTTCTCCGCATCATCAACCACCCGCAGTACGACCTGGTGGTGATGACCGACGTGAGCGGCAACGAGTTCTGTGTCAACCAACGGACCTCGATCCCGCGCAGCCGGGCGGAAGATCACACACGGCACGGCTAAGACGGGTCGAGCTCGGCCAGCACCTTGCGGGCGATTCGGAAACACTCGACGCCGGCGGGGACGCCGCAGTAGGCGGTTATCTGATGCAGAATCGTCCGCAGTTCGTCTCGCGTGAGCCCGTTGGAAATGGCGCCGCGGAAGTGCAGCTCCCACTCGTGCATCCGACCGAGCGCGGCGATCATGCCCAGGTTGATCATCGACCGTTCCCGATGCGTCAGTGTGTCGTCCCCCCAGGCGAACCCCCAGCAGAACTCGGTGACGACCTCCTGGAACTCCCGGTTGAAATCGTCGGCCGCCGCCAGGTTCGCTTCGACGTACTCGTCACCGAGCACCGCCTTGCGCGCAGCCAAGCCTTTGTCGAATCGTGGCGTCGTCATCGCTTTCCTTTCGGTAGTGCTCACATCGCTCGGCAGGCCCGGTCCACGGCCTCGAAGGTCTGATCGAAATCGTCATCGGTGTGGGCAGTCGACACAAACCGCCGCAGCCCCGGAATCACATTCACACCGTGGTACATCAGCCGGGTGTCGAGTTCCCGGTTTGACGCCCGATCGGATGCCAGCAGGTCGGTGTAGGAGCGGGGAGGCCGATCGATATGAAGGATCTGCCACAACGAACCGACCGTTGCAACGATTGCCTCCCGACCGTGGCGGGTGAGCACGTCGGAGATGCCGCCTGCGAGCAGCCGGGTGCGGGCGGCCAGCTCGTCGTAGAAGCCGGGCCGGCGGACCTCCGCCAGGGTGGCCAGTCCGGCCGCAGCCCCGATGGGGTTCCCGTGCAGCGTGCCGGAGGCGTACACGTACCCGGGGGTTCCAGCGCGAGCCGGATGGGCCTGATCGATGAGTTCGGCCCGTCCGGCCACACAACCCACCGGTCCTCCGCCCCCGACGATCTTGCCGTAGGTGGCGAGATCGGCCTGCACCCCAAAGCGCTCCTGCGCGCCGCCATACGCAAGCCGAAAGCCGGTGACGACCTCGTCGAAGATGAGCACTGCTCCCAGCCGGTCGCAGAGATCCCTCACACCTTGGAGGAAACCCGGCTGCGGCTCGATGATGCGCTGGACCGGTTCGATGATGATCCCGGCGAGATCCTCCGCATTGGCGGCGGCGATGTCCTCCAGCCGTTCGAGGTCGTTGTAGGGAGCGATCAGCACCGAATCCACCACCGCCGGGGGCACCCCGTGCGTGAACGGGAGGCCGCGGGGATAGGGGCTTGGTTCGGCCGGGGACACCCCGATGCCGGCGTAGTCGTGGTTCCCGTGGAAGGCACCTTCGAACTTGAGGATCTTTGGTCTGCCCGTGAACGCCCGAGCCATCCGCATTGCATAGAAGGTTGCCTCTGAGCCCGTAGTGGTGAAGACCATTCGCTCGGCTCCCGGGACCGCATCGACCACCGCCGCCGCGAGACTGATCGACACGTCGCTCAGCGCCGCGTACTGGTGGATCGAACGCGCCGCCTGGGCCTGGACCGCTTCGACGACGGTCGGGTGCTGGTGGCCCAGTATCAGGGCGCCCGCCCCGCACACGTAGTCAATCCATTCGGATCCTTCGACGTCGGTGATCCGGGAACCGGCCGCAGTGGCGATCGTCATGCGAAGACCCTCGGGGTTGAGGCGCGTGCCCAGCGCTCCGCCCGGCAACGCCCGCTCTGCCAGTTCCCGGTATCCGGCGTGGGATGTTGTCGTCATGATCGTGCCCTCTCATGTTGGGGGTCCCAGACGGCCTCGGCCAGCACCATCGCCGGGCGGGCCCGGCCCAGCAGCCACACCGTCATGCCGGTGCCCGACTCCGCCTGGTCGGGATCAACATACGCCCAGGCGAGGCTTTTACCGGTGCTGAATCCATACGCCGCGGTGGTGACGACCCCGATGCGGCGGTCGCCGCCGAACACGCCCTCGCCACCAGAGCAGTCGGCGTTGGCGTCGCCGGGATCGACCTCTAGATAGACCAGCCGCCAGCGGGGGGCTTCCATGTTGGCGATGAGCGCCTGCTTGCCCACGAAGTCCTTGTCCAGCCGGACGAAACGCATCAAGTCGGCCTCGTAGGCGGTGACCTCGTTGGTCATGTCGGCCGAGACCTTGTACCCCTGCTCCATCCGCATGGATGCCAGGGCGTGAGACCCGAACAGGCCGACGCCCAACCCATCGCCGGCCGCAACGAGTGCGTCGAAGATCTCGCCCATGGCTGCCATCGGTATATGGAGCTCCCAGCCGAGCTCGCCGGTGAAGGAAACACGCAGCGCCCGTACCCCGACGCCGGCCGCTTCGAGCAGCCGGATCGACAGCCACGGGAAGTTGTCGTTGTCGAGCGGCGCGTCCGTGATGCGGCTGAGCAGGGTGCGACTGTGGGGGCCGGCGACCGCGAGCACGCCAAAGCCGTCCGACACGTTGGCGATGGACACGTGTTCGCCGGGACGCCGACGGTGTCTCAGCCAGTCCTCAAATCGAATTTCACCGACCGCGGCCCCCACCAGGTAGAAATGTTCGGCGGCCAGCCGGGCGATGGTGAACTCGATCTCCACCATTCCCGAGTCGGTCAGCATGTAGGTGAGGCCCATCCGCCCGACCGGCGGAATGCGGCCGGTGGACAGCCGGTCGAGGAAGGCCGCGGCGTCCGGGCCCGTGATGTCGAACTTTGCGAACGCCGAGAGGTCGGCGACGCCGACCCGCGTGCGCACGCCTTCGACCTCGCGAGCCACCGGGCCGTGCCAGCGGGCCCGCCGGAAGGAATGGATGTCTTCGCGAGGCCATTCGGCGGGGGCGAACCAACGTGGGCGCTCCCAGCCGAACACCTCCTCGAATATGGCTCCCCGTTGGTCCATGCGTTCATGCACCCCCGACCTGCGATGCGGGCGTCCGGCCGTGCGGTTGAGCCCCGGGTACGGGATTTCGTGGCGCAGCAGATAGTCTTCGTGGGCCTTCGTCCGGTTGTAGTCCGGGGTGGCGAAATCGCCGAACCGGCGCGGGTCGAAGGCACGCAGGTTGAGGATCGTGGCGCCGTGCACCATCCACTTCGCCAGGTAGTGCGTTGCCCCAGGGCCCCAGGCAATCCCTACCTGGGTGCCGTTGCAGCACCAGTAATTCTGCAGACGGGGCGCTGGTCCCAACATCATGTTGCCGTCGGGCGGATGAGTGATCGCCCCGTGGATCGCTCGCTGAATTCCGAACTCGGCCAGGATCGGCATACGATCGAATGCAGCCTCCAACCATGGAGCGACCCGGTCGTAATCGGGCGGGAACAAATGGTGGTCGGCTTCCCACGGCGTGCCGTCTTCCCACACCGAGTTCGGGTTTGTTTTCTCGTAGATTCCGATCAGGCCTGAGGTCCTTTCCATCCGGATGTAGCCCGAAACGTGGCGGTCGTCTCGGATGACCGGAAGCTCCCGGTCTAATCCCGCGAACTCGGGGATCTCTTCCGTGACGAAGTAGTGGTGGGTCATCGGGGTAATCGGCACGTCCAGGCCGACCCATTGCCCCACCTGGCGGGCGTAGGTGCCGGCCGCGTTCACCAGCACGTCGCAGGTGTACGAGCCGTCGGTCGTATCGACGCGCCAGCACCCGCCATCGAGCTGAACGGTGTTCGTGGCCCGGGTGTTGCGTTTGACGGTGGCGCCCCGGCTGCGGGCTCCGGCCACGAACGCCATGGTGGCACTGGCCGGATCGAGATGACCGTCGTCAGGGGTGTGGAGGGCACCCAGCACCCCGTCGAGCTTGTAGTACGGGTGCAATTCGGCGATCCGAGCGGGGTCGACGACCTCCATCCGGTTGCCGACACCACGCCCGACCGAGACGGTGTAGCGCAGCCAATCGAGCTCGTCGGGGAGATAGGCCAGCCGGAGCGACCCGCTGTTGTGCCAGCTGACCGCCTGCCCGGTCTCGGCTTCCAGCTCGGCATACTTGCGGGTCCCGTACCTGGTCATCGAGGCGAGGCCGTAGCTCGAGGTTGAATGGGTGATCTGGCCGGCGGCATGCCAGGTCGATCCGGAGGCCAGTTCGCCTTTCTCGAGCAACAGGCAGTCGGGCCAGCCTTCCTGCGTGAGGTGGTAGAGCAGGGCCGTGCCCATGATCCCGCCGCCGATGATGATCGCCTTGAAGTCAGTACCCACCGGGTGTCCCCTCTGTGGCGCCGCCCGAGCCGCTCCGTTGGTACAATCGTACGACTTGTGACTACAAACCGAACAAGTGTACCAAATAGGCCGGAGCCGGACGTGGAGGCCCTTTTGGGGCGGCTGGCCGGCCGGCTGGAGGACCTGAGTCCCCAACTGCGGAAAGCGGCCGCGTTCGTGCTCGACCACCCGGGCGATGTGGGTTTGGCGTCGATCCGCGAGCTGGCGCTAGCAGCCGGGGTCAAACCGAACACCCTCATGCGCATGGCCCAGGCGCTCGGCTTCGCCGGGTTCGACGAGTTCCGAGAGCCGTTCCGCGCTGGCCTGCGGACGGAACCGAGCCCGTTCCAGCGACGGGCGCAGTGGTTGCAGGAGTTGTCGGCGGGCGGCCAGCTCGAATCGCTGTATGCGCAGATCGCAGGCACGGCGCTCACCAACGTCGAGCAGCTGTTTGCAGGAACCACTGCCGAACATCTGAAGACGATTGCCGACGCGATCGTACGATCGCGTCGCACCTACGTCGTCGGCGTGGGTGCCAACTACGCCCTCGCGCACTATTTCGCCTACCTGGTCGGGATGGCGCTGGAGAACGTCGTCGCCGTACCGCACGAAGGCAATGTGCCGATGGACGCAATCGTGCGGGCCGGTGCTACCGACGTGGTGCTGGCGATGACCTTTGAGCCGTATCGTTCGGAGGTGGTGCAGGCGACGCACACGGCCCGGGATCAGGGCGCAACCATCGTGGCGATCACCGACAGTCACGGCTCTCCCATCGCCGCCGGTGCCGCTCATCTGATCCTCTCACCCAGCGCAACACCCCAGTTCTTTCCATCGACCCTGGCGGCCGCCGCCGCTCTCGAAGCCCTGGCCTCATTCATCGTCGCGGACGCCGATCCCCAGGTGGTCGCCGCGATCGACCGGTTCCACGAGCGCCGATACGATCTGGGTGTGTACTGGAGTGAGGGAGGATGACCGCTCCCTACGTGCAGCCGCAGCGGGCGATGGACCCTTCCGTGTACCTCGACCCGGAGGTATTCGCCACCGAGCGTCGCGTGGTGCTGGCCTCTACGTGGCAGTACGCCTGTCACACGTCCCAGCTGAGTGGACCCGGCGACTTTGTCACTTTCGAAGTCGCCGGCGAGTCGCTCTTTTCCATACGCGATGCGGAAGGTCAGGTCCGCACCTTCTACAACGTGTGTATGCATCGCGGACACCAGCTGCTCGAAGGCGGAGGCGCCCGGCGGCTGATCGTGTGCCCGTACCACGCCTGGTCCTACAAGCTCGATGGCCGCCTCCACAGAGCCCCGCACACAGAGCGTCGGGAGGGCTTCGATCCCTCTGGAATCTGCCTGACGGAGGTCCGGTCCGAGGAGTTCCTGGAATTCGTGTTCGTCAACCTGGAGGAGTCCGCGCCGGAGATGGACGAGCAGTTCCCCGGGGTCCGGGACGAGCTGGCCGAGTTCCTGCCCAGCATCGGGCAGATGCGGCTGCTGGAGCGGCGGGAGTTTGTCGCCGAGTCCAACTGGAAGGTGGCCGTCGAGAACTACAACGAGTGTTACCACTGTCGCAACGCGCATCCGTCATTCTCGAAGGGTGTCGTCCTGCCCGACTCTTACAGGATCACTCCGATCGGGCAATGCCTGCGGCACGAAGCAGACAGCTCGCCAGACCAGTACTACCAGATCGATCTCGACGCGTCGCCCCACGCCGCTCGCTACCGGTCGTTCTACCTGTGGCCGCTCTTCTCGTTTCAGGTGTATCCCGGACCGGTGCTCAACACGTTCTGCTGGCGGCCCCTGGCAGCCGACCGGACGCTCTTCTTCCGCGACTGGTACAGCCTCGACGGCGTCGAGTCGGAGACGGTCCGCGCTGTCGCCGCCGAAGACGCCCGCACCACCGTTGCTGAGGACCTCGACCTGGTGAGATCGGTCCAGCGCGGTCTGGCGAGCCGGGGCTACCGCCCTGGTCCGCTGGTCATCGATCCCGACATGGGATTGAATTCGGAGCATACGATCGCTGCCATCAAGACCTGGTACACGGAAGCGATGTTGGGTGAGGAGTGATCACGGTGGCGATCGATGTTTCGAAGCTGTCCTCCCGGTACATCGCCCACGTTGGGTTTGTCACCACCCCGAAGTATTTCGACGATGCCATCCAGGAGTTTCTCCGCGTTGCCCCCAAAGGCGTCGGCGCCATCCAGCGGGTGCTCTCCCTCGACGGGTACTCGTGGGAGTTGACCGAGCGGGCGGAGGGCATGGGCGAAATGGAGCGGTCGGCCCGGGCGCTGGCCGAGTCGCATTGCGACGCGGTGATCCAGGTCGGAACGAACTGGGTGCACGCCGCCGGGACGAATCCCGACGAGATCAAGGAACGGATCCGGCAGATCTCGTCCGAGATCGGCGTGCCGTTCCTGATGGCGGGGCAGTGCATCGTGGATGCCCTCCACCACATTGGGGCTCGGCGCATCTCGGTTGCCAACAGCTATTACCGGGATGACTGGAGCGACGGTATCAACCGGTATCTCAGCCAGGCCGGGTTCGAGATCACCGCAGCGGGCTCGATCATGGACCAGGGCATCGTCTCTTCGCTGCAGGAAGCGCTCGAGATCGAGGCGGCCACGTTGTGGAACTATCCCGATTTCCTCGTTCGCCGCGCCATCGTTGAGATGTTCGAGTCGGATCCATCCGTGGACGCAGTGGTGCAGACCGGGGCGGGATTCCGGACGGTTGGCCTGCTCACGGGCATCGAAGCCGAGATCGGTGTGCCCGTCATCGCATCCGACGCCGCGTCGTTCTGGGCTGCGCTGCGGGCAGTCGGCCTCACCGCAGTTCCCGGCTTCGGGACTCTGCTCGATGGGACGCGGTGACTGTCCGGACGCCGCGACTATCCCATGTTTGGCACATGACCCGGCGTAGGATTATGTGGCATGTGGAGAGAGTCAGGCCGAACCATGCACGCGTTCCGCCGCCTTGCAATCCTGAGCGCAACAATTGCTGCGCTTTCGCTGCTCCTGGTGCTGCCGGCGGCCGCCGAACTGAGGGGTCCGTGTTCGGGCAGTGCCACCATCGACGGCATCGAATACGATGCCAGCTTCGATACCGCCGCCAACCCGATCGTGGTGCCGGAGGAACGCGCCGGGTTGCGCATCCCCTATGAGGGCGCCATCACGGTCCAGAACACAAATTATCTGGGCGCGGTGGGCGTCGTCATCGGTCCGGCCACGGTCAACGTGGCCGACTGGGGCTTCGATGAAAACGTCGATGACATTCGCTCCACGGAACCCGACAGCGTGTACATCCTGGGCAACGACCTCGACAACATCGTCGGGCTCTATCAGCTCACGGCATTTCACGACGCAGACGGTGGCAACTGTGATGCCACTGCAATGGTAAAACTGGATGGGTCCGTGCTGTCCACGCCGATCGGTATTGGGGCAACGGCCGGTACGGTGCTCACCGGCGCCGGGTTGTTGGCCGCAGGCATACCCAAAGGGAGGAAGCCATGAGGGGCCGTCCGGTGCTCGGCGTGGTGTTCGGGTTCTTGTTCGGACTGTTTCTGGCGGTGACGCTGCAGCAGTGGTCGATCCGGCCGCTCGACAATTTGTCGGTCATCGGCTTGCCAATCCTTGGGATCGTGGTTGGCCTCTTGCTGGCCGCGTGGGCACCCTTCGGCAAACGCGATCAGAGCTGATCAACTCCGCAGCCCGTCTGCGCATACTTGGGGTCGACCCTTCCCATGGATGATCGAATCCTCGTCCTGTGGGCGACGCCCAGGTCCACCTCCACTGCGTTCGAGTGGATGATGCGGATGAGAGGCGACTTCGTGTGCCTCCACGAGCCGTTCGGTCTGGCATATTACCGGGGCGTCGACCGGCGTACTACGCGGCCTGAAGAGAACCCGCTCGAGCCCAGACGGACTTACGCGTCAACCTGGAGGGAGATCCTGGCCGCTCGCCAGGAGGGTCGGGTCTTCTCGAAGGACTTTCCCAACTACATCATGCACATGGTCGATGGTGAGTTCCTGGATCACTTTCAACACACCTTCCTGGTGCGCGATCCGGCCAAGACGCTGGCATCGATGTACAAACACTGGCGCGAGTTCACGATGGATGAAGCCGGCTACGAGGATCTTCATCGTATGTTCGATCTCGTGGTCGATCGCTATGGCGTCATTCCACCGGTGATCGACTCGGACGACCTGTTGGACGACCCGTCAGGCATCGTCCGCGCCTACTGCGACGCAGTGGGAATCCAGTTCATGCCCGAAGCTCTGGAATGGAAGCCGGGGGAGCGCCGTGAAGTCCGGTGGTATGGAGGGGAATGGCATGACTCTCTCTCGGCCAGCAGCGGGCTGGCCCGTCAGCCGACCACCTCTCGCGCCACCATCTCGGACACACCGTTTCTCCAGCAGATGTACGACTCGTGCCAGCCGCACTACGACGCGGTCGCGGCCCACCGGCTCCGTTGAGCGTCGAAACTGTGTGGCGGGCGGTGTCGGTCACCGTCACGTCAGGCTCGCCCGCGCCTGCAGGATCTTGCCGCGTACCTGGGAGCGGATCACGAGGTCCCGCACCTGGTCGTATTCGTCGAGCCACGTCATGAAATCAAGGGTCCGCTGCATGATCTCGTGTGAGTCCGTGCATCGGCTGAGATAGGCGATCTGGATGAAGCGCTCAGGGTCGGCGGCGAAAAAGCCCCAATCCTCTCGTGAGACATGAATGTCGGGATTGCCTAGATGCCGGCGCACCTGCGTGTCGGTGATGGTCTTGTAGACGAGGACAATATGGAGCGGGCCAAGCTCATCGCGCCAGCTCTCGACCTCGGTTCGGAACGGATAGCCGACGTATTTGGCGGCTTCCGGGTAGGAGAACCGATCGGGACAGGCACTGAGGATCACCGGGATATCGACCTGTGGCGAGGCGATGGCAAGGACGTACCGGCCCTTGCTCTCGGCAATGCCGTCGACGCTCAGCCCGGGACGCAGGTGCAGCCCCGTCTTTCTCTTCGCATACGTGTGGAAAGCCTTCACCATCGCGTCATGGCGCTCGGTGAAGGTCATCAACTCCCACATCGTGTCCTCGGTAGTCTTCGCCCCGCTCCGGGCGCGTTCGCCCCAGTACGTCACCGATCTGGCACAGTGAGCGTCGAGGGCTTGTAGCACCCGCTGCTTCAGATCTTCGCCCGTCGTGAAATAGGTGATGGCGAGTCCACGCCGGTACGACGTCCACTGGTCGTACAGATCCCGATAGCCGCCGGGCAGGCCGGCCGCGACAGCTTTGTCCGTTAGGCGCTGTTCGGCGAACACCAGCATCTTCTGGCGAGCTAGATCGGCAGCCGCGTCGAACTCCTCATGGGTGGCTGACAGCCCGGACTTGTCTGTGAAGCCGGCGTCGGCCACGAGGATTCCGATGAACAGGTCACATTCTCGGGCGCCTTCGATGGACGCCTCACGCGGGCTCTTCGGCTTCGAGGTCCAGCCCTCGTTGATCCTCACTTCGAGGAAGGGGAACCGCTCTTCGATGGCGGCGCTCACTTGTTTTCGGATATCGCTGAGATTCTCGCCGTCCACCTCATACGTGTTGCGAGACGAGATGAACACCTTGGATTTGTCGTATTTCATCCTGCCTCCTGTGCCTGCGGAGCCGGGCTCGCTTCACGACCGCGGATCCGAGCGATGACGCCGGCGGGGCCACGGGTCCGTTCGTGATTGTCGAGGCTCTCCAGGAACCGGCTGGCGTTGGCGAGCAGGGCGTTCAGCGCTGGGCCATCGTTTGCACCTGCGCGTCCAGTGATAACCTCGACCGCCTTCAGTGCGTAATGGACCGGTATCAGCGTTCCACCTTCGGTGGCCTGCGCCTTCTCCAATTCGACCTCGGCAGCGGCCACCGCGTCGTGGTGTGACTCGAAACTCGTCATGGCGTCAACGAGATACGCCGAAATCCGGTCGAAGTCCCATTCGCTTCCTCGCCACGTACTCACCATGGCTTCGTTGATCAGACCCGTCGCGAGGTCGCGCTCGAGCTCGGCCCGTTTGCGGTGAATGAGATCCTTCTTCTCTGCGAACGTCTCGAGCCGCTCGAACAGAAACGCTTCGGGTTGGGCGAATGGCGCAAGAACCACGCCTGCATTCAGAAGCGTTTTCACCCGGATTCGCCGTCCCTCGAGCGCCTCGAGCAGCCCGGGCGTTTGGAAGTCGAGCGTGCCGTCCGGGGCGGTCGGAAACGGCGGTCGTTCCAACAGAAGGAGACCGCGGATCGCGGTTGCGTACGAGTCGACCGCACCAAGCAAACCGTGGAAGACCTCTGCGGCAAATCCCGCACCGGCGGCCTCTACCCTTTCTGCGACGGAACGCAGACGTTGGCGCGTCTCGACGGCGCCTGCATATCGCTCGATCCACGACTGATCCATGCAGTGGTGGAGCGGCTCATCGAACGTCTTGCGCCGGAACCATTCCTCTATCGCCGGCACGATTTGGTGGAGCTGCCGCGGCGGGATCCCGCCTACCTCACTGTCAAACTCTCTCCAGGCTGCAGCCCATCTCGCGTCATCCGGGTTCATGCCCGTCATGTCATGCGCGAGGCGCCGGATATCTGACGGTTCGAGGGTCGTCGACTGGTAGCTGCGGAGCGGGTCGGGGATGTCGTTGCTCGTCACCTCGTAGAGCAAGGTGAATACACGTGGGCTCTCGGTCCGGCCCACGATATAGCCGGCCTCATACGTAATCCATGTCGACGCGAGCGCTTCGGGGGTCAGGCAGATGAGCACGGCCTCGCTCGCTCTCAGGTGGTTGACCAGAGCATCGCTCCAGGGCTCCCCCTTGGCGATGTCGGCAGACAAGTGGGTGCGGATCTTCCGACCGCCGTAGAGGCTGACCAGCAAACCGCGAACAGCTTCCGCCAGCTTGCGGCTCCTGTCACCCGACCAACTCAGAAAGAGCTCCAACCGATGTCCTCGCCATCAGCGCACCGTGCAAGCTACCCCCCGGTGAGCAACTGCGGCATGAGGTCACGACCGTTTGATGGCGACGTTCTTCCATTGAAAATAGGAGTTCACGGCTGCCTGACCCTTCTCGCGGCCGAGACCCGACTGCTTGAAACCCCCGAACGGGCCCTCGACGCTTGGCTGGAACCATTCGTTTACGAAGATCTGGCCCGCGTCCAGCCGGTCGGCCAGATACGTGGCTGCGTCCAGGTCGTTGCCGAACACACCTGCCACCAGGCCGTAGTCGGAGTCATTGGCAATGCCGAGCGCGTCTTCGAGGGAGCCGTAGGGAATCACTGTCAGCACTGGACCAAACACCTCCTCGCGGGCGATGGCCAGCTCATTGGAAACCGAAGCGAAGACGGTGGGCTGATAGAAATACCCGCTCGCATCGATCGGTGCCCCACCGGTGGCCAAGGCCGCGCCGTCTTCGAGCGCCCGGCGGACATGGCGGTCCACCCGATCCAGCTGGGCCCGGGAGATGATGGCACCCATGTCCGGCTCCTCCCCGCCCGGCCCCACCGTGAGCGATTCAGCCATCGCCACGACCCGGTCGACGACTTCATCGTGGCGGTTGGCGGGCACCACGAGCCGTGACATGGCCGAGCACACCTGGCCCGAGTTGGAGTAGACCGCCCATCGGGTCTGCTCGGTAACCAGGTCCAGGTCGGCGTCTGGCAAGACGATACCGGGTGACTTCCCCCCGAGCTCCACGACCGCCGGAATGATGGATTCGGCCGCCGCCCTCAGGATCTTGCGACCGGTGTCCACCGAGCCGGTGAAGGTGATCTGGTTCACGTCGCGGTGACGGGCGAGGGCGTCACCGGCCTCGGGGCCGTAGCCACAGATCAGGTTGAACGCGCCGGCCGGTAGGCCGGCGGCCTCAGCCGCCCTGGCTACGAATGTCACGATGGCCGGATCGAGCTCGGGCGACTTCGCAACGACAGCGTTGCCCACCGCCAGAGCCGGGCCTGCCCCCCGGGCGGTGAGCTCCAGCGGATAGTTCCAGGGAATGATGTGGGCCGACACTCCGTAAGGGACAGGGATGGCGTAATCCGTGTAGCCGTCGCCCAGCGGGATGTAGCGCCCCTCGATCTTGTCCGCCAGCCCCCCGTAGTACGTGAGAAATCCGACCGTGTTGTCCACTTCCCACTGTGACTCCTGGAGGGTCTTCCCCGAATCCCGAGTGAGCAGCGGCACGATCTCCGATCGCCGGTCGTCGATCCAGCGGGCCATGTCGACCAGCATGCGGCTGCGCACCGACGGTCGCAGACCGGCTAGGCGTCGGTCTGCGACGCAGGCGCGGGCGGCGGCGACGGCCCGATCGACGTCGGCAGCGGTAGCGCGAGCAATCTCGCCGAATGGGGAGCCGGTCCCTGGATCCTCCAAGGAGATTCGTTCGCCGGTCGCTCCGTCGACCCACTCGCCGTTGATGTAGTTCTGCCAGTACATGACCTGCAATTCCGCTGTCGCTGATCGATAGCTCAACTTGCGTGCGGCATTCTCGGCCGGTGCGACGGATCTCCCACGGAGTCTGCCCTCCCTGGTGCCACCCTTCTGCGAGGGTCCCCGCCCGGCTGTACGATCGGGCCGTGAAACGGCAGGAGCGTACCAAGAACCCGCCCCACCCGCCCGCAGCAAACCGCGTCCCAGGCGTGGCCACACCAGCTCCCGCCGACCGGCTCAACCTCATCTCCCAGCAGGGCTTGTGCATCGGCTGCGGGTTGTGTGAAGCCATTGCGGGCTCGGATCGCGTCCGTTGCCTCCTCACCCCCAACGGGTACGAGCGGCCCGTGGTCGTCGGGGGCCTCGACCACGCCACGGTTGACGAGATCTATGCGGTGTGCCCGGGGGTCAAAGTGACGGGGCTGCCGGCAGATCTTGCCGACGGCGCGACGATGGATCCTGTTTGGGGCCCCTGGCGCCGGGTCGTGCGCGGCTGGGCGGCCGAGCCGGCGGTGCGGCATGTCGGCTCGACCGGCGGCGTGCTCACTGCGTTGGGAATGCACGTGCTCGACGCAGGTCGGGTGGAGGCCGTCTTGCACGCCGCCCCCTCGGCGACCGAGCCTGGTTTCGGGCAGGCACAGATCTCCCGCTCATCGGCCGACGTGCTGAAGGCGGCCGGCTCCCGCTATGGACCAACCGCGGTCTTGAGCAAGTTGGACGAAGCGCTGACGGACGGTGGCCCGCTGGCTCTGATCGCCAAACCCTGTGACATCTCCGCTGTGCGGCTGCGGGCGCGAAGCGACGACCGCATCAACCGCCAGATCCGCTACTGGTTGACGTTGGTGTGCGGCGGGATGATGGCCCCGGCCGGCACGGCAGCGCGGATGCGAGAGCACGGAATCAATCCTGCGGAGGTGACCGCCATCCGGTACCGGGGGCACGGCTGTCCCGGACCGACCCGGTTCGAGCTCACCGGCGGTAGGGCAGTGGAAATCACCTACTTGGAGTTCTGGGGGGACGACGAGAGCCAGTGGCGGCTGCCGTATCGCTGCAAGATCTGTCCGGACGGCACGGGGGAAGGGGCCGATGTGGCCGCGGCCGACACCTGGTCGGGGGGCACGCCCGCATTCGACCGGTTGAGCGGGGATCCCGGCACCAACGTCGTGATAGCCCGCACCGCAACCGGCGCCGCGCTCCTGGAGGATGCCGTCGCGTCGGGCCATCTGGCGCTGGGCGAGGATGCCGCGATCGCAGACCTGGACGAATGGCAGCCCCATCATGTCAGGAAGAAGATGTGGAGTTGGGCGCGGCAGCTGGGACGACGCCGGGCCGGGGTACTTCCAATCGAAACAGGGGGTCTGCGGGCGGAACAACTGGCCCGGACGCGCCGGCGGGGGGAGCTGCTCGAGCAAGCACGGGGCAGCCTCAGTCGGGTGCACGACGGCCGCGCGAATGAGCCGGTTCCGGTGGCGCTCGCCTCGACGGGCGTCCCCGAAGCGGATCCGCCTCGTTGAATTCGGGGCGGGCTAGCGTAAACGGACGTGCCCAAATCAGGTCCGCGTCAGCCGGTGTGGCCTTGGGTCATGGCCGGCTTTTCGACGGTGGCCGCAGTGGCCGCGGTCGCACTGCTGCTGGCGCTACAGAACAACGACGATCCGCCCATACCCGAAGAGCTCCGCAGTATCGGGTTCCGGGCCGAGCAGCTGGCGGCCGATGCTCGGCAGATCAACGACAACTGGGATGCGCAGCGCAACGTGCTCGAAGACCCAGAACGACTGGCGCTGTTCAACGAGACGCAGGCAGCGCTCGAGGAGCTGGTCGTCCAGACCGGCGGCCTCCTAGCCGATGCCCAGGCAGTCGGCTTCACCGAGCCCGAGTTGGTGGCGGCCGCCGAGGACATGGCCACCGCAGCCCAAGAGATGCTCGACGGACTGAACGCCCCAGGACGCCTCAATGTCAGCCAGCGCCTGGCCGGCCTCGAGGGTTATCTGGGGGCGGCCGTGGCAGTTCAGCAGGCGGCCGGTACTGCATGAGCCACTCCATTCACGGCCGGTAAGTCGCCACCGGTTCGCCCAGCTGGTTCAGATCCGGCGTGGCACCCAGCCCGGGCCCAGAGGGTGCAGCAGTGACGCCGTCCTGGTTGCGAGCGCCGCCGACGATCGGATCGACGGTGAGCATCTCGTAGCACAGCCAGGTGGCACGCCGATGGCCGGCCGGAGTCGACTGTGCGAGGTGCACTGCGGCCGTGTCGGCCAGCGCAGTGCCACCGGTCTCCTCGATGTTCAATCGCAATCCGACTTCCACGGAGAAATCGCGAATCCGCCGCGCTTTGGTGAGGCCTCCGACCCGGTTGATCTTGAGGCCGACGGCCTCACACGCCCCGTCCTGGTGTGCCCGCACGACGTCGGCGAACGACGTGATCGTCTCGTCCAGGATCATGGGCTGGCGGGTCGCGCGGCGCACCTGCAGGTTCTCGGCATACGTCTCGCAGGGCTGCTCGAAATAGGCGTCGACGTCGGCCGTCTGATTCATGATTCGGATAGCGTCGTCCGGGAGCCAGCCCCGATTGGCATCGAACGTGACCGAGTCCGTCGCAGGCAGCGCCTCGCCGATGGCGCGGATCCGGGCCACGTCCTCGTTGACACCCGAACCGACCTTGGGGGAATGGACCCGGTAGCCCGCTGCGCGGGCCCGCTCAATCGACGCGACCATGTCGGCTGGCGTTCCGGTCGGGATGGAACTTTGAATCGAGACCGGCTCGCCGGTGTCGCCGCCCAACAGGTCCGCCACCGAACAGCCATAGGCCCGGCCGGCAATGTCGAGGCACGCCACGTCCAGCGCCGATTTGACGTAGGGGTGGCCGGGGAGCGCCGCGTCCATTCTGCGATTGACCAGATCGGCCCGCAGCGGGTTTGCCCCGAGCTGGGCCGGCGCCAGTTCTTCGATCCCCGCCCGGATGCCGCGGGGAAAGGCAGGGAGGTAGGTCGATCCCCATGGACAGCCTTCCCCCCAACCGTCGATGCCGGCATCGGTCGAGACGCAGACCAGCGTGGTGTCGAGCTCGGAGACGTGGAGCCGTCCCCCCGACAGCGAGTATGGATGGGTCAGTGGCAGGCTGAGGGCATAGACGCCGATGCCGGTGATCTTCATGTCCTCAGTGTCGCGCCTCGTCGGTGCCCATGCGGATGCCGGCCGGGTTCGGCCGCCCGACCGGCGGGTGGGCGCTCAGCTGTGTATCTCGATCACGTCGCCATCCTCAACGACATGCTCGCGACCCACCTGCTGGCCGTCGAAGCCACTGTGCCCCCACACCCGGGCGTATTTGAACGAAGTGACGAAATCTCGATGCACCAGCTCGGCCACGTCGATCACGGTGTCGCCGCTGCGCACGGTGAAAGGGCGGGTCAGGTCCGGCTGACCACCGGGCATCTTCGTGTAGACGCGCACTATCCCCAACTTCTGGAACAACCACGGGCCCACCTGGTCGAGGCCCTCGCCGGTTTCGGCCGAGACGACCATCGCCGGATACGATCGACCGCTCAGCTCGGCCAAGGCCTCGAGCTCGTCATCGATGCCCGACACAATCTCCGCCTTTGCGGCCACGATGGCACACGGCACCTCCTGGGCGAAGGGATCGTCGAGTTCCGCCGCGGAAACGCCGTCGGCCGGCCAGCGGGGCACGAGATGGACCCGCCGCTCGGCCAGGAAGTCATGGATCTCGATCATCGCTTCGACGCATCCCGGCGCGGCCAGATCGATCACGAGCAGAGCGGCGTCGGCGGGTTGGAGGGAGTTGGCCAGCCACAGGATCGGGTGCGCGCCTGAGATCGACGGCAGATCGATCAGCTGGATCGTCACGTCGTTCACCGGCAACATCCCGGGCTGGGGATATTGCGTAGCGAAGGGATACGGGGCGGACAGGCTGTGGGATCCAGTGAGGGCGGCATGGAGGGCCGATTTGCCCGAATTGGGAGGTCCGATCAGCGCCACCTGGGCGGCACCCTCGAGGCGGATCACGGTGGCAGGCCCGGTTCGGGCTGCGCCTTTTCGAGGAGCGGCCAGCTCGGTGGTCAGCTCCTTCATGCGCGACTTGATGTCCGCCTGAAGGTGCTCGGTCCCCTTGTGTTTGGGGATCAGCCGGAGCATCTCCCGCAACGCGTCGAGCCGGTCCTGGGGCTCCCGGCTGCTGCGGAACTTCGCTTCTGCCGCTTTGTAATCGGCGCTCAGGTTGGCCGGCATGGCGTGGGGCCTTCCCGCTGAACAATGCTCACCCCGGCCCGAGTGGCGCAGGCCGGTCGCCGGCTCCATCATGCCACGGAGCCGGTCGTCCCGTCGGTGCGCTCGATCCGATCAGGCCACTTCGATGACGAACGCGCCAACGTGGTCTTTGGTCATGAAGGCCTCCTGCGCGGCCGGCAGCTCCTGGAGAGGAAAGGTGCCGGCGACAATGGGCCGGATCTCGCCGGCTTCGATGTAGCGGACGAGATTGGCGAACACCTGGGGCGGCAGCACCGTTGCGCCGTGCATCGTCAGATCGTGCAGGTAGAGCGTGCGTAGATCGAGTGGCACGATCGGACCGCCAATGGCACCCGCGGTTGTGTAGTGGCCACCACGGCGGACCGTCTCCAGCAGTGGAGCAAACAGCTCCCCGCCCACCACGTCGGCGAAGACATCGATGCCGCCGGTGACGGCCCGCACGGCGTCCGCCACATCCATGCGACTCCGGTCCAGCACGACGTCGGCATCCCGGATCGCCGCCACCTTGGCGGCGCTCGTAAGGGCTACCACGTGGGCGTCTCGCCGTTTGGCAAGCTGGACCAGGGCTCCTCCTACACCACCCGAAGCTCCCGTGACCAGCACCCATTGACCGGCTCCGGTGCCAGCTCGCTCCAGCATGTGCTCAGCGGTCGCATACGAACAGGGGAAGCTGGCAAGCTCCACGTCGGTCAGCTCTGACTCAACCGCATGAGCGTTGGCCGCCGGCACGGCCACGTATTCGGCATACCCGCCGTCACGCTCCGATCCCAGATAGTGGGCCTTATCCAATGAGCCGCCAGGGTCACGTAACCACGCGTCGATCATCACCCGTTCGCCGATCCGAGCGCCATCAACTGCTTCGCCCACCTGGACGATCCGCCCGACCGGGTCGGCTCCTTGGATCCGCGGAAACTGCAATCCACCGCCCCATGACCCGTCCTGATCAGGGTCGGGCACGGCATCCCCGGTGGGACCCGAAACCGACTTCGAGTACCAGCCGGTGCGGGTATTGATGTCCGTGTTGTTCATACCGCAGGCCGCCACCTCAACCAGCACGTCGTGGGGTTCCGGCTCGGGCACCGGTACGTCATCGCGGTATTCGAGCTTCTCAAGACCACCGTGACCGGTGAGCACCACTGCGCGCATCTTGGCCGGGATGCTCATCACCTACACCAAACGCAGTGGGGGCAGGGAGAAGCACCGAGCTTCGATCGCGACCCCGTCAAAGATTCCAGCTCTGTTTCGCGTCGTTCACCCACAGAGTCGACGTTACTCCAGGGCGACGAGGGGAAGCGGCTGACCCAACTCGCCCGTTGACCGGGGCCGCCGCATCCGCGACGCTAACGTCGGAGACGCATAACCCTGCAATCCTGGGTTCGGCCCGGGCCGGCAGGCCGAATCCGGCCGGAATGCTGCGCAACTGCGCAAGAGAGGAGGTGATGGAATGCCGAACAGCAGTCGTTTGACGACACCTCTGGTGCGCCGCAACGGTGAGCTCGTGCCCGCATCCTGGGACGAGGCGCTGGACGTGGCTGCGGCGGGTCTCGCCGCCCACCGGGGGACGTCGTACGGCATGTTCTCATGCTCCAAGGCGACAAACGAGATGAACTTCCTGGCGCAGAAGTTCTCGCGGGTAGTCATGGGTTCGAACAACATCGACTCGTGCAACCGCACTTGACATGCTCCTTCGGTCGCCGGTCTGGCGGCCGTCCTGGGAGCCGGGGGTGGAACGTCGTCCTATGAGGAAATCGAAACCACGGACCTGATCGTCCTGTGGGGCTCCAACGCGCGTGAAGCACACCCGATCTTCTTCCATCACCTCATGAAGGGTGTCCGGAACGGCGCAAAGATGTACGCGGTCGACCCGCGTCGAACCAGTTCCGCTGAATGGGCCGATGTCTGGTTGGGGATCGACGTCGGGTCCGATATCGCGCTCGCCAACACCATGGCCCGCGAGATCATCGCCAATGGGCTTCAGAATCAGGCCTTCATTGATCGCGCCACATCGGGCTTCGACGCCTACGCGGCGCTGGTCGAGTCTTGGACGCTGGAACGCGGCGAGGAAGTCACCGGCGTGCCGGCCGAAGCGATCCGCCGTCTGGCCCACGACTACGCCGCCGCCTCCACCGCGCAGATCTGCTGGACGCTGGGAATCACCGAGCACCACAACGCCACCGACAACGTGCTGGCGTTGATCAGCCTGGCGCTCCTCACGGGTCATGTGGGCCGGTATGGGTCGGGCCTAGTACCCATCCGCGGGCAGAACAACGTGCAGGGTGGAGGCGACATGGGCGCGCTGCCCAACAAGCTCCCCGGCTTTCAGAATGTCGAAGACCCGGTCGCAAGAGGCAAGTTCGAGGCGCAGTGGGGCAAACCGGTCCCACCCACGAGCGGCAAGCACATCTCGCTGATGTTCGAGGCGATGGAAGAGGGCGAGCTAACGGCCCTGTACATCATCGGCGAGAACCCGGCCCAGTCAGAAGCCGACATCAAACGGACCCGGCGGTTGCTCGATGCCCTCGAGTTCATCGTCGTCCAGGACATCTTCCTGACCAAAACCGCCGAGTATGCGGATGTGGTGCTCCCGGCTGCGGCCGGATGGGCCGAGAGCGACGGTACCGTCACCTCGTCCGAGCGGCGCGTGCAGCTGGTGCGCAAGGCGCTCGATCCGCCGGGAGAGGCCAAAGACGATCTCGAGATCCTGTCGTTGCTGGCGGACCGTATGGGTCACGGTTGGGGAGTCCCATCGGCGGAAGAGGTGTGGGACGAATGCCGCAGTCTCTCGCCGATGCATGCCGGGATGTCGTACCGGCGGCTGGCGGAACTCGGCGGGATCCGGTGGCCCTGCCCGGACGAGGACCATCCCGGCACGCAGTTCCTGCACTCCTGGTTGTGGGACGATCCGATGACCCGCGACCCGGCGCCGTTCATCCCGACCGAGTGGGTGCCTCCCGTCGACACGTTGACCGACGACTATCCGATCCGGCTGACAACCGGCCGCCGGCTCGATTCCTACAACACCGGCGTTCAATCGAATCGCTACCGCTCACCGTTGCGGGAACAGGGTGTGATTGAGATCTCGCCCGAAGACGGGCAGGCATTGGGAGTAGCCGAAGGCGACAGAGTCTCGGTCACGTCACGCCGCGGGTCGATCGATGTGCCCGTCTACTTCCATGACTCGCTCCGGCCCGGACTGGCGTTCATGGCGCTCCACTTTCCCGACAAGGCCGACGTCAATCAGCTGACCATTGATGCCTGGGACCCCAAATCGGGGACAGCCGAGTTCAAGGCGACTGCGGTCCGGATCGAGCCGGTGCGGGGGTAGAGCAGCGTGGACCTACGGTTGATGGCCGCTGCTCCGACGGCGGCAGAGCGGGCGGCCGTTGACGATCTGCTGGGGCCGCCCGAGTCCGGCTGGGAAGGCGGCCAGCGCAGCCGGCTCGATGGCCACGTGGCCTTCGGCGGCTTCCACGCCGCGCAGCGCCGCCGCCACATGCTGCTTCCGGCGTTACACGCCGTCCAGGGTGAGATCGGGTGGCTCAGCGAAGGTGCGATCAACTACATCTGCGAGCGCCTGATAGTGCCCCCGGCGGAGGCCTACGGGGTGGCGAGCTTCTATGCGTTGCTGGCCACAGAGGAACGGCCCGCTCGGGTGGCCCACGTCTGCGACGACATTGCATGTCGAGGCCGCGGGGGCCTACGCCTGCTGGAGGACCTGGGCGGGCGCGATGACGTCCGCCCCAGCCCGTGTTTGGGCCAGTGCGACCGTACCCCAGCCGTGTTCTTTCAGAACGCCGGAGCCGCCGACGCTGTGGCGGTGGCGGCGGAGTCCGAAGTGGTCGTTGCCTCGCTCGGCGGGTCGGCACCGCCCGAGCGGCCGGTCACCGTGGGGGCGGTGGGGCAGCCGCGGCTGCTGCGTCGGGTCGGTGTGGTCGACCCAACGAGTCTCGCTGCCTACCGGGCCGATGGCGGCTACCGGGCGCTCACCAGGGCGATCCAGCTGGGAGGCGAACCAGTACTGGAAGAGGTCAAAGCCTCAGGCCTGCGGGGCCGGGGCGGGGCGGCTTTCCCGATGGGAATCAAATGGGAGGCGGTAGCCACTGCCTCCGATCCCACGCGCTACGTCATCTGTAATGCCGACGAGTCGGAGCCCGGCACGTTCAAGGACCGCGTACTCATGGAAGGCGATCCATTCGCGCTGGTGGAAGCGATGACCATCACCGGGCTGACGGTCGGCGCCGCGAAGGGATACCTCTACATACGGGCGGAATATCCAACGGCTCATCAGCGGATGAGCAACGCTGTGGATGCCGCCCATGCGGCCGGCTTGCTCGGAGCGGACGTGGCGGGGTCGGGCCGAGTGTTCGACATCGAGCTGCGGCGGGGCGCCGGCGCCTATATCTGCGGCGAAGAAACGGCACTGATGAACTCGATCGAAGGCTACCGGGGTGAGCCGCGCAACAAGCCGCCCTTCCCGACGGAGGCCGGATTGTTCGCGAAGCCGACCGTGATCAACAACGTCGAGACGCTGGTGAACGTGCCGGACATCGTGCTGGAGGGTGGTGCCGCGTTTGCGCAGATCGGGACCGAGCAATCCACCGGGCCCAAACTCTTCTGTTTGTCCGGTGCTGTGGGCCGCCCGGGCACTTACGAGGTGCCGTTCGGGACGACGCTGGGCGAGCTGATCGACCTGGCTGGGGGTGTGGCGGGCAACGGCCACTTGCGGGCGGTGCTGCTCGGGGGCGCGGCCGGCATGTTCGTGGGACCCGACCTGCTGGATCTGCGCCTGACCTTTGAGGATGCTCGGGAGGCGGGCGTCACCCTTGGGTCGGGCGTCGTGATGCTGTTCGACTCCGCCACCGACTTTCCCGACGTCGTCCGGCGGATCGCTGCTTTCTTCCGCGACGAGTCATGCGGGCAGTGCGTCCCGTGCCGCGTCGGAACGGTCAGGCAACAAGAGCTGCTTGCGCGGCATCAGCAGGGCTGGGGCCTCGATCGCCATTTGCTGGGCGAGATTGCCGAGGTGATGGTTGACGCGTCGATTTGCGGGCTGGGCCACACGGCGGCCTCCGCGATCCGTTCCGCCGAGTACCTGGGGCTGATCTAGATGCCGGTAGGGGACTCGGAGGGTGTCTCCATGACCGAGGTCACGATCACCATCGACGGCCGGGAGGTGGCCGTGGCGGCGGGTTCCACCATCCTCGACGCCTGCCGCTCGATCGACCGGGATCAACCCACGTTGTGTTATCTGGAGAATCTGACGCCGGTCAACGTGTGCCGAGTGTGTGTGGTGGAGCTGGAAGGCTCCCGGGCGCTGGTACCTTCGTGTTCGCGCATCGCCGAACCTGGAATGCAGATTCAAACGGACAGCCCGCGGGTGCGCCATTCCCGCAAGATGGTGTACGAATTCCTCGGCTCGTCCGCCGACCTTGAACTAGTGGATGAGCAAACCAAGGCGTGGATGAGCGACTACGGCGTCGACTACGGCCGCTACGGGCCGCCGAGCTCGCCGGCATCGGACCGGGACAACCGCCACGCTGGACATCACCAGCCCCCCGATCCGTCCCGTGCCGAGAGTGTGCATCAACCCGTGAAAGTGGACAACCACCTGTACGTGCGCGACTACGGTCGCTGCATCCTCTGTTACAAGTGCGTCGAGGCGTGCGGGGAGGATGCCCAGAACACCTTCGC
>JBFGLM010000059.1:0-25214 GCA_041576165.1 Acidimicrobiia bacterium
ATGCAGGCCGACGCCCGAGTGCGTTCGACGGCAGAGGCGATCTCGGGCTTCCTGTTCGGCACGCCCATCGACGGCACAACCTTCGAGCATGTCTCTGGCGATCCCGCATCGACCCGCCTCCTCATCGCAGCGCTGGGTGGCACTGACTGACCGTCCGAGGTGACACAAGAGCCCGAATCGACAGCAGAATGTTCATCTCGGCGAAGCCTCTGTCGCGCACGGGGAACGAGGCTGGCGGAGTCGACAGCTCGGTGACGGCGCCGGGTGAATCGAAGTCCATCACCAGGGTCATGCCCGCCGGCTAGGCAAGCTCGACGGCGCGGCCCTCCTCTGAGGACCGTCGAAGCGCCTCGAGCAGCTCATGCAACCTCGTGGCGTGATCGAAGTCGGGGTCGAAGCGTCTGCCCTCGCGTATTGCGTCTGCGATTCGGGCGTAGGCCTGGGCAACGTTGCGGGCAGGTCCGTCTGGCACGGCTGATGTCGCGAGACGGAGGCGTTCCGGCACGGGTAGCGGGGCGAGTGGTTCGTCGCCTTGTGCGCCAATGAGCGTGATGGGGCTGATCTGAGGCAGCCCTGGTGTCGTGGCCACGAGTGTGCCTTTGGTGCCGTAGACCGCCATGCGCCAGCTACTCCCGTTGAAGGGAACCGAGGCCATGTGGAAGGAGAGGCGCCCGCCGCTGACGAGCGAACCGGTGAGGGCCACGCTGTCGGGTGCATCCACATCGATGGTCTCGCCAGTGTCGGTCAGGTGCCACTTTGGCACCTGAGTGGTTACTGACGCCGAGATCTCAGCCAGGGGGCCGAACGAGTGTGAGAGGTAGTCGAGGCTGTGACCGGCCACGATGGTCATGAGGTTGGCGCCGTTCTTGGCGTCGCCCATCCATGCGTTGCTCGAGTCGCTACTTCCGGCACCGCTGCCGAACATCGTCATATGGACGGAGAGCACGTCACCCAACCAACCTTCTTCGTGTAGTTCTTTGATGTAGGTGAGGGACGAGTCCTGGCGCCCTTGGAGCCCGACTGCGGTGACGGCACCTCTTGCTCGAGCCAGCGTTGCCATCTCTTGCGCTTCGGCGAGGTTTGCGCCGAGTGGCCACTCGCAGAAGACGTGCTTCCCGGCGTCGAGAGCCGGCATGACGACTTGGCGGTGTGCGGGGACTCTCACGACGACAGCTATCAGGTCGATGTCGGGCTGCGCCGCTAGGTCACTCACATCGTGGAATGCTCTGACGTCATAGGCGTCGGCTGCGGCTGCTGCGGATTCGGGGCGACTGGTGCAAACCGCTGCCAATACGAGGTTCTCGAGTGCCCGGATCGCTGGTATGTGGACCATCGGGCCCCAACCTCTCCCAGCGGCGTCGGCGCCAACGAGTCCAACACGCAGTCTGTCGTTCACGTTTGCTCCCTTGTTCGGGTGTCTTGGGTATGCGCAGCGTCTATGGCGTCGCCGAGCTTGGCCATGATCCGGCGCAGCTCTGCCATCTCATCCACCGTGAGGTTGGAGCCGAGATGACGGTCGATGCCACGCAGATGCACCCGACCCGCCTGCCGGAAGACCTCCTCGCCCAGCGGAGTGAGTGCGACAAATCTGCCGCGACCATCGGTTGCGCATGAGCGGCGCTCCACAATCCCGTCACGTTCCAATCGGTCGATGAGCCGGGTGACACCGCTGCGTGTGATGGGAAGGGCGTCGGCGAGCTCGGAAGGGCGCAGGGCTTCGTTCTCGGCTTTCGCGAGCATCAACAGGATGCTGTACCGCTCAAACGGCATCCCGGTCTCGTCCTCCATTTCTCCGACAAGCACGCCGTGTAGCTCTGTGAGGGTCGCCCACAGCGTCCGATACGTCTCTGACGCTTCAGTGGTTCGGAGTTGCACAGCCATGTCCCTCACTCTAGCTAGGACAAGTTGATTGACTCAATCAATCTGTTAGAGTTTCGGGGGCACTCATCGACTGACGCAATCACTTGGGGCCCGGGGGGCGCACCCGGACTAGTGGCCGGTCGGAATCGAATCTTGGAGGACTGTCGTGAACGTTTCGTTGGTTAAGGCCGGACTCATCGGGATCGCCGTTGCCCTGGCCCTGGTCACCGTCGGCTACTTGACGGCCGATGCGGTGAGCGGTCCTCTGCTCGTGACACAACCCGGAGGCGAATCCGTCGCAGAGGTCGTGATCGGTCAGGCCTTGATGTTCACCGTCCTCGGTGGCGGCGTGGGGATCGGACTGGCGCTCGTCGCACAGCGATTGGGACGGCCGCAAGCAACCTTCGTCGCCGTGTGCGCGGTGGGGTTGGTGCTCTACGGGATCATTCCATTCACCACCGCCGAGGAGACATTGACGGCGATCTGGCTGAACGTCCTGCACCTGGCTGCGGCTGTGCCGATCGTAGGTTTGCTGTCTCGCCAACTCCCCGTCGAGCGGCGGGCAACCGGACGCCCTCTCTCGGCAACACCCTCGCAGGAGAACACGCTGTGACTGACGAGAAGGAAGAGATGGACGACATCAACACCCAGGTGATCGAGGACTTCCGGGCCAACGACGGCTCGGTGGGCGGGTTCTTCGAGGGCAAGCCCGTGTTGATCCTGCACAACACCGGCGCCAAGACCGGAAAGCTGCGACTGAATCCACTGGTCTACGCCACCCACAACCGGAGCTACGTGGTCGCCGCAAGCAAAGGTGGTGCGCACAACCACCCCCACTGGTTCCTCAATGTCCGGGCCAATCCCGACGTCACCGTCGCGGTTGGTACCGAGAAGTTCCCCGCCATCGCCACCACCGTGGAAGATGGCCAACTCCGTGACGAGCTCTATGCCAAGCTGGTAGCGATCATGCCGCAGTTCGGCACATACGAAACGATGACCGAGCGACGTATCCCGGTGGTGCTGCTCGACCGCTCGGATTGACGTTGTCGATGACGAACGTGCCGAAGCGGATGCGAGCCGTCGTGCTCGAGGCCCCCGGACCACCCGAGGCGCTCCAGATCCGCGAGCTGCCGGTTCCCTCCCCCGACGCCGGGCAGGTCCTGATCAAGGTCGAAGCGTTCGGATTGAACCGGTCGGAACTTCACACGCGGCTCGGTCTTGCGGATGGGGTGACGTTCCCTCGTGTCCTCGGTATTGAGGCCACCGGCACCGTGGTCGACTGTCCCGGCGGGGAGTTGGCGCCGGGCCAGCAAGTCGCCGCCATGATGGGCGGTATGGGCCGCACCTTTCACGGTGGTTACGCCGAATACACCTGTGTTCCTGTTCGCCAGACCGTTCCGTTCACCAGCGATCTCGACTGGGCCACCCTCGGTGCCGTACCCGAGATGCTCCAGACCTCACACGGGTCGCTGACGGTTGGCCTCGACGCGCAGCGCGACCAATCGATCCTGATCCGCGGAGGCACCTCGTCGATTGGCATGGCCACCGCAGTGCTTGCCACACGGCGAGGCATGACGGTGCTCTCCACCACCCGCAAACCCTCACGTACTGAGGTCCTTCGGAGCATCGGCGTCGACCACCCGCTGATCGACGACGGCAACGTCGCAGCCCAGGTCCGCGAACTCTTTCCCAGCGGCGTCGACACCGCCCTCGAACTGGTCGGAACACCCACCCTGCCCGATACGCTGCGCGCCACAAAGGTCCACGGCGTCGTGTGTTTCACCGGGATGCTCTCGAACCAATGGACCGTGCCGGACTTCTACCCGATCGAATACCTCCCACGGGGTGTCCGGCTCACCGCCTACGGCGGCGACGCCAGCGATCTCCCCGCCGACGTGCTCCAGGACTTCCTCGACGCCGTCGCCGCAGGCGACGCCCACGCACCCATCCATCGCACGTACCGGATCGACGAGATCTCACAAGCCCACGCCGACATGGAGGCGGGACGCGCCACCGGCAAACTCGTCGTCCTTCCTTGAACAAGGGCACCGAAGGCCATTCGGTCGGCGCGACCTCGTTCGTGCTCTCCCCACTTGGAACTCACACGAACCCTGGTAGCACTCCAGCCGACTCGTAGAATCGAATCGCCGACGCCTCCAACACCGCTCGCACCAATGCTTGTCCGATCCTCATTACTGGGACGTTAAACCTTCAAGCGACTCGAAGGTCAAGACGGCATGGCCGATTTGGCGACCCGTTGTCGACACCGATGCTCCATAAGTCTGCTGAAGCCTCCACCCCAGTCAGGGTTTGAGAAACGCCACTCCAGTACCAAGCAGGACAAGGTACGAAAACTGTGCCCTCCAGGGCGATGTGGGGTCCGAGAACGACCAGTGGGCCTGATAGCACGGCCTTCACACCTCGAAGTAGCTGGTTAGGGGCCTGAGTAGGTACCCGATCGGTGTCGACGGCCGAGCGAGTGCTGCACAACACCCTCCCTGCCCCGCCATGACAGCAGCCGTGGTCGTCGATCGGGTGAGCCGCGAGTTCGTCGGCGGAAAGGTATTCCGTAAGAAGGGCGAAAGGATTGTCGCTCTCGATCAGGTCTCCTTGACCGTCGAGCAGGTCCATGACGTGGGCGCAGAGGCTCGGCATCCTCCCACTCCTCGTCTCCTCGCGTAGTCGCGTCTATGTGACGTTCCTTGGGCGGAGCGTGCAGTGGATCCCGATGCAACCGGCACCTCGTTCGTCGGCCTCCTCGTGGCGACCGCCGTGTTCGATGTCTCCTTCCCGCTCCCTAGATCGTTGCCCAGGGATTCCCCGTCACCCACGGGCTTCACGCCATGCGGGCGGTCATCGATGGCGCGCCTCCCGGTTCGGTGCTCAGCGCTGCCGCTTGGTGTGTGGTCGCTGGAGTCGCATGGTTCGTGGCGGTATCACTTTGGTTCGAAGGTTTCGCCGAAGAGGTCCGCCGCGACGGGTCGATCGAGTACGCGTTGTGAGTCGCTGGGCCGACGATGATGGCCTGGAGTAGCGTGTCCTGCATGCTCATCGACGAACTGCTGGCGAAGGAGCATCGCTTCTGGCGGGCGGCGGGTGACGCCGACTTCTATCGGGAGCACTTCGCCGACGACGGACTCATGGTGTTCCACATTGGTTTGATGTCCAAGGATGACGTGGTGGCGTCAATGAGTGGCGCCGAGGAGTGGGAGAGCTACACGATCGACTCGCCGACCTGTGTGCCGATAACGAGCGACGTCGCAGCCCTCGTGTACACGACCGTCGCCACCACCGCCGACGGGTCCGAATACACCGCAGCAGTGACGAGCGTGTACTCGAGACGGGACGCCGGCTGGACGCTCGTCCTCCACCAACAGACACCGCGCTCATTCGACTAGCCGGCTGGATCCGTCCGTAGCGAGCCGGCGACTTCACCCGTTACCTCCCCTGGCGGCCAGCTCGGCGGGCGCGACAATCCACCGATGAGCCAGCGCTTCGTCTGCCACAAACACTCACTGGGGCGCGATATACCCGGTGGGGTGATGCCGCCGACGCCGAGCACATCTGGGCCGAGTGACGCGGCCCACATCCAACCCGTTTGGCCGCAGATACAGCGGTCACGTCGAGCAGCATGGCGTGAAGCTCTTCGCTCGGCGAGGGTCGAAGGTGCGAGAAACGACACTTTCCTATCAAATAGGACAGGCTGCCAGAAACCACGTACCGAACAGGGGAAACACTGGGTTCGGAAACCTCGCGGTGGGCCTAACTGGACAGTTCCTGAACCAACTACCAGTGAGGTAGAGCAGTTCGCAAAGCGAACTGCCAACGGACTCGCCTCCGGCGAGTCCGCGTGGGCCCGGCAGGACTCGAACCTGCGGCCAAGGGATTATGAGTCCCCTGCTCTAACCAACTGAGCTACGGGCCCGGAGAGACGATTCTACGGCGAGCCAGCAGGGGACGAGTCCCTTCGAGGGACCTTCGAAGCATCCCTCACGCTGCAAACACACCTTCGACAACATCAAACCAAGATCACCAGCCGCAGCTCGCTCGTTCGAAGCACCTCATCCAACCAAGTGAGCTACGGGCCCGGAAAGACGATTCTACGGCGAGCAGCAGGCACGCCCGTGGAGGCACCCTTTGTCGCAGGGCTTGAGCCCGAACTGGTCGGCTTTCCTCTCGGTCGGTCGCCGCTGATCACGAGCTCCGGCGGCAGCCGGGCCGGCGGTCTGCAACACTGCGGCGGCGTGACCGAGTGGCGAGATCTCTTTACACGACTAGCTCACGTTGCCGATGAAGGCGCGGATCGGCTCCGAGCGCTGGTTGCCGATCGCCGAGGCGATGCGCAACCGATGGTCGTCGTTCCCTACTTGACATACGGGACTCCCCACAGCCTGTGGAGCCGGGGACGGGTGCTGCGAGACCCCAGAATCGCCCCGGCTGCCGATGGGGATCGCGCCTGGCACAACCTGCTGCGGGCGTACCGCCGGTTCGCCTCGAACGAGATCGCCGGCGCAACCGTGCTCGCCGGCCTTGGTGCGGTTGCCAGAGAGACCCGCACAGACGAAGAGGGTTACTTCGATATCGAGCTGCACCCTCAGCGCCCGTTGCCCGCCGGCCAGTGGCACGAGCTCTCTATCGAAGCGTCGCTGCAGTCGTCAGGCCCTGCCATCGGCCGAGCCAAGGTGCTGGTTCCTGCGTCGAGTGCAGAAACGCTGATCATCAGCGACATCGACGACACGGTCCTGCACACCGAAGCGACCAGCCTGCTCCGAATGGTACGAAACACGTTGCTGCACAACGCGAAGACGAGAACGCCCTTCCTGGGGGTGAGCGAGCTGTACGAGGCGCTGCGGCGGGGCGCAGCCGGCCACGCCGACAATCCGATCTTCTATGTATCCAACGGACCGTGGAATCTCTTCGACTTCATGGTCGACTTCATGGAGGTCAACCGGCTACCGCCCGGTCCGATCCTGTTGCGTGATTACGGGTTCGACAGCAACAAGCTCCTCACCGATCCGACCCACAAGCGGCGGACCATCGAGCGCATCCTCAGGACGTATCCGGCCACGCCGGTCGTCCTGATCGGAGACAGCGGCGAGCATGATCCAGAGATCTACCGCGACGTAGCACTCGATCAGCCGAACCGGATCAGAGCCGTCTACATCCGCGACGTATCGAGAGATCCCCGCGACGCAGGCGTCGCAAAGATCGCGTCCCAGCTCTATGCCGCCGGGATCGACATGCTGCTCGTGGCAACCTCGGCTGAGGCCGCCGCGCATGCGGCAGCTAAGGGCCTGATCACGCCTGACTCGGCTCACCAGGTCGCATCGGCCGTTGCCGCCCAGGCAAAGTGATCGCTTATTCGGCGATCTCGAGCTCGAGAAAATCGTGCACGTTCATGAAGCCCGGCGGCGGCTTGACTCCGCTTGGCACCCGTGACCAGAACTCCTCCTCAGGCACCAACCGAGGATTCGTAACGGTGTGGGTCTTCGACCCGTCCCGCAGCTCCGCCTTACCGGCGGCGAGTACGTTGCGCACCCAATCAGACTCTGTGCCATACATCAGCACGAACAAGTAACTGTTTCCGTCCCGGAGCCGGGCAACCGGCGTCTCATAGACCCGGCCCGACTTGCGACCCTCGTGTATCACCACCACCCATTTGTCGTTTCTGGCCTGGCGCGGGTTGAAGACCCGTTTGTTGATCTTGGCGAGCAATCGGGGAAGCGGCATCTCAACCCTCCATCTCGGAATCGACGATGGTGACGATCGTCTTGCCCCGAGCGTGACCTTCGCCTTGGTAGCGCAAGGCATCCGGAAGCTGATCGAAGCGGTAGGTGCGGTCGATCACCGTCTTCACCTTGCCGCTGTCCATCAGCTCGGCCAAGAGGACAAGGTCATCATTGTTGCTGGCCGCGCTGAGCAGCTTGACCTGGCGATCTCCGAGGAGCGATATCAGCGGCATGCGGATCATCCTGCCGAAGATCTTGGACATCTTCTTCGGAACGCTGGCCGCCACGTACCGGCCCGCCGGCTTGAGGACCCGGCGACACGCCAGCACGGGGCGGATGCCAACCGTGTCGAAGAACAGGTCGTAACGATCTTCCGTTTCGAGGAAGTCGACTTGCGTGTAGTCGACCACCCGATCCGCCCCGAGTGAGCGGGCGGTCGCGACGTTGGGTGTGCTGCACACTGCGGTGACGTTCGCTCCGTAGGCCTTGGCGATCTGGATGGCATAGGTCCCGACTCCCCCGGATGCGCCGTTGATCAGCACGTCGTCGCTCGGCGTGATCTCTCCGGTCAGCCGCAGACCCTGCAGGGCGGTGGTCGCGGCGATCCCAGCTCCGCCTGCTTCCGCGAACGAGACATTGGCCGGCTTGAACGCCACGCTCTTCTCCTTCGCCGTGGCGAGCTCGGCGTAGGCGCCGGTGGCACCGCCGAAGACCTCATCGCCCACGGCGAAATTGGTGATATCCGATCCGACGGCGGCGATCACCCCAGCTACGTCGCGGCCCATCCGTCCGTCCTTGGGCCGCCGCAGTCCGGCCGTCAGGCGTACCAGCCACGGCTTGCCAGTCATCATGTGCCAGTCGTAGGGGTTGACGGAGGTGGCATGCACCTCAATCACCACCTGATCCGGCTCGGGTACCGGCACCGGTCGCTCCACCTGAACGGCCACTTCCGGCGTCCCGTACTCGGTTTGGATGTATGCCTTCATGGCCCTCTGTTCCAACGGACGTGTCCGTCAAGACGTTACATGCACTCGTTCTGCGCGCTGGTCCTCAACAACGGTCCCTCGACGGACGTCTACCCGGACATCAACGCCCTGATGCCAACGATCAGCCAGCACCAGGACTCGACTATCGGCACTGGTTGCGACGACGGAGTCGAGTTCCCTCGCTTCACTCAGTCTGCTCCTAGACGGCATCGAGCGCATCGTTGGCCGGGTCGACGATGTCATCCTCCCGGCGCCGACTGGAGCGGGCGCCGCCACTCGAGTCGGGGCATGAGCCGGGCAAGCCCGTTTGCTCGACGCGCGGACACCCGACGATGTCCACTTCGTCACAGCGCGTTCGAGGGGCCTCGGGTCGTGAACCCGTCGCACCACCACCGGCGATCAGTTGATGCGGAATGTGCCAGGGGCGAACTGGGGAAAGCCAGCGGGGTCGAACTCGAGGATCCCGCTCATGTGCACGTTGCGGCCGGCCCACATCGAGAAGTGGCCGTTGGCAACCTCGACACTGCCGTTCATCCGGTATTTGCTGTTGGCGAATGAGACGACACCCTCGTCGAGACCGGCGAGGAGGATGTCACCACGTTCGAACGCCGCTGGATCCATCACGCCGGTACCGGCGTCGTAGATCTCCCAGATCTCGCCGAAGAAGACCACAGCCGGGCTGGGGTTCGCCGCGAACGGCTTGCCGCTTCCGATGTTGAAGAAGGCCATCCCATAGGCGACGTCGTCGATGGTGACGGTGCCGACCCAAATGGGCACCTCGGTCCCCGGCTCGGTCCATGCGAGGTTGAAGTTGAGGTCCATTTCACCGACGAGCGGCTTCTTGGCGTCCGCCGCAGCGACGAGAGTCATCGACAACACGACGATCAGAGCGAGGACGGTTGCGATCTTGTTTCTCACGATTGGCTCCTCTCTCATGCTCCTTTACCGAGCCCGCTCCGGTCGATCCAGCCGAGGTCAGGTCGAACACCAGACGCAGCACCGATCCGAGCGTCTTCATCCATGGTCCGTGACAGCCACATAGTCGGCAAGAGGCCAAGGACCTTCGTGCCGAGCATGCGTTCCCGGCGGCTGCGGAGCAGATCGACCAAGCCCGACCGCGGGATAGGTGGCTCAGAACCTGAACGTCGATCGCGGGCTACCGGCCATGCCGCATCGCCGACTGGCACAGCATGGCAGCCGAGGCCCCAAGCTCAAGAGGGGTCGATCCTGGTTTGCTCGATGTGCTCCACGATGAAGTCAGCCCTGGCCTGGGGCGAAGCTCTCGGCAAAACGATCATCTCGTAGCCGAGTCGTGTATACGCCCAGCGCAGGTGAACATCGAACGCCTCGACTTGCTCAAAGGAGGCACGCCGCAGGTTGTCCGTGGTATAGATGGCTCGCCACGGCGGGGCGATGAAGATCGGGGACTGGTAGCGAAAAGCGGCTGCTTGTTCGAGGACTGGACCGGGGTCGATGCCCAACGCGGCGGCGTAGGCAACGCAGTCGGGCAGGCCGCGATCGTGGATGACCACGCCGGTGCCTGCGGCGGAGTAGAAGTCGCGGATCGACCGTGCCACCAGTCGCTCCACGAACAGTTCCGGGCGGCCGTCGAGCGTGTTCTCGCCGGTCGCCGCGGCGTGTTCGGCGATCAACTCCCGGGCGGGCTCGGCCACGGTCGGAAACCAGTCGCGCAGCAATGCAACGACGCTTGTCTTACCCGTACCGGGAGCGCCGGTGAGAACGAGGCGCCGCATCGACTCACGATACCGCTCCCGTCTCGAGACGACGCAGGCAACATCGAGCTATCGGGTGGCGCCGCCAGCATTCCCGTCCTTGGGCGGGGCCGGTCCCAGCCGGCGCCGGTGTGACACAATCGTCGAGTGAGAGCCGCTCAGTACCAAGCCTTTGGCGGTCCGATCCGGATCGCCGACGTGGAGGCGCCGAATCCCGGCCCCGGCGAGGTGGTTGTGGCAGTAAAGGCGACGGGGGTGTGTCGCAGCGATTGGCATGGCTGGCATGGTCACGATCCGGACATCACGTCGCTGCCACACGTCCCGGGGCATGAGTTCGCCGGCGTGGTCGCCTCCGTGGGCGACGGTGTCGAATCCGCCACGATCGGAGACCGGGTGGCCGTTCCCTTTGTCCTGGGGTGCGGCAGCTGCGGGCTGTGTGCCGCCGGCGACCCGCAGGTGTGTCCACACCAGCGGCAGCCGGGCTTCACCCACTGGGGATCCTTCGCGGAGTATGTCCTGGTTCCCTATGCCGACAACAACCTCGTGCTCCTGCCGGAGGAAATCGACATGGAGGCGGCAGCATCGCTGGGATGTAGGTTCACGACTGCCTATCGAGCCGTGGTTCAGCAAGGTCGGGTCGCGCCGGATGAGTGGGTTGCCATCTTTGGTTGTGGCGGCGTGGGCCTGTCTGCCGTGATGTGCGCCAAGTCCATGGGAGCCAGAGTGATCGGGGTGGATACCAGCACCGCCGCGCTGGAGCACGCGGCCGCATTGGGGGCTGATCGCATTGTGCCGATGTCCGCCGACATCCAGCTGGCTCTCATGGAGTCGACTGAGGGGGGACCCCATCTCGGGGTGGATGCGATCGGCCACCCGGAGGTGATAGCCGCGTCTATCGGCTCGTTGCGCCCGCGGGGCCGCCATGTCCAGGTCGGCCTATTGGTTGGAGACCGGTCCCCCACCCCAGTCGGTCTCGACCAGGTCATCTCGAAGGAACTCGAGATCCTGGGAAGTCATGGAGCGTCGCGCGACGTCTTGGCAGGCTTGTTCGAGTCGATTCGATCAGGCGAGCTGGAGCCGACGCGACTGATCACCAAGAGAATCGGATTGGATGACATCCCGCAGGCATTGACGCGCTTTGACGACCACGCTCCGGGGATGGTGATTGCCCATCTTTGAATGCTGCTTGCGCTGGTGGTGGTGCGTTGGGGCCGAGGAGGCGACTTACCGCGGGTGGAAAGATGCGCGCAGTAGTCCAGCTTGATGACGCAGGGATCAGGGTGATCCTGAGTGGATGGGATCGAGCCCTGACGTTGCGGCGCAATGTCGAGTTCGCTACCGCCGACGTCAAGGCAGCCTTCGTCACAGAGCCCTCATCGCTCGAGCCCTCGATCGATCACCGGTTCTGGGATGGGGCACACACCACGGCTCCGCGCGCCCCAACCGGCGGCGCATCGGGACGATGTTGGGGCGAGCAGTGGCGGGCAAGCAGCTGTGGGCGGTTGCGGCCGGAGAAGCCTCACAGCAGCTACTTGTTCTCGATTTGTGCGGGCACGAGTTCAGCCGAGCCGTGTTGGAGGTCGCCGAACCGGACGCGGCGGCGGCCCTGACACCTGCATCGTGAACCGGGGACCGATGGTCGTCCGGGCGTGTTTCGCCGACGGTCCCGGGCGGCACTTGTACGGTCGTTGTCCTCGACGCCTTCTTGATGACACGCGGTGACAGTTGGGAGCGGCTCCCCGACAGAATCGACCGTTTCACGCGGCTAAGTGGACCAGATGAGATTCTTGACACGGTCTGGAGTTGGTCGGATGATGGGGTCATGGCCGGGCAGCCCACGGGGCCAGCTGATCTTCTTCGCCAGCATGGTGTTCAGGTCACGGCCCAGCGCCTGGCAGTGCTGCGGGCGGTGTCCGATCGACCGCACGGCACCGCGGACGATGTGGCCGAAGTCGTCAGGGCCGAGATCGGCGCGATCTCCCGCCAGGCTGTTTACGACGCACTCGGCGTTCTGGCCGACAAGGGTCTGATTCGACGCATCCAGCCCGCCGGGTCGCCGGGCCGCTACGAGGACCGGGTCGACGACAACCATCACCATTTGATCTGCCGCACTTGCGGCGAGACCGTCGACGTCGACTGCGCGGTCGGGGCGACGCCGTGCTTGGATGCCGCCGACGGCCACGGCTACGAGATCGAAGAGGCAGAGGTCATCTACTGGGGCCGCTGCCCCACCTGTCGAAAGGCGGCCGACGGCACCTGAGCCGCGAGGCCGGGCGTGGCAGTCGCCGCTTCAACAACTGAGGAGGAGAGGAATGAGCAACCCGGATCAGGGCACCACCGTCACGAGCGACGAACCGACGGCTGCGAAGTGCCCGGTGATGCACACCGGTCACCAAGCCGTGGGGAGCACGGCCAACCAGCACTGGTGGCCGAACCAGCTGAACCTGCGGATCCTTCGCCAGAACCACCCCGGCGCCGATCCGATGGGAGACGACTTCGACTACGCCGCGGCGTTCAACAGCCTCGACTTCGATCAGTTGGCTGCCGACGTCGATGCGATCATGCCCGACTCGAAGGACTGGTGGCCCGCCGACTGGGGCCACTACGGCCCCTTCTTCATTCGAATGACGTGGCACGCCGCCGGCACGTACCGCGTCGAGGACGGCCGCGGTGGTGGGGGTAGCGGCGCCCAGCGCTTCGCTCCGCTCAACAGCTGGCCGGACAACGTCAATCTCGACAAGGCCCGCCGGCTGCTGTGGCCGATCAAGCAGAAGTACGGCCGGAAGATCTCGTGGGCTGACCTGCTGATCTTCACCGGCAACCGTGCCCTGGAGACGATGGGATTCAAGACCTTCGGCTTCGGGGGCGGACGCGAGGACATCTGGGCGCCTGAGGAGGACGTCTACTGGGGCCCGGAGATGGTGTGGCTCGGCGACGAGCGCTACCACGGCGACCGCGAGCTCGCCAAGCCCCTCGGCGCCGTCCAGATGGGTCTCATCTACGTCAACCCGGAAGGGCCGAACGGCAACCCCGACCCGCTGGCGGCCTCCCACGACATCCGTGAGACCTTCAGCCGGATGGCGATGAACGACGAGGAGACGGTGGCGCTCATTGCAGGCGGCCATACGTTCGGTAAAACGCATGGCGCCGGCGACCCCGACGAGTACGTCGCGGCCGAGCCGGAGGGTGCGGCGCTCCACGAGCAGGGCTTCGGCTGGCGTAACAACCTCGGCAGCGGCATGGGAGTCGACACGATCAGCAGCGGGCTGGAGGGCGCTTGGACGCCCAACCCGATTGTTTGGGACAACGGCTACTTCGACATGCTGTTCAAGTATGAATGGGAGCTGACCAAGAGCCCGGCCGGGGCGTTCCAATGGACCCCGAAGGACGTCGAGGAAGAGGACCTCGTCCCCGACGCCCACGATCCGGCGACGAAGCACCCGCCGATGATGGCGACGACAGACGTCTCGCTGAAGGTGGACCCGGTCTACAAGCAGATCTCGGAGCGGTTCCACAAGAACCCTGACCAGTTTGCCGATGCGTTCGCCCGGGCGTGGTACAAGCTGCTCCATCGCGACATGGGGCCCGTAGCCCGCTACCTCGGCCCGTGGGTGCCCGCCGAGGAGCTGATCTGGCAGGATCCGGTCCCGACCGTCGACCACGAGCTCATCGACGAGGCCGACATCGCCTCCCTCAAAGCCAGCGTCCTGGACTCCGGTCTGTCGATCTCTCAACTGGTCTCGACCGCCTGGGCGTCGGCGTCGACCTACCGCGATACCGACAAGCGTGGCGGGGCGAACGGGGCCCGGATTCGCTTGTCACCTCAGGCGGAGTGGGACGTCAACCTGACCTCCGGCGTAGCGCAGGTGATCGGCACCCTCGCCGGCATCCAGCAGGAGTTCAACGGCTCGCAGACCGGCGGGAAGAAGGTCTCGCTGGCCGACATGATCGTGCTGGGCGGCTGCGCCGCAGTCGAACAGGCGGCAAAGGCGGCCGGGCACGAAGTACAGGTTCCCTTCTCGCCGGGACGTACCGATGCCACGCAGGAGCAGACCGACGTCGAGTCGTTCGCCGTTCTCGAGCCGACCGCCGACGGGTTCCGCAACTACCTCCAGAAGGGGCGCGATCTGGCGGCGGAGCACATGCTGGTGGACAAGGCCTTCATGCTGAAGCTGTCCGCTCCCGAGATGACGGTGCTTCTCGGTGGGATGCGAGCCCTCAACGCCAACGTGGGACAGTCCCCGCTCGGGGTCCTCACCGACCGGCCGGAGACGCTGACCAACGACTTCTTCGTGAACCTGCTGGACATGGGGACCGAGTGGCGGCCCACGTCGGACTCCGAAGACATGTTCGAAGGCCGCGACCGCGCAACCGGCGATGTGCGCTGGACCGGTAGCCGAGTCGACATTGTCTTCGGCTCCAACTCCGAGCTACGGGCCCTCGCCGAGGTGTATGGCACGGACGACGCCCAAGAGAAGTTCGTGAATGACTTCGTGGGGGCGTGGGGAAAGGTGATGAACCTGGACCGCTTCGACCTTGCCTGATTCCTGTGGGTGCGGCGGCGAGGCGCCGGGAGCAGAGGCCGACGGCCACGTGGATGACTCCGGCCCGGTGACAATCGAAAGGCCCCCGCAAGCCCGGCCCGCGGTGGGGTCCGGACCTGCGCGGCGCTCGACGGCACCCCGGTCTTCGTAGCGTCGATTCGTGGAATCAGCTTCGCTGACGTGGAGATCGGCGGGCCGTGGGCAAGGATGCCGTCGATCTGGCCGGCAGAGTCGCTGCTGCGCCGCGGGACGCGATGAGCGAGCTGATCGCCAAACTCAACCGCTTGCTGTCGGTCATCCGGGCCAGCGGATCGCCCCTTGCCGACCACCTCCGCCCAGGCTTGCCACGTGCGGAGGTGGCGGCGGCCGTCGCCGCGCTCGGCCTCGCGGCGCCCGATGAATTGCTGGACCTGTTCACATAGCTGGACCTGTTCACGTGGCACGACGGCGTCGATTCCGCAGCCCTGCGGGCAGCTCACGACCCGATCGGCCGGCCGCACCTGTTCCCTTTTGTGGACTTCGTCCCGCTGGCCACCGGGTTGGCTACCTATGAGATGTTCGTCGCCGAGAACGTGATCGCCGAGGTCTGGCCGCGGCGGCTCTTCCCGATCCTCGACGGGGAGACATTCCAGTACGCAGTAGGCTGCGACGCAGATGCGGCCGACTACGGCGTGGTGTGGGCGCACGATGTCAGCGACCCGGGAACCTCCGAGGCGGCGTTCTGGTCGATCGGCAGCCTGGTCGAGGCGGTCACCGGCATGTTCGCCGACGGCTCGTACTACTTCGATTTGGAAACGCATGACATCCAGCCGCAGGAAGACGCCTATCTCCGCTTCGACTTCGGGGCCTGAGGGCGCCCGCAGTCACGGCACGAGCTCGGCCGACAGGGCGAGATTCACGGCTCAGCTTGGAACATCGCCCGCCACGGTCCGGCGCTCACCAGGAACCGAGCCTGCCATCAGAGCGGTTGCGGAGGTCGTCGCCGCTCCTTAGCGACTGTTGGGGGCGAGTTTCACGCTTTTTCAAACGAGAAGGTTCTCTTGACATACTTGTATTAGTTTCGTATCATTTGATATATTTCGAATAGTGCTACCAAGATTGACTAACGGGAAACCATTGAGATGACTGTTTCCGGACCGAAGATTCGAGACTTCACCGATCGGCAACGATCGCTCGCCGTGAGCGTCGAGTCCGACACGGTCTACGAGGTGTTGCTCGCCGCGTTCGTCCTCGGGAGCGATTCCGACCCGGACGAATACGAAGTCCTCGGGGAGGTGCTCGCCGCCATGGAGGAGCGCGCCGACGAGCGGCTGCGCGCTGACATCGCCAGCATGGGCGAGGCGGGTGAGCTGGGCCTGACGTTGCTGGGCGTCGCCCACGAGCTGCCGATGCCGCGCACGGTCGAGGCTCTGGTCAGCCGAATCCGCGAGATGGATCCGGCCGAGCTGCGCACGTTGATGATGCGCAACACCGGCATCAAGCCGTCGCGTGGACACGACCCGGCCACCATCGAGCGGGCCGCCCAAGGAGACATCGATGCAGTGCGCCAGTTGGTAGCGGCGCTCCCCCACGCTTGCCACCTCGGCGACCTCCTCGAGTTCGAGCCCGAGGAGATGCGCGAGTTGATCGCTTCCGTCCTCGAACGCGTGGCGGAGGTGATCGCGCCGGTGCTCGCGAGGTGGCGTGACGTGATCGAGCGCGACGCCACCAACACCGCCGCCATGGCCAAGACCGTGAGCCCTGAAGTTCTCGTCGAGCAGGTGACCAACGGGGTGACCTTCGAGATGCAGCCGCAGGTGAGCGGGGTGCTCTTGATCCCCTCCGTGGTCATCCGGCCGTGGGTGGTTATCTCCGAGCACTACACGCTGCGCATCTTCGCATACTCCGTCTCCGCCGAGACGCTGGCCGCCGACAGCGACGCCCCCCCGGCGTTCTTGGTCGATACCTTCAAGGCTCTCGGCGACGAGAAGCGGCTCCGCATGCTGGGCGCCCTCGCCGAGCGCGACATGGGTCTCAAGGAGCTCGCCGAGCGGGTCGACGTGGCCAAGTCGACGGCGCACCACCACGTCCGCATCCTGCGCAGCGCCGGTCTGGTACGGGTAATCGTCGGCGACGACGACAAGCGCTACAGCCTGCGCCGCGATTCGGTTCCCGAGGCCGGCCGGCTGCTCGAGACGTACCTGCAGTCGCGTCCCCGATCCGAGGAGGACGGCCCATGAACACACTCTCCACCATCCATCTGGCCGAGAGCCTGGCGCGCCAACGCGGCCAGGACACTGCGGCGCAGATCCGGCGGGAGCAGCTCCTGGCCGCAGCCGGGGTCGACCATCCCCTGCGCCGCCGCCTTGCTCAAGCCCTCATGCGGCTGGGGCAGCGAATCGCCCCCCAGTCGGCCGAGCTGGCCCCGGCCAGCCACACCACCCAACCCTGCTGAGCCCTTCATGCGGCCCACCCCGACCGGCCGAACTGCCTCCCGGCCGGTCGGTGTGGAGCCCAGAGTCCTGTGGCGACCGTATCATCACGACCGTGCGGAAGGGACTACTCGGCTTGATGCTGCTGCTGAGTGCGTGCGCCCCGGCCGGGGGCGCCGTCGCCAGCGGCGCCAGCGAGACGACGCTGCCTGCGACTAGCGCGCCGTCCTCCACCTCAACTACCACCCAGGTCGTCACGACGACCGCCACTGCGGCGCCGACTCCGGCCGGCACCGACTCATCGGCGACGCCGAGCACGACGGTTCCTCCGCCGCTGCGTGAGATCTTCGCCTGGATGCCGGCGGGGCTCACCCCAGAGTTCATCGATGCAGTCACCGCGGTGCCCGGCGTGGCGGCATCGAGCGTCATCACCACCGTCACGATGCACCTCACGGCGAGCCACAAGGCGGATGGCACGGTCGTCGATCAACCGCTCCGTGGCTTCGTGATCCCGCTCCACGGGGCGATCGTCGACCCGCAGGGACTGCAGCCCATCTTCCGCCTGCCCGAGATCGGCCCCGACCAGATCATTCTCGGTGAGGACTCGGCACGGCTGCGCCGCCTCGAAGTAGGCGACACCATGACGTTCGAGACCGGTGCCACGCTCATCGTGGGCGGCATCGTCGACGAAGACCTGATGGCCGGTTATGAAGCGATAGCCGTCGACCCGGGCCACTTCGTGGAGTCGCGCATGCAGGCTCGAGCCATGCTGGTGCTCTATGACCACAACCCCAACCTGCTGGATCTCCAGATCAAACCCCTGGTTCCCGACGACCTCCTCTATGCGGTGCGAGAACGCACCGACAGCGCCGATCGGGGCGGGCTGGTGGTTCGCTCGCAGGTCTTCATCAAAGAGAACTTCGGCGAGTTTGCATATCGCCCCACCGGCAACGGACGGTTCGTCATCGACCCTGCATGGGTCGAGGCCAACATCGTGGAAACCCGTATCCCGCTGCTGGGAAGAACCAAGTGCCACCGGGTGATGACCGACATCCTGACCGCGATCATGCGAGACCTGGCCGCCAGCGGACTATCCGAAGTCATCGACCGCAGCGCGTATGCCGGGTGCTGGAACCCGCGCTATATCGCCGGCAGCTACCGCTTGTCGCGTCATTCCTTCGGGGCCGCCGCCGACATCAACATCTTCAATCCCACCGACGGCGGCCCCGGCAGCCCGGTGCACGAGGAGTTGCTGTCCCGGACCTACGCCGCCGGCCTCACCTCCGGACATGTCTGGACCAACGCCGATCCGGGCCACTTCGAGTACTTCGGCTTCGCCGACCCGGAGTGACGCGGCCCGACGAAAGACCCGTCGCCGGACTCACTGCGCAATTGCATCGCCGCATGGAGGACGTTCTCCGTATCGGCATCGCCCTACTAGTCGGCGGCGCGCTCGGCATCGAGCGCGAGTACCGCGACAAGACCGCCGGCTTTCGCACGATCATCCTCATCACGGTGGGCGCCACACTGTTCACGATGTTCTCGTTGCGGCTTGGCGAACCGGCCGAGGACGCGGTTCGGATCGCCGCCGGCATCGTGTCCGGAGTCGGCGTCCTCGGCGCGGGCGTGATCCTGCGCCACCGCGGCGAGATCGTCGGCATCACCACCGCCGCCACCATCTGGCTGGCGGCCGCTCTCGGCATTGGCATCGGCTCCGGTAGCTACTTCACCACGGCGGTCGCCGCCGGGGCGGTGGTCATCGTGCCGTGGCTGCTGCCGCTCCTCGAGTTCCGCGTCGACCGAGCCAGGGAGACCCACACCTACGCGATTCGAACCGAGCCCACCGGCGCCGCCCGCGCCGAGCTCAAGAACCAGCTCGACGGCCACCGACTCACCCTCTAACAACGAGAAGTTGGGAAAAGACGGCGAAGGTCTGAGGCTCGAGTGGAAAGTCGCCGGCACCCACGACGACCACGTGGCGTTCGCCGCCGCGACACTGGCCGTCTCAGGGGTTCTCGAGTTCGAATACTGAGACGTCTCAGCCGGCAAGCTCGTCGCCGTGATAAGCCGACATTGCCTCGACGAAGCCCTCGGGGGCACGCGTGGGGCGGCCGTCGGTACGGGTGAACGCCGCATCGACGGTTTGCGTAGCCAAGACCACGTCACTGCGCCTGATCCGCTGCCGCCAGCGCGCCGTGACCCGCTTGATCTCGTCGACCTCTGTCTCGACCGTCACGGTGTCGCCGGCGTGGGCCGGGGACAGAAAACGGGTGTGGATAGCCGTCACCACGATGTGAAACCCCATCGCCGACATCTCCGCCACGCCCAAGCCGACGGCTTCGAGCAGCTCGATGCGGGCCACCTCGAAGTACTGCACATAAGCAGAGTGGTTCAGGTGGTTGTAGGGGTCGATCTCGTAGAAGCGGACCTTGATGTCATGGCTGTGGAGCACGCCGGCAATGTAGCCGCGCCGACCCCGCCGCCCATCTCAGGCGAAGTCGTTCTGGCGCCACGCCTCATAGACGGCGATCGCAGCCGCGTTGGCCAGGTTGAGGCTGCGCCCCCCTGGCGCGATCGGGATCCGGGCGACGGCGCCGACCTGCGGCGACCCCAGAATGGTCTGCGGCAGCCCCACCGACTCCTTGCCGAACAGCAGCGCATCGCCCCGCCGATAGGCGACTTCGGTATACACGACGTCGCCGTGCTGGCTGAAAGCCACGATTCGTACGGGCGCGACCGTGCCGAGGAATGCCTGGAATGAGTCGTGGTGGCGGACCGAGGCGTACTCGCGGTAGTCGAGGCCGGCACGCCGCAGCCGAGCCTCGTCGAGATCGAAGCCGAGCGGATGGATCAGGTGCAGGGTGCAGCCGGTGTTGACCGTGAGTCGCATCAGGTTGCCGGTGTTGGGCGGGATCTCCGGCTCGTGGAGGACGACGTGGAACATGGGCGCCACGATATCGCTCGAGGACCGCCCCGCTCAGGCAGCCGGGCCGAGGTGACCGAGACCGTCGCCCGCCTCGTTGGTGTTGGGCACCCCGGCATCACCCTGATCCCAGGCCTGGTCGCCCCGCGCCCGGAGTCCCTTGCCGGCAACGCCGCCGATCACATGGACCACGCCGACATCTGCCTTGGGCCCGACGTCCTCCAGGGGGACGCCGATGGCAAGGGAGGAGACTCTGATGCCGGAGAAGTCCCCCGAGCTGAGCCACAGCCCGAGCCGGTCCCCGGCTTCGGCCACGTTGGCGATGCCTTTGGTCTCTTGCGTCCACACTTGGTTGCCCGACGCAGTCAGACCATCCCCTGAACCGTAGATGACGGTGGCGGAACCGGCGGCGGCCATGCCGTTCACCGTCTTGCCGGGAACTCCGACGGCCAGATCCTGATAGCCGTCGGCGTCGAAATCCCCCATCGCCAGCGCGCCGCCGAAGAGGTCACCGTCGACCGAGGCACCCTGCAGCCCGGCTTCTCCCTGGTGAAATTGCTGACTGCCGGCGGCGTCCAGCCCGGCACCGCTGCCGTAGACGATCGTGACGCCGCCGGCGGCGACCCCGGTGATGCGATCGCCCGGCGCGCCGATTGCGAGATCATCGAGCTCGTCGCCATCGAAGTCGGCCGTCCGCAATGCGACGCCAAACCGCTCGTCGCTGGCGGCGACTCCCGGCATGCCGGCGGAGTTCTGGGTGAACCTGCGGGCGCCGGCTGCGTCGAGGCCGGACGCCGACCCGGAAACCGCCAGGACGGCCCCCGAGTTGGTATTCGTCTTCGAGTCTTCCCTGGGGATACCGACAGCGAGATCGAAGAAGCCGTCTCCGTTGAAGTCCCCGGTTCCGAGAGCGGCGCCGAAAGCGTCACCCGCTTCGGCTCTGCCGCCCACGCCCGGCGTGTTCTCGTGAAGGGCGTCGCTGGAGCCGTCCAACCCTGAGGCCGAGCCGTACATGATGGCCACCATGCCGGCGCCGGCTCTTCCGGCGAGCGCCTCGCCGGGAACCCCGATGGCGACGTCGTCGAACCCGTCACCGTCGAAATCACCGACTGCCAGCGCCTCCCCGAAGCGGTCGCCCGCCTCTGCAGGCGTCGCCAGGCCGCCCCGAGCCTGGTGCCAGTAGTTGGAGCCGCTTGCCGCCAGCCCGTCGGCCGAGCCCAGGATCACGTTGATGGCGCCCGCGTTCGCCCGGTCGGCCACCGTCTCCCCAGGCACCCCCACGATGAGATCGTGGTAGCCGTCACCGTTGGTGTCGCCGCACGCGGTAGCAAACCCGAACTCGTCGCCGGCCTCGGCAACATTGTCCACCCCAGGGGTGCCCTGCGTGATGAGCCGCGCCCCGGTCACATCGAGGCCGTTCGCACTCCCAAAGAGCACCGTCACGGCGCCGGCGTCCGCCTTGGTGTTGTTGGCAAGATCCTCTCCGGGGGTGCCCATGGCAAGGTCGTCGTAGCCATCGCCGTTGAAGTCACAGCCCCGGGTGTGGCCGTTGCCCAGCGGGGCGTTCAGCACGGTGGCGGCGTTGAGCGATTCGTATGGGTTGATGACTACCCCGCCGGGCTGATGCAGCTCGAAATGAAGATGAGGAGCAGTCTCTTCGGCGTTGCCGCTGTCGCCGACCCAGCCGAGCAGTTGGCCGGCTTCGATGCGAGCCCCGGGTTCGACACCTTCGGCGAATCCCCACCCTTGCCCGTCGTCGGTGCCGGGCGTGTCGTTGTTGAGATGGATGTACCAGGACTCCCAGCCGTCGTCGTGTTCCAGCTCCATGGCGCAGCATTTGCCGCCGCGCTCGTTGTGCATCCAGCCCACGTATCCGGACGCCACTGCCAGGACCGGAGTCATCTTCGGCTCCATGATGTCGATGCCCTCGTGGGTTCGCGGACATGATGGACCGCCCCGGCAGTCGCCGAAGTTGTCCGTGTAGGTCGAGCCGCCCTGGATCGGAAAGTACATGTCGTAGACGACGAGCTCTTGGGAAACCTGGCGGGGAGCAGTTGGCTCGTCCACTGGCGCCGGATCTGCAACCGATGAGCCTTCGTGTTCCGCAATTGCCGGCGGCAGCGGGATCAGCATGGCGATCGCTACGAGCAGCCCTACGGCACGCGTTCTAGTTGCGGCGCTACTCATGGATCCTCTCGTGTCGTCTCCGCCGGGCCGCCGGGCGTAGTGTCCCACCGGACACCGGGCCCGGAACGGCAGGCGGCAAGCCCCTAACCCTTCGCCTTTCGCCCTACATGGGGTTATCGACCGGCACATGCCGCTGACTTGATAATCAACTCGGGTTTAGCTGGACCGCAATGCCCCCCCAAGAGCGGGTTAAGGCGGGTTAGCAGTCGAGCTCGAGGACCAGCTGGCGGTCGGGACCTCTTGCGGCAGCTGGCCGTGGTCGGCGGGCCGCCGGGCGAGACTCCGGACCGCCGAGCTCGCGGACCAGGTCGCCCACGGTGCGCCCCAGCCAGGCGCGATAGCGCGGCGCCGCTTGTTTGCCCCGGCCCCCGTACAGGTCCTCGTAGAGCGGCAGCAGCTCGGGCCGCTCCCGTCGAATCCAACCCATGAAGTGCTCCTTGATGCCGGGCCCGAGGTGCAGCGGGACGTGCCCGATGCCGACGGCGCCTGCCGCGGTGGCGGCTTGCACAGCCGCCCGCAGTTGTTCGGTGCCGTCGGAGATGCCGGGCAGCACGGGCCCCATCAGTACCCCTGATCGGATTCCGGCATCGTTCAGCCTGGCCACGGCGTCGAGGCGGCGCTGGGGATGGGCGGTGCCAGGCTCCGTAGCGCGCCACACCGCCTCGTCGACCGTGCCGACCGAGAAGTCCACCCGAAGCCGGGCCCGGCCCGCCAGGTCGCTCAGCACGTCAAGGTCGCGCAGCACCAGCGGAGACTTGGTCAGAATCGACACCGGGTTGGCCCGGTCCGCCATCACCTCGAGGATGCCCCGGGTGAGGCGGTATTTGCCCTCGGCTGCCTGATACGGGTCTGTGTTGGTACCCATGGCGATCAGGTCGCCACCCCACCGCGCCGGCGCAGTCTCGGCACGCACCAGCTCGACCGCGTTGCGTTTGACAACGATCTTCGTGTCGAAGTCGGCGCCGAGGTCGAGGCCGAGATACTCGTGAGTGGGCCTAGCGAAACAGTATCGGCAGGCATGGGAGCAGCCCCGGTAGGCGTTGATGGTGTACGAGAAGCCGAACCGGGGCGGTCCCGGCACGTTGTTGATGATCGACTTAGCGTCTACCTCGAGGAACTGGAGGCCGCGAAACTCGCCTTTGCCCAGCACGCGCACTCCCGCCGGAAACAGCTCCTGCGTGAATTCGGCGGCAAGCGGCCAGCGCAACTCTCCCATTCCCCCGAGACCCTAGTCGAACATACGTTCGTATAGCCAATAATCTCACCCCACCTGGGTCTTTGGGTGAGTACGGTTGAAAGACACCGCGAGGGAGGAGACGGTATGGACGGAGTGACTGGGGTACCGCACACACACTTTTCACGACGGCGCTTCATCGGCGGGGTTGGCGCGGCTGCGGCCGTCGGCACGGCTGCCACGATGGCCGGTCCGGGGGTGGCCCAGGCGGCCGGGAGAGGCAGAGCCCGCGGCCGGGCGCCCGGCTTCAGCGGGAAGCCGGCACCGAATCCAATCCCCCCGGTGGTCGACGGCGGAGGGCCCCCGCCGTTCGATTTCATTCACTGGCTGCTGCCGGGGCCCGAGGGCGCCACCACCCCGATCCTCGGACTGCCGGGATTCGGTTTGGACGTGGATCCCAGCCAGATCACCGACTTCAGGGGCTTCAACGCCTACGCGGTCGTCAGCGGGACCGCCAAGGACATGGACGGGAACGATTACGACGTCGAGCTCGACGTCCGGGTAATGGACGGCAGGTACATCGGCGTCGACGGAAATGAGCACACCAACACATTTGCCTTCTTCTGATTTGACCTGTTTCTTCCCGGTCAGGGACCCGCAGGACAAGTACATGACTTCAACCCGGGAATCCTCCAGAACGGGGTGTTCTGGACGATGGAGATCCCGCCCGGTTCGTTCCAGAGAGCCAGCTCGGGCAACCGCGCCCACCTGAAGGTCAAGGACCTCCCCATGCCCGATACGTTCTTCTACTCGAACAACGTGTCGGTCGCCGGCTCCATCGACGTCGACGTGATGTGGAAGGCGACCGGACCGCACGTCCGGCGTGGCAACGGCCTCGACCCGCAGCACCCCGATGGGTGGGATCGGTTCATCGGTCATTTCGCCGAGGCCGAGTGCGTGGGCGTGGGTGGTGGCGGCGAGACCGGCTTCACCTTCGAAACCGGCGAGCTGACATCCGCAGGCTTCTACGCCTCACTGGGCCCCGAGCGCAACGGGGTATATCTGTAGCCAGTCGACATCAGGGGGAATTCGGGAAGGGGAGCGCCATGGCGCTTCCCTTCCCCACGTCCGGGTTAGAGCGGCGGCCGCTCCGCAGCGCGCCGGAACCCCCGACCTGCGGGGGTTCCCGATTGAGCTCCGGGGGTGGGACTCGAACCCACAACCTACGGATTAACAGTCCGGTGCTGGGCTTTTCGGCGTCGCCTGGGTTTGCACCGCTAGAGCGAAAATCCCCTTGTACGCAGGGGTTTTGCACCTTTCAGCGTCTTTCATTGTCTTGCGATCGATTCGGTCGTTGCGCGCCCTATCGCGCCCTGAGCGCGCCCCGGACCCAGCCACGTTGTGACCGAATTCTCCAGGGGTCTCCGAATCCTCCAGCCCCGGTCGCCCACCCAACGTCGCCGGACCACGGTGGGGCTGGTTGTCTCGGCAATGACGTCGGCCATCGCGTTGTCGGAGCCGCTCCTCGATGTGCCTGATTGAGACTGGGGGCATGTTGCGGGGTCTTCCCGTAGCGTCGAGGCGCTGATCGGTTGGCTCTTGAAGTGCCTGCCACCCTTTGCGGGTTGGCTTTCTAACGAGGTGCCTACCGGTTGGTGTTCTCGGCC
>JBFGLM010000060.1:0-25201 GCA_041576165.1 Acidimicrobiia bacterium
GACGCTCGGTCGTTCAAGCTGGACGTGCGGAAACTAAAGAACCTGGGACTAACGATCAGCCTCAACCCTGGCTATCGCTTGTCGCCACGGGGACAGGCCTACCTGGCCAAGCGGAGCGGGTAGTGCGGCCGGGCGCCGCCGAGTGTCAGGAGACGGAGGCGGGCAATTCGTGCTCCCGCATGACGATCCAGTGGCCATTCGCACAGAGTACCGTCACCCATGGTTCCTGGTTATACGTGAACTCGCCCTGTACCCCGGCCGGCAGAGCGCACACGAAACAGTCGTGCATGGTGATGGCATCGGGCGCACTCCGGCGAGTCTGAAGGATTTCTACTCCGCCCGTCTTCACCGACCGCCTGTTGCGATGCGTGAGAAACGATCCGCCGGGCCAATGCGGGGAATCGGGCGGACGTCCGTATCAGCGCGGATCTAGCGCGTCGAGACCCGCTCCACCCCGCGGATTCGCGCTGCTGGGTGAGGGAGTCGTTGGAAGCGCCAAACGCCGGATGGTGTCGGTACAAGTGGACCGGTCAGCCGGACCAGCTACGCGTGAGGGGGATGCGCGGCGCAGCCGGCCCGGCTGCCGGACGCCCGGCCGGGCGAGCTGGGGCTCCCGACCGTGCGTTGGGTCGCGTAGGTAACGAGCGCGTTGCGCCGCCCTGTGCGACCTTCTCAGGATGAGGCAGCAGCGGAAATATTCAGTACCGGACACCCGGTAGATGACTCCCAATCACCTGGTGTTGTGGCGCGGATCGAGGACGCCAAGCCGCGAGTTGGTCGGGAGATGTGTCGTGCTGCCACTGGAGCACAGTTGGGAACGACGCCCGATCGCTCATCAGCCTTGGCATTTCGCGAACACTTTCAGTGGTAACGCCACCATTGAGAGAGACTTCACCCGGCCTGGGTGAAGAAATGACCGGCGCGTCAGGCGATGGTATGTGCAAATCGGGTCGTCTAGTCCGGGTGAACCGGACCGGAACGTAGAGCTCTGGAGGAGCAGATGACTGGAGTTGAGCAGCGCCCGGTCGTGACGAGCGGTTGGGTCACCTTCGCCGCGACGATGGCAACGATCGTGGGCATCATGAATCTGATCTACGGGATCGCGGTCTTAGTGAACGACAGTTGGGTGGCGCTCGCGGCCGACCAGATTCTGGCCCTCAACCTCAGCGCGTGGGGATGGGCGCTGTTGGCGCTCGGGGTGGTCCAACTCCTGGTCGCCTATGGAGTAGTGGTTGGGCAGACGTGGGCCAGGCTCATGGGTGTGCTGTGGGCCAGTCTCATTGCGATCGGGCAGATGGCATTCCTCAGCGTTTATCCGGTCTGGTCGCTGGTGATCATTGCTATGTGCGTGATGGTGATCTACAGCCTCGCGGTATACGCCGATCAGGGCGCATAGAGGGTCGCCTGGGCAGCCCGAAAGCTGCGAGCCACTCAGCCCACGAATTGCTGCCATGGGAGGCGGCACCCGGCGGCAGCTGCTACGGGTCGGCGGAGAGCGAACCGGGTCCCTGGGATGACGGACCAACGCCCCCGGAATGATCTGAGCCGCTGGTGGATTACGCACTCCTGATTCTCGGAATTGTGAACGGGCTGCTCTTCGCCTACATCGGCGGCCGCTCGTGGCTTCTGTCCCGGCGCGTCCCGGCCCCCCGAGCCCGAAAGCAGGGCCATCTGTTGACGCTGGTATGCGCCGCATTCGTGGTGTCGAACATCCTGCGAGTTGGTTTGCAGCTGGTCGACGTGGGGGCGCTCCCCGACGAAGCTCGAGGAGCGGTACTGGGCACAGTTCAGCTCTTGACGAGTCTGGGCGCGCTGGTCATCGTCATCCCGGCGCTCTGGATATTGCGCCGGCTCACGGCCGTTTTCGCCAGATCGGATCGGTTTGTCACGATCCTCACCGAGCGGGTGCGGTTGGATGCATCCATTTCAGAGGCGGGCCTGACCGCCCGTGAGGTCGAAGTCCTCGAGCTCGTGGCCGACGGAGTGATCAGTGACGTCGATCTCGCTGAGTCGCTGTACATCTCACCGTCAACCGCAGCCACACACGTGCGCAACATCATGAAGAAGACGGGGGTGCGCCGGCGGCACGAGTTGATGCTGCTGGCACCGGATCGGGTCATCGGGGCAGCCGAGTAACCCGGTGTGGCGCGCCTCGCTCCGGGATGCTGCGCATGTCGCCCGACTAGCGTTCTCTCATGCGCGCGGCGGTCATGTACGGCATCGAGGACATCCGGGTGGAGGACGTTGACGTCCCGGCGCCCGGACCGGGCGAACTGCTCCTCGAGGTCCGGGCTGCCGGCGTATGCGGGAGCGACGTAGGGGAGTTCTTCTACGGACCGAAGATGTTCCCGATCCACGAGCCCAATCCGATCTCGGGTCATGCCGGACCCATGATCCCCGGCCATGAGTTCGGCGGCCGGGTCATTGAGGTCGGTGACAATGTTGAGGGATTCGTCGAAGGTGATCTGGTCGCCAGCGGCGCCGGGGTGTCGTGCGGCGAGTGCTTTCAGTGCCTATCCAGCCGCACCAATTTGTGCGTCGACTACTGGACGGTGGGCCTGCAGCGCAACGGGGGCCTGGCCCAGTACGTGGCGGTGCCGGCGAAGGCTTGCATCGACGTCGGGACTCGCGGGCTCGATCATGACCAGGCGGCCATCGTGCAACCGATGTCGATTGCGGTCCACGCCATGCAACGAGGTCGACCGGATACCGATGAGGACTACGTCGTGATCGGAGTGGGCGGCATCGGCGCGTTCCTCGTCTATGCGCTGGCGGAAGGAGACCGGCGGGTGGTGGCAGCTGACCTCGATCCGGCCCGGCTCGAGATCGCCACCTCCCTGGGGGCCGCGGCCACGCTCAACGCTGCCGCCGTCGATGACCTCGCCACTGCCTTGCGCAATCTGGCTCCTGCGCCGCGCATCGTGTACGAGGTCACCGGGTCGGAGCAGGGCCTGTGCTCGGCGCTGGAGGTTGTGGTTCCCGGCGGCCGGGTCGTGGCGATCGGGCTGCAGAAGAAGCCGCTCACACTCGACCTCATGGAATTGACGCTCCAGGAAAAGGAACTGCTCGGGACCAACGCGCATGCGTTCCCCACCGCCTTCCCCGAAGCGGCCCGCTTGATCGCCAGCCGGCCCGCGGGCTGGCACGACATCGCCCCGGTGGCGCTGCCGCTCGAACAGTTGGCCACGGTTGCGCTCCCGGCGATGCGCGATGGGAAGTCACCCCAGATCAAAACGCTGTTCGACCCGTGGACGCCCAGCCCACGGACCGCCAACGTCGGCTGACCTCGGGTGCGTTTCTCCGGCCGGCAGGGGAGGAGAGGCGCAGCCCGGCCCGGACGGTATTACCTTCCCTAGCGGCCGTGCGGCTAGCCGGCGCCCGCTCGCCCCTTCTCAGACACACACCCCGTCGGCGTCTGCTCCGCGGAGGCAGAAGAGGGTCCCTTCCACCGACTTCAGGGTGAAGCTGCCGTTTTCGGGTGTTCCGAAGACATGCAGCCTGACGCCCCACACCGAGTCGTCGGCCAGGCCGGCGACATCGAAGGTGACTTCACCGAGATCCCCGGAGCTGGGGGCGACCGACATGACGACCGTGCTGTATTCGGGATCGCCAAAGGCCCGCGCCACTTTCTGGCCGAGGTGTTTCATGGTTGCGGCCGACGGCACTTCACCCAGCATGCTCACCACCTGCGAGGTGAGGTCATCTGTCGCACCCATGTAGTGCAGGAATCGTGAGCTGGCCCAGCCCTCGACGCCGTTCGCTTCCACCAGGTACCACATCGACCTGGGAAGGCGCCGGGTGCGGCCGAGCGCTGTCACCTCGTCCTCGAGTGGATCCAGCCGGGCGACGATCTCCTGGTCGGTACCGGGTGCGGCCCGAACGTTGAGGACGTCGTCGTGGGCCACCCCGAACACCGCCAGGGTGGCGCCGGCCACTGGACCGAAGTCCTCCATCTCCTCGCCCGCAAGCACGGTGGTCGACGTCGTGGGAGCCATCGTCGTTGTCGGGGAGGTGGTGGTCGTCGCCGCTTCGCTCGTGGTCGGCGCTTCAGATGTCGCCGGAGGAAGCGTCGTTGTGGGCGCACTGGTAGGTGGGACGGACGTGGGTTCCGGCTGGCTCGATGTACCGGTGGCACAGGACGCCACCGTCACGAGCAGTGCGGCCACGCCAATTGTCAGACGTCGCATTTCGCACCTCTCGTTTCGCCCGGCTGGGCGTTGGGCCGGGTGGCCCGCCTTCAGTGTCGCAGACCGCGGTGCACGTGCCTAGAGGCGTGAGACCCGGGCGCCGTCAGCCCGCGAGGGACTGAAACGTGGGTGAGAGTCGCTCGTATTGCGCGGCGTAGAGCGAATGCAGATCCGAATAGTCCGTCCCGGTCCGGGTGGTGTGTTCGGTCACATGGACCCAAGCGCTGGTGGCATCGGCGACAGAGTCGAACGAACCGGCTCCTACTGCGGCCAGGACCGCTGCTCCGTAGGCGGCTCCCTCAACTGTGTTGACCGACACGATGTCCGCTTCCAGCACGTCGGCAAGCATCTTGCGCCACAGGTTGCTGCGGGTACCGCCGCCAGACGCCCGGATGGCTTCCACGTGTTCGAGCCCGGCGGCACGCATGAGGTCCAGCCCGTCCCGCAACCCGAACGCCACGCCTTCCAGCACCGCTCGAGTCAAGTGGGCGCGGGTGTGGCGCACCGTCAGACCGATGAAGGCGCCCCGCGCCAGAGGGTCTGGATGGGGTGTGCGTTCGCCGGTCAAGTAGGGAAGGAACAGTAGACCGTCGGAGCCCGGCGGTACTGATTCCGCCTCAGCAACCAGTTGCGCGAACGGAACATCGGGGGCGAGCGTGTCGCGGAACCAGCGCAGCGATCCGGCGGCGGACAGCATCACGCCCATCATGTGCCAGCGCCCGGGCACTGCGTGGCAGAACGCATGGACCCGGCCCTCAGGCTCATAGTCGGGCCGATGGGTGGCCGCGAAAACCACCCCGGACGTGCCAAGACTCAGCGCCATGGACCCAGGATCAACCACGCCGGTCCCCACGGCGTTGGCCGCTTGGTCGCCGCCGCCTGCCACTACCGGGGTCCCGGGTTCGAGTCCCGTGGCCGCTGCCGCCGAGGCGCTGACCTCACCGGTGACGGCCGGCCCCTCAAAGGTCGGGGGGAGAAGACCGGGCTCGATCTCGAGCAGGTCCAACAATTCGGCCGACCAATCCCGGGCGGCGAGGTCGAACAGTTGGGTGCCGGCGCCGCCCGCCCGATCCGTGGCATGTTCGCCGGTGAGGAACAGCCGAACGTAGTCCTTGGGGAGGAGGATGCGCCTGGCCCGGGCATACAGGTCGGGCTCGTGGTTGTGGACCCACAGAATCTTGGGCGCAGTGAATCCCGTGAGAGCGTCATTGCCCGTTATGGCGATCAACCTCGCCTTACCCACCCGGCCGCGCATTTCGTCGCATTCCGCTTGCGTGCGCTGATCGTTCCACAGGATCGCCGGCCGCAGCGGCCGCTCGGAGGCGTCGAGCAATACCAGGCCGTGCATCTGTCCGGTCAGACCAATTGCTGCTACTGCGTCCCCCGTCAGGCCGGCCGCCTCGAGAGCAGCGCGCACCGCGACACTGGTTGCGTTGATCCAGAGGTCTGGGTCTTGTTCGCTCCACTGCGGGCGCGGCGTCTCGTAGTCGTACTCGGCGGCGCCCGTAGCCACCACCACGCCATCACCGTCGACGACCACCGCCTTGGTGGCGGTGGTCGAACTATCGATGCCGATTGTGTAGCTCATGGTTTTCCACCTTCATCGAGCGCCGCGGCCAGGTCGGCCGTGTCAGCGGGCAACCGGCCGTGCTCATACAACTCTCGTACCTCACGATGCGCAACGCGCATCGAGGGAGCGAGGGCCCTCAGGGCCCGGGAGTTCCGGCACGCAACAACTGCGTTGCGTCGACCTGCCAGGACCCGAGATCGGCATAGAGGCTGCCGTCCGGCACGACCCGAAATGCGGGGTTTCGACGATCACCGCCTTGGCGGCGTTCGTCGAACGGTCAACGCGGATCGTGTAGCTCAGGGCTCCGGCCTTGATCGAGCGCCGCGGCCAGGTCGTCGACCGTCTCCGGCAGCCGGTCACGCGCATACAACTCCCATACCTCGCGGTGCGCAACGCTCATCGAAGGTGCCAGCGTTGTCAGCGGACCCAACGTCTCCAGCTCGCAGAAATCTGCACTGCAGTAGACCTGGCCCGAAGCCCCAAGATCTGCATACGTGCCACTGTCCACATGCGCCATTCGCTTGACGAACACAAGCTCGTCGACGAGGTACGCCAACCAGCCACGCCGCAAGCTGGTGCCCAGCTTGATCGGGTCCTTGCGCTGGGCGGTGAGTGCGATGTGGGTGTCCGACAGGTGGACGAGCGGGTCGGACAACCTCGTGTAGGGCCACAGGACGATCGAACGATCGGCCTGGAACTGGTCCTGCTCCACGCCGCCCAGCGGCATGAGCGCCGTGCCGCCGGTTCGGAGCATCGTGATGGCCCACGGTGCGACCGTGATGCTGCTGTCGCCCCGGTTGGCCAGATGATGGGTGATCAAAACGCGGTGGTCGTTGTCCGGCAAACGGATTTCGAGCGACTTCTCGATACCGGTTCCGGCCGGGGCTGGCTGGGTGAGGCGCAAAACCCCGGGCCCGTCCTCGACCGCGGCCGGTGAGTCGTCGGGCACGTACGTGATCGCGGGTACCTCCGGTGCCGCCCACAAGCGGTGCCCACCGAGCACTCGAAACACACGGCCATCGCCGACGGGCAGAGTGATATTCGGCGTGTCGGCAAATACCGAGGCGCCGCCCACCAGCCTGAACTCGGTGATCCGCGGCCCCATCGAAGTAACGACGCTCAGTTCGATGACGCCGTTGTGCATCCACTGCTTCGTCACGCTGCATCCTCGATCGCCCGCCGGCATCGTATCGGGAACGAAGCGCTGCCACGGGCGCAGGTCGTCACCGGACCAGCCTCGCCGCGTAACCTGGGACCAGGGAAGAGAGGACGGGCGATGGCATCGACAATCATGGACAAGACGGCTCTACCGTTTGACGGCACCGACGCAGGTGAAGTGGCGTTGGAGATGATCGCGCCGCTGCTGCGAGCCGTCGGCGGCACGGTGCACATCATCATGGTGTTGGATCAGTACGTGCAGAACGAGCTGACGGAATTCGCGGCGACCGAACGAGTAACGCTCGAACGTGCTGCGCGAATATCGTGTGAGCGCCTCGCTTCACACGCGGAGACGCATAGTCTCGAAGCTGGTTTTCGGGTGGTGGATGACGCCGAAGTGGTTGAGGGCGTTTTGGGCGAAGCCAAGGCGGCCGGGTGTACCGCCATTGCCCTGCCCACCCACGGCGCTCATGCGGTCACCCGCTGGCTGATGGGCAACCTGCGCGACAAGATCGTGCAGGGAGCCGGGATGCCCGTATTGGTGCTCCCGCCGGCCGACTGACCCGCTCGCCGGCCGGAGCCGAACTTCAGTCGCTCACCAGACGACGAACCGCCGTCGCGACCATATCCGGTGTTATCAGCGCATGAGGCTCGATGGCGAACTGCGGCCACGGGGCGTCGGTGGCCGCCAGTCGCCGGACTGGAGCGTCGAGGTCCCATCCGCACCGCTCGCCGACTTCGGCTGCGATCTCGGCCGCCACTCCACCCGAGCGCTGCGGCTCTTGGACCACCAGGGCCCGGCCGGTGCGGCGAATGCTCGCAGTGACTGTTTCGATGTCCCACGGGTAGATGGTGCGCAGATCAATGACCTCGGCCTCGATGCCGTCCGCGGCCAGGCTGTTCGCTGCCGAAATACACGCGGGCACCATACCGCCATAGGTGATCACGGTGGCGTCCCGACCATGGCGGGCGAGCCTCGCCCGGCCCAGTGGGATCTCATAGGGCTCGGTCGGTACCTCTTCCCGGCCTTGCCGGTACAACACCTTCGGTTCCAGGAAGATGACTGGGTCGTTAGAGCGGAGCGCCGCAGTCAGCAAGCCTTTGGCGTCGTATGGGTTGGACGGCGAAACGACGACCAGGCCCGGCGCGTGCATGAAGTACGCCTCAGGGGAGTCGCAATGGTGTTCGTGTGCACCGATCCCGGCTCCATTGGGAAAGCGCACGACGACGGGCACGTCGACGTGGCCCCTGGTCCGGAACCGGAGACGGCCCAGGTGACTGACGATTTGATCGAAGGCGGGATACACAAACCCGTCGAACTGGATCTCGGCCACCGGGCGCCCGCCGGCAACCGCCATCCCGATGGCGGTACCCACGATGCCGGACTCGTTCAGTGGTGTGTCGATCACACGGTCCTCGCCGAACCTGGCCTGCAGACCGTCGGTGATACGGAAGACGCCACCGGCCTGGCCGACGTCCTCGCCGAGCACCACCACAGCGTTGTCGCGGCTCATCTCATCGGCCAGCGCGCGGTTGATAGCATCCGCCATGGTCATCGACTCGGTGGGCCCTGCCGGATCCGGCTCGGCGCCCACGGCCCAGACCTCCCCCGCCTCGACGACACTCCGGTCCTCTTCCCGCATCGCGTCGAGGTCGTGCAGTTGGTCAACCAGCAGCTGCGGAATTCGTGTGTAGGCGTGACGGATGATGTCGTCCCGGCCGGGAGCCGTCTCGGCTTCGAGAGCCTCGAGCGTCCGTTCAAAACTGGCGCCCGCCTCGTGTTCGATCTCGCGATCGAGGTCCTCCGACAGGACTCCGCGGTCCATGAGGAACCGCTGCATCCGGGGTAGCGGATCCTTTTCCCGCCACGATGCCTCTTCCGCCTCGCTGCGATACCGCCGGGCGTCGTCAGCAGTCGCATGGGCACCAAACCTGTAGCAGACGGCCTCGATCAGCGTCGGTCCGCGGCCGCTGCGTGCCCGTTCGACTGCCTCTTGCGTTGCGGAGTACATCGCGAGGACGTCCATACCATCGACCCGGATGCCCGGCATGCCGTACGCAGCCGCCTTGGCGGCGATCGTCTCCGACGCGGTCTGCTTCTCATATGGCACCGAGATCGCGTAGAAGTTGTTCTGGCAGATGAATACCGTCGGGGTCTTCCACACGCCGGCGAAGTTCAGTCCGGAGTGGAAGTCGTTCTCGGACGTGCCGCCGTCTCCGATATAGGCGCCGGTGACGACCCCGCGACCGGAGCGACGGGCGTGGTAGGCATGGCCCACCGCGTGGGGGAGATGTGAGCCGATCGGCACCGCAATGGCCATCATGCCGTACTCATGCGGGTCCCACCGCACGTTGGGCATCCCGCGCCAGTACGTCAGCACGACTTCGAGCGGGACGCCTCGTGTGAGCTGGACCCCGAGTTCGCGATAACCCGGATAGATGAAGTCCTGGGGCCCGAACGCGGCCGCCGAGCCGACCTGGGCGGCTTCGTGGCCTTCGAGCATGGCATACGTCCCGAGTCGTCCCTGGCGTTGAGCCGCATACGCCCGGCGGTCAACGACGCGAGACCAGACCATGAACCGGTAGATATCGAGCAGTTCCTTGTCGTCGAGATCGGGCAACGGCCCGACGAGCGAGCCGTCTGGGGCGAGAACTTGGCGCAGCTCCATGAGCAGCTCCTTCTGGTCGACAGCCTGCGCTCTCATCGTGCCGTATCTCGTCGTTTTGCGCAACAGGAGCGGAATCTGCTGACCATTCTGCTCAAGGTAGCTACGCTTGGCCGGGCACAGATTGGTCGATCTGCACCTGCGAATCGGCCGCACGGCCCGGCGCCCGGCCGGCCCGCCCGACTGCAAGCGAGGAGAAACATGGCGATCGACTCGCTGGACCGGCGGATCCTCGAAACGCTCCGTACCCAGCCGCGGGTGAGTGTGCTCGAGCTGGCCCGGCTGGTGGGCGCGGCTCGCAACACCGTGTACGCCCGGATCGAGCGGATGGAACGACAGGGAATCATCACCGGCTTCGGCCCCGACCTGGACGTGGTGGCCCTTGGGTATTCGGTCACCGCGTTTACCACCATCGAGGTGATCCAGGGACGGTTCGGGGAGGTGGTGATGCGACTGGAGGAGATTCCGGCCGTGCTGGAAGTGCACACGATCGCGGGCGCGGGTGACCTACTTTGCCGGGTCGTCGCCCGTTCCAACGAGGAGTTGATGGAGCGGCTCGAGGAGATCCTGGCGATCCCCGGTGTGGACCGCACCACTACCTCGATTGCGCTGGCCCGTCCCATTCGGTACCGGCCGCACGTGTTGCTCGATGGTTATCCCACGGAGTGAGGCCCTGGGGGCCGGGCTGCCTCCATACAGGTCACACCGTTCGGTCCCACGGTCGCCGCGTGGCGGGTGCCGGGGGGCAGGTCGAGGCGGTCACCGGGCCTGAGCGGCGCATCCCCCTCCTCGGTGTGAAACACGATCGAGCCGGCCACACACACCAGCACCTTGTGGTACGGATGGTCATGCCATCCATACTCGTATCCCGGATCGTTCGACCAGGTCAATGGCTCCAGTCCCTCGTCGGCGAAGACGCGACGAGCAGCTTCCGGCGCCACGGGCCGCTAATTGACCAGGCGGATCGTGAACGGGTAGCGGTAGTACTCGCCGTTGGAGGCCTTGACAGCGCCGATGATGACCAGGACGAACCACGTGATCCCGACGATCGGTATGGTCAGGAACGCTCCCACGAGGAAGAGCGCCAGCCCCACGATCAATGCCACGATGAACCAGATGAAGAACGAGATGTTGAAATTCACTGCCTCTTTGCCGTGATAGTCGACATAGGGCATCGTGTCCTTCTTCATCAACCATATGATGAGCGGCGCGAGGATGCTGATGCCCGGGATCGGGACCACGAAGGTGAGAAACGCCGACGCGTGGGCACCGATGGCCCATCCCCGTTCCTCTGAGCTGATACTGAGCGGCCCGCCGGTGTCCGCCGGCATGGGCGGGGCCGAGGCTGCGTCCTCGAACTCGGGCGGCACTGGGGGTAGCTCCGAATCACCGATGGGAACCTCTTCGAAGCCGTCCCGGTCGAACTCAGACATCATGCACCTCATTCCATCGGCGATCGCGGGGGAGCGTCGAGGCCGCCTGCCGCCCATCTGCCCTCCAACGGTACTCGACCGGTCCGGGGATCGGGACCTACTCGGGCTGCCGGCCGGGATCGATCATGCTTCAGACCACCGAGCCCGGCCCGTTCAACGCTCCGGGCTCAGGCGGCCGGGGTCAAGGTCGCAGTGGCGAAGACCACGTGGAACGGGTCGCAGTAGATGGTGATGGTGACGGGTCCGGTGAGGTCGAGGTCGGGCGGCAATTCGTAGTTCTGATTGCCGATGTTCCCTTTCAACCCGCTCAGATCCGAGTAGCCGGCGGCTTCGAGATCCTCCCGGCTCCCGATCGCATCGGTCGGGCTGATCAGCACGTGGAGGTCGGGACCATTCGTGACCTCGAAGTCCTCGAAGCGCAAGGTGCGGGAGCCGTCATCGAGCTGGTAGATCGTCGCCGTGCCCGAGCCTTGATGAGAGCTGTCCGCTCCTGTGAAGCTTCCGGAGTACAGAGCCACCGGGGCGGCACCGGTCGATCCCGTGACGGCGTCGGAATCCGCTGCCTCGTCGGCGGCGGCCTCGTCGGCGGCGGCCTCCTCGTCGGCTGCCGTGTCGTCCATTGCGGATGCGTCGGCGACCGCGGGGAATGCTTCGTCGACCACCGTGTCGAGGAACAGTGGTGATCCCAGCCACCAGGCCAGGGCCAGGACGGGGACGGCCAGCACGGCGGCCGGGATCAGTACGGAACGGCGTTTGTAGATGGGCGGGCGGGTGGCCGTTTGGCTCATCGATCATCTCCTTGACGTTGTTGGGTGTTCCAACGGTCAAGGTGATTGTCGGATTTCGGAACAAAGAAGAAACGCCGGACGAGCGCGCCGAAGGTGTGTGTTGGCGCACCTTCCTCGTTCGATGATTCAGTCGCCGAGCAACTCTTCTTCAATCACATCGAGCACCGGCTCGAGCAACGTCGATTCGCACGGATGGTTGGCTGCAACTGCGGCTCGCTCCTCGTCCTGGAGCTTCTGCAGCGCTTCGAGGTCGGCTCCAGTCAATTCCTCCGGATCTCGGCCTTGCATGATCGAGTCGTAGCGAGCTTGCAGGTCGAAATCGATGTCGTCCGGGTGGCCGTAGACGAAACCGGCCTCACTCATACACTGCGACCAGGCCTCCAGCGCGGCCACCGCCCGCGGGTCCTGCAACACGTACGCGTCTGCCGGATTGAAGTAGGTGGTCGCCATCTCCTCTGGGGTGAACAGCTGCTCCACCGCGGCGCGGGTGCACCCGCCGGTACGAGAGAAATTCTCGGATTCGAGCGCAAACGCGAACGTAGCCGTGCGGTCTGTGCCCCACAGCGTTCGTTCGTAGGCAACCCGGTCGGCTTCGCTCAGGCCGTCCAGGATTCGCTGGTTTTGTTCACCGAGCCCGATGGTGACGATCGGTTTGTCGGGCTGGGTGGTGATCCCGTGCCCGTACTGCGCTCGGTACTCAGCCTCGCTCAGACCCGGCGCGGACTTGTCGCTCGTCATGGCGCGACGAATCGTGGAGAAATCAACCGGTATGTACTCGAATCCTGCGTCGGCCATGCAGCGACCGATGAGTGCCTCGGCCTCCTCGATGCGGCGGGTGAGTTCGGCCATGGTGAGGCCAAACTCCTCGGTTCCGTAGGTGTTTCCCTGAGCCGCGGCAAATGCCGCACTGGCCCGATCGACCGCCGATATGTACGCGTCCTCGACAACCGACGCAGTTCCCTCGGTTGCGTTCGCGGCATCATTCGACACCGCCGCCGTAGAGGTGGCAGTGGCATCAGAGGGGGCAGGAGCTGCGGCAGCCGGAGCCGCTGCTGTGTCAGGTATCGTGATTGTTTCGTTGCCGCACGAGGCCGCGATGAGCAGCACCGCGCACCCCGCGAGGATTGCCTTGGTCCGCTTCATCCGCTCACCGGTGCTCCGAAGATCTCGATCTCGACCTGCCGCACCGCGATGTCGACGGGCTCCTGGCACTCCAGATCCTTCAACGCAACCGCGATCTCGTCGTCCTGGAGTTGCCGCAGAGCGTCGAGGCGGGATCCCGTGAGCTCTTCGGGATCATCGTCGCCGGCGACCACGTCTGACTGCTCTTCAAATTCCTCGATGATTTCGTCCTGGTCAGTGTATTCGTATCCGGCATCGGCCATGCAGTCGGCCCATCGTTGCTCGGCCTTGGCGACGCGCGGGTCTGATTCGACGAGGACATCCTTCGGGTTGACGAACGTCCCGGTTCGCATCTCGGCCGGGAACACCTGGTCGATAGCCTCCCTGGTGCATCCCCCGGTCGACGTGAAATCCTCGTCATCCAGTGTGATCGCAAACGTCGCGTCGGTATCCTCACCGAACAGGGATCGGTCGTAGGCCACCTGATCGGCCGGCGCAAGGTCCTCGTAGATTCTCAGGTTCTGGGAGCCGAGCCCGACATCGCGGGCCGGAAAGTCGAACCTGGTCGTGATGCCGTAGCCCCATTGTGATTTGTACTCCTCCCGGGTCAGCGACGGATCGCGCCGCAACCACTCCTCGACCTCGAGGAACGCAGTGACGTCGACAGGGACGTATTCGAATCCGGCATCAGCCATGCAGGACGCGATCAGCGCTTCGGTCGCGTCGACGCTGGCGGCGAACTCCTCGTCGGTCAGCCCAAACGCCTGTGTTCCTGGGAGATCTGTTGCGGGCTGTGCAGTGCCGGACGTGGGTAGAGTCCGAGCTTGCGCCGAGTCAGAACCCCCACCACATGCGATCAGGATGAGGGCCCATGCCGCAGCGAGAACATTCACGCGAATCGTCACCATTACTTCCTTCATGACGGCAACCGCGTATTTCTATGCCCGGTCACCTGACCCGGCGCTGACTACGGGCGCGTTTCAGTCAGCAACGAGTCAGGTTTTCGGCGCGACAGTGGCGGCATGAAGCGCACCCGGCTTGTGCTGCTGGTGATGGCGGCAATGGTCATCGCTGCTGTGGCAGGCTGGGTGGCCGGCACGACCATCCAGTCCCCGGCGGAAGCTGCCGCTCAGACGGCAGCGCCCGAGCCGTCGCCGATCCTCGTCCCTGCGGAAATGCGGGAGCTGTCCACCGACATCGTCACCCGTGGGACCGGACGGTTCGGTTCCCCCCAGTCAGTGGCGCAAGCACCGTCGGCTCTCAAGCCCGACGCCGGCATCGTCACCGCAACGCCCGATCCCGGTGCCGAACTGGCCAGCGGCGACGTGGTCGCACGGGTGGCCGGTCGTCCTGTGTTCCTCCTCGCAGGCGAGGTTCCATCGTTTCGGGACCTTGGGCCCGGGATGAAAGGCGCCGACGTGCTCCAACTCGAACAGGCTCTGGCCGATCTGGGATACGACCCGGGGCCGGTCGACGGGCAATATGACGCGGCCACGGGTGAAGCCGTCGCCGACCTCTACCGCTCCTCGGGACATGAGCCGGTCGTTGCCACATCCGGAGAGCTCGCAGAGATCCAGCCTCCATTGGCGAATCTGATCGAAGGAGCAACCATCGGAGCGGGTGTGCTCGTTCCTGCCGATGAGGTTCTTTTCCTGGCAAGCCCGTCTGTCCGCGTGTCCGAAGTCTTGGTTCGTCCCGGGATGAGAGCCGAAGGCGATCTGATGACCGTCACTGATGCGAATGTGGCCATCGACAGTTCAGTCCCGATTGAGAGCGCCGGTCTGGTGGCTACCGGGATGCGAGTGTCGATTGACGAACCCGACCTGGGGATCGAGGCCGAGGGTGTCATCTCGTTCGTCGCGGCCGGGCCCGGCACGAATGATGTCGACGGCTTCCACGTCTATTTCGAGGTTGCAGTTCCTGCCGCACCGCCCAATCTGATCGGCGCCTCCATGCGGCTGACCATACCGACGGAATCGACCGGGGGTCCGGTACTTGCCGTGCCCATCAGTGCGCTCACGCTCGGTGCTGATGGCGCTTCCCGGGTGCAGGTGAGCCGGGATGGGAACCTCTCGTTCATCGAAGTTCGCCCCGGCCTGTCGGCCCAGGGTTTTGTCGAGGTGGCGCCGCTCGGCGGAAGGCTCGAGGCCGGCGATCTCGTGGTGATCGGATTCGAGACGCCCGCCGCATGAGCGAGAAGGCCCCGATCGTGGCCGTCGAGAACGTCAGCCGGACCTACGGTGACGGGGCCCCCGTACAAGCTCTCCGTGATGTAACTCTCACCATCGACGAAGGCGAATGGCTCGCGGTGATCGGTCCTTCGGGATCGGGGAAGTCGACCCTGCTGAACATCCTGGGCCTGCTGGACCGGCCAAGTACAGGCACGTATCGCCTGGCGGGCACCGAAACCGATCCCCTCTCGGACCGGGAGCGGGCTGGGCTGAGGAGCCGGGCGATCGGTTTCGTGTTCCAGTCCTTTCACCTGATGGCTCACCGGTCGGTTGTGGAGAACGTCATGCTGGCCGACGTATACCGGGCGGGCTCACGACGTGACCGACGCGACCGCGCAGTCGCGGCGCTCGACCGCGTGGGGCTGGGTCATCGGGCCGCGTATCTTCCTCCCCTCCTCTCAGGGGGTGAGCGCCAGCGGGCGGCAATAGCGCGAGCCATCCTCGGACAGCCGCGCCTCCTGCTGTGCGACGAACCGACGGGCAACCTCGATTCGACGACGTCGTCGGCCATCCTCGACCTGTTCGGCAACATGCACCAGGACGGCCTCACGATTGTGATGATCACGCACGACGCCGAGGTCGCCGGACAAGCCGAGCGTCAGGTCAGCATCATCGACGGCCGGCTGGAAGCCGTGGCATGACGCCGACCCGCTCGTCCATGTCGTTCCTCGACCTAGTGACCGAATCGATTGCCGGCCTCTTCTCGCGGCCAGGACGGACGACGCTCACAGTCCTCGGCACGGTGATCGGCCTCGCCTCCCTGGTAGCGACCATCGGCCTGTCGCAGACGGCCGGCAACCGCATCGTCGGCCGTTTCGATGAGCTAGCCGCAACGGAGGTCAGCATCACGGCCAAACCCCCCGGGCTCGATGGGATAGCGAACGACATCCCCTGGGATGCTCCGGAACGGCTCAGTCGGCTCAACGGCGTCGTAGCCGCCGGCAACGTCAGCACGATCGACGCAGGCGAAGTGCTGGTCAGCACGTCGCCTGTGCGCGATCCGGCGCAGCGGACCGATTTCAAACTTTCGATCCAGGCGGCATCTCCCGGTTTGTTTCAAGCTGTCCGGGCGGAGCTCACGTCCGGGATGCTGCCGGATAGGCTCCATTCCGATCGCGCCGAGCAGATCGCCGTTCTGGGATCAACCGCGGCGGACCGGCTCGGAATCAGGAACCTCGAGCAGCTGCCTGCCATCCGGATCGGTGATGACCTCTTTCTGGTCGTCGGGATTATCGACGATGTGGCCCGACAATTTGATCTCCTGGGCGCGGTCATCATTCCCGAGGGAACCGCGCAACGCCTGTACCGTCTGACGAGTCCGGAAACTGTCGTGGTCGAGACCAGGATCGGAGCCACCGGACTGATCGCACGCCAGGTCCCGGTTGCGCTCCGTCCCGACAAACCCGACGCGTTACGCGTCGCGTTCCCCGCCGAGCCACAACGGGTGCGGGACGCGGTCCAGCAGGACCTCAACCTGCTGTTTGTGGTCCTGGGCAGTGTGGCGCTACTGGTCGGGGCCATCGGAATTGCCAACGTCACACTGGTGTCGGTAATGGAGCGGACCGGCGAAATCGGATTGCGCCGCGCCCTGGGCGCCACCCGTCGCCATATCGCCGTTCAGTTCCTGGCCGAAAGCAGTGCTATGGGTTTCATCGGGGGTGTGATCGGCGCGGCGGCCGGCATCCTGATCGTGGTCGGAATATCGGCTCTGCAGTCGTGGACGCCAGTCCTCAACCCGGCGCTGCCCCTGGCGGCGCCCGCAATCGGCGGCGTGATCGGATTTGTCGCCGGGATCTACCCGTCGATGCGGGCGGCGGCGATGGAGCCGGTGGATGCGCTGCGATCGGCGTTGTAGCTCAGAGAGCGGCGAGCGTCGGCTGAGAACGGCGTGCTTTGGAGCCTGGGGGGCTGGGCCGAGTTGCACCTGCTGGGGACGCCGGCCCGACAAGGCGCGTTGGTTCGGGGGAGCAACCCAAAGCAACGCCACCGGACGACGTTGCCGGCGGCCCCGTGGGTGGCGCTCACGGCTGTCCGCTGACGCTCGTTGCTACGACACCATCGAGCAACTACGCGCTTCCATTCAGTGCGTCCTGGGGCCGCTCGTGACCCGGGCGGTGTGCCAGCTCGCCACCGACTGGGCGAACAGGTCGGGGTCGTCCATCATCGGGAAGTGGTTGCCTGCGGCGACGACGACACCCCGGTGGTCGGGAAAGGTAGCCGCGAGCCGTGCCTGGAATCCGAACGGATCGTTCTTCTCGCCGAACACGGTGAGAACGGGCAGGTGGTTGAGAGCTCCCCGGGCTGCGGCCTCTGCCGCGTCCGTGAAATCTGGATCGCGAAAGACAGAGCGGATTGTTCGGTGGAACCGCCGGCGACGGGCCCGATCCCGGTACGGGCCCAGGAAGGCGGCCCGTCCGGAACCATCCAGATGACGTCCGACGCCGAACTTGGTCGCCGAGACTCGCATCATGAGATTGGTGACGCTGTTGAAACCGGTCATGAACCGTCCACCGATGATCCGGAAGATGGTCCGCAGGCCCAAATGAATCAGGTGTCCATGCGAAAGTGTTCGCCAGCACCAAGCCGCCTATTCGGTCGGCCCGGTGGTTTGCCATCACCAGCGATACCGGCCCGCCCATATCGTGGGCGACGATCGTGAAGTCCCGCAGTTCCAGCGCATCAACGAACTCGCCGAGCAGCGTGCTCATTTCTCGCGGTGTGAGCTCTCGGTCCGGGGCCGGACTCAGCCCGAAGCCGGGGAAGTCCAGCGTGATGCACCGGTAGGTGCTGCGCAGCCGCTCGATGACATCACGGAACACGAAGGACCAGATCCCTGCGTTCACGAACAGCAAAGCCGGGCCGTTACCTTCGTCTACGTAGGTGACGCTTCCCCCGGGCAGGTCGAAGCTTCTCAGGGCGAATGGGTATTGCGACTGACTGAGCCAGTCGGGACGGAGGTCCTTCATCGTGTATAGGCTCCTTGGGTCTGGGCACGGCACCGCCGTGCCGGGCGTGCCCGTCCTCGCGGGGTTTTGCGATCACCGAGGGCGGGCTTTCTGATGGTGGGCTGATCTCTAGTTGCTTGCACCTCCCGTGGATGACGTCGGGATCGGGGCGCTCAACGCGGGCGCCAGAAACGCCACATGGCGCTCGATGGTGGCCTCGGCCTGCTGATCGGTCATGGCTGCGGGCGGCCAGGTGGCGAACAGGTGCACCACCAATGCGGCCACCTTGGCCATCCGCCAGGCGATCTCGGCGGGTGGCAGCTGCGGGAGGGAGGCCGCAATCGCCGAAAAGAAGCGCGTTCGAGTTTCGGCGAATTGCTCGGAGATCATCTCCTGAATCCACGGCGTCTGGTCGGCATATGTGCGGCCGATGAAATGAGCCACGGTCGGCCCCCGCTGCTGGAGTTCCTGGAGGGTTTCGACGTCGGGCCGGATGAAGGCAACCAGCAGGTCCTCGATCGGCGCCGGGTCGGAGCGGCGGAGAGCCTCGTCCAGCAGCTGGAATCGCCGTTCGTTCAGCGGGCGCACGATCCGGTCCGTGACGCCTCGCAGCAGTGCCTCTTTGCTGCCGAAGTGGTAATGGATCGCCGCGACGTTGACCCCGGCGTCCCGGGTGATCTCGCGTATGGAGGTCCCGGCGTAGCCCTTGGTGGCGAACAGGCCCTCGGCGGTTTCCAGAATTCTGGTTCGAGTATCCACACCAATTCAATCAAACGATTGATTGAATTCAAACATATGTTTGAATCGGGTGTCAAGGGGTTCGATCGGTTGCGGATGCAGCTGGATCAGAGGGTGGCGAGGCGCACGTTCGGGATCGCGACCCCATAGCTGCGCCGGAGGTCCAGCTTGCGCTCCAGGTCGTCGATCACTGCGTTCGTGAAGTCCACACCGGTCGTGGCTTTGGCGCTGCCCAATCCGCCCGGGCTGAACACGTTCACCTCCATCAGCTTGTCGCCGACGATGTCGAGACCCACCAGGAACATCCCGTCGCGGAGCAGTTTGGGTCGTACGAGCTCGACCAGACGCAACATTTCGTCTGTGATCTTGACCGGCTCAGCCTTGCCACCGGCGTGCATGTTCGAGCGCACGTCCTCGGTGTTGTTGACCCGCCGGAACGCGGCGTACTCGCCTTCTACATTCAGCGGCTGCCCGTTCATGACGAACAGACGCACATCGCCCTCCTCGGCGGCAGGCAGGTATTCCTGAGCCACTACATAGCCGTCCCGAGTGAGCGTCTCGATCATTTGGTTGAGGTTGGGTGCTTCCTCGTCGTTGACCAGGAAGACGCCCTGGCCACCGGAACCCTGCAGCGGTTTGAGCACCGCCTTGCCCGCGCACCCGTCGACGAATTCCTTGATCTCGTCCGCCTGGCGTGTGATCAGTGTGCGGGGGCGCACCTCCTCGGGGAAGTGCTGAAAGTAGGTCTTGTTGATGGCGTCGGCCAGATGGACCGGATCGTTCACGACGAGCACACCTCTGCGGGCGGCCAGCTGGCCGAACAATATGCCGGAGGCCTGGGCCCAGGGACGGTCGTTTGCGTCGTCGGCCGGGTCGTTGCGGAGCATCAGGACATCGAGGTCATCGACACAAATCCGTTCGGTGACACCCTCTCCGTTCTGGACGTCGTCGAGGAAACTGGTTAGCGACCGGTAGTTCTTGCCCGACTTGGGGCCGCGAGCTCGTGCCGACACAGTGCCATCGGGGTCGTGCGCCAAGTCGCCTACTCCGATCAACCAGGTCTGATAGCCGCGGGTGGCGGCCGCCTTGGCGAGCCGAGTTGTGGTGTATTGCGGCTTTTCGGTGGCCACGTCGTTGACGACGAACCCGATGTTCATGCCGTGAGACCTCCAAGTTGCAGCGGGTTCATACCCGCTTTCAGCGCGTGCAAACGTTCATCGGCGCCGGCGATGTCCAAGAACCTGGGCCGCAGCGGAGGAGGAATGAGCAGACCCCGGCACCGTAGCTCGTCGATGAGGGGCAAGTCCTCGAGCGACATCTTTCCTATGAACAGGGACTCCAATCCACCTCCACGGGCCAGATAGTCGAGCAGGTGAACCAGCCCGCGGAGGTAGATCGCATCTTTGGTCAAGCCGCCCGCTCGCCGGGCCCGCATCGCAGTCGTGAACGCAGCCCCCGCGCTCAGCCCGGCGTCGCGGATTCGTTGATAGGTCGCTGCGAAGGTCGGGTCCTCGCTGAGGTGGGCGGCGGCGATGACTCTGGCCGCGAGGATACGGAGCCGGCCGGGACGGAGCCCTCCTGCCAGGTACTCAGCGATCAGCCCGAGCGCCTCCTGGGTTTCGTCGTAGTGCGCCAGCCCCGTCCCGAGTATTCGCAAGGGTTGGGCGTGCCCGTTCGCAAAGGTGAGCATGTGAACGCCCACCTCATGGTGCACGACGGCCTCAGCATGCTGTCTGGCCAGCACGGTATCGGCTCCGATCAGCAGGTTCCCGTTCTCGACCATCAACCCCGTAATGTCCTTACGTTGCTCCACCGCGCCCATGTGGGCGCAGTCCCGTTGATAGTGGGCTACCTCGGCCGCGCAGTGCCGGACCAGGTCATGGCTTCCCACCCGTTCGCCGTCCGCGGTCTGGGGCACGGAACGAGAGAGGATGCGATCGGCCAGGTCGACGAGCGACGGTTCGACGTGACCGAACAGCTCGATGCTCGCTTCTCGAAAAGTTTCCGTGCCGCGATGGGCAATCATCTCGATCCGCAGGCTCAGCTCGCGTTTGAGCGCCGTGAAGAAATGGCGCAGGATCGGTTCCTCGGCATGCGCCGGATCGATCTCCGAGAGTTGCCGCCGGTACCGGTCGAGGTCCGGCAGGTGCCGGTAAGCGAACTTCGGCTCTGTATGGTCGCCCGCCAGGAACTCACGGCGACAGGCGGCTGCATTGGTTGGAGTGATCAGCAGCAGAAACGGCAGGGCAACGGCGAGGCCGGCAAGGCGCTGATCAATGTCCCGGTCGGTCGCCGAGAACGTCACGCTGCCTCCAGCGCGGCGTGAACCTCCTCGGTAGTGGCTCCCAGCGCCGCCCGCAGTGAACGCAATGCGGTGGGGTCGACCAGGGCCGTCCATTCATCCATGAATACTTTCTTGAACTCGATTGCGAGGGAGCAGCCATACTCGCCGTATGTGTCGTGAGTCCACTTCGACAGGTATCCGCCCCGGAACCTCACGTTCTCACGGGTGTCGATCGGCTCACCGTACAGCCTTTGATCGGCCATCGTTTTGAGAAACGCGTCGGCCACAGGCCGCCAACGATCCGGCAGAGTCCCAGTGCCGAGGTTGACCGTCGGATTGGCGGCCGGATCGTCGATCGGGGCGGCTGGACCCCGCCGGCGATGGTTGTATGAGTGGACGTCGTAGAGGACGAAGCGGCCGTGAGCGGCTATGGCCTCCTCAATCAAGCGCGCGATGTCTCCATAGAATGCCTCGTACTTCGCCATCGACCGAGCGACCTGTTCGCCGTCCGGCATCGAGTACCACAGGTCGAGGTCCCATGCATCCTCGGATCGGCGGTAGACCGCTTCGTCCGGCGGCCGGTTGAGGTCGACCTCAAACCGCGAGACGTGCACCACCACGTGGGTGGGAATCACGTCGGCGAGGGTTCCGGTGTGCGGATCCTCCTCCCGCAGACGCTGATCCCAGCCCAACTTGCTGATCGCTTGCAGCTCGCGACGCATACCATGCCCGTTGTGGATGGCAGTTGCGATCAGCGGACCGTTGCCGCTCGGTTGTGTCCAGCGGTCGCTCACGGCCAAGGCAGTACCCAAACGGTGTCGTTCACAAACAAGCACCGGCCGCTACCGCTCGCCGGCTCGCAGCGACAGCGGGACGCCAGTTATTCTCCTGTCCCACGTGGGACTGCGAGACCTCCTCAGACGGATAACCGATCGCAGCACGCCCCCCGACGCGGCGGCGTACCTTCAGCGGCATATCGATCACGCTCGCCGGATTTCCGACCCGGAGCTACGAGCCAAGCTCAACGAGCTCGGGGAGTTCTACGGGGGTATGGGCGCGATTGAGAAGGCAATATCCGACGTGCGGGTTCATGGCCGTCGGTATCTAGCCATGGTTGAGCTACTCGATACGCTCGATGTCGGGGACGGGCCACTCGAGATCCTCGAGATCGGGTGCAATACCGGATATCTCAGCTTGTTCATCAAGGAGCATCACCCTGATTACCGCGTCGTGGCGGTTGATCGTGCTCCCGTCCAGATCGAGGCCAACCGGCTGCTCGGGAGTACCTACGACCACGAGGTGGAGTTCGTGGTGCTCGAGGGAGCCTCCGCCACCGAGGAGCTGGGCGCAGAAGCGTTCGACGTCGTCTTTCTCTGCGAGATCCTCGAGCATCTGCACCACGACTCCGAACTGCAACACGAGGTCCTGCGCGAAGCGCTCGCATCAATCCGCGCCACCGGGGTGGTCGTGGTGACCGTCCCGTATGAGGATCGAATACCGTCGCCTGGCCATCTGACTGAGTTCACGCGCGACATGCTCCGAGCGTTGCTGGAGAGCGAAGCCAGCCATGTGATGGACTTGGATGGCGCCCGAGCGCATTTCGGGCTCGAGAAGCACTTCATCTTCGTGGTCGGGCATCAGCCGATCGCAGACAACCGCTTCGCCACGCCGGCCTTCAGGTGAGTGCCCGCGGGCCTCCAAAACAGCCATGACCGGACTCGGGTAACCTCTCCCGATGCATCGCTTCCTGGACTTGAGTGATGACCTGTCCCTCGTGCTCGATGCAGCCGGCGTCGGCGCTTGGCGGTGGAACCCAGAAGACAACAAGGTCGAGTGGACCGCCGCCGCAGAGAGATTGCATGGACTCGAACCGGGTACGTTTCCGGGCACCTTTGACGCCTACGCCAGCAACATCCACCCGGACGACGTCGACGAGGTTCTGGCGCTGGTTGATCGGATGGCGGCGCGCGGGGGCGACTACTCAGTTCGCTACCGGGTGGCGCTCCAGGACGGTTCGGTGCGTTGGTTGGAGGGGCAGGGTCGGATTGTGCTCGGGCCCACCGGAATCCCAACCGCGGGGCTGGGCATCGTGTACGACGTCTCTGATCGCGTCGGGCTGGAAGCCGAGCGTAACCGCCTGCGGATGATGGAACAGCAGGCTCGCGACGTGTCGGAGCAGTGGCGGGGTGACGTCGAGTTCCTCATCGAGGCGAGCGATGTGCTCAATGCCAGCCTGAACCTCGAACGGGTGGCAGCCCGTCTCGCCGGACTGCTGGTTCCGAACGTGGCAGACGGCTGTGTCATCGACGTCCGGCTCGAAGCGCCGTCTCGGGCGGTCCTGACAGCCGCACGCCTACCCGAGATGGAACGCGCGCTGGTCTCGACCTCGACACCGCTCGATGGCACCGGCGCAACTCGCCGTTTGCGCCTGGGCCTGACGCCGGATCCGTTGACAGACCCGGCGGACCTCGCCCAGGCGATCGAAGGCGTTTCCGATGACATCCACCCCGCGGGCGAGGTCTCGTGGCTGGTTGAGCCCTTGCGGGCGCGGGGCACGCGCATCGGCACCGTTATTGCGTGGCGGACGGGCCGCGAATGGGAGGAGCCGGCCCGCGCTCTGCTCACAGCCGTGTGCCGGCGCGGGGCCGTGGCGCTGGACGCAGCCGAGCTGTACCGGGAGCGTTCGGCAGTGGCAGCCGAGTTCTATCGCAGCATGAACCCTGAGCAGATCCCCGATGTGCCGGGATGGGATCTCGGGGTTCACTACCGTCCGGCTACCGAGCTCGTGCGGTTGAGCGGCGACTTCTTCGATGTCTTCGAATTACCGGACGGCAGCTGGATGATGGCCGTCGGTGATGTCTGCGGGAAGGGAATCGCTGCGGCCGGCCAGGCGGGTCTGGCCCGAGCTGCGTTGCGCGCGGCCGGACAAGTGTCGATGGAGCCGGCTGATGCACTTGCCGTCCTCAATCGGGTGCTGCTCCTGGACCCGGGGAGACCGATGCTTACTGCAGTTTTGGCGCGACTTTCCAGTGAGAAGGGGTTCCCGGTCGTGGAGGTGGCCAGCGCCGGCCACCCGGTCCCGGTTCTGGTCAAATCGGACGGCACGTGGGAAGAGATCGAAGTCAAGGGAACCATGATGGGCTACGTCGAGTTCCCGTCCTTTGTAACCAGCCGCCTTCGCCTGGATCGGGGCGATGCCGTGGTCATGTATACCGATGGCATCACCGAGTCGCGGAGTGGCGACGAATTCTTCCGACTGGAGCGGCTCGCGGCGTCACTGACCGAGGTCGCCGGCCTATCTGCCGCAGCGATGGCCGATGCTGCCACCATGAGCGCCGACGTTTGGGCTGCAGGCAGCGAACAAGATGACGTTGCGTTGCTCGTGGCCATGGCCACCATATGATCTCAGCCGGTGAAGTCGATCGGTACATCGACGCGCTCCTCCAGAGTGATCGGGCTGTTGGGGAAGCGGTGGTGCGTGGGTTGGTCCACGCGGGTGTCAGCGCCGGCGAGATTGTCGACGACCTGATCGGCGTTGCCCAGACGCGGATAGGCAACCTGTGGGAGCGCAACCAGATCAGCGTCTCGCAAGAACACCTCGCAACTGCGATGAGCGCGCACTTGGTGAGCCTGGCAACAGAGCTGGCTCCGCCCCCCACCACCCTGGACACTCGAATCCTGGTCGCCAGCTCCCCCGGAGAATGGCATCGCCTTGCAGCCGACATGGTGTGTGATCTCGCCGCGGCGGCGGGTGCCGACGTGCTGGCTCCGCCCAGCACCGCATCCGCCGGGCAGCTGATCCCGGTCGTCCATGATGAGGGCCCCGAGGTCATCGCTCTCAGCTGCGCAATGCCGGCAAACCTGGCCCGCGCCTACTCGGTGGTCTCGATCGCCCGAGAAGCGCGCGTGCCGATCATCGTCGGAGGCAGAGCTTTCACCCAAGCGCCGGGTCGCGCAGAAGTGTTCGGCGTTGCGCTGGCCGGCTCGATCGGCGAGTTACTCGAGCGTCTGGCCGGCATGGAGGTGTGGATACCGCGGGCGGGCGCCGACGACGCAGCCCGGCGGATCGGTATTTTCGA
>JBFGLM010000061.1:0-24677 GCA_041576165.1 Acidimicrobiia bacterium
GATAACGAACGACGGGCAGCTCGTGCCGTTCGAGTTCTGACAGGGCCAGACCGTTTCGTAGTCGAGGAGTGTGGCGGCTTCACGGCGTGGGTGTCCCGGCCTCATCGTGTGGCAGGAGCGATGAGCCGCTTCAGACGACCACGACCCTCGCCACGACATCGAGATCGACACACAGATCGCCCACCATGAGCGATAACACCCCGCACCCCGAACCGGGCCGACCGGCACCTCCAGCGCTACCTGCCGAGAGGTCGGTTGCGTACGCCGTCTGCTCATCTCGGCATCATGGAGGCAACGTCCACGGGGTAGCCGCCGTCCATGGGGTTCTACTCCCGATGCGAGTGGAGGGTCGGCCTTGCCACGTCCGGACGCCGCGCATTGCCACCGGGTGTTCAATGATGAACTGGCGGGCGATCCCGAAGGGGCATCCGTCGCTACGTGTTGGCCAGTGGCTCTGTCCGGGGAACTCGACGGTCGTGCAGGATGCCCACTCGCTTGGTCAGCGCCGCCGAGTATCTCGTCGGGGCTTCAGTGGAGCGCATCTCCATTCCTTGAACCGAGAACCGGAATCGAGGTGTTGCCTCCCGAATCGACATCGCCTGCACATCTCGGACAAGCTGACGCATCGTAGAGCGGACCATCCGCGCCGGGATCGATCAAGCTGGCGTGTCGTTCCTCACCGACAATAGGAGCAGGTCATCCGCTCCGTCATCCCGTCCTCCATACGGGGCATGCTCTCAGGTCGGGTCCACGACGCATGCCTGTGCGCTCGGTCCTCGTCAGCCGATCACGACGATCTGGTCGTGGTCGTCGAGGCGCACCCGCTCGGTCAGGCGGGGATTGAGCCGAAGATCCGCATCCGAGCCCACGAGTCGGCGCCAACCGATGGCGAGCGCACCGGTGGCGTAGACGGTGGTCACGACGTCCTCGCTGGTGACCTCGCCGCAGAGTCCGTACTGGGATGCCGGAATCAGCCGGATTGAGGGGCCCGCCTCTGCGTACAGACCCAGCAACACGGAGCGACGCTCTGGTTGCTCGGCGAGCTGGGCAATGAGCCTGCTTGCGATTCCGGAGCTCACGACGTAGTCGTCTGCTCCCGACACGCGGGCCATGTCGACGCTTTCGCTGTCTTGCAGCTCCACGATGATGCGTGGCCGCTCCCCGTCCCGCGACGCCAGCTCGCGTCGTAGGGCCATCAGGTTCAGCAACGTGCGGCTGTCCGCTTCGGATGCAGTGAGCAGGTCGCGATAGCCGAGGAGCACAACGGCGGTGATGTCCTCCTCCTCGGCAAGCTCGAGTGACCAGGCCCTGCTGGGCACGGGGCGGGTTGTAACGCTCAGCCGGGTCAGCTCGGGCACGTTGACGTCGCTCTCTTGCAACACGGTGGCGTCGTAGATGATCTCGCACGTCGACTCCGCCGAGCAAGACCCATCGAGCTCTGCGAGCAGCTGTGCACCGAGGGCGTTCCACCCGACGACGAGTAAGTGCTCCTCTCGGGATCCACCGCCGAGGATGCTCGGAGGCTCGCCCGCGTGGTGGATCGAGCTGGGGTTGGACGCAGGTCGGCGGTCCGGCTCGCCTGCATCGTTGGCGAGCAGAATGATCCGGTCGCCAGGTGTGAAGACCGCGGAAGGCGGAGGGTTGATCTCGGGCTGCCCGTCGGGGCGCATCCTTCCGATGGGTCGAGCATTGACGAACCTCGTGATCACGTCGCCAAACGGCACGCCGTTGAGGTCACCGAGATCACGGATGTGGAGATCGGCGCCTCTCAGATCCAACAACTCGCTTGCCACCTGATTGAGCCCCGGCTGCCGGAGCGCAAATACCATCGTCCTAGCCACACTCTGGCGAGCGACCACAGGGTGGACGCCTGGACCACAGGCGCGAACGAGATGCTCTGCCGTGTTCAAGTCGTCGAGGTCAACGATGATCGGGATCCGGTCGAATCCGCCGAGGACGGTGCCTGCGGCGAGGGTGCTCTTCACGGCGCGGCTATCACCGACATCGTCGTCCTCGCCGAGGACGATGACGGCGCGTGCGCGCGGAAGGGCAACCAGCGAGAGGGCGGCGACGCTGGTGGAATCACCATGTCGCACCACCAAACGCGTGCCTCGGAGATCAGGCACCTCGAGCCGCACCGTATCTGCCACATCGGCTGGCTCCTCGTCGGTGAGCACAACGACGGCTTGGTTCTTCCTCCCGCGATTAGCCAGAACCAGCTGGTCGACGACGTCGGCGAGCCGGCTCGACCCGCCGAGGACGACGACATGACCGGATTCGACGACGACGCTGCGTCCCCGTCGCATCTCCTCCACCCGCTGCTCGACGCCGCTGGCAATCAAGCCGATCAGCGTGCCGGCAATCAGGATGCCCCACACGGTGACGATCAATGCGAGGATGCGGCGGCCCCAACCGACATCGCCGGCCATCGTTCCAGTATCGAGGATCCGCAGCAGGCTCTGCCAGAAGTCCTCGATCCACCCGGAGTCGTCGCTACCGGCGAAGGTGACCCCGAAGATCGCCAGCAACGCCGAGCTGAGCAGTATGGCCAGCAGGGTGATCAGCCCCAACCACACCAACACAGCCCACATGCCACGGGCGAGGAGGTTGTCGAAGCGATAGCGGATGCGGTCGCGTAAACGGTCCGGTCCGTCGGTTGGATCGTGGGGCATATCGATACCTGTGGGCGCTGGTTTGCCGGCACGGTATCCCCTGGGCCATCACCGCGCCACCGCTCGGCAGGTCGAGCGTTCGCCCGAGGAGGCAACCGGCACGATGCTTCCGGCACGCGTCCGGCTGAGCGCCTCCGGGCTCGTCCGATACAGCTGTCCTCGATGGATGCTTCGCTTGCGGGAGCGCCACCAGAGGCGTGCCTACCCCGGCCGGGGCGGACTGACTTATGGTGCTCTGCCGCGATCATCTCGCAGCGCCAGCGCCGTTCGACGACGTAGCGTTTCCGAGGTCTGTGAGGCGTGTTCGTGTTCAGCGCAACCGAACAGCCCCCGGGACCGGCCACGCAACCCTCGCGCCGGCGAGCCCTCGGATAGAGTTCGTACGTGACTGACTCATCCGCCGGAGCGGCCTCACGAGATTTCGGTCGTGTCTCCCAGGGTCAGCACGCAGTACGATCGCTACATGCGCGCGGTCGCTTGAAGAAGGCAGGCCTCGCCCTTCGTTCAAACTGACGCAGCAACGTTCAATCGTGTCCGTGATTGAGCGATCCGGCGCATCGATCGTCGGTGGGAAAGCACCGAAGTTCGGAGCGGGACGCGACCCCGGCGGCTAGTTGATGGCTCCATGGGACTGCAGACCTGCCTGCCCGTGGCAGTGGCGGCGGGGTCGCTCCGGAAGGTCAGGCGAAGCCGAAGATCGGCGGGAGCACCACCACCATCGTCGACGCCCACAGGGCGAAGACGGGCAGGTACGACGTCTGCCACCGTTCGAGACGATGCCGGCCGGATCGTCCCCCGAGGAAACGGGCCGAGAGCCAGGCGGTCCCGGCCAGATTGGCTAGGAGGACGAGATTGAGGCCGAGGGCGGCAGCGCGGTTGGGTGTGAACCCGAGGTCGCCGATCCGGCCGATCATCGCCGCCAGCACCAGGCCATCGAGCACGAGGGCGCTCACGACAGCGAGCAGCTCGACCCGGTCCATCAGGCCGGCCGGTTTCGAGGGCTCCCGGGCCGACAGGGCGTAGAGGACGAGGCCCAGCACCACCACCATCAGGGCGTCGAACACTCCGAGCTGCTCGCGGTCGAACTCACCGGCGACCCCGGACACTGCGTAGGTGACTGCGGCGACGGCGAGCATCAACGCGAATAGCGGCGTGAACAGCATGGTGAGCACCGGCGCCATGTTCTCGACCACCCGCTGTCTCGACTCGACCAACCAGGCGGCGACCACCACTGCCCCGGCCGCTCCCTAGGGGAGCACCCACGAGAACACCTCGTTGACGAGTTCGACCCCGATCGGCTGGAGGATGGCCTGGGTGAGATAGAGCAGCACGCCGCCACCGAGAGCGATGAGTGTGTAGTAGATGATCCATTCGCCGGTGAAGCGGACGAAGTGCATGCGCCGCTCGTGCGACCTTACCGTGCCGCCCATGTAGGGGTAGGCGACGGCGAACCAGAGGACGACGGGCAGGTGGAGAGCGACGAGGACCTCGGTGCCCGAGTCGGGGCGGTAGGGGTAGAGGTTGACGAGGAGGGCGGATGCCACGAACGGGGCCGCGAACAGAGCCCACTGTCGGGGGCCGAGCCGGCGCCGGCGGGCGAAGTAGGCGCCGAGGAACGGAAGCAGCAGCAGGCCGAGGTTGCGACCCAGCCAGATGGGAGCCTCGTCGGGGAAGTCGGCGATGAGCCGCGCCACCTGGATGGCCACGGCTGCGCCCAGCCCGAACAGGAATGCTTCGAGCCAGCCTCCGCCGGCTGTGACCCGCCGGTCCTCGGAGCGGAGGACGAGCTGTTTCCACAGGCGGCCGCTGTGCTCGCGGGCGAACTCGCGGGAGAGGGCGTCGATATCGCCCATCCGTTTGACGGCGACCAGGAACGCCTCGTCATCGGCGAGACCGGCGGCGCTGAGCTCGGCGATCTGGTCCCGGAGGTGGGCTTCGAGTTCGTCGATGTCACCGCCGTCGACGGTGCCGGCGGCGTCCAGGTAGGCGCGCCATTCGGCGATCTGGGATGCGACTCCGTTCACGGGTTCACACTCGATGCTTCCAGCCGGCCGCCGAAGCCCTGCCAGACATCGCCGAGCGCCCGGGTAACGGTCACCCACTGCCGTCGGCGTTCGGCGAGGGCCTCCAACCCGTCGTCGGTGATCGCGTAATAGCGGCGACGGCGCCCTTCGGGCGGGGTGCGCCATTCGGAGCTGACATAGCCCAGCCGGCGCAGGCGGTGGAGCAGCGGGTAAAGCATCCCGTCGGTCCATTCCAGCTCCCCGCCGGACAGGTCACGCACCCGTTTGAGGATGGCGTAGCCGTAGCTCTCCCCCTCGGCGAGGATCGCCAGCACCAGCGGCGTCGCCGAGGCGGCGACCAAGTCCTTGTCGATGTGCATCCAGCCCTCGATCCGTGTCGAGCCTACATACATAGAACCACAAGGTACATAGAACTGCAAGGTATCAGCTGGGCCGGAGCAACCGTTCGTTGGATGGAGCCGCGTGCTGTACACACCGTCGCCCAGCCCTGCGATCAGAGCGTCGGGAGCCGTTGGTGCAAGGCGGGGCTCCGGGGTCCCTAGACCGAAGGTCATAAGAGCACGCCTTCATGGCAGCCGAAATCGTCCGCGTTCCGGGAACCACCGGGAGATAGCACATAACGCTCACCGCCCCGAGCGATCTCGGACACTCCGTTCCGAGCCGAGCCGGCAATCGGCGCTAGTCCAACACCGGATCCTCACCCGACCCGGCCACAGCACCCGCGAGTTCGGCGTCGATCAACACAGAGATAGCCCAACCCATGGACACCCCGGCACCCACATCGACGGTTTCGCCGGCCAGCCAACGGCCCACGTGATAGGCGTGGGTGGCCAAACTGATTCCGACCACCTTGCCCCACCCGACGCGTCACCCGCCGTTCCATCACCACCGGGGCGACATCGGCAACGTCGTCGGTGCCAGCCACCTCAAACGACTCAGACACGGCTAGCTCAAAACGGCGGATGGGCGGCACCATCCCAATCCCCTGATGGGGCCGCTCCGTGTTGTATCCCACCACCCACCGATCGAGCTCCTCCTGGGCCTCCTCGAGACTCTCAAACGTCTTGCCGGCCAAGAATTCTCGCTTGATGGTCTTGTGGAACCGCTCCACCTTCCTCGTCGTGGTCGGCGACCGCGGCGCCGTCAACAAGTGCCGGATCCCGTTCTCCCGACACACCCGATCAAACAACACCTCACCAGTGCCGGGCCCGAACCTCCCGGTGAACACCTTCCCATTGTCAGTCAGAACCTGATCTGGGATCCCATGACGGGCCATCGCCTCGACCAACGCGTCACACACCGGCCGCGCGGTCGCCCGCCGCACCACCTTGACCGACACGCAGAACCGCGAGTGGTCATCGATCCCCGTTACCACCTTGCACTCCGAACCATCCGACAGATAGACGCCGCCCATGATGTCCATCTGCCACAACTCCATCGCCCGGGCCCGTTCCCACCGCTTGTAATCCTTCCGCCGCTTCCTCCGAGCCGTCTGGTCGACCAAGTTGTGGCGCACCAACGCCCGATAGATCGCCGAACGAGACGGAACCGGAACCACACCTTCCCGCTCCAAGTGATACAAGATCGTGCGTGGACCCCACCCCGGATGCGCCCGCCGCATCTCCACAAGCCGCGCCTCGACCGCAGCTGGCATCTGATGCGGACACGAACCAGGCCTCGACGGCCGATCCACCAGACCCGCCAAACCATCCCTGGCATACCGCCGAAGCCACGTATGCACCGTCTGACGAGCCACCCCATACCGGCCAGCCACCCCCGTCACCGACGCCCCCGCCAACACCTCCAACACCGCCTGATACCGCTGCTCCACCACACCCAGCTCCACCAACACGACGGACCCCTCCTCGTCGGCGACAGGTCACGTCACCATCAAACAAGAAAGGTGTGGAACCAAAGGTGTCGTCCACGTACCGGAGCCACTGTCGCCCAGGAACCGGAACCGCGTCCACAAAGTGGAACTCACCTACCGGAGCCACCGTGTCCAGTATCTACCGAAGGAGCACAGACTGCGCATGCGGACTCGTTGCGGACTCTGGGAGATTCGATAGACCAGGCGCGAACTCGGCTGACCTTCCGGCAATGCCCTGACCAGGGGTTTTAGCCGTGCCCGGGGTGGGATTCGAACCCACATGCCCTCACGGACAGCGGATTTTAAGTCCGCCACGTCTGCCAATTCCGTCACCCGGGCTGGGTGCAAGTGAGGATACGACGACAATGGGGACACTGCCGGCAATGGGCAACCATCGGCGAACTAGCGCAGCACCGCCGCTTCAGCTTGAAGCAACCGCAGCCACTCCCGGTAAGTGGGGACGTTGGCCTTGAGGCGGATCGCGGTCTCACAGGTGGTGTGGTCGCACTTGATCTGTCCGTCGTTGGCCGCGAAGTCGTACATGCACAGGTCGCACGTGACCTCGAGCTCCTTAGGAAGCCCTGGGCACTCGTAGAAACTGCAGGGACGCGCTCCGGGCTCGCTGACGGATGCGCGCGTACACCCCGGACACCTTGGCCGGAAGTTGCGAGCAGCTTCCGGAAGCAGAGGCATCGCCAACATGCTCACCTTCTTCTCGCGTCACACCATTCTGTGGTCCGGTTTCCCACGCCGTCCAGGGCCGATGGACCTGAATCCGCCGCGGATTGGCGGGGCCGTGCCAAGGCCGCCGCGTCAAGACGGTTCGCGCCAGGCGGCGTTCTCGACGGCCTCCCCGCCTGCCTCGACCACGCACGGCATTTCACAATCGAGTGGCTCCACCCACGGTGCCACTATCTCCCCCACCGGGTTTTCGTTCCCGGCCCGCCGGTCGGCGTAGTGGGCGTGGAGGCATTTGATCCCGGCAGAGGTTCCGCCCACCCCGCCGGTCGGCCGGTGGATCGCATCGTCGGGGATCAACGCGTCACGCTCACGGGCATACCGTTCATTTGCCGCGGCGAGCGCAGCACCGAATGCGGGTACCACCCGGGCCCGCCACTCCATCGTTTTGACGCCCCCGCCACTCTCCAGTCGACCGATGCGCTTGGTGGCCAGCGGACAGGTGAGCCAGTAGCGGGTTGGAAACGGGGTTCCATCGTCGAGCAAGGGTGGCACGGCAATGACGACCGGGAGGCCGAGGTGGCAGCGGGAGACGACTTCGGCCGGAGCGCGCAGTGGCCGGCCGATCTGCACGGCTACAACTCCCTGGTCATTCATCCTGGATCAGATCGCGGCCCGTCAGGAAGTTCCAGACGCTGTCGACGAAGGAACTGGACTCGGGTACCGGCTTTTCGGGGGCCATCGTGGCCACGGTGGTACGCGGCGGTGGCTCAACGATGACAAAGCTGGTGTCGCCGGCCTGGACGAGCCCAAAATCCTGGCGGGCGATCCGTTCGATCTCGGTTGGCGTCTTCAGAGCGGCTGCCTCAGCTTCCAGCCGGGCGTTCTCCTCTTGCAGCACCTCGAGCTGTTCGGCGGCCAGATCGACCTGGCGGCGCTGGGCGAGGATCTGGCGGAATGGGAAGATGTTAGTTAGCACCACGGTCAGCGCCAGCAGGAGCAAGACCGGCAAAACGATTCCCCACCGGGTTGGCCGACCGGTCATGTCGCCATCCCCAGAAAAGGGCTGCGTCCGGCATAGCGCGCTTGGTCGCCCAACCGTTCCTCTATGCGGAGCAGCTGGTTGTACTTCGCGGTGCGTTCCGAACGGGCCGGTGCTCCCGTCTTGATCTGCCCTGCGTTCGTACCGACGGCCAGGTGCGCGATGAATGTGTCTTCGGTTTCGCCCGACCGGTGCGACACCATCCGCCCATATTTGGCGCGGGCGGCCGTTTCCATCGTGTGCAGCGTTTCAGACAGCGAGCCAACCTGGTTCACTTTGACCAGTACGGCGTTGGCTACGCCCTCCTGGATCCCGCGCTGCAGAATCGACTCGGTCGTCACGAACAGGTCATCGCCGACGAGTTGCACCCGGTCCGCGAGGGCGTCAGTGAGTGCTTTCCACCCATCCCAATCGTTTTCGTCGAGGCCGTCCTCGACGGAGACGAGCGGGAACTCGTCCACCAGCGCCGTGTAGTAATCGATCATCTCCTCAGCCGACTGACGCCGGCCATCGAGTAGGTAGCCGCCGTCGTCAAAGAGCTCGGAGGCCGCCACGTCGAGCGCCAAGGCCACCTCCTCCCCCGGCCGGTAACCGGCGCCCTCGATGGCTTCCATCAGCAATTCCAGGGCCTGGCGGTTGGTGTCGAGGTCGGGCGCGAACCCACCTTCGTCGCCGACGTTGGTGGCTAGGCCACGCCCGGCGAGGACCGACTTGAGTCTGTGGTAGACCGCTACGCCAGCTTCCACCGCGTCGCGAAACGACGGCAAGCCAACGGGAGCCAGCATGAATTCCTGAATATCCACCGAATTTGCGGCGTGGGCGCCGCCGTTGAGCACGTTCATCATCGGGACCGGCAACAGACGCGCGCTCGGGCCGCCGAGATAGCGGAAAAGAGGTATCCCCAGCCCGGCCGCGCTCGCCCGGGCCACCGCCAGAGATACCGCAAGGATGGCGTTCGCCCCAAGATTGGCTTTGTTCGGTGTCCCGTCCAGGTCAAGCATGACCTGGTCGATGGCTTCCTGATCGACGCCGGCCATCCCGGTGATGGCGGGCGCGATCGATCCTTGGATGTTGGAGACGGCCCGCAATACGCCCTTGCCGCCGTAGCGGTCTCCGCCATCCCGAAGCTCAACGGCTTCGTGCTCCCCCGTCGACGCCCCGGAGGGGACAGCCGCCCGACCGAAGCCACCGCCAGCTAGGTGAACCTCGGCTTCGACTGTCGGGTTACCCCGGGAGTCGAGGACCTCGCGGGCCCGAATGTCGGTGATGACCGTACTCACGGACCCTCCTGTGCCGGCGAATCTATCACGCCCGGATCGGTTAACAGTGGCATTGGATCACAACGCGCGGGGTGTCTGCTTGGCGCGGTCCCAGCGCTCATTCAGTTCTTCGATCGTCAGCCCTTCGAGCTCTCCCTCGCTCTCCATCCGCCGGAACCGGTCCATGAACTTCCCGGTCGCCCGCCGCAAGGCCACGTCGGGTTCGACGCCCATCAGCCGTGCGGCGTTGACAACCGAGAAGAGCAGATCGCCGATCTCCTCGGGCGCTTGCGCAGAACCGAGGGCCTGTCGCAGTTCCGACAGCTCCTCGGACACCTTGTCCAGTACCGCGGTTACATCCGGCCAATCGAAACCAACCCGGGCCGCCCGGTTCTGCACCTTTACCGCCCGTGCCAGCGACGCCATTCCCGCCGGGATGCCGCCCATCAGCGACGTCCCCGCCGACTTCTCCTCAGCTTTGATCGCCTGCCAGTTCTGTACCACTTCGGCTGCTCCTGCCACTTCGACATCTCCGAAAACGTGGGGATGGCGACGGACCAGCTTGCGGCGGAGCTGCTCGGCAACGTCTTCCATGTCGAATGCACCCACTTCTGCCGCAAGGTTGGCGTGGAAGATCACCTGCAGTAGGAGGTCCCCCAGCTCATCTTCGACATCCGCGTACGCCCCGTAGTCCGCGGGTTGCGCAGCAGGCGCACCAGGGGGCAGTGCCGCCAACGCCTCCACCAGCTCGGAAACCTCCTCCAGCACGAACGGCACCAGCGAGTCGTGGGTTTGCTCACGGTCCCATGGGCATTCCCGGCGGAGGCGCCGCATCGCTGCCAGCGCCCCCAGGTATCCGACGGGGGTGGCCTCGAGGAACAGAGAGGTGCGGAACCCCGCCATGGCCGGATCGAGATCCTGCAGCGGCACCGTGTTGATGGACGCTGTCTGCGTGCCGAGGTCCCGAACAACAATGACCGGTGTCTCATCGGGAATCACCCGCGCCAGCCGGCCGGCGACGTCGGCCAGAATCACCGGAAGATCGATGTGGAAGATCACGGTCGGTACGTGCAGCGGCAGCGGATTGGGGAGGTCCCGCCCGTCGAGCAGCTGAAATCCGGACTCGGCCGGGTCACGCTCGAGCGCCAGCCACAGCTCGTCGAGGAACGAAGGGGCGTGGGTGATCGACACAGGAATCCGGTCCCGCCGGGCCTTCTGCCGGACGAGCCCGACCGAGCGTTCGGCCACCAGGGGGCTGCCGGGCACCGCGTAGGCCACGAGGCGGGTGGTGGCTGCGGCGACGACTCGATCGGCGATGGCCTCGTAGACGTCGTCGAAGGTGGCCGCGTCATCGTACAGGTCATCACACCCGACGATCTCCCGCCGGGCGGCGAGTTCTGCGGCGGCGGGATGCGCCAGCGTGCGAACGATCACCTCGACTGCAGGATCGGTGAGCAACGTCTGTGTGTCGGTGGGGGTCCGCGCGAGATCGCCGGGGCCGAGCCCGACAATCGTGATGGACCCCGGCATCAGTTGTCCGGCGGCAAGATTTGGGGCAGAGGCTCGGTCACCCAAGTTCCGTACTGCTCGTCGATCTCGACGTCGGCGGCGGTCAAGACCTCGATGCGCCAGGCGTCCAGCAGTTCCGACTCACGCCGTTGGTCGATCGACGTGATCAGAGCGTCGCGGGTTGGCTCCGTTCGCTCGGTGACCAGGATGACGTGGAAGCCGAAGTCGCTCTCCACCGGACCGGATGGCATGCCGATCTCGGCGTCCATAGTCGCATTGGCAAAGCTGGGCACGTAATTGGCGGGCGACGCGCAGCCCAGATCGCCGCCGTTCGGCCCAGACGGCCCGGTAGACAGCTCTTGAGCGAGAGCGGCAAAATCTTCACCGGCCAGTGCCCGGTCGAGCGCGGCTTGAGCGTCGGCCTCGTTCTCCAGCAGGATGTGGCTGGCGCACACGTTGGACAGCTGTAGGCTCTGCGTCTCGCGTTCGAGGTCGATCTCGGCGTCGGTGGGCGGTCCGGCGTCGACCACGAGGGCTTCAACGATCTTGCCCACCAGGAGACGCTGCGCCACGATCAAATCCAACCGAGTCTCCGTGGCATCGTTGGCCTCGAGTACCTCCTCGAGGGTCTGACCCTGCGCGGTGATGCCGGCGATGAAGGCCTCGCGCTCGGTGGTGAACTCCTCCTCACCTACTGTGATCGAGAAATCCTCTTCCGCCCGGGTCCGGAAGACCTCGTCCGCCACCAGATTGAACAGCAACACCGCGAAGGTCTCGCTGGTGACCGAGTCTGGGTCGCCATGGACCAGATCTGCAACATCCGCGGCTGTGATCCTTTGCCCATCAACGGTGGCAGCCACCCCCGCCGAGCCGCCGCATGCAGCAGCCACCACCGCCAACAACGAGATAACGATGAACAAACGACGCACGAGGTACCTCAAGAATGGAATCGGAGCGATGGTAGCCGGGTTGGCGATCTTCCAACCCGCCGGGTCACCGCCCGGCGGGTCCGCCCGTTGCGGCCTGGTCGGGCCACATCGTTCGCAGGAACTCCAGCGTGAAGGCGACCGGCTCGGCGCCGCCGGGAACGGGGACAAACAGCGCTCCCTCAGCCGCCTTCAGCGTTGCCCGCGGGGCCAGCCGCTCGAGACGGACCTGCTGGGACTGAGTCAGGTTCACCGGCGCCAACCGGATCTCGTTGCGCAACTTCACGACCTCAGAAAGCCCGATTCGGAGGGCCTCCACCCGGACCCGCGCAGTGGTGAGCAGGGCATCGGCCTCGGGCGGGTGGTCGCCATAGCGGTCGTCCCACTCGGCGGCGACATCATCGACCTGTTCGTGGGTCTCCGCGAGAGCCAGCCTGCGGTACGCCTCTAGCCGGGCCGCCTGATCGGTCACATAGGCGTCCGGCAGGTGGGCGTCGATCGGCAGGTCTATGCGGACCTCCCGGATCTGCCTGGTTTCCAGCTCGGCGCCGCTCAACTCGGCGACCGCCTCAGAGACGAGCTCCACGTACAGATCAAAGCCGACCGCCGAGATGTGTCCAGTCTGCATCTCACCCAGCACCGAACCGGCCCCCCGGATCTCCAGGTCGCGCATGGCCAGCTGAAAACCCGAGCCCAGCTCGGTGAATTCACCAATCGCTTCGAGCCGCCGGTAGGCGTCCTCCGTGAGAGTCTCCTCTTCCGGGTGGAACAGGTACGCGTAGGCCCGCTGCGACCCACGGCCGACCCGCCCGCGCAGCTGATACAGCTGGGCGAGACCGAGCAGGTCGGCGCGCTCCACGATGAGCGTGTTCACCTGCGGGAGGTCCAGCCCCGACTCGATGATCGTGGTCGCTACCAGCACGTCGTAGTCGCGATTCCAGAAGTCGAGCATGATCTGCTCTAGCCGGCCCTCACTCATCCGTCCGTGCGCCACGGCATAACGGGCGTCGGGCACGAGTTCTTGCAGCTGGGCCACCGCGCGGTCGATGGACTGGATCCGATTGTGGACGTAGAAGATCTGGCCTTCGCGCAGCATCTCGCGCCGAATGGCGGCCGACACCGCCGCCGCGTCATAGGGACCCACATAGGTCAGAATCGGGTGTCGGTCTTCGGGCGGCGTGCGGATGTGGCTGACATCGCGGATACCGGTGAGAGCCATTTCGAGGGTGCGCGGGATGGGCGTCGCGGTGAGGGTGAGAACATCGACCCCCACCTTGAGCTGTTTGATCCGGTCCTTGGCCTTGACTCCGAACCGTTGCTCCTCATCAACCACCAGCAGCCCGAGGTTCCGGAATACCACATCCTCTGAGAGCAGCCGGTGCGTGCCGATGACCACATCGACCTCACCCGTACGAAGACTGTCGATCACGCTTCGGGACTCTTTGGCCGTCAGGAAGCGGCTGAGCATCTCGACCCGTATCGGGTACGGATCAAACCGGTCCGAGAACGTCTGGAAGTGTTGCTGGGCCAGCAACGTGGTGGGGCACAATATCGCCACCTGGCTGCCTTCGGTGGCGGCCTTGAACGCAGCCCGCAAGGCCACCTCGGTCTTGCCGAACCCGACGTCCCCGAAAACCAGCCGGTCCATCGGTTTCTGGTCCTGCATGTCGGACTTGACGTCGCCGATCGCCGTCAATTGATCCGGTGTCTCTTCGAACGGAAATGCGGCTTCAACCTCTCGCTGCCACGGCGAATCCGGTCCGAAGGTCCGGCCTTCGGCCTGGGCGCGGGCCCGGTGGAGTGCCACGACCTGCTCCGCCACGGCGGCGACCTCCTGGCGCACCCGGTTCTTGGTTTTCTGCCAGTCGCTACCGCCCATGCGGGACACCCGGGGTTGTTCGCCGCCGGTGTATTTCTTGACGGCTGCCAGCTGGTCGGTTGGCACGTACAGCTTGTCCTGACCGGCGTAGGCCACGACCAGGTAATCCCGCTCGATTCCGGCCACGCTCCGAGTGACCAGCCCTTCGAACCGCCCGATGCCGTGGCGATAGTGCACGACATAGTCTCCCGGGGTCAGATCCTGATACCCGTCCCCGGTTTCGCGGCGCGGACGGCCCACCCGGCGGTGGGCGCGGCGCCGACCGGCAATCTCCCGTTCGCCCAACACCGCCAGCTGGAGGGCGGGCAGAACCACTCCTTGGTGGATGCCATCGGGCAGCACCCCAGCCATATCCCGGCGAAAGTGGTCCACGACCGGCATCTCCAGGCCGTTCTCACCAAGGATGCGGGCGACCCGTTCGGCGGCGGCCATGCCGTCCATCGCAACAACGACATCGAAGCCCCGAGCCCGCAACCGGGCCAGTCCGGCCGCCACCGACTCGGGATCCCCCGCGGTTGCGTCGAACGGCGCCACTTCTATGGCCAGCTCACCAGGCCGGCCGGCGATCGGTGGAGCTTCGATAGTGAGGGCGGGCGCCGGCGCCAGCTCTAGGAAAAGCGGCGGGTGGGCGCCGGCCGCCGGAGCTCGGTCGCCCCACGTACCGGCCAGTGCGGCGGCCAAATCAGTTTCCTCCTTGGAGAGATCGCGGGCTCGGTCCCGCGCCCGGGCCGGGTCCAGCACTACAACGGTGCCGTCCGGCGGCACCTCGTCGAGAAAGGTCCGAGGGGCCACCAACCAGGGCATCCACGACTCCATCCCGGCAAAATGGACGCCCTCGGCGATCCGATCCCAGGTCGCCGCTGCCCACGGCTCGGACGCCGCCAGGTGGTGGGCGGTGGCCCGCTCATCCTCGTCGGGACGAAACTCGCGGGCCGGGTACACGGTGAGCCGGTCGGCTTTGTCAATCGAGCGCTGGGTCGCGATCGAGAAGACCCGGATGTCTTCGACCGTGTCGCCCCAGAAATCGAGACGCAGTGCGTCGTCAGCCTGAGCCGGGAAGACGTCGATGATCCCGCCCCGAACCGCGAACTCGCCCCGGCTCTCGACGCGGTCGGTCCTGCGATATCCGAGCCGGGCGAGGCGTTCGACCAACCGGTCGAACGGGACGTCCTCACCCTCGGTGATGACGATCGGCTCGGGCGACGAGCTGCTGATCCGCTGGATCACCGATCGCACCGAACCGACAATCAGGGAGTTCCCGCCCTGGAGCCGGTGGCGGGCCAGGGATCGCTGGGCCATCGTCGTGTCGTTGGGGGAGACGTGCTCAAACGGCAAGGTCTCCCAGGCGGGAAGGAACACGACGTCGTCGGTGAACAGACGCAGATCATCGACCAGCTCTTCCGCCTCCCGCTCGCTGGGCGCTACCACCACCGTCGGGCCGGCCGCGTGCTTGGCGGCCACCCCGGCGACCACCAGGGCGCGAGCGGGGGGCGGGACGATGACACGTCCCGGGGCAACTGGAAGCTGATCCGGCTGCCAGCGCTCTACCAGGTCGTTGAGCGGCGCGATCACGGACCGGGGATGCTACCCCGAGCGGACGGACTGCCCGGCCCGGCCCGGGTGCGGTCACTACGCGCTGGTCATACCCTCAGCCCGGAACCATTCGATGGTTCGCCGTAAGGTCGTTTCGAGCGGGGTGTAGACCAGGCCCAGCTCGCGGGTGGCCTTGGAGCCGTCGTAGACATGCCCGTGAAGCAAGGCTCGGATCATCTCACCGCAGAACGGCACGCGCCCCATCCGCCTGAGCCCGTCCAGTACCGGTATGGCCGCCCTGGCCACGGCTCTCGGCAGGAACCGAATCGACAATTCTGAGCCGAGGACATGCTCCAGCAAGGCGACGGCCTCCCGGAGTGAGAGGCTGATGCCGTTCAAGACGTATCGCTCCCCCGGGACACCCTTGGATTCGGCCAGTAGATGTCCGCGAGCGCAGTCGTCGATGTCGACGATGGACAGATTGGTATCTACCAGCACGCGCAGCCTGCCCTTGACCACATCGAGGATCAGGCGCCCGGTTCCTGAGGCCCGGCCCGGACCCTGCACCGAAGACGGGTTCACCACGACCAGCTCGATGCCGCCGGCAGCCGCAAACGCCGCATCCTCGGCTTCGTGTTTCGACCGCTCGTAGTGCGACAGATATGTACCGCGGTGGCGCGAGTTCTCCGCCCCCAGCGTCCCCTGCGATTCGCCGAGCACTATTGCCGATGAGGTGTAGACGACTCGCCGCACGCCCGTCGCGGCCGCAGCCTTGATGACGTTCTGGGTGCCTTCAACATTCGCCCGGTACATCGGCGAGGGGTCACGGAGGCAGAACTGGTTGACCCCGGCGACGTGATACACCACGTCCGCCCCGGCAAACGCGTCGACGAGGCTGTTGTAGTCGAGGATATCGCCGGACCGAGCGGGGACACCCAGCTCAGCCAGAATGGCAGCTGCTTCGTCCGTGCGGGCCAGTCCAGCGACGCTCCGTCCGGCGGCCAGCAGGTGCCGCGCAATGGCGGAACCCAGAACTCCCGAGCCGCCGGTGATCACAACCGGTGCGGGTTCAAGCATCGACAGCCTGAACCACCTGCCTGAATTTCACGATGTAATCCCAGCCGGAGGCGATCGTCACGATTGCCGCGATGATCATTGCCCACTCGTCCAGGTACAGCGCGCCCCACGGTTCGTCGAGCCGCATCATCGCCAGGAACACTGCTACGAACTGCACGACCGCCTTTGCCTTGCCGGCGACGGAGGGGGCAACCGTCGTGCCTTCGATCGCGGTGATCCCCCGCAGGGCCATCACGATGAATTCGCGGGCCATGATGATGAAAGTCACCCATATCGATGCCCGGCCCACGGCGATCAGGGCCAGCAGGGTGCCGGTGACGAGCAGCTTGTCGGCCGTGGTGTCGAGGAAGGCGCCAACGATCGTCGTGATACCCCATCGGCGGGCGAAGTAGCCGTCGAGGAAATCGGTGATGGCAGCGATCAGAAATAGCAGCGCCGCGATGCCGTACGCGTTCGATACGCCGCGACCGCCGGCCCACACGAACGCCATGATCACTGGGACCAGCGCGATTCGCACCGACGCAAGTAGGTCGGGCAGCGACACGAGTCCTCCTCGACAGTCTGACCCAGCCAGGATACCGGTCTGAGGGCCAGCGCTATCCTCCCGATCCATGACCGCCGTCCTCCCGCCGGGCCAATGGACCAGAGCCGCGTCGCTGCGCGACCTCGCGGCCGGGGAGACGTTCGATCTCGTGGTGGTCGGCGGCGGTGTCATCGGCTCGGCTGTTGCACTCGACGCAGCGGCCCGCGGTCTTCGGGTCGCTCTGGTCGAGCAGAAGGACTTTGCGGCCGAGACGTCGAGCCGCTCCACCAAGTTGCTCCACGGCGGCATCCGCTACCTGCCGCACTTTCAGTTCGGCCTCGTCCGGGAAGGCCTGCTGGAACAGAAGATCTTGGTCCGCACCGCCGATTTTCTGTACCAGCCGCTTGATTTCATCATCCCGCTGTACCGCGATCGCGGCCTGGCCGACCTGCCCGGCTGGGCCTCATTCCCGGCTTTGTTGCCCACCGCGTTGCGGGCGGGCCTGTGGATCTACGACGCGCTCGGCAACCGTCCCGGCCCGTCCTCGAAACGCATCGACGATCGGGAGCTGCTGGAGCGAGTCCCCCGGCTCCGCACCGAGGGCGTGCGCGGCGGTTTTGTCTATCGCGATGCCCAAACCGACGACGCTCGCCTCACGCTCACCGTGCTCAAAACTGCAGTCGTGCGCCACGGCGCGGTCGCCGTCAATGGCGTCCGGGCGACCCGGATCCGACGTACCGGCGCTGGCTATGTCGTGAAGATGGAGGATCGCCGCGACGACGCAGAATTCGACGTGGTCGCCCGGGCGGTCCTGTCGGCAACCTGGGCCTTCGCTCCCCCACCCCTCGACGATGCCGGCCCGGCCGTACCCGTGACACTCTCCAAGGGGGTCCATCTCCTGTTCGATCCCGACGCTCTGGGGCTGGGAGACGAAGCGCTGGTACTGCCCGAAACCGACGATGGTCGTGTCTTGTTCATCGTGCCCTGGCGTGGCAACGCGCTGTACGGGACCACAGATACACCCTATGCGGGCTCTCCGGGAGGCGCCCGCGCCGAAGCCGAAGACATCGACTATCTCATGCGGCACCTGCGCATGTACCTGGATGTCGGTGATATCACCCACCGGGCCAGCTTCGCCGGGGTCAGAGCCCTTGTATCCGAGGGTGAAACCGACACCGGGCGGGCATCGCGGGCCCATGAGATCGTCGCCATCGCCCCCGGCTACTACCAGGTGGTCGGTGGCAAGCTCACGGCCTACCGGCCTATCGCCGCCGACGCCGCCGACGCGGTCGCCGGCCATCTCGGCGTCGACGGGAAGTCAACCACTAGTCGGGAGCTGCTGATCGGCGCCGGGGTTGGGGCCGGCGCGGCCGAGAACCTTCGGCCCCGGATCGAAGCCCTTGAGCTGCCGGCCTCGTACGCCGATCATCTCGTTGGCCGGTACGGGACCGAAGCGGTGGTGATCATGGAGATGCTCGATACCAATCCCGACGCCCGGACCCAGCTGGGAGACGGCTACGCCACTCGAGCCGAGGTCGAGTACTCGATTCTCCAGGAGTCGGCGGCTTCCATCGCCGACGTGGCGCTGCGCCGCACTCACCTGGCGTGGGCGACCAAGGACCATGGCCGCTCCGACGCCCCGATCATCTGCGACGCGCTGGCCGGCCGGTTCGGGTGGGACGAAGCCCGCCGCAGGGCAGAACTCGCCCGCTACGAGGCAGAAATCGAATCGGAGGGTTTGTGAGTGAAATCGAACTCACCGACGTGGAAGCCCGGGTCCTGGGGGCGCTGGTTGAAAAGGAACTGACCACTCCCGACTACTACCCGCTCACCCTCAACGCCCTCCGGGCCGCGTGCAACCAGTCGTCCAACCGTGACCCCGTGGTTTCCTACGACGAGGCCACCGTGAACGCAGGGATTGAAGGCTTGCGAGAGAAGCGCCTGGTGCGCTGGGTGAAAGAGGCCCGTTCCCGATCGTCGAAATACCGCCACGACCTGGAATCGGTGCCAGGCCTGTCGGTGCCGGAACGATCGGTGGTAGCCGTCCTGCTGTTACGCGGTGCACAAACTGCAGGAGAACTCCGGATCCGGACCGAGCGGTATCACGAGTTCCCCGGCCTCGAGTCGGTTGATCACGTCCTCGACCAGCTCGCTCGCCAGGACGAACCGATCACAGAGAAGCTCCCCCGGCGTCCCGGCCAAAAGGAGGCACGCTGGCGCCTGCTCTGGACCCTCAATTCGGGCGAAACCGGCGAGGTCGCCTCGCCCGTGGCTGCCACCCCCGAAAGCAGACACGTTCCCAACGAGCCATCGTTAGCGGAACAGGTTGCCCGCTTGGAAGCCCGGGTCGCCCGCCTCGAGCGGGAACTTGGACTCGACTGAGATCCTCCGTAGATTCACTCCACCCAGTCGAGGGTGCGCGCAACCGCCTTCGACCACTGCCGCATCAGCGCCGCCCGATCCTGGTCGGACATCTGCGGTGTCCATCGTTTGTCTTCCTGCCAGTTGGCCGCCAGGTCGTCGAGGCTGGACCAGTAGCCCTCCGCCAACCCCGCCGCATAGGCGGCACCCAGCGCAGTGGTCTCGTTCACCACTGGGCGGACGACCGGCACTCCGAGCACGTCGGCCTGGAACTGCATCAGGAGTTCGTTGACCACCATGCCTCCGTCAACCTTCAGCGAAGACAGCTCGACCCCCGAATCCGAACGCATCGCGTCAAGCACTTCCCGCGTCTGAAACGCAGTCGCTTCCAGTGCGGCCCGTGCCAGGTGCCCCTTCGTGACGAAGCGGGTCAGTCCCGCAACCAGTCCCCGGGCATCCGGCCGCCAGTGGGGAGCGAACAAGCCCGAGAAGGCGGGCACGAAATAGACCCCGCCATTGTCGGTCACGCTCGACGCCAGTGCTTCGACCTCGGATGAATCCTCGATCAGCTCCAGGTTGTCGCGCAGCCACTGGACCAGCGCGCCGGCGATCGCGATCGACCCTTCGAGCGCATAGATGGGTGGTTCGCCCTCTCGCTGATATCCGACGGTGGTCAGCAGCCCGCTGGTCGATGGGACTTTCTCGGTCCCGGTGTTCATCAGCATGAAACAGCCGGTGCCGTAGGTGTTTTTGGCATCGCCGGCCGTGAAGGCCGCCTGCCCGAACAGCGCGGCTTGCTGATCCCCCAGTATCCCGCTGATCGGCACGCCGTCGAGTGGTCCAGTGGCCGGCGCAATCCGCCCTATCGAAGGCACAATCTCAGGCAGCATTGAGGACGCCAGCCCAAGGCTGGCGACCAGGCCGGGGTCCCACGCCAGCGCATCGAGATCCATCATCAAGGTCCGGGAGGCGTTGGTTACATCGGTTACGTGACGGCCGCCGTCTGGGCCGCCCGTCAGGTTCCACACCACCCACGAATCGATCGTTCCGAACAGGAGTTCACCCTGCTCGGCTCGCTCCGCCAGGCCGGGGACGTTCTCGAGCAGCCAGGTGACCTTGGGCCCGGCGAAATAGGTCGCCAGGGGAAGCCCGGTGAGGTCGCGGAACCGGTCGGGGCCGTGGTCGCCGCCGAGGCGGCTGACGATCTCGTCGGTTCGGGTGTCCTGCCAGACGATCGCATTGGCGGCCGGTGCGCCGCTGCGATCCCATACGACCGCAGTCTCGCGCTGATTTGTGATGCCGACTGCAGCCAGATCCGACGCGGCGATACCTGCCTGCTCCAGCGCCGTGGCCGCGACCGACTGGGTCCTGGCCCAGATCTCGGCCGCGTCATGCTCCACCCAGCCCGGTTGGGGAAAGATCTGCTCGTGCTCTTCCTGGGCGTTGGCGACCACCTGGCCGCCGTGATCGAAGACCATGAACCGGGTGCTCGTTGTCCCCTGATCGATCGCTCCAACAAAGCTGCTCATCCCGCCTCCTCACGACGCCTTGACAATGCCTGCTGCCTGCGGAAGGCGCCGGCCCCGCACCCTAGAGAGGGACCCGCCCCGATGCTCATCACCAAGGTGGCTTGCGTTCGCCGGCCAAGAGGATGGCCGCCCCCGCGTCGGTCAGGAACCGCTCGAGCACGTCACCGGCGTCCTGAACGAGAAAATCGACTTCTTCCCGCTCAGCTTTGGAGAACCGGCGAAGCACGAACGCAGCCGGGTCCATATTGCCCGGCGGGCGGCCAACCCCCACTTTCAGCCGCCAGAAGTCGCGCGTTTGGAGCGCTCCGATGATGGACTTGACGCCGTTGTTGCCTCCGGGACCTCGCCCGAACTGCAGCCGGAGCCGGGCGAACGCCAGATCGATGTCGTCGTGGACCACGACCAGATCCTCGGGCGTCGCCCTGTAGTACTTCAAGACGGACGTGGTGGGAAGACCCGAGACGTTCATGTTGGCGCGCAGCAGCGCCAAGACCACCTGTTCTCCCAACCGGTTGCACACCGCGACCTGAGCTGGTACTCGCAGCGGTCCTCGACGGATCCTTTCTCCCCATCGAGCGGCAAGGGCTTCTACGACTTCGGCCCCGACGTTGTGGCGGGTGCCCAGGTACTCGGGTTCCGGATTCCGGAGCCCGATGATGACTTTCACTGGCTGCTACTCGTCTCCAGCAGACCCGGCTTCGTCGGCGGCCTCGGCCGTGGCTTCTTCGCCCTCGGCTTCCACGCCTTCTTCGCCTTCCTCCAGCTCTTCACCCTCTTCGACCTCTTCTTCGGCCAGGACTGCGGCCGGGACGGTGACGGTGACGAGCGTGAGGTCCTCATCGTCCAGGTAGTCGACACCTTCGAGTTCGGGGAGGTCGGCCACCTTGAGTGTGTCACCAATACCCAGGCCGTCGATGTTCAGCTCGATGCTGTCGGGTATGGCAGTTGCTATGGCCGAGAGAAGCACCGAGTTGGTGACGGTTTCCACGATCCCGCCCTCTTCTCGCACACCGACGGGCTCACCAACGAACTCGATGTGAACCTGTGCTTCGACCCGGTCGGTCAACAAGATCTTGACGAAATCGAGGTGAATGATGTCACCCCGCACCGGGTGGCGCTGCACCTCGCGAGCGAGGGCAGTATGAGCCGCCCCGTTGACCTCGACGTTGAGGATCGCATTGAGCCCGGCGTCGGTGCTGAGCGCCTGGCGTAGCTCGCGCTCCTCGACGGCGACCGAGATTGGTTCAGAGTCCTTTCCGTACAGGACCGCCGGCACCATGCCATCGCGACGCAGCCGCCGGGATGCACGGCTACCGGTGGTGCGGCCGGGTTCGGCGCGCAACGTGGTCTCAGACATGGCAATTCTCCTTGGGCAAATACGGGGTGGAGCGGTCCGCCATTATCCCGTGAAGTCGGCCGTGAAGCAAAGTCCCCGGACCCGGCGGCTACCGCTGACAGGAGGGGCAATACGAGATCGGGCGCCCGCCCATCTCTTCCGACACCACCGGCGTCGTGCACCGCCGGCACGGCCGGCCCACCCTGCCGTACACGTACAGCCGTTCCGACCGGGACAGATCGCGGTCCCGAGACGCACCCAGCTCGGTTGGATCGACTGTCACGATCCGGCCGCGCTGTTCGCCCCGGCGCAACTGATTCACCGTCACGTCCCACAGTGCCCTGACCTCGTCTCGGGACAGCGAGCGGGAAGCTCGGTGGGGCGCGATGCCCCGTAGGAACAACAGCTCTGCCCGGTATACGTTGCCGATCCCGGCGACCGCCTTTTGATCGAGCAGGGCGGCCCCGATCGGCGCCGATCGGCGGCCGAGGGCCCGGACGAACTCGGCCGGGTCGGCTCGCCGGTCCAGCGGGTCGGGACCGATCCGATCCCTGATGGACTGCTCTTCGGGGGCGCTGATCAGCTCGCACGCGGTTGGTCCGGCCAGATACAACGTGCCCGACTCCGCCTGCCAGGCGAGGCGGGTCCCGGGCGTGGGTGGAGGAGGGTCTGTCGTGAAGGTCTTGAACTTGCCGAACAGCCCGAGATGAACATGCAGCGTGAGACCGCCCTCCCAGCGGTAGAAGAGATGTTTCCCCAGCGCTTCCGTCGTCTCCAACCGGCGACCATCGAGCCGGGCCGCGCCCTCGGAGAACCTGCCCTGTGGAGATGACACAGCCACTGGGAGACCGGCGAAGTGGCGTCGGTGAAGCCGGGCATAGCGATGAATGGTGTGGCCTTCAGGCATAGAGCTCAGACGGGGAGGGCGAACATCGATGCGATACGGAATGGCCGGTCGCTATGGATGATCAGTGGTGATGATGGCTGCGGTACCGCTCAATGAGGGCGTTCGTCGAGCTGTCGTGCTCCAGCGGCCGGCCGGGGTCGGCCAATTCCGAGATTATGGCCTGCGCAAGTGCTTTGCCCAGTTCGACCCCCCACTGATCGAACGAGTTTATGCCCCAGACAGTGCCCTGGGTGAACACCTTGTGCTCATACAGTGCGACCAACGCTCCGAGCACGGCAGGGGTGAGCCGCTCGGCCAGGATCACGTTGGTCGGTCGGTTGCCTGGGAACGTCCGGTGCGTGACCAGCGACTCATCGACGCCCGCCGCTCGCACCTCGGCAGCCGTCTTCCCGAAGGCCAGCGCTTCGGCCTGGGCCAGCAGGTTCGCCACCAGGAGCTCATGCTGGTCACCGATATCGTCGCTCGCCTCCAGGAAGCCGATCAGATCGGCCGGCACCACGGTCGTTCCCTGATGGAGCAGCTGGTAGAACGCGTGCTGGCCGTTGGTGCCCGGTTCCCCCCACACGATTGGCCCGGTGTCATAGCCGACCGTGGCGCCGTCGCGTGCGACCGATTTGCCGTTGGACTCCATGTCGAGCTGCTGGAGATAAGCCGGGAACCGGTCGAGATACTGGCTGTAGGGAAGGACTGCGTAGGTGGACATGCCCAGAAAGTTCCGATACCAGATCCCGAGAAGGCCCAGCAGCACGGGCAGGTTGTCGGAAAACGGGGTCGTGCGAAAATGCTCGTCCATGGCTCGGAAGCCGCCCAGCATCTCGGTGAAGTGCTCCGGGCCGATGGCGATCATCAGGCTGAGACCGATTGCGGAGTCGTACGAATAGCGGCCCCCCACCCAATCCCAGAACTCGAACATGTTCTCCGGATCGATGCCGAAGGCACGGACCTCCACTGCGTTGGTCGATACCGCAACGAAATGTTTGTCGACGGCGGCGTCCGCGCCGAGTTGGTCGAGCAGCCAGGACCGGGCGTTGGTCGCGTTACGTAATGTCTCGAGGGTGGTGAAGGTCTTGGAGGCCACGATGAACAGCGTGGTGGCGGCATCGATTCCATCCAGCGCTTGATGCAGATGGGTGGGGTCCACGTTCGAGACAAACCGCACGTCGAGCTGCTCGGCCACGTAGGCGCCCAGTGCCCTGTAGGCCATGAGCGGGCCCAGGTCCGATCCGCCGATCCCGATATTGACGACCGTTTCCACCGGCTGGCCGGTGGTGCCCAACCACTCGCCCGACCGCACGCGGTCCGCAAAGCGGGCCATTTGCCCCAGCACGCGGTGCACTTCCGGGACCACGTTCTCGCCGTCCACGACGATGCGGGAGCCAGTCGGGGCGCGCAGTGCAACGTGAAGCACCGCCCGATCCTCCGTTGTGTTGATGCGTTCGCCGGAGAACATCGACTCGATCCGGCTCTTCAGCCCGGCCGCGTCGGCGAGCTCTAACAACGCGGCCAAGATCTCGTCGCTGATGAGGTTCTTCGAGTAGTCGAGGAACAGCCC
>JBFGLM010000062.1:0-24445 GCA_041576165.1 Acidimicrobiia bacterium
ACACCCTGATACACCGGCACTTCGGATAAGTCACTTCCCGGACCCAACACCAACACTACGACCAACCCGGCAACGCTGCACGGGCCAACCCGCCGCGCTCACCAAACCAGAGAAACTCCCCCTTGACACAAAGAGGCATCGGTCTGTGCTATTCCGCCATGCGAGCGTTCTCGTCCGGGATCAGGCGTTATGCCACGTCCCGAGCCACACGTTTACCGATTCGGCGAGAAACTTTGGATGGCCGATGGCTACGAATCTTCGGCGGACGAGTTCGTGGTCGCTTGGCACAAACGCGACCAGATTCTCGTCGGCTCGCGGCCCAGGCGCGGCCCAGAGCTGACGGTGGACGCTCAGGATTGACTTGGTCTCGCCTCGAACTCCGCCGGTGGAATCACCGGGGGATCCTGCTCATTCCACTCGAGAAGGTCGGCATAACCGCTGACGATGTAGTCGACGTCGTGAGCCTGGGCCAGGTGGATCACATAGTCGCCGTCAGGGTCCCGGGTCAGCGCCGGAGGTCCTGGGCATGCGCTCACCAGCGTACCGGGGCCGGGGCTACGGGCGGTTCGAGGTTTCGCTGATCAGCAGCGGTTGGCGTGATTGGGTTCAACCGCAGAAGCAACGATCTCCGCACACTGGGTCGGACACGCGGCAAGGACATGCCTGTCGGAGCGGCAATCCGTGCAAGCATCCAGCGGAAGGAGGAACGGCCCGGCGGTCGATTCGGAAGTCTCGCGGCTCTCTAGTTCATCCGGGGGAACGCGAACGGCTGGGCACCTGTCGTTCAGTCCGAGACCAAATAGGCCTCGGCCACGAGCTGGTGTGCTAATCGTAGGGCCTCCTCGGCGGTGTGCTCGTCCTGATCAGCCGCTACCCGCCCGAGCTCGCGGAGATCGGCGAGCTCTGGCTTAACCGGCGCTCCGACCAGCGTCACCGCGTCGACGGCCGCCACGGCGACGATCACCGCCTGTTGGCGGTCGCCGCGTGCCGCGAGGGCTTCGGCCGTCTCGAGCAGCCGCAATGGAAGGGTCATTGGAGCCGCGGCGGACTCGATCCGAGCTGCGCTCCTCCGCTGAATCACGCGTTCGATCGCCACGATGCCGAGCCCCGCGGACAGGACCGCGGCGCCGAGCCAACCGGGGGCGCTACTCACCACGGCTGCGAGAGCGCCTGCGGCCCATGCCAGCTCGAGACGGGTCTCCAGACCGGCGTATGCCTGGCCCCGCCGAGCGTGGGGTGCCTCGGTTTGCACTACGTAGTCGAAGGCTCGCCGGGCCACACTGCCGCTGATCCCGACGACGAAAACGAGCGCGACCGCGCTCACGCGATGGAAGCGGAGCGCAGTGACCAGCGCCATGACCGTCGGACTTGCCAGCGCGGCCGACAGCATCACCTGCTCCCCGACGAGTCGGCGCAGCCTCGGGGCGAGGAACGTCCCGGCAAAAGCGCCCAGGCCGATCGAGATGGCCAGCAGACCGAAGAGCCATGCCGGCTCGCCGGTCCGCTTCATCACGAAGCCGACGTGGAACAGCAGAAAGCCGGTCGCGGCCCGGAGGCTGGCCATCCCGAGCGTGGCAGACCGCACGCCGGGGCTGGACAGCTCCAACTGCTCGACGATCGGAGAGGCGTTTTCCCAGGGATGAGGGGGAGGCAGACGAAGGGCGAGGAGAGCCCCTACGCCATAGGCCGCCGCACCGGCCCGCAGGACCCATCCGGCGCTCAAGGACTCCAGGATGGCCACGGCCACCAGAGCAGCTACCGCTCCGGCCACTGCGCTGATCCGGGCCAACCGCGAGTTGACCACGACGAGGAGGGAGTGGTCGGTCACGAGCACCGGCACCAGAGAGTTCCGTGAGACGTTGAACACCTTGGCCAGCACCAGGATCGCAAAGGCCAGCGGGTAGAGCAGCAGCCCCTTCAGTTGGGTGGCGAGGAGCAGCGCGAGCAGAGCTCGGCCCCCGAGAGCGCCCAGCAGCACCATCCGATGGCCGCCGCGGACCCGGTCGATCAGCGGTCCGATGAGCGGAGCCAGCACCAGGAAGGGGGCCATCGTGACAGCGAGATACAGCACGATCCGGGGTCGGGCTGCGTCGAGCGAGACGTCGAAGAACAGGGAGCCGACGAGCGATACAGCGAACATGGTGTCGCCGAAACTGTGAAGCGCCTGCACAGGCAGGAGCCGGCCCGCATCGCCGTCGCCGGACGGCGGCAGATCGTCAAACCCGTCGGACGTCAGGCGACGGATCCACCTCATAGCCGACAGGCGCGTGGTTGCCGGGCTCATAGTTCTCCCACCAAGCTCTCGGGTTCGACCCGCTCGGGTGGTTCGATCAGCACCATCGTCTGGCCGCTTCGAAAAAGCCGGAAACGGTAACCGACGACACTGTCCAAGGTCTTGTAGACCTCGGCCCGGATCTCGATGGGTCCGTCGACGGGAACGACACCGAGCCCGAGGAGGAGCCCGCCATCGCGCACAGGTGCGCCGACCTCTGACTCGTCCACTGCCTCGGTTCGAATGTCGACAAACCGGACGTCAACGGCCGGCTCGAAATGACGCACGACTTCCACCTGCACGTCGAGGTCGATCTCGTCGGGCCCCAGACTGTCGACATAGACGGGTGACCTGTCATCGAGTGCCGGATCGGGGGCGAACTCCGACTCGGCGAGCACCCACTCGATAACCACGACGTAGACGTCGGCGACCCCGCCGTCTCGGCCTCCGTCGTCGTCAGCGCATCCAGCCAGGAGGGCGCCGCAGAGGAGGATTACCACGGCGGCACGACGGGGAGTCGCGCGGCGCAACACCCAGCCAGGGTAGCCAGCGACGCCGAAGCCGCTCTCGTGCTTCAGGACGTGGATATCGACCTGTTCATTCGAGAGGTCCGAAATGCTCGTTCATCAGGTCCCGCTTCACGTCGAGGCCGTCTCGGGCGCACCCGCCTCGTTAGGCGTCTCTGCGACCTGGACCCGGTCGCCTCCTGCGTGCTTGGCCCTGTACATCGCCTCATCGGCGGCGTGAACCAACCCAGCCATGTCGGCTCCGTGATCCGGATGCATGGCCACCCCGACCGTGAGGGTGACCGCGCTCAAGATTGAGCCCTCGTACACGATGGCGAACCGGTGAGCGGCCTGGCGGATCTCCTCCGCACGGAGGACTGTCACGTCGAGCGAGCTCTCGGGGAGCAAGACGACGAACTCGTCTCCACCGTAGCGGCACCCCACGTCTTCGACTCGGGTGAGGGTATGGAGCAAGCCACCTAGCTCGCGCATCAGCGCATCGCCCCCCGCGTGGCCGAACGTATCGTTGAACTGTTTGAAGTGGTCGATGTCCAGCATCATTAGGCCGAAGGGCTTGCCGCTGCGCGCAGAGCGGCTGATCTCGCGCTCGAGCGTTTCTTCCAGGTATCGACGGTTGAACAGGCCCGTGAGCGGATCCCTGATGGACTGATCCCGAAGCTCGCTGCGAAGCCGCATGTTCGTGAGGGCTAGCCCAAGATGCTCGCCTACGGATATAGCGAGCACCTCGCTCGCCGAGCTCGAGGGCGGAGTGGTGGAGAGCGTCGCGGTCCCCGAGGCGGCGAGGACGAGGAGGCCGGTCGCTTTCCCTTGAGCGATGAGCGGGACACACAGGAAGGCCTCGACGTCATTCGCCACGTGCGAGCAGCGCGGAGACACGTTCTCCGCGAGACTCCCGTGCCGCCGCCCATGGCGCAACGCCCAGCAACCCTCGGGTGAGAACACCTCGTCACCCCAGGTTCCACTGCCCCAGGTGGCCATCGCTTCCACGACGCTTCCGGATTCATTCTGCAAGAAGAGTCCGCCGGAGAAGTCCCCGAACAACCGCGAACCAAAACTGGCGGCGATTTCGAAGACCTCGTCCGAAGACTCAACGGTGTGGAGATACTCGACCATCTCGCCCACGAGGGTCAGCTCACGGTTGCGCCGTTCCAGCTCCGCCTCCGCAAGCACGTGTCCGGTCACATCCCGCCACCCAACTACCAATCCATCGCCAATTCTCGCGGCACGAACCTCATAGGCACGGACGAGTAGCTTCCCGCCGTGCTTGGCATCCTCGTGTTCCAGCGACTGTGAAGCCAGTGGCTCGCCTGTCTCCACGACGTGGCAGAAGTCATCGAAGAACTCCCACTTATGGTTCTCCGCGAGGGTCTCAACGAGACCTTCGGCTACCTCGCGCTGCGGAGCGGCGCCGGTAATAACGCGTGCCGCGTTGTTCAAATAATCTATTCGGAAGTCGACGATCCGGCCGGCCTTGTCCCGGATAGCGGTGAACGTGCCGAACGCGTCAAGCAGATGCTCGAACGAGTGCAGGATCCATCTCTCGGGCTCGGTTGGCTCGCGCACAGATCCGCCCCCCGTTGGGTCGATGACGGAGGCAGGCTTCGCGGGCGGGTCGGTGGATGACATCCTGAGGTGCTGCTCCACTGGCGAGATTGTCCATTATTACAGCTGCAATCCCCAGATCTCGGACGTTTCAACGTGGAGCGGCTTGTGAAAGCCGGCTGATACGCCCGCCATCCATGCACCTGTGAAAGCGAAGACCCGGCGTCTGGCGCCGGGTCTTTGCTTTCTCGAACTGCGTCTCAGTTCGCTACATCATGCCGTTCATGTCGCCGCCGCCGGCCATGCCGGCAGGCCCCTCTTCCTTCTCCTCGGCCACGATAGCCTCGGTAGTGATGAGCAGTCCGGCGATGGAGGCTGCGTTCTGCACGGTCGAACGTGTGACCTTGGCCGGATCAATGATCCCGGCCTTCATGAGATCCTCGTAGACCCCGGTTTGGGCGTTGAAGCCCTCCTTGGTGCTCTCGAGCGCCTTCACGCGCTCGACGACAACGCCGCCCTCGTAACCGGCGTTGACCGAGATTTGGCGCAGTGGGCTTTCCAGCGCTTTGAGGACGATCTGACGACCGGCCTTCTCGTCGTCGGTACCGCCACGCAGCGTCTGGACTGCAGCCGAAGCGCGGAGCAACGAAACCCCACCGCCTGGGAGAATGCCCTCCTCGACCGCGGCACGAGTCGCCTGGATGGCGTCCTCGATGCGGTGCTTGCGCTCTTTGAGCTCGACTTCAGTAGCCGCGCCTACCTTGAGGATGGCAACGCCACCGGCCAGCTTGGCGAGACGCTCCGAGAGCTTGTCGCGGTCCCAGTCCGAGTCGCTGTTCTCGATCTCACGCCGAATCTGCGCCACCCGGGCAGCGACGTCTTCTTTATTGCCGTCGCCCTCGACGATCGTGGTGTTGTCCTTGCTGATGACCACCTTGCGGGCGGTTCCCAGCAGCGCGAGCGTGGCGTTCTCCAGCTTGAGACCGACTTCCTCACTGATGACCGTCGAACCAGTCAGGATGGCGATGTCTTGCAGCATCGCCTTGCGGCGGTCCCCGAACCCGGGAGCCTTGACGGCCACCGAGGCGAACGTGCCCCGGATCTTGTTCACGACCAGAGTCGCTAGGGCCTCACCCTCGAGATCCTCGCCGATGACCAGAAGCGGCTTGCCAGACTGCATCACCTTTTCCAAGACTGGGAGCAGATCGTTGACGGCGGTTATCTTCTGGTTCGCTATAAGGATGTAAGGGTCCTCCAGCACCGCCTCCTGGCGGTCGACGTCGGTGATGAAGTAGGGGGAGATGTAGCCCTTGTCGAACTGCATACCCTCGGTGAACTCCAACTCAATACCAAACGTCTGGCTGTCCTCGACGGTGATAACACCCTCATTGCCGACCTTGGCCAGGGCCTCGGCGATACGGTCACCGATGGCCTCATCCGCGGCCGAGTTGGCGGCAACGTAGGCAATCTTCTCTTTGTCGGTGGCCCCGACGGGCTCGGCCTCGTCCTGCAGGTAGCCGACCACGGCCTCGACTGCTTGTTCAATTCCGCGCTTGAGCTCCATTGGATTGGCGCCTGCGGCCACAAAACGGAGGCCTTCGCTCACCATCGACTGGGCGAGCACCGTGGCGGTCGTGGTGCCATCGCCGGCCACGTCGTTGGTCTTGTTCGCGACTTCCTTGGCAAGTTGAGCGCCCATGTTCTGCCACGGGTCATCCAACTCGATCTCTTTGGCGATGGTTACGCCGTCGTTGGTGATGGTGGGTGCGCCCCACTTCTTCTCGAGAAGCACGTTGCGACCCTTGGGACCGAGCGTGACCTTGACGGTATCCGCCAACTTGTCGACACCCGCCTGAAGCGAACGCCGCGCCTCCTCATCGAACTGAATTCTCTTGGCTGCCATATTCCTGCTTTCCTAGCGGATAACCGCGAGCACGTCGCGGGCGGACAGGATCAAAAACTCCCGGCCTTCAAACTTGATTTCTGTACCGCCGTACTTCGAGTAGACGACAACATCGCCTTCTTTGACATCCAGCGGAACGCGCTCCCCGTCCTGAAACTCACCTGGTCCCACTGCCATGACGTCGCCGAGCTGCGGCTTCTCTTTGGCAGTATCCGGGATCACGAGGCCGGATGGTGTGCTCGAGTTCTCATCTTCTTTGGGTTCAACAATGATGCGGTCGCCCAGCGGCTGCAACTTCATACGAATCCCCTCCCTTTAGCACTCGTTACTTACGAGTGCCAAATCTAGCAGTCTCGACCCGAGAGTGCTAATCACGTTCTCGACTGCATCATCGCGGCAGCAGCCAATTCCGAGAGCCATCCGGGTTCGCAATCTCGTGGTCGAGCGCGGCCCATAGGCCACGGCGTACTCCTTCAAAGTACGCCAGGAGAGAGGCTCGACCCAATCCGAGGAGGACAGGCGTCATCCCTCTGATCCGTAGTCAGAAAGGCGGCGTCGAGGACCGGCGTCGCCGCCGCAACCGACTGACCTCCTCAGTGGCGATCCGCATCGCCTCGTCCTCGTCGATATCCGAGCCGGCCGCGGTCTCGTCGAGCACACGCCGCGCCTCGCGGGTGTAGTACACCCACGCGGACTGGCGTGACATCCCCAGGCTCTCGCCGATCTGGTCCCAGGTGGCGCCCTGGCTGCGCGCTACCTCTACCCGCTCACGCCGCAGCGCTTCGAGCTCCACATCCGCCCGCAACAGCTCTCGCAGCGCCTCAAGCGGATCTGCCGGCAAAGAGTCGACATCAATCACCCTCGCTAGACCAATCCTGGAAGTGCCGTTATCGAGCACTCGGCGGAGGGTGCGATATGGCGCCGGACTTGGTGATCGGCTCGGTGTGGGAGAGCCCGGGCCCGTGCCGGCGGTGGTGACCCTGTTGGTCAGTCCCGGGGCATTACACCGAGCAGGACGACGTCGCTGATGTCGGCGACGAGCCGTGCTCGTTGCTCTTCATCTGAGATGTCGATGTCGAGGAAGGTGCGGAGAGCAACATCAGCCGATCCGAGACAGGCGAGGGCGATGTCGAGGGCGATGAGCGCTTTCGGGTTCACGGACCGAAGCGCCTTTCCGGTGACGAGGGATTCCAGTTGCGAGATTGCCTCTGTTCGCATTGACAGAGTTGCGTCGGCCAGGTACGCCAGGCGCTCGTCTGCGCCGTCCGAGGCGTCCATGAGGATGGCGCCGGACAGTCCCGGCCTGGTCATGGCTCGTTCGAGACGAGTGGCGACGACGGCCCCCAGGCCGCCCCCCGGCTCGGCCGCCAGTTGCTCGCGGGACGTGGCAAGGCGAGGGACGAGCACCTCGTCAACGACGGCCTCCCAGAGGGCCTGCTTGGTCAGAAAGTGGTGTTGCACGGTGCCGTGAGTGACGCCGGCCTCGCGGCCCAGGCCACGAATGGACGTCGCGTTGAACCCCCGAGCCGCGATCATCCCCATCGCGGTCTCCAGCAGCTCCGCACGGGTGATGACGGGCCCTGTTTCGTCGGATGGCCGGCCGGGACGGCGACCAATTGGGTCGGTTTCGCCCACTCGAGTTCCTTCCTCGTGACGTCTCTTGCGGTTGACATATTACGACCGGTTCCTCTATTAATACGGCTGACATATTCGAAGTTTGCAGGGAGAAACGATGAAGGAATGGTTTCGGACCGGACGGTCCATCATGGTGGTGGCCGCCGCCTGGAACATCCTCGACGCGTTGTTGCACGTGGCCATCGACGAGATCGACCTACTTCGGATGGCCGGTAACGCCGTGGTGCTGGTGGCGACCTTGTTGACCTACCGGCCCGGCGTGCGGGGCGACATCGTTGCTGCGGTCGCAGCCGCCATCGTCGCCGCTCTCAACCTGGCGTTCTTCATCGATCGGGGAGAGGTGCCAGTTGCCGCGTTCGTTCTCGTTACCGTCAGCCTCGTGCTTCTAGGAGTTGCCGCATGGCGCTTCCGGGCCGAGGAGGGCAAAGCCGGGGCCACCGGCGAAGCTGCCGATGCGTGACTTCCGATACCTGCTAGCCACACCGGAGCAGGGCTACCGAGGCAGCAAAGGGTCGTTCTGGTTCCTCGTCGCCATTTCGGTGCTGGTGACGGTTAGGAGCCTCATCCACATGTTCGCCCCCGACGGGGGAGCCAACAGCATCGCCGGGATCACCGTCGAAGGCGACGCCGGCGACAACCTGGTCCACCTGTTCGCCCAATGGGGCCTGGAACAGCTCATCCTGGCGATCGTTGCTTGGGTCGTCATCATCCGCTACCGGTTCCTCGTCCCCTTCGTGCTGCTACTCCAACTCTTCGACTGGTTCATGCGAGGGGTGATGGGCGAGCTCAAACCGCTCGTCGTCGATTCCATGCCACCGGGTGGGATCGGAAACATCATCTTCGTGCCCCTCGTTGCCATTGCCCTGTGGTTCTCGCTCCCCAAGGCCGATGACCGGGCCACAGCTCCGGCGTGAGGTGCGTGCCCCGCCTGGGGTCTGACACCTGACTAATCGAACAGGACAAACGCAAGCATTCCCTGGCGGGACTGGATCGAACCCGAGCGTTCTCACGGTCCGAGGCGGGGAATCCAGCGCAGATCACTCACCGCCCGGAGCGATCTGGCGCACCGTGATCCGAGCCGAACCGGCAATCTGCGCTACCGAGAGATTATCTGGATGGCCCGGCATGGAGAGTGCCGGCACGTCAGTGGCCGATGCCGGGGATGTTGCGGCTCTGAGCGCGCTCGGCGACGTGACGCTGCTTGGCGGTTTGGATGCTCTGGTTGATCTTGTGCCAGGTCTGGTCGTCGTCGGAGCTGGGGTCGTTGATGACGTCCTGGCTGTCTGGCGGGTGTCCGTCGAGCCGTCGGTGCCCGCTGGGTCCGCCGCGGAGGGAGGGGCTCAATGCCGTGTCGATTCCGAGCCTGGTTCGTCGGGTGATGGCGGGCTGGTCGATCCAGTCCCGGCCTATCGCTTGGGTGAGGATGTCGGCTGCGGTTTCGTTGCCGCTGGTGACGACGTCGGCGTGGTTGGCGTGGCGTCCGCGCGTGAGCGGCGTGTAGAGCCCGCGGCTGTCGGTGGGGCCGTCGGCGAGGAGGAGTCCGACGTCGACGGTGCGACCCTGGGTGGCGTGGCTGGTCTGGGCGTACCCGAGCTCGAGATCCTCGGCGGTGTAGTCGGCGGGGAGACGCACCGTTCCGGTGCGTCCGGTGACGGTGACGGCGCCGTCGCCGTGGATGTGTTCGATCGTCCAGTGGTCGCGGTTCTTCACCATGGTCCCGCGGTCGGTGCGCAGGGTGCGCTGGTTGCGGCGGGTGACCACTTCGTCGCCGACGAGCAGCCGCTCACGACCGAGCTCGAGGGCCGGTCCGTTCGGGTCGAGTTCATGAGCGGAGATGCGTCGCTGTTGGGTGAGCCGGTTCAACCGGTCGACAGTGTGGTTGGTGTTGGCCATCAACGCCACCGACTCACCACGCTGGCGGGCTTCGCTCCAGGCGTCGACGATGGCGGCCTCCATCTCGTCAGGGGTGCCGTCGTGAAGGCGACCGTGACGCTGATACTCGCCGATCACGGTGACGTCGCCGTTGCGGAGACGGCGGGTGGCGCCGCGTTCCCATGGGTGGGTGAAGCGGTGGATGTGGTCGAGTTCGATGGCTCCACAGGTGTCGATGAGGTGGGAGAACATGCCTCCGCGGCCGACGGCGGAGAACTGCGAGGATCACCCACCATCACCACCCTCCACGCCTTCTCGTCAGCCAGCCGTGCCAGGGCGGCGAGTTTCGGGGTGGCTACGGTGCCGGCCTCGTCCACGATCACCGTCGACCCCCGCGGCAGGTCGAACACCGGCTGTGGCGGCCGGTCGGGGCGGGTGTGCTCGTAGAGCAGCTTGTCCAACGTGTCGGCCGCCATCGTCGTTTCGGTGGCGAGCACCCCGGCAGCCGCCGCGGTGGGTGCTACCCCGAACACCGTCTGGCCACGGTCGTGTAGGTAGGCGACGGCGGGGGCCAGGGCGGTGGTCTTGCCGGATCCGGCGGGACCCACGATCAGCTCCAACGGTGCCATCCCCGCCACCGCACGACACGCCTCGGCCTGACCCGTACTCAGATCCTGCGTGTCGAGGTCCCGGGGTGTCGTATCGACGATGCCGGCGAGGCGGCGCTGCCGCTGCGCCCACTCCACGATCCGTTCCTCCTCGTCGAGGATGGCTCGGGTGGCGAGGGCCCGGTCGATGGCGGCTTCGCTGATCGGACGCCCATCACGGCGTCGCACCGCACCGTCCGGGATCGGTGGGGACAGGTCGACACAGCGGTCTGCCGCGGCACGGTCGGCGAGGTCCTGCAGGAACCCAACGAGCTGATCCGGGTCGACGGTGACATTCGTGGGGACCTTGGCGGCGAGCTCACGCACCAGCTCGGCGGGCCGCCACGTCGACTGCCGGGCCCCGAGCGCCTCCAACGCCCCCTCCACCATTCCTGTCATCGTCGCTCGGTCGATCCCAGCCGGGCGCCGGATACGACCCACCGTGCCGGCGACGAGGTCGTGTGGTTCGTAGCCGAGCGCGGTCGCCCTTGTCCGCCACCGTTCATGCAACTCGTCGGCGTGGTGGCTGTGGGTCTTGGCGGGGCGGCTGTCGAGCACCGCCTGACGCTCGAGACGCCACCGTTCCCGTTCCGTCGGCTCCCGTTCCAGATCGGTACGGAACCGACCGAGCTTCTCATTGACGCACTGCTCGACGGCGCGGCTGCGTTGCGAGAACTCCGCCAGCACCTCCGGGTCGACACCCACCATCTCGGCAATCCCATGTTCCGGTTCGTGCCATCGGACTCCGAGGCGGCGGGTCAGCTCGGCACGCAACCCGGCGTGATACAAACCCGACAGGGTCCGCTGATCCATCTTCAACGTCCGGGCATCCAGGGCCAGCCAGCGTCCGTCCGGAGCCTTGACCCGGTTGGCGATCACCGCATGGGTGTGGAGCTGCGGGTCGAGACGCCGGCTCGTGTGCTGACGGAACACCCCGGCCACGATGCCTTCGGCGTCGACGCACACCACATGACCCCGCCGCCGCAACCTGGTGTGCGCCTGCGACTCCACCCAACCCAACACGGCGTCGACCGCCCGGTCGTGCGCCTCGGTCACCTCCCGCCGTAGCGGCTGGTCGCCGATAGCGAACAGCACCGACACCGACTTCGGCGCCGAGAACGTCGCATCGAACCCCCGCACCGACTCCTCCCCGAAGCGGCGACCTAATCGCTCCCCGGTCGTCGGATGCAGCCTGGCCATCACCCCCAGGAACGCCTCATCGTCGACGACACCGTCGAGACCCAACATCCGGGCGCCCGCTCCGAACCAGCGACCATTCGGTTCACCGGCACCCAGGTAGTAGGACAGGAGCTGCTCCGTGTAGTAGCGACCCGCCATCACACCCTTGAGCGTCGTCACCCGCACCGTCACCCCGCCACCCCCGCACGGTCACCGCAGGTGTGCACCCGTCTGTCCTTCCGGACTCGGTAACGCGCATCGGGACGCGCGTGTAGCGACTCGATCTGCTTGGCGTCCAGTGCCTGGTCCGCTGGGATCTCGCCGCGTCGATCAGGTCGGAGTGAGGACTCATCGTGAGCATTGGTGGATGCGGTGTCGGTTCGTGTCCTCGTCTCCGTAGCGCCGAGGAGTCGCTCACGTGAGCCGCGTCGCCGCCGCTCGTGCCAGCACCGGAACAGGCTGTCGGCGAACGGGCACCCCACTGCAGTACAGCGAAGCGCCTGAGCCGGGGCGAAGGTGCGGATCGGATCCATCGCCTTGCATGAGACGCCGCGACCCTCTCCCAAGAGTGACAAACACCCTGTCACCCGAGTGCCGAACCGGTTGCGAGCCCGGCCGCGGAAGGGTTATCGGCGCCCACCGCCATCGCGCCCGATCGCAAGCGCTCGCGGCAGTTGGAGGGTTCCTGACAGGGTCCGTGACAGGGTTGCGGGCATCGTGGTGACAGGGGGCACCGCCCACAATGCGAGCAATGGACACTCTCGACCGACTCCTCACCGTCCAAGACCTCGCCGACTACCTCGGCGTCCCCGTCGCCACCATCTACGGATGGCGCCACCGCGGCCACGGCCCACCCGGCTTCCGTGTCGGCCGCCACCTCCGCTTCCGCACCAGTGACGTCACCCAATGGATCAGCCAACGCATCAATGGCAGCCAAACCGAAGAGGTTCGTGTCAGGGCCGGCGGGTAGCGTTGCCCTCGAGGACACACGGCGCCGGATCGATCACGGGGAGGTGCTCATGGCAGGGTGGATCATCAAGACCGACGGCGCCCGTTGGAAGGCACGGCTGTCGATCCCGGGTGCCGGTACCCGCAACAAGACCTTCGACCGCAAGATCGACGCCGAGAAATGGCTCCGCAACGAACAAGCCCGCCTCGACCGCTCCGAATGGACCGACCCCCGCCTCGCCCGCACCACCTTCGCCGACTGGGCGATCCCCTGGCTCGACACCCGCCGCCACCTCAAACCCAAGACCCTCGCCGGCTACGAGTCACCCCTCACCGTCCATCTCCTCCCCCGCTTCGGGCAGCTCCCCCTCGCCGCCATCGACCCCCTCATGATCGAGACCTGGGTCGTCGAACTCACCGACCGCGGACTCTCCGCCAGCCGCACCCGACAAGCGCATCAGCTCCTGTCGATGATCCTCAAGGCGGCGGTGCGAGCCCGGCGTTTGGCGTCCAATCCGGCCGACGGAACACCGCTGCCGCGGGCAACTCGCCGAGCACCCGCGGTTTCTCACCTCCGACCCGGTGGACGAACTCGCCGACCTCGTCCCTCGCCGGTATCGCGGACTGATCTACGTTCTGGCGTACGGAGGCCTTCGCTGGGCGGAAGCAGTCGGCCTCAAGCTGGAGTATGTGCACCTGCTTCGGCGCAGGATCGTGGTCAGCGAGACCCTCTCCGAGGTCAAGGGTCGGCTACACCCGGTGCCTCCGAAGACCTGGGAGTCTCGCACCATCGCAATCCCACCTTTCGTCGCCGACGTCCTGGGCGAGCACATCGGGCGATTCACAGGCGACACCCAGGACGGTCTGCTGTTCGTGACAGACAACGAGACGCCGCTACGCTCGTCCAATTTCCGACGCTGGGTATGGAGCCCCGCCGTCGCCAAGCTCGGCGAGGAAGGGCTGCGCATTCACGACCTCCGACACACTTGTGCCTCGCTGCTCATCGCCGCCGGCGCCCACCCTGGACACGTACGCGAGCACCTCGGGCACTCATCGATTCGTGTCACCATGGATGTCTACGGACACCTCTACGAAGACACCAAGGACGAGATCGCCGACCGGTTGGAGCGGCAGCGCCTACGGTGAGAACGGCGATGGCTGACCCGTGGCGCGCCCTCTCCGCGCCCTGTGACCCAAAGGGCAGCCGTGCGCGGTGGGGTAAGAGACAACGAAACCCCTGGTCAACAGGGATTTCGCTATGGCTCCGGGGGTGGGACTCGAACCCACAACCTACGGATTAACAGTCCGGTGCTCTGCCAATTGAGCTACCCCGGAATGGAGCGGCGCGATGGTATCACGGCTCCTCCGAGCGACATTCGGTCATCGGTGGCAGAATGGCGACCATGAAGGGAAGAACCGGGTTCGTGTTGGGAGTCGCCGTCGGCTACGTGCTCGGTGCCAGAGCCGGCCGCAGCCGATACGAGCAGATCATGGCCGCCACGGCAAAGATCACGGAGCAGGAACAGGTGCAAGCTGCCTTGGAAGCCACCGCGGAGCCGCGCTCGAAGGCACAACGTTTGGTCGGCAACGGTCTTCGCGGCGCCAGCCGGTTACTGCGCGATAGCGCGTAGCGCAGCGAGTACTGCTCCAGGAAAGGCTCGGCCGAGCCCGGCCGCTTTGAAGTGGGCCCCCGCGCCGACCTAGGCGCCTTCTAGATATCCCTCGAGCCGTTTGGCGCGCGCCGGCTGCCGCAGCTTGGCCAATGCCTTGGTCTCGATCTGGCGGATCCGCTCCCGGGTCACCTTGAAGTGGGCTCCGACCTCCTCGAGAGTGCGCACCTTGCCGTCGGCGAGCCCGAATCGCATGACCAGAACTTGCCGCTCCCGGTCGTTGAGACCTTCCAAGGCGAGTCCCAGATACTCCTGGAGGAGCCGGAATGAGGCCGCCTCCACCGGGACCTGAGCGTCGGTGTCCTCCACGAAATCCCCGAGGGTCGAATCGTCCTCCTCCCCCAGCGGGGTCTCCAACGACACCGGATCCTGGGCGATGCGCCGCAGCTCCGAGACGCGGCCGGGCTCGATCTCCATCTCGGAAGCGACCTCTTCGATGGTCGGCTCCCGACCCAGATCCTGCATCAGGGACCGCTGCGCTCGAATCAGCTTGTTGATGGTCTCCACCATGTGGACCGGCACCCGAATGGTGCGGGCTTGATCGGCCAGTGCCCGGGTCACCGCTTGGCGGATCCACCACGTGGCATAGGTGGAGAACTTGAAGCCCTTGCGATAGTCGAACTTCTCCACCGCCCGGATCAGTCCGAGGTTGCCCTCCTGGATCAAGTCGAGCAGCGACAGCCCTCGCCCGACGTACTTCTTGGCGATCGACACGACCAGCCGCAGGTTGGCCTCGACGAGTCGCTTCCGCGCTCGGTCGGCCTGGCGGCTGGCGCGCTGCAAGAAGATCCTCTCGTCCGGCGAGATCGAGTCGCCGTCGTCTGTGAGGCGCTCGTCGGCGCGCATCCCCGCCTCCATCTGCATCGATAGCTCCACCTCCTGCTGGGGCGTCAGCAGCGGGTATCGCCCGATCTCCTGGAGATACATGCGCACCGGGTCGGAGACGTGCACGAGCTCGTCGCTGGAGAGCGCAGTGGCGGCGAGCGCATCCTCGGAGTCCTCGCGGATCGTGATGTTCCGCTCCCGGAGCGCGATGAAGACGTTGTCGAACGACTCGGCGGGGGCCTCGGCGTCTTCGAGCTCCTGCTGGACCTCAGTCATGACCAAGAAACCGCGCTGCTTGCCGCGCTGGGCGAGGTCTTCGAGGACCTTGGCAGCAACTTCGTTCAACCTTCGCTCTCCTCTTTCCGTAGCTGGCGGCGCTGGCGCTCCAAAGCTATCAACTCGTTGAACCGCTCCGAATACTCGTGGGAAGCTGGATCCAGGGCCTCGAGCGCTCGCCTCTCTTCTTCGATTCGGCGCTCTACAGCACCCACCTTGAGCCTATTCACGACGGAATCCACAGATTCCAGCGGCGTCGGATCCATTGCGATCCGCCGCAACGAGACTGAAGCTGGACGCTCCTCCTCGCCCAGAATCGATCCCAGGTCGGGCATCTCCCCCGTCGCCAATCCGGCGACGGCAGGACCGATTATCTCATAGGCGCGGAGGTGCTCTTGCGATGTGAACCACAGGGGGTTCACCACCACCTCTCTTGCTTGGTTGGCTAACAACAGCCGCAGTAGCTCGCGTTCCGCCTTCTCCTGACCACTGAGGCGGCGCGGTCGGATCGGCGGCTCGTCTGGCGGAGCCTCCCAGTCGGGGGGTTCCTCCACCCGTCGGGACCGGGGCGGCGTCTTGACGGCACGTTCGACGACAGCCAGGTCGACTCCGGTGCGCCGTGACAGCAGCACGGCGTATTCGTGGCGAACCACCGGGTCGGGGTGCTGGCGGATCAGCGGCGCCACTGCCCGGACTGCTCGCCCCCGCGCCTCGGCCTCGTGGAGATCGAACTTGGCCAGGTCGCGCTCGATGCGGAACTGGAGCAGCGGGATCGACTCGGCGACCGACTTCATCATCGCCTCGGTGTCGCCGTCGGCCACCAGATCGGCGGGGTCGCGACCCTGAGGCAGGATGGCCACCCGCAGGTCGAGGTCGCCCGGCACCGCTTTGTCGAACCCGCGCAGCGCGGCCCCGGCGCCCGCCTCATCGGCGTCGAAAGCGAGCACGACCCGCTCCGAAAACCGACGCAGCAGGTCGAGGTGCTCCTCTCCCAAGGCCGTACCGCAGGTGGCCACTGCGACCGGATGGCCGGCAAGCTGGAAAGCGATCACGTCCGTATAGCCCTCGACCACCACCGCTTCATCGCGCCGCACAATCTCGGACTTCGACCAGTTGAGGCCGTACAGCAGCCGGGACTTGTGGTAAATCGGCGACTCGGCGGAGTTCAAGTACTTGGGACCGTCACCTTCGAGCTGGCGCGCCCCGAACCCGACGGGATCACCACGCAGGTCGTAGATCGGGAACATCAGTCGACCACGGAAGCGGTCGATCAGGGTGCCGCGACGCCCCCGAGCTACCAGTCCGGCAGTGAGCATCGCCGCTTCGGGGATGTCGCGCTGAGCAAGGTGGCGTGCCAGCTCCTCCCACCCCGGCGGCGAGTAGCCGAGGCGAAACTGGTCGACGACTGCCGCGCCGTAACCGCGCGATCGTAGATAGGCCCGTGCCTGGGAGGCATCGTCCGCACTCTTCAACCGCTCGTTGTAGAAATCGACTGCCGCCGCCGTGGCGCCGATCAGGGCTTCGCGACGCCCGCGTCGTTTGCGGACCCCCGGATCTTCGGTCAGGGTGACCCCAGCGCGGCGCGCCAGGAGCTCCAAGGCCCCAACGAAGTCGACGTTGTGGGTCTCCTGCACCCACTGGAATACGTCGCCGCCCTTGCCGCATCCGAAGCAGTGAAACAGCCCTCGAGCGGGGTCGATCGACAGCGACGGGGTCTTTTCCTGGTGGAAGGGGCACACCGCCATGACGCTGCGGCCGGACTTCTTGACCTTGGTCACTTCGGCGGCCAGCTCGGCTAGGTCGGTCCGCTCCCGGACCCTGTCGATGTCCTCCCGCGCGTAAGCCACGTGCCGAGTGTAGGCCCCCGCCAAGCCCGCCCCACCGTAGACTCGCCGCAGTGGATTTCGTGATCTTCGCCTTCATCGTGGCGGTCTTCGCTGCCGTTATTGCCGCCTCGTCGAAGCGAACGCAAGCAGTCCGGCAGGCATGGGCCCGAGCGGCCGTGCAGCTTGGCCTCACTGCCGGCGGCAGCACGTTCCGGCCGATGCGGCTCGACGGGACCATCGGTGGTCTCGCGATCGCCGTCGATGTCTACACGACCGGAGGTAAACACAAGACCCGCTGGACCCGGTACCGGGCGACCTTTCCTCGTCCCGGCACCGCACTCCTGTTGAGGCGACAAACCGGGCTCAGCCGCATCACGAAGCTCTTCGGCGCTACCGACCTCGAGATTGGTGATGCTGAGTTCGATGACGCCTTCATGATCAAGGCGGAGTCCGATCAGCAAGCCGCCCAGTACCTCACGATGCAGCGCCGCAGCCTGCTGCTCCGTCTCTTTTCGATATACCGCGAAGTGAACCTGACGCCGGACTACTTCGAGATCATCACCCGCGGCTACGAGACCGATCCGGGACGGCTGATCACTACCACCCGGCGACTTGTGAGCGCGGCGCGGGTGCTGGCCGGCCTGCACGGCGAGGACGGTCGAATGGAGAAAGCCCTCCAACGCCGGGCTGCGGGCGACATGGCGGAAGCGGCCGCCGCGCTGCGGGGCGCCGCCGAGGACCTACGCCGGGGTGCCGCCACCGGAGACCTGGAGGAACCGCTGCTAGAAGCCGAGCTGCTGGCGGGCTCCGGGCAGATCGATGAAGCCCGCCCCCTGCTGGCGAGGCTCAGCGAGGAACTGCCCGCCGACGAGGAGGTTGCCGGGCTGCAGCGGGCGCTCGACCGAATGAGCCCGGAGACACCGGCTCCAGACGCCGCAGATGTCGACATGCAGGAGCTGCTCGATGACTTGTTCGTGTCGAATCGTTTGTCTTTCGAGACCACCGAGATCTTCGACGAGCACTACGTCGGCCGGCACGTGGCTTGGAGTGGGCGGCTCAAGTCGTTGAGGGACTACAACAACGACTTAGACTTCGGCAGAGGTCCCGCCACCAAGCTCGTCGTTGCCATCGCCCAGGTCGAGCACGATCTCTACGGCGCGGCCGAGGTCGATGCGGTCGTGTCCGTCCCCCAGGGCAGCGCGAGCCACCTCGAGCGCGGTGCCCTCGTGAGGTTCGAGGGACACCTCCTCAAGGCCGACAGCATGATGCGCAACGTCTTCGTGAGGGATGCTCGCCTCAGCTGAGACGGCGGGACTACGGTCCCGGCAGGCGGCGACAGGACGTGCCTGCACCGCAATTACCGGTCGAGCCGCTCCGCCAGATAGGTCTCGAGGCCCTCGATGGGAATCCGGTCCTGGGCCATCGTGTCCCGATCCCGCACGGTGACCTGTTTGTCGTCGAGCGTGTCGAAGTCGATGGTGACGCAATACGGGGTGCCGATCTCGTCCTGGCGGCGATAGCGTCTGCCGATCGATTGGGTGATATCGACCTCGATATCCCATCGCGCCCGCAGCGGAGCAGCCACCGCTTGGGTGGTCTCCACCAGATCAGGCTTCTTCGACAACGGCAGCACCCCTACCTTGATGGGGGACAATCGTTTGTCGAGCTTGAGCACGGTGCGCGGCTCGCCCCCAACCTCGTCCTGGCTGTAGGCGTCGAGCAGGAATGCAAATGTGGCTCTAGTGGCGCCGGCGGCCGGCTCGATCACGTGGGGATAGAACCGCTCGTTGGTCTCGGAATCGAAGTAGGTCAGATCCTTGCCGCTATGTTCGGCGTGGGCCGCCAAGTCGAAGTCGGTGCGGTTGGCGATTCCCTCCAACTCGTCCCAGCCCCACGGGAAGTCGTACTCGACGTCGTAGGTGACCGCAGAGTAATGCGACAGCTCATCGGCATCGTGGGCGCGCAACCGCAAGTTGTCGGCACTCATGCCCAGGTCCAAGTACCACCTCTTGCGCTGCTCCACCCAGTAGTCCATCCAGTGGGCCGCCTCCTCGGGACGGCAGAAGTACTCCATCTCCATCTGCTCGAACTCCCGGGTACGGAAGACGAACTGGCCCGGGGTGATCTCGTTGCGGAACGACTTGCCGATCTGGGCAATACCGAAGGGAAGCTTGAGGCGCGCCGTGCGCCGAATGTTCTCGAAGTTGATGAATATGCCCTGGGCGGTCTCGGGCCGTAGATAAACCGTGTTGTCGGCCGATGCGACCGGACCCATGTGGGTCTGGAACATCAGGTTGAAGTCCTTCGACTCGGTGAAGGTGTCGCGCATCCCGCAGGTGGGGCACTGATTCGTGTCGGCGAGCTTGTCGAGACGAAAGCGCGAGTTGCAGTTGGTGCACTCCACGAGTGGGTCGCTGAACGAGCTCAGGTGCCCCGACGCTTCCCACACCTTGGGCGACTGGATGATGGCAGTGTCGATTCCGACGACGTCGTCGCGCATGCGCACCATCGAGCGCCACCATTCGCCTTTGACGTTGCGCAAAAGTGCAGTGCCCAACGGCCCGTAGTCGTAGGCGGATCGCAACCCGCCGTAGATCTCAGACGACTGGAAAACGAAGCCGCGGTTCTTGGCAAGATTGACGATCGTGTCGAAGTCGACGGGCACAGGCTGTCCTTACGAGTGAGGCGAGGATTGTAGAGGGCGTGTCACCGGTACCAGGTGTCGCGGGATGCCATAGCTGCTCACTCCAGTACACACGCGGCGACGTGGTTCGTTCCTCGCACGGTAAGAGGCACCTCATCGACTTCGGCAAAGCGGACCCGGACACGCGAATCGTCAACGACCATCTCTTCGAGCGCAGCTCGCATCGATGCCGGTATCGATTCGCCGCGTAAGGCCGTCGCCAGGCTTTGGGCCGAGGACTCGTCGGCAAATTCGAGCCAGGCGTCGAATGGGTTAGCGCGGGTGACGCCGCGCAAGTCGTCGAACACCCCCGCCTCGTCCTCGAGCCACAAGACGACATCGTCTACCTCCCAGCCGCAGGCCGGCGTGGCGACGGGGCACCGAGTATGGAATCGGCATCCCTGCGGGGGCCGGGCCGGGTCCGGAATAGCCCCTTCCAGCGGCTGGAGATCCACTTTGTCCCGCTCGACATCTGGGCTGGAGGCCAGTAGCGCCCGGGTATAGGGGTGCTCGGGTCGCTCGAATATGGCGCCGGTCGGCCCCGCCTCGGCGACCTTGCCCACGTACATCACGACGATGCGATCCGCCATGTGCCGCACCACCGAGAGGTCATGAGTGATGAACAAATACGCGAGATTGCGTTCTTCCTGGAGCTCGTGGAGCAGGTTCAAGATCTGCGCCTGGACCGAGACGTCGAGAGCGCTGGTGGGCTCGTCGAGGACGACCAGCTCAGGGTCGAGCGCCAGGGCGCGGGCGACGGCGATTCGCTGTCTCTGGCCGCCGGAGAACTGGTGCGGATAGCGATACAGGTGTTGGCGTCCCATTCCGACCTGCTCGAGCAATTCCACGACACGCTCGGTGAGCTCTGCTCCCGAGGCCTCGCCGTGGACCCGTAGCGGCCTGCCCACGATGTCCTTTACCAGGTGCCGGGGATTCAACGAAGCGAAGGAGCTCTGGAAAACCACCTGGCAGTTGCGCCTGAACCGCTTCCACGGATCGCCGTCGATGAGATCGATCCGATGCGCCTCGTTGATGGCATCGAGCCGGGTTCGCTGCGCCTCGGTGCGGTCTGGTTCGGGCATGGCCAGCAGCTCGTCCAGCTCGCCGAGGGATGCCGTGTCGAGGCCGAAGTAGATACCGCCGTCCGTGGGGTCGGTGAGGCCGCTCACGCATCGGCCCAGAGTGGTCTTGCCACAACCGCTTTCGCCGACCAGGCCTAGTGTCTCTCCTCGATTGAGGTCGAAGCTCACACCATCGACTGCTTTGACTTGGCCAACAACTCGCTGCAAAGCCCCTTCTTTGATTGGGAAGTGCTTCTTCAGCCCCCGCACGGCAAGCAGGGGGCCGTCTTCAGAGAGGCCGGGGCCGGTGGGGGCTGGTGCGGTCGCCGTCATTCGCCGCTCCGAGCGAAGCTGGGAAGCTCGGTGGTGCCTGTCGGCCAGTGATGGATCAGGCACGCCACCTCGCGGCCGTCGGCCAGCGACGCCGGCTGGGGATCGATTCGATGGCAGGCCGGGGCTGCGTACGGGCAACGCTTGGCGAAGCGGCAGGCCTCTGGCGGATCGATGAGCTCGGGAACGTTGCCGGGAATGGCTACCAGCCGGCCTCGCTCGTGGTCGGCGCTGGGAATAGCCGCGAGCAAGCCCCGCGTGTAAGGATGGCTGGGATCCTCGAAGATCGTATCGGTAGGAGCGTTCTCGACGATGCGGCCGGCATACATGACGGCGACCCGGTCGCACACCTTGCGCACCAGGGCCAGATCGTGGCTGATGTAGAGCACGGAGGCGTGGTGGCGCTGCTGCAACTCTCGGATGAGCTCCAGGATGCGGGCTTGGACCGTCACATCGAGGGCCGTCGTGGGCTCGTCAGCGATCAGCAGGTCGGGATCGCAGGCGAGCGCTTGGGCGATCATCACCCGCTGCTGCATGCCACCGGAGAGCTCGTGCGGGTAGCGCTCCATGATCTTGCGCGGGTTGGGGATCTGCGTCTCGGCGAGCGCTTCCGCTACCCGGTCGGACGTGGCACGCAGCAGGCGGTCGCGGCGCGCCCGCAACGGCGGCATCGACAGCAGAAGGTCTTCGAGACGGCGGGTGCGCATCCCGGCGCGGCGCTTGATGAGGGCGCCGCCATCTTCATCGAGTCCGGCGTCGGCGAGCAGCTCCGCGGTGCGGTGCTGGAAGAACACCTCGGCGACCTGATCGCCCACTGGAAGCGCCGGGTTGAGCGCTTTCGCAGGGTCCTGGAAGATCATCGCGATCCGGTCGCCCCTGATATCGCGCATCTCGCGTTCAGAGATCTGGAGCAGATCCATGGTCTTCCGTCCGGAGTGGTCGCAAGTCAAACAGCCCGCACCGGCGCATTCTGGGCAGGCCTCCCGAGGACGAAACTCGATTGAACCGCCGGCGGCGATGCCGGGCGGCATGGGAACCAGACCGAGGAAAGACCGCGCCGTCACGCTCTTCCCGCATCCAGTCTCTCCGACCAGGCCAACCGTTTCCCGGTCGCCGATATCGAAGCTGACACCGTCGACGGCGTGGACCACGCCGGCCTTGCTGCGGAAGTGGACCCGCAAGTCGCGAACGGAGGCCACCGTCACCGCCGGGCCGGCCCTGGCCGGTGCGTCCTCCGCGCCGACGAGGCTCATCGGCCGGATTCCGTACGCGGGTCGAACACGTCCCGCAGACCATCTCCGAAGAGATTGAAAGCCAGCGCCCACAGGAAGACCATCATGCCGGGGAACGTCGACGCCCACCAACGGCCGGCCGAGATCCCCGCCTGTCCCTCGGAGACGAGTACTCCCCACTCGGCAATTCCGGCTTCGGAGAGTCCGATGAAGCTGAGGGTGGCACCGACGAGGACGATGTTGCCCATGTCGAGTGTGGCCTGGACCACGACCGGCGTGATCGAGTTGGGCAAAATGTCGCGCCGATAGATGCGCCACGGCGAGTCGCCGATGACCCGAGCCGCGTCCACGTATTCGTTCTCCTTGATGTGAATGATCTGCGCTCGCATGATGCGGGCGTACTTCACCCAGAAGACGACGGCCAACGCCAAGATGATGTTGCGGAAGGATGGCCCGAGCACCGCGGCGATTGCGAGGGCGAAGATGAGCTCCGGGATCGACAGGAAGATGTCGACGATCCGCATCAGGATCTCGTCGATCTTGCCGCCGCGGAACCCGGCGATGCTGCCGACTGCTACGCCGATCACCACAGTGAGCGTGACGACGATGACGGAAAGGCGCAGCGAGGTGCGAGCGCCCCAGACCACGCCGTAGAGGACGTCGCCGCCCACGTTCGTAGTGCCGAGCAGATGACCGGGCGATCCCGGGGGCACCGCGATCGCTCCCCAGTCGCGAGGCATCTGATACGCGTCGGGTGTGTTCGGCTCGATCAGGAGCGGTGCGAACACCGCCATGCCGAGCATCAGCGTGATGAGGACCAGTCCGGCAACAGTCGTCGGGTTCTTGAGCAGCGCCAGCGTTAGCTCGCCACCTCGGCGCAGCCGCACCCGCCACGCGGATTCTGTCATGCGAGTCGGTGCTTTGCTGACAGGAACGTCGACCATCAGTTACTCCCCAAGCACGACGCGGCGATCGAGATAGGCATAAACCACGTCGACAACGAGGTTCACCATCAGGAACAAGACCGAGGTGAATAGCACGTAGGCCATGATCGTGGCCTGATCGCCGCGCAGCACAGAGTCGGCCATCCAGCGTCCCAGCCCTGGCCACTGGAAAATGATCTCGGCCACGACGCTGCCCTGCAGCAGAAAACCGAAGCTGAGGCCGATCACGGTGACGGTCGGGATCAGGGCGTTGCGGCGAGCGTGGCGACGCAGCACCAGGCGCTCCGGCAGACCCTTGGCCCGAGCGGCGTCTACGTAGTCCTCTTGGAGCTCCTCGACGAGCGAGGAGCGCATCATTCGAGCGATGATGGCGGTCGCGCCGTATCCGAGGGTGGTGGCGGGCAGGATCAGATGCCACACCGCGTCGCGGAATGCCCCGAAGTCGCCGGCGATCAGGGCATCGACGGTATACAGGTTGGTCGGGTGGTCGATTCGCGCCCATAACTCGGGTGTGTTGCGCCCGATTGGAAACCAGCCGAGGTTCACCCAGAACACGATCAACAGCAGGATGGCGAACCAGAACAACGGCATGGCGGCGCCGCTGATAGAGAAGATTCGAGTGAGGTGGTCGGGGAGCCGATTGCGTCTCGCCCCGGCAAAGGTCCCCAGCATGATTCCGAGAGCCACGGCGACCAGGGCAGCAGACACTGCCAGCTCCATGGTGGCCGCCAGCTTGGGGAGGAACACATCGGTCACGGGTGCGGCCGCCACACCGGACCACCCGAGGTCGCCCTGGAGCACGCCGGACGCCCAATAGAAGTACTGCACCGGCACCGGGTCGTCGAGGTGGAAGCGCTCCTCGAGCTCCGCCACCTCCTCCTGGGTCATCTCGTGGGACAAGTAGATGCCGATCGGGGAGCCACCGATCCGGGTCAGTGCGAACACGATGATCGACACCCCGATGATCAGCACCGGCAGAATCATCAACCGGCGGATGATGTAGTCCCGGATCTGCACTTACTTACTCCTCGGACGTTGCTCTGCGGCGCGGTCCCCGGGAGTATCCGGGGACC
>JBFGLM010000063.1:0-24339 GCA_041576165.1 Acidimicrobiia bacterium
GACGTCCACCAGGAACAGCAACAACGCGGCTCCGGCCAGCCACGGCCACAATCCGGTCTCGGCTCTTCCCAGCTGGGCGGCCGGGTCGAAGACGCTTGCAGGTTCGGGATCGAGCCGCCCGCCGGACAGCGCAGCGAGGTCTTGGGCCAGGCCAGGATCGGCGCTACGAAAGGCGAACTCATCGGAGTAGGCGGATACGGCGCCGGAAGACCCGGACGCGATCACCGATCCACCGTCCTCCACAGCCACCGACACCCAGTAGGCACCCAACACCCCGGCGGGGGCGGTTCCCACGAAGTTGCCTTCCGTCCCGCGCGACAGTGGCACGGTGATCGTCTCGCCATCCGGTGCTCGCACGGTGGTGCTCGCCGAAGCCGAGCCGGGCGCATCGGGAGCGGAATAGGAGATCGCCAGTTCGGCGCCCCTCACCTCGATAGACGGCGGCGTCTCACGCCCCGGTGGAACCACGTCTTCGACCACGGTGCCCCAAAAGTCGACGAACCCGTCCCACACGATCCAATCCGCCGACCAGCGGGCGGTGGCATCAGAAGTCCACGCCGTCACCCGGCCCAAACCCCGCTGCCACGTGGCGAGCAGCGGGTCTTGTTCGCCGACCACCAGCGGCAGGCGGGCCGTGGATTTCGGGTTGGTGAGTACGAAACCTCTGAGCGGTGGTGAAGTCGTGAGGTCCTCGGTCACCGGCGACGACGCGGCGAGTGCCGGCACGAACGTGCCCTCCTGGGCGAGCCCGCGGGCAACCTGCAGCGTCTCCTCTACGAAGATCTCGGGGATCTCTTCGAGGTTCTCGCCCGCGTAGTATCGCCCGCCGCCGATCTCTGCCATGCGTTGCAGCGTGAGGCCGGGGCCCTCCCCGGTGCCAAGGATGCTGAGGGTGACGCCGGCGTCGGCGATGTCGCGCGCCATCGGGATGAGCGTTGCCTCGTTCGGGTCCCATCCGTCGGTGAAGAGCACGATATGGCGCAACGGCTCCTCGGCCGTTTGGAGGGCGGCGAGGGCTTCCTCCAAGCCACGGGCGATGGCGGTCGTTTCGCCGACCGGGTCCAGAGTGCCCAGAGCCGCTTCCGCGTCGCTGGACCCAGGAATCTCGCCCAGCGGAATCACCCAGTCAGCTCCGGCCCCGAACGCCACCACCCCGACCCGATCTTGGGAGGTCAGCGCATCAATGGCCAGCGCTGCCCCCGCCCGCGAAATGTCGGTCTTGTTGACGCCACCTTCGAGGAACTCGCCATCGTTGCAGTGGCAGCGACCCATCGAGCCGGAGGTATCGATGACCAAGACTTCGGCGACCGGCTGACGCCGGAGCAGGTCGTCGGGGTTGGATCGCACCGGCAGCAAATCCTCCAGTGCGCTGTCTTCGTACCCCCCCAGCCCGTACGATTGGTCGCCGCCGATCACGACCAGACCGCGGCCAAGGTCTTCGACGTACGCCCGTAGCCGGTCCACCGCGCCCGGTTCGGGCGCCGGGAGATTCACCAGCACCACCGCGTCGTAGCTCAGCAGCTCGGCGTCTTCGGGAATAGCGCCCACCTCAGTCGCCGCCATCCCGGCAGAGCGCAGCGCCGCCACCAGCTGATCCGCTTCACCTTCCTTGCCTTCCACCACCGCGATAGAGGCGCTCCCCAGCACGCGGGCGACACCCTGAGCCCGATTGTTGGCCGGCTGGCTGTCGAACGGTGCCTGGATCTCAGCCGTCACGTTGAGAAACCCCTGCTCGGTGACGACCGTCGACACCTCAATCTCGTTGACCCCGGACACGAGTTCGGTCTCGATCACCTGGTCCGTCTCGCCCATCGCCACGTTGAGGCGGGCCGATCCGGCTTGGTTGGAACGCACCACCACAGTGGCCGTCAAGTTCTCATCGATGCGGGCGACCGGTGGCAATCGCACCGACTCAACCAGGGCGTCTGGCCCCCGGCCCGTGTCCAGCGTCACGATGTCGACGGCGATCCCACGGTCGGCCAATTCCTGGACCACCGGGCGGGGATCGCCGGTAGTGGGCACTACATCGGTCAACAGCACGATTCGACGCGACCCGGCGGTGGGCAGGATGGCCGCTCCGGACCTCAGCGCGCCGGCGATATCGGTGCGGCTGCCGTCGATGACGGCTCGGATGGGTGCCGGCTGGCGCGGCGGGGCGAGGCTGGCATCGACTCGCAAATCGGAGCCGAACGCAGCAATCGCCATCTGGTCTTGCGGCCCGGCAGCGAAAACTGCGTCGGCAACAAAGGCATCTTGGGCGGCCACCGCAGCCGCACTGATCGACTCAGACCGGTCGACCATGAACAGCACCGATCGAGTGTCGTCGGCGCGGCGTACGGTCGGCTGGGCCAGGGCGGCGATGATCAAGGCAACCGCCAGAGCGCGCGCAGCAACGGCGAGGCGGTGCTGGGATCGTGCGACCGGCACCCGGCCCCGGCGCGCGACCAGAAGGACAAAGGCGACACCCACTGGTATGGCCAGCAGCCACTGCGGCTGCTCGAAGCCGATCATTGCGGTCGCCCCACGTCGACCAGCGGCCGATGGCCCGCGGGATCGTCCCGCACCCTGGCCGTGCGCTGCCGGCGGTGTGTCATTCGCCACTCGATGGCGAAGAACAGCAACACCAGCAGAAGCAGCAACGGGGCCACCTCACGAATGCTCGAGCCTTCCCCGCCCACCCCGAGCTCGGGTGGAGTCACCGGCAGCTCCTGGCTGGCGCCGAGGGATTCAATCGAGGCGAATGCACGAACTTCAGCGGCACCCAGCCGCACAGTGCCGTCCGCGGCGCGGTACGAGACGCCGTACAGCCCGGGTCGTTCGGTGTCGGAAAAGAGGATCGTTCCCGGACGTAGCTCGATCCGAGAGCCATCCGGCCGGCTGATGATGGGCGTCTCTGTCGATGAACCGGTCAGAAGGATCGGCGCTCCGGCCTCAGCCACCACCGGGGGAGCAATGTCGTCACCCGCCAGCCAGTGAAGAATGCGGCTTCCCAGAATCGGAAACGCCACCTGGACCGGCAGGTTCGACTGAGTGAGGTCGAAGGCGGTGTACACCACCCGCACACCGTCCACCTCACCCAGCAGCACCAGCGGCACATCCCCGGCACTCACGATCGGCAACCAATCAGGGCCGTCCACAATCTGGGCCTCGCCGATCACCACGTCGGACAGATCCGCCCCATCGAGTATCGGCTCGCCGGGACGCTGATATGTGACCGCGGTGTTCTGCACCAGTCCACCCAGGGCCAAACCGGGCGCCGGCGCCGGCGGGCGTATCAGCCAGGTCGGGCGATCGAATGTCTCGGGCAGCATCCCGTCGGCAACCACGATGTCGCCGTCGACTTCCACGGAGGTGCCGGGCGTCGACTGCAACAGCGCGTTGAGGAAGACCGAACCATCTCCCTCGACGGCTACGGTCAACTCGGGAGCCGTCGCCACTACGCCCGTCGCCCGGTTGTCCATGTCCAGTCCGTCGTCGAGATCATTGCCGTTCTCGTCGATCAGACGGGCTTCGATCACCGAGCCGGCGCCGGCCTCCACCGTCATCGCGTCCCGTCCCCGGCCGCCGGCCTCGGTTTCGATCAGGAACACCTGACTGGGTACGCCGTCAACGTCGACGACACCCTCGATCTCGGTGCGGGTGAGAGTGAGGTTCTGTACCTCGATGAAGACCTGCGCGCCCTCCCCCGGCACCACGTCGACGGACAGCGAGCTGATCGCCACATTGTCGGCCAGCTGATCGGAGACGAGATGGCGGGCGTCGACAATTGGTGTGTCGAACTGAACCCGTTCGGGGTCGCCGCCGTCGCTGAACAACAGCAGGCTGGTGGGTCGGTCCGGAGTGGCCAAACTGCGCGCCGTCCGGATCGCGGCGTGGAGGTCAGCCACTCCCCCACCCGGCTCCAGCGATTCGAGGGCCGCGACCACAACCTCCGACTCGCCCGAGAAGGAGACCCGTACGTCCGGGGCGACGCCGGCCGCCACGACCGAGATCAAGTTCTCGTCCGATGCGCGTTGGGCCAGCTCGATGGCGTTGTCGCGAGCGCTCTCGAACCTACCGGCCATCCCCATCGACCCCGAGATGTCGATGACGAACACCGTATGCGGGCCCAGCACGGTTCGCTCGGATATGAATGGGCGCGCGAGCACCAATACGAACAACGCGAGGATCAACAGCTGAAGAATCAACGGCCAGCTGATGGGTAGTCGCTGCCAGGGCCGGGCCGAGCTGACCGATTCGAGCGACTCTTCCCACAGCATCGTGCTGGGGATCACCCGCCGGTGGCGGCGGGCGCGCAGCATGTAGAGCGCAACCAGAGGTACAGCAAGCGCCGCAAGGGCGAGGGCGGCCGGAACCAGCAGGCTCACCGCAGGACCTCGAGGCGAGCCATGTCGGCGAGCGCGTCATCGAGGGCCCGGTCGCCGGCCAGCGCCGTGATGTATTCCATCCCGGCCCGGCGCGCCCGGGCCGCCACGTCGGTGAGGAACCACTCGGCCCGGTCCACATACGCGTCGATCGTGCCGTAGGAGGTCGATATGTCGACCGCCCGCTCATTCTCGGCGTCGACCAGCCGTAGATCACCGGCGACCGCCGGATCGAGTTCCGAAGGGGCGAGCACATGGAGAACCAGGCCGCCGCTGGCAACGCCGACACCGGCGATCAGGTCCTCCCAGCCTGGGACCATCAAATCGGAAACGAGGACGACCGGACCACTCACCCGGCCTTCGAGAATCACTCGTCGTAGCACCGAACCGTGCGGCACCTCGCCGCCGGGCTCGAGCGACTCCAGCCAGGCTTCCAGGGCGGGCCACGACGCCAGGTGGCGACCGGTCGGGCCACGGGCGATCGGCTGCGCTCCCGGTCCAGGGACGGCGTGCGGCACCACCCGATCGCCGCCGGCGAGCGCCGCGAAGGTCACGGCTCCCGCGAGCTCGCGGGCTGTCTGCATCTTGCGTTCGAACGCCATCGACCCGGAACGGTCGATGAACACCCGCACGGGCAGCTCGTCCTCGGATTCGAACAGCCGGATCAGGGTCACCCCAAGCCGGGCGCGCATATGGTGATCGATGCGTCGGTAATCGTCGCCCGGCACGTAGGGCCGGTAGTCGGCGAAATCGAGGCTCTCGCCGTAGCGATGTGAGCGGTGGCGACCAGCAAAACGACCCCGCACTCGCCGCCGAGACGCCAGCGCCATCCGTTCGAGACGAGCGCGGGTCTCGGCATCGAGGATCATGCCGGGACCGTCGGCATCGGATGGGCCTGGAGCACCGCCCCTACCAGATCGTCCGGCGATACCCCGTCGGCGGTCGCCTCATAGCCCAACACGAGGCGATGGCGGATCGACGATGGTGCGACCGCCCATATGTCCTCGGCCGCCACGTTGGGTCGCCCCTCCATCAACGAGTTGGCCTTGCCGCCCAGTATCAAGGCTTGCGCCCCCCGAGGGCTGGAGCCGTATCGCACATAGCGGCGCACCAGCTCAGGTGCCTCCGGATTGTCGGGATGGGTGGCTCGCACCAGCCGGGCGGCATAGCTGAGCAGGTGAGAACCCACCGGCACCTCGCGGACCAGCCGGGCCATGTCGATCAAGGCCTTGCCATCGGCCACCGCCTCCACCTGTTCTTCCCGATCGGACGTGGTTCGCTGCAGAATCTCTACCAGATCTTCGACCTCGGGCATCGTTACCAAAGCCTTGAAAAGGAACCGGTCGAGCTGCGCTTCGGGCAGCGGGTAGGTGCCTTCCATCTCGATTGGGTTTTGGGTGGCCATGACGAAAAAGGGTTCCGGCAGCGAGTGGGTTTCACCGCCCAGCGTGACCCGACGCTCCTGCATCGCCTCGAGCAGAGCGGACTGGGTCTTGGGGGTGGCCCGGTTGACCTCGTCGGCCAGCACCAGATTGGAGAAGATGGGTCCCTCGTGAAACTGGAATCGACCTTCGACGAGGACGTTGGTGCCCAGAATGTCCGCGGGCATCAGATCAGGTGTGAACTGCACCCGGCCGAATTCGACCGACAGCACCGAACCAAGCGTGTACAGCAGCTTGGTCTTACCCAGGCCCGGCACCCCTTCGAGCAGGACATGCCCTTCGCAAACCACCGCCCGCAGCACGGTGTCGATCAAGGCCCGCTGGCCGACGATCACCTTGCCCAGCTCGGAGCGGATGGCGTCGAAGGTGGTTGTGAAGTTTTCTGGTGTCATGGCTCCAAGCTCGTGAAGTAGTGGCGGACGATGTCTTCCAGTTCGACGGGGATCGGCGAACGTTGGAGGGTATCGATGGCGGTCTGCTGGTATTCGGCGAAGCGGTCCACGTAGGGAGACACGGGCACGTTGCGCAGGCCCGTGCCCTCCACCTCATCCACGATGTCCCCGGGATCATTGCCGTCGACCCGCACCCGCACTTCGTCACCCACCGAGAAATCAACTGGGTCGAACACATCGGTCCGGCCTACCGGCGTCGGCGGCCCGTCGGGCGTATTGCCTTGCACTGATCCGGAACCGACCCCACCCTGGGTAGGTGCCCCCTGGCCGCCCCCGCCCGAGACATTTCCGCCCGGTTGGCCCTGACCTTGCCCCTGGCCCTGCCCCTGCCCCTGGCCCTGGCCCTGCCCCTGGCCCTGGCCCTGACCTTGGCCCTGGCCCTGACCTTGGCCCTGGCCGGATTGGGCAGCCGCCAGTGCTCGTTGCGCATCCGACAACGCCCGCTGGGCCTGGGCTGCGTCGGCGGCGGTCCGGACCTGCTGCTCGAGCTGGCGCACCCGCTCGGACGCCCCGCCCAGCGCGGCGGTCGGATCACCGCCCTCACGAAGGGCGGCCGCGGCCGCATTCAGCTGCGAGGCCAGCTGAGCGTCGGTCGTCTCCACCTGACGAGCCATGCCTTCGAGCTGTTCGGCTGCGGCCGACTTCTGCGCGGCCGACATGCCCGCTGCGGCCTGCGCCAGCGCATCCAGTTGACTGCTGAGTCCCTCAGCTCCGGCCGTGAGCGGCGACTCGGCGACCGACCGTTCCAGGGCTGCCAGCGCCGTGGCGACGGCGGGAGTGGTGGGGTCTTCGAGGGCGGAAAGCGCCTGGCGTCCAGCGGCCAGATCCGTCAGTGCCTCGTCCAGGTCTTCGGCCGCGCGGAGCTCTTCGGTGAGTTCAGCGACCTCCTCCCGGACATCTTCGCTGAGCGCTTCCGTGCGGTCCTCGATGTCATCGGCAACTGCGTCGACCACGGCGGCCACCGCCTCCCGGGCCTCGGCCTCCCGGTCCGCCGGCGACGGCACCAGCGCCAATAACAAGGAGCCGGCCACTGCCAACCCAACCAGCCCGAGCATCCGGACGTTCGGTCGCACAGGGACGGCTCCGGTCGCCTTGCGCGCCTCGGCCCAAGCCCCGGCCTGAGTGACCTGGCGCTGCTGGGCATCCGTCGCCGTCTCGACGCTGCTCAGCTCTAGTGCCGTGGACAGCCGGTCGTAGCCACCAAGAGCCCTGTCGGCTACCAGCGCCGCCGCCGCGCGGGACGGCGGGCGCAGGATCGTCCAGCCCAGCGCGACGGCCATCAGGCCGGCCACCAAGGTGATACTCAGAGGTTTTGCCCACGGAAGCACGACGTGACGGGCCGGCCCCAGCACCGCGGCCGCCAGACCGGCGCCGATGCCAAGTGCCGCCAGCATCCGGCGCCCGGCAGCCTCCAACACGAGCCGCATCCGGACGGCCGAAATCAGGTGGGCGATCGACTCAGGCAGCGGCATCCGCTGTCTCCACAGCCGGCGCTCGATCCCGGCGGCGGCGGGCGAGCAGGCGCGGCCGGTCGGGCGCGGCAACTGCCCGGGCCCCGAACCAAACCGTCAAGGCGATGGTCACCAGGTAGATGATGACGCTCCGGATCCAGATCGGGCCTCGCAAGACCTCCTGATCGGGCTGATCTCCGGCGAAGAGTTCCTCCTCAATGACGACGCCCTGACCAAAGGGTATTTCGCGCGCGACCTCAAAACCGCCGAAAATACGGTCGCCCTGTCGGCGGGACAGCAGCTCCCCGGCCGTCATGAACGGCGTCCCGAAAATCACCCCACCCTGTGACTCGACCGGTTCATTGACTGCAGAAACCATTGCTACGTACGGATTGGACCAGACCGAGTAGAACTCGCGGCCCTCCGCACCCCCGCCCGGGGTGCCGCCGGGCTGGATGAGGAGGATCTCCGCGACCAGCAGCATCATGGTCCCGGCGGCCAGTATGAAAGCCCACAGGTAGGAGCCTGCCACCGCTCCGCGAGTGGTTTTGGCCCGGGCCGACACCCACAACGAGATCGATCCGACGGTGACCGCCACCAGCAATGTGATCCCCAGCGCGGCGAGTGCATCCGCCAGCCGCACACCTCCGATGATGACCGGCAGCATCAGCACCGGTCCCGCCGCCAGGATCAACAAGAGCACGTACGCCAGGCCCGACGCCAGTTTGCCGAAAATGATCTGCAGTGGGCGGAGCTGGCTGATCTGGAGCAGCTTGAGGGTCAGGCGCTCGCGTTCGCCTACGACGGACAGTGCCATCACGCCGGGAACGATGAAAAGCACTGCGGTCATGATCAGGATGGCGGTCAACTCGAACATCATCCGACCCAGCGCAGCCGACGATGCGAACGCCCCGATCCCGAACCCGCCGAACGATTGGGCGAAGGCCCGGCCCGCAAGAAAGATCAGGTATGCAAAGGCGCCGACAATGGCCAGCCACAACGTGAAGAAGACCGGCGCCCGGCCACGCCGGAAGCGTTGCCGCAACTCTCGTGATAGGACCGGGTTGATCGTCATTCGGTCCCCTTGGTCAGCTGGAGGAACAACTCTTCGAGCCCGGCAGATTCGACCCGCCACTCCCAAACCGCCACCCCTGCCTCGACCAGCGTCGCCAGGGCGGCGGCCAAGTCTGCCTCTCCGCCCGGCAGATACAGACCGATGTGATCTCGCTCAACCACGATGTCGTGGGCGTCCGTCTGCTCGCGCAGCAATGCCTCGGCGATCTCGAGCTGGTCCTGAGGGGCCCGAAGGACAACCGCGGTGGACCCTTGGAGGGCGACCCGGATGTCGCTGACGCTGCCCTGGGCGACCAGCTTGCCGTTGTCCACAATGGCCAGATGCGAGCAGATGCCCTGGAGCTCGGACAGAATGTGGGACGAAATCAAAACCGTCTTGTGCATGCGGGCCAGTTCGCCTATCAGCTCGCGGAAGTGAACTCTGGCGCGGGGATCGAGGCCGGACGCCGGCTCATCCAGGATCAGAAAATCGGGATCGTGCACCAACGCCCGAGCGAGTGACAGGCGTTGTTTCATCCCGCGGCTGAGCCCGTTGACATCGGCATCCGCCTTGTCCTCGAGGTCGACCAACGCGAGCAGATCGGCGACTACCCGCGGCCGCGCCTCCCGGACGACGCCCGAGGCGGCCGCGAAGAAGTCCAGATATTCACGGGAGACCAGGTTCTCATAGACGCCAAAGAAGTCGGGCATGTAGCCGACCTCCGCCCGGACGGCGCGAGGATCGTCCTTGGGATCATGCCCGGCGATGCGAACCCGACCCCCATCCCGGGCGATGAGGGTGGCCATGATCTCCATCGAGGTCGTCTTCCCTGCGCCGTTGGGGCCGATCAGACCGGTGATCGAGCCCTCCTCGATGGTGAGCGTGACGTCGTCGAGTGCGACGATGTTGTCGTAGCTCTTCGAGACGTTTTCGAACTCGACGATCATGCGGCCTCCCACTCGAGCCGGAGCGCGTTGACCATCACCTCGGTCTCGAACCCGCCCGCAATGAGCTGCATCATGACCTCGCCGGCGGGCGAGGTATACGGTCCGGACGGGAACGGTTCACGTTCCTCGATTGCGACGAATGCCCCGGCCTGCCAATCGTATACCTCGATGCGTTCGAGCTGCCCGAGGCCCGGACCGCCCGCATTGGTCAACGTCAGCTGGCGGCTGCCGTTGGGTACGACGAAACGCACACCTACAGAGTCGGCCCCGTAGACAAAACTGGGTCCGTACTGTTCGATCCAATCTGCCCCAGGTGCCGTAACCAGCTCCGCGGTGGCCGATCCCGGCTCGGTGATCGGGCCGGACTCGGTCTCAACGACGATCAAACTGCGACCGGTGGCCACCTGATCGCTGCCATCCGCCACCACCGGGAGACGCACGTCGTCGGTGAAGCCAAAGAAGTACGTACCATCCAGCACGAGGCCCTCGTTCAACTGGGTGGCCGCCCAGGAGAGCGGCCAGATGGAGTTCTCCGAGCCGTCGAATTCGACGAACGGGCGGTTGAAGAAGGCGTCGGCAATCGGGCTCTGCGAAAAGACTTCCTCCGGGACCCGGACAGCCGGGCCCAGCCCGGCCGAACCCCCGGCTGGGAGCGGGCCGTCGGACACGGCGAAGCCTTCTGCCGTTCGCACCCCCCAACGATCGAAGTCCCAGTCGGTGAGGTTGTGGATCGTGTCGTCCTCGAGGCGGATCCCCACCGAGGCAGGCGCCCAGCTGGCTCGGGCCGAGCCCACCCCGAGGCTGGCGAGTTCGAACGCCACCTCCGGCCGGCCTCGTTCGTCTATGCGGATCTCCGTTTCGGTGCGTCCTCCCGAGCCGAACCAGTTGGCCGCATCGAAAGGCGTCAGCGTCACGGCCTCGGAGAAGGCGAGCCGGTGCTCACCTTCGGTACCGCCGGCAAGGACGAAGCCGGTTTCGGCCCGGATGGAAGCCCGATCCTGAACCACGACACTGGCGTGGCGGACGTCGATGGAGCTGGCGTCGCTCCCACCGACAAGCCAGAAAGCGAACATTCCGGCAATGCTGAGAACGGGGACGGTGATCCACGCCCAATCGCGCCGGTTCATGCGGGCCAGGACGAAGAAGTTCACGGGCCCGACGACTGCCACGTAGAGCACGAGTGCCGTGACCAGCCAGCCGAAGCGCAGGTCCTCGCCCTGCTGCCCGAACGAGGCTGCCTCGAACAGAGTGGAGCCGAGCTGTGACGGCTCCCCGCCCGACCCGGCGATGAAGCTCGCCGGCGGTACGGACGTCAGGGTGAAGGCACCTTCGCCGGTTGCGGTCAGAGGATCGATGTTGACGACGCCTGCGCCGACGACCTGTTCGCGGCCGTTGGCCGGCAACAGGCCGACGGCTGCAACTGCCTCAGCGGTTCCGATCAGCCGGCCGCCGTCTTCCACCCAGCGCGTCACCCGGTCGGATACAGGCACCTCGGGCGCGCGCTGCATGATCAGGTAATCGAGAACGTCAAAACCGCCGGCGAGGGTCGCGTCATCGATGGCGACTGCGGCCACATCGAGCGCGAAAGGGACCGTCGCGGCCGTATCGACAGCACTGACCAGCGCGGCATCTCCGAGGACTCCTGCGATGATCTCTTCCAGGGGAACCCGAGCGTTTGTGCGGACATCAGCGACCGTCTTGCCCCGGTCATCCACCACGGCCACCACTGTCGTGCCACCCCGCTCAGCCGGAGGAAAGTCGAGGCTGTACACCTTGGTCGTCGCGGCCGGGACCTCGATTGGAGTCGAGAGGGTTGACCGGCCCATCGTCACCTTCAGGCTTCCTACCGTCAGAACGTCTGAGGTCAGGGCCACCCGCACCGGATTGGCGCTATCGGTCGTGATGAAACCGCCGATCCCCACTTCTGGCTCGATCTGGATTGGATTCTGCGCAGACGCAGGCTGCGCCCCGAGCGCGACCAGCAACCCGACCGCCGCCACAATCCGACGCACGTCGATCCCTCTCATCCTCTACAGACGCCGCTGCCCCACCGTTTGGTTCCCTTCCGTTTGAGAGTATTCGCACGGTCCCCTGCTGGCGGGTCCCCATCCACAGTCTCCTTGCCAGAGCCTCGAAGGCGGCTGAGGCGACATAGGAGCCGCCAGGGCCCGCGCCGCACAGCCTCCCTCCCCTAGCGAACAGAGGGTCTGCAGACCCCGGCGCACGACGCGGATGCGCCGCCCTCCGCGGCAACTCGAATCAGAGATCGCCGTCTTCGTAGAGCGGCGGAACATGGCCGGGCTCGTAGCGGCGGAGTTCACGGCGTGCGAGCGAACGCTTGTGCACCTCGTCGGGACCGTCGGCGATCTGAAGGGTCCGGACGTGTGCATAGAGGGCCGCGAGGGGGAAATCGTCGGTGACACCGGCTGCGCCGAACAGCTGGATAGCCCGGTCGAGCACATATTTAGCCACCCGAGGTGCGATCACCTTGATGGCGGAAATCTCCACCCGGGCGTTCCTGACCCCGACGGTATCGATCAGCCAGGCCGTCTTGAGCACCAAGAGGCGGGCCTGTTCGATCTGCATGCGGGATTCGGCGATCCAGTCCTGCACCACACCATGGTCGGAGACCGGCTGGCCAAAGGTCTCCCGGGCCTTGGCTCGCGAGCACATCAAATCGAACGCCCGCTCCGCCATCCCGAGCGCACGCATGCAGTGGTGGATGCGTCCCGGGCCCAGCCGGGCCTGGGCGATTGCGAAACCGCCGCCTTCTTCGCCCAAGAGGTTCGATTTCGGGACGCGCACGTTGTCGAAGTGAATGGTCGGGTGGCCGCTGCGGTCGTGGTAGCCAAACACCGTCACGTCGCGCTCGATGGTCACACCGGGCGCGTCCATGGGCACGATCACCATGGACTGGCGTCGGTACGTGTCGGCCTCGGGATTCGTGACACCCATCACGATCGACAGCGTGCACCGGGGTGACGCGGCGCCGCTCGAGAACCATTTCCTGCCGCGGATCACATACTCATCGCCGTCGGAGTCGATCCGGGCCCGGATGTTGGTGGCATCCGACGAGGCCACATCCGGCTCGGTCATGGAGAAACAGGAGCGGATCTCACCCTCGAGCAGCGGATAGAGCCACCGTCCCTTCTGCTCGTCTGTGCCGAACATGTGAAGAATCTCCATGTTGCCGGTGTTGGGCGCGTCACAGTTCATGGCCTCGGGCGCCAGGTTGGGTGACCGTCCGCTGATCTCCGCCAGGGGGGCGTAGTCGAGCACCGACAGCCCAGCACCGTCCTCGTCGTCTGGCAGGAACAGGTTCCAGAGTCCGCGCGACCGAGCTTCCTTCTTCAGATCCTCGATGATGGCCGGATGATGGTTTGGATCGCCCGATTGCTCCATCTGTTGCCGATATACGGGTTCGGCTGGATATACGTGCTCGTCCATGAAGTCGAGCAGCCTGCCGCGATACTCCTCAGCCTTGGCGCTGAATGCGAACTCCATCGATCATCTCCCAGTGTCTCTGGCTCCACCCTAGAGCGAGAAGCCCGGCCCCGAACCGCCGAATACGTCACGTGTCCGGGGCTGGGGGCGCTCATGAGGTTGCGGAGGTAGCGAAGGATGTCACTTGACGAACCATGGCATTGGGCCAAAGACTGACCCCATGGCAGACGTGCGACGCCTCCGTGTAGAAGAAGCAGAAGCAACTACCAATCTGTGGGCTGCATACGCATCCGAGCTTGCAGAGCCTCGCGACGGCCTCAGCGATGAGTCGCGCAGTGCAATAGTCGAACACCTGCGGGCCAATTCGACGCACCCCCAGGCGACCTGTCTCGTTGCCGTCGAGGACGGCGGCATCGTGGGCTTTGCGACCGCCGCCACCTTCACCCATCCCACCCTCAGCGGGGTGCTGGGCGAGATCGAAGAGATCTATGTGGCTCCGGCTCATCGCCGCAAAGGATTGGGAACGGCGCTGGCGGAAGCCATCCTCGACTGGATCGACGATCAGGGTGGCAATGTGATGAAGGTCCGCGTCGGCCGCGGGTTGGGCGAGCCACGGGCGATTGCGTTCTGGGAATCGATGGGCTTCGAAGCCGACATGGTTGAGTGTTCGCTCTACCCGGCGGCGGCGCGCGTGCGCTGACCCGCGCCGAGGCGGCGTTTGGACCACTGGCTCTAAGACACCACTGGCTCTGAGATGACTTCCGTACGACGCGTCGTCTCCTCCCGAGGACGCGCCGCAACGACTCGCCGGCGCCGGGCGCGGGCGAACTCAGCCGCCGCCGATGTCTTGATCGAATGCGTCGTAGACGAGTTCAGCGCTCCGCGCGCAGTGGCCGTCGATGGCGTCGGCCAGGCGAGAAATCCAACCCCGATGGTCGGCGGGATCGTGAAACTCCTCCAAGACTCCAATATCCTCTTCGAGTTCGAGGTGCTGTTCCCGCAGGCGGGCGACTTCACCGGACAGCCGGGGAGCGCCCTCTTCGAGCATTTCGAACAGACCGCCCGGCCCCTCAACCTGGCTGCGGTGCTTCTCCCACGAGCTGCGAAGTTCGTCGAGTGGGAACGCCTTGAGCCCGTCGCCGTCCAGCCACCCCCGCAACAGCCGGCCCATCTGCCGGAGATCGGGGCAATCGCCACGGATGAGTGCGGGTTTTGACTGTGGATAGGACATACCGCAACTTGAGCGGGGAGTCCGCGGACAGCCCAGGGTCGAAGGTCACGATTAGTCACTTTTCCGGCGAGTCGAGACCGAATGCCACAGCCGGCGCGGTCTGCTCCGCCGGCGATGGGGCGTCGTATACTACGGCCCCACTCTCCACGAGCTGGACCAATGACGACACATCTCGAGATCGAACGATCAGAACGGGCTGACGCAGTAGTTGTGGCAGCAAGAGGTGAGATCGACCTCGCCTCAGCGCCGGAGCTAGAGCGTCATCTGAACGACGCTATCGGCGACGGGCATGTCGTGATCGACTTGCTGGGAATCACGTTTGTCGACTCGACCGGCCTACGCGCTCTGATCATGGCGGACGAACGAGCACGGGAGAAGGGCGGCCGGCTGACACTCGTGCTCGCCCCTGGGCCCGTCACCAAGCTGTTCGACATCACGGGCGTCGATCAGCACCTCACGGTCACGGATTCGGTCGACTCCGCCCTGGCTGCGACCTGACACTCACCGGTTACCCCCCGGCGGCGACCCGGCGCAACTCATCTACGGCTCGATGAACCTCGTCGAGTGCCCTCCGAACGGCGTCGGCCACCGCTTCGGGTAGCGGCTGGTCGAGGGCGGCTTCGAGGTCGTCAATTGCCTCTTCCTCGCCTGTGATCGCGGATTCGACGATGGCCTGGTCGCCGGCGACGGCTCCCTCGAGTTTGATCCAACCTCGATGGATCGCTCCGGGCACCGTCCCGCGCAGGCCCTCCGGCTCTGCGGACAGCTCCTCTGCTGCGACCCGCACCACGTCAGCCCGGGCTGTCTCGCGGCGACGCCCGAGATCACGCAACAACGCGGTGACGACCGGGTCGCTGGTCTCCTGCGCGGCGGTTTCGTAGCCCCGTACTCCGTTCTCGAGTGCTTCGAATACCTTGCTCAAATCTGGATCGAAAGGGGCCTGATCGGGGCTTGCGGCCACCGATGCGGCAACCTCTGCTCCGTGACGATCCACCATGCGCTACTCCTCAGCTCGACTCCGGGCGGGGATACCCAATCGTGCACGCCTCCAAACCCCCAACCCACGCGGACGGGCCGCTCCGGTTGAGGAGCGGCCCGGCGGCGTCAGCGTCGGGTATGGGAGGAGAGTCAGACGGTGACGCTGTTACGGCTACTGACAGCTCGGTACACGAGCAGCGCGACAACTGCGCCGATGATCGAACCGACGATGCCCGAGGCGTTCAGATCCAGGTTGCCCTCGAAGATGAGCGCACCTAGGAATCCACCTACGAACGAGCCGACAATACCTAGAACCATCGTCGCGAGAATGCCCATCGGGTCAGGACCCGGAACCAGCAGCCGAGCGACGAAGCCGGCGATCAAGCCGACGATCAGAAACACGATGATGCCCATTGATTACCTCCTATCCGTGTCTGCGGGTCATATTCCCCGGCCCGGGGCAGTCCAAACATCCCAATGTCGTTTTTCCTCACGGGCACCGCAGTGGCGGTCCCCAGGCGCGAAACACCGGTCTCGAGAGCGGCCGCACGCGACTCGAAGGGCATAGCACTTATGCTCCACCGAGCACAGTGGGCTCGGGTGATCAACGTCGTCCAGCCGCACAGCTCGGGGGCTGGCCGTCCGAAGCGCGGGCCCGGCGCAAGGTCGGGGGTTGACGGGTCGGCGATCCGTGGGTGCGGCAGCGAGGCGTCAGAATTCGCGGCGTACCGGCAGCAGAAGCTTGGCCACGAGCCGCTCAGACAGCGACGGTTCGGCCCGGGTGCCGACCATCGGCAGGCTGGCTGCGACATCGTCGTCGAAATGCGCCATGAGCGTACTGACGACATCCGGGTCGAGTGTGATCACCGCGACCTCTTCGTCCTTCTCGACCGAGCGGCGGTTGACGTTCACCGAACCGATCATGGCGGCGACGCCGTCTACCAGCATCGCTTTGACGTGCATCATCGTGGGTTGATACTCCCAAACCCGAACACCGTGATCGACCAGCGACGCGTAGTTGTCCTTGGCGACGATGCGGCTCACCCGCTTGTCGATGTGCGGTCCCGGGACGACCAGGTCCACCTCGACCCGACGGCGGCGCGCCTCGATGAGCAAGCCCACCAGCTCATCGGTTGGATTGAAATACGGCGTCTGGATTCGGATGCTTCTATGCGCGGCAGCAACCAATGCCTCGATCGCTCGCTCGGCATCGTTGACACCGATCTGCGCGGAGCCGTCGATGACGGCCAGCTTGGTCGAGCCGCACTCCTCGGGTTTGTCCACGTCGATGTCGGCGATATCGATTCTGTGGCCGGTGTCCCGCCAGTCCGTGATGAACGCGGCCCTGAGTCCCAGCACCGCCGGGCCTCGAATCTCAAAGTGCGTGTCGCGCCACTCGCTGGGATTACGAGCGTCGCCTTCCCATTCCGATGCGATCCCCACCCCGCCGGTGAACGCCACCTTGTCGTCACACACCAGGATCTTGCGGTGGGTGCGGTGATCGGACTCCCATAACTTCCAACGGACAATCGGACGGAATCGTTCAACGACGGCCCCCGCCGCTCGCATGTCCTCAATGAGTTCCTGCCTCATCGGCAACGACCCGAATCCATCGAGAATGACACGCACCCGCACCCCGTTGCGGGCCTTTTGGGCCAGCGCGGAGGCGAAACGTCGCGCTATCTCACCGGTCCAGTAGACGAACGTCACGAAGTCGATCGATCGCTCCGCTTCCTCGATCGCGGCCAGCATTGCCGGGAAGATCTCGTTTCCATTTCGCAACACGCGCAATTGGTTACCGCCCACAAAGACGTTGCCGAGGACTGATTCCACCGCCCGCTGGACGTGGCGGACGTCGTCGGCATCAGGGGTCGGCGAGCTGATTGAGAACTCGCCACCCGGCTCGTCACGCAGAGGTGATAGGTGCGAGGCGCTCATGCCGGATCCTCCAGCGCGGCCCGTAGGGCGTCGAGGTCCAAGTCAGGCTGGGGGTAGGACAAGTCCATGTCTTCCCACGATTCGATCAGCAACCGCGCGACAGCCCAGTTGCGATACCACTTGTGATCTGACGGGACGATATACCAGGGTGCGTCCTCGGTCGAGGTCTCCTGGACGACCCGTCCGTACGCCAGCCGGTACCGATCCCACAACCTGCGGGTGTCAAGGTCGCTCTCCCGGAACTTCCAGCGCTTGTCGTGACGGCGGAGCCGCCGCAGGAAGCGCTCCCGCTGTTCGTCGTACGAGATGTGCAGGAGGCATTTCACCACGGTGACGCCGCGGTCCACGAGGTCGGCTTCGAAACTGCGGATCTCTTCGAAACGTTCGGCGACCGTGTCGTCATCGAGCGTCTGTTCGGCAATCGGGACGAGAACGTCCTCGTAATGCGAGCGGTCGAATACACCGAGCATGCCCGGTCCGGGCACCTCCCTTTTGATCCGCCACAGGAAATGATGTTGTTTTTCCTCTTCGGTGGGCTCGCCAAACGACGCGATCTTCACACCGGCCGGGTTGACGAGCCGCACCACGTGCTTGATCGTGCCGTTCTTGCCCGAGGCGTCGGTACCTTGCAACACCAGAAGCACCGCCCGTTCCTTGGCCGCGAACATCATTTCGTGCAGATCGAAGAGCGCGTCTTCCATGTCGTCGAGTCCGTCCTTGGCGTCGTCCTTGGAGGAGATGAACGGGGTTTCACTCTCGGGATACGCAGCGAGCGTGAACGCGTCATCGACGACCTCGGCCCGCAGGGCATCGCGTACGGAGTCAGTCATGCCGGCACCACCTCTCGCGCACCATCAACGGACTCGTCTTGGCGTGGTTCACACACGCCCGCCCGGGCGGCCTCCAGCTCGGCAGCCACCGCCAGACCGTAAAAGATGGCAATGGCGGACAGCTGCGCCCAGAGCATGAAGCCGATCACGCCGGCCAAAGGACCATAAGTATCACCGAACGATCCGCTGGCGTTGAGATAGAAAGCAAGCAGGACCGACACCGCGAACCACAGAATCACCGCAACCGCACCACCCACTGCCAGCCAGCTCACGGTCGGCTGACGGCGGTTGGGAGCAGCTTTGAACAGAAATCCGAAGGCGATCGGCAGGATCGCCAGCCCCAGTGGCCACCGCACCCAACGCCACACCGCCAAGAGCTCGTCCTCAAAATAGGGATTGAGTCCGGCGCCGATGGCAGTGAGTACGAAAGCGACCCCGATCAGTGTGCCGGCGGTGAGGGTGAGGACAGTCGCGAGACCGTAGCGCTCGAATGTGGGGCGGTCGCTGTCGACCCCGTAGATCCTCGACGCGCCTCGCTGCAACTGAGCCATGGCCGTGACGGCGCCCACCAGCATGGCGACGCCGCCCACGATGATCGCCGTGAGGTTCCCACCTGACCCGGCAGCGGCGCCTTGCTGGAACACCTGCAGGAACATCTCGGCGGCCGGCTTCGGCGTGAGGCTCTCGATCACCGCGGCCACCATGCTGCGCAGTTGCCCCTCGCCCAGGCGGGCGGCGAGTGCCACGATGAAGATGATGCCGGGGATCACGGCCAGCACGACCTGAAAGGCCAGGGATCGTGCGAACGAGAAGCCGTCCGCGTAGCGAAGACGGATGAATGCGTTCGAGAACAGCTTGCCGTATCCGGTCCGGCGAGCGGTCTCGGGCGCGTCGCTGCCGTCGAGACCGACGGTTTCGGGGACGTGGGTGACGGTGCTCATTGATCCTCCTCATGGACGCAGACTCGCAATGCCGTTGTCTCGACTCCGAACCGCAGTGCGGTGGTGGGCGGTCGTTCTTCACCGTCCAGCTCGTACGGCGTCGGCCGGACTAGATCAATCACGACTTCGCGCCCCGAGAATCGCTCTACCGGTTCGGTTTCGGTGCCCCAGATCAGGGCCCACCCCGCCGCCAGCCACTCGCGGAGGGTTCGCGGCCGAGCCACCAGGCCGTCCAGAGCGCCGTCGGTCGGTGATGAGTCAGGAAAGATGTCGAGGCCAGCCTGGATCTGACCGAGGTTGCCGACCAGCACAGTGGTTGTGGGTCCGAGATGAACGAGTTCTCCGTCGGCGCGGACATGGCTGGGGAAACGCTCGTCGCGCAGGTGGCGCAGCGTGGTCAGGACATACGCAGCCACCCCGAAGCGCTGTTTCATCTCGCGGCCCGTGTCGTGCATGATTGCCGCATCCAGGCCTACCCCTCCCATGATGGCGAACCGCTCCCCATTGCATATACCCACGTCGAGAGTGCGGCGACCGGAGCCGAGCGCGATCTCGAGCGCTTCTTTCGTGTCGTCGGGGATGCCCAGATTGCGGGCCAGCAGGTTGCCGGTACCGGCGGGAATCACGGCCAGGGCCGCGTCCGAGCCGGCCAGGGCTTCCACACAGGCGCGCACAGTGCCGTCGCCACCGCATGCGATCACCAGTTCCGCCCCGGCTGCGAGTGCGGCCTCCGCCTGTCCCCGGCCGGGATCATCTGGGGTCGTTTCCAACCATGTGACCTCCAGTCCCCGGTCCTCGACGGCAGCCACCAGCCGTTGTGCAACTTCCTCGTCGGCGACCGGGTTGAGAACAATGGCGATCTGCTGAGTTGAAGTCATATTCATCGCACTTCCTCCGGCTGCCTGGGTTCGACCACCCGGTCGGCCCGCAACGCCCAAACCGCAACACCGAGGCACACAAGACCCAGCAACGCACCTGCCGTGACGTCGGTTATGAAGTGCATACCCCGGTACATGCGAGACAGCGCTACGGCGACGGGAGCCAGAATGCCGACCGTCCACGCCATCCCGCGCACGAGCCGGTTTTCGGTGTTCCACGTCACGATCAGCGCCAGGCCGAGGTACAGAGCCACAGCGGCTGCAGTGTGCCCGGACGGGAAGCTGGCCGTGGGGGGCGAGGGATCGAGTTGTTCCACTGGGGGACGGTCACGGCCGACCAGGAAGGCGATGGTCACAAACGTGGTGACTTCGAGTCCCAAGGCGACGACCAGCATCAGCGCCTCCGGCCAGCGTCTCCATACGGCGAGGAATACTGCAACGAGAATGACCAGCGCGACGACCACCGTGAGGGTGTCAGAGAAGCCCGATCCGATGTCGGACAACAGATCGAGCGTGTCGGTCCGCTGCGCTGCGAACCATCGACTGACCGAGCGGTCGAACTCGCCGACCGAGGTCGAGGCGAGCGAAGTGACGATCGTGCCAACCACCCATCCGAATGCGACTAGTACTGCAAAGGCGGCTGCGATCACTGCCAGCCCCCGGCCGCGCAACGGCCACGGCCCAAACGACCGGTCGGTGTCTCCGCTTCGGCTATCAGCACGAATGTCGAGCGTTGACATGGCAACCTCAGCTCGTAACCGGTTCAGGGATGCGCGACGGTTCGGACACCCGCTCCGCCGGTTCACCGAACCGCATGATTCGGCCGCCGAAAGCAACGGCACAGATCGTGAACCAGGCCCATCCGACGGCCAGCCCGGCCAGGACATCGGTCACCCAATGGACGCCCAGGAGGGCCCGGGTTGCGCCGATCATTGCGGCCAGGAGTGCCGCTCCCCCGGCCAGCCAGGCCCGGGTTCCGCGACTGGCGCCGATCGACAACACGAGCGCAACCGCGGCGTACGTGGCGGCCCCGGCGGCGGAGTGGCCGGATGGGAAGGAGGTCCCGGCCCACCCGGCGAGTTGAGCGATGTCGGGACGTTCGCGTTCGATGAGCAGCTTGAGCCCGTTGCTCACCAAGGCCTGGCCGACCACGACCGCGACGATGAAGAGCGCTACGTGGAAGTTCCGGTGGCGGATCCAGCCGTACACAGCCGTGATCAGTGTCACGACGGTGACGACGCCGGTGCCACCGAGGTCGGTGATCAGGTTGAGGATCAGGGTGCTCGTGTCGTTTGCGTTCTCCGCGCCCCAGACCGCGACAGATTCATCAAACTGAGCAAAGCCACGTCCTGTGTCGAGAGTGTCGAACACCCAGCCGGAAAACAACGAGAGACCGAAGACAACCGCCAGCCCAACCGTGAGAAGCAGGCCACCGGCTTTGGTGGGATCGAGGCGGCGCCGCACAAACCAGGCGAGACGGGGGTATCGGTGCAGCGTTCGTACCAGCCATCGCTCCTCGGCGTCGGGCACGATCGGATCAAAGTCCGTAGCCCGGGTAAGCGAGAGTGCTATTGCGCCGGCGGCGGCCAGCAACCCGACTATGGAAATGATGATCGTCGTCAACACAGGCTTCCTTCCGTTGGCTGGCCCTGGCCTACCCCGCCGCCCGAGCCGTAAAACATCCCGAATGCGCCCCCGCTGCTCTGTGAACGGTGTCCCGCCAAAAAGACTCGATTGTGGCGTTTGGAGCCCCGGCTGTACGGGTAGGCAGTGCCGTAGACGTCGAACCGGACACCCATGACCCCAGTCGATCCTCAACCCGCGTCCTCGACCGGCAACCCGCTAGCGCGTCTGGCAGCGGCTGTGATGGACCTGATCATCGGTTTGGTCCTGATCGGTCTCGGAGTTGTCGGACTGGTGCTGCCGGTCCTGCCCGGGTGGCTTCTCATCGGTGCCGGGGCCCTGGTCCTCGCCGGTCGCGTTCCCGCTTTGCGAACAGCGATCGACTGGATGATTGCCCGGCCGTGGGTCCAGGACTCACTCCGGCGAATCGCCGCCCGCCGTCAAGGCCGGCGACCGCTGGTTCGTATGCTCAAAATGCCTGTCATCCGCCGAGCGTTGTTCCCTCGCACGCGACGACAGCTCGTCAACGACCTGACGCAGTCCGCAGCTGCGAACGCCGGCCCCGATCCTGGAGCCGATCGTGCAGAGTGAGCAACCACGGTTCGTCGATCTGAAGTGGGCACTTGCCGGCGGGGCCCTCACTGCCGCGACGCTCTTTGCTGGAATAGGCGCGGTGGGCCGCATCGGGTCGTTCGAAGCGCTCCGGCTGCTGGAGTCGGTGCTGCCTACGGTCAGGTTCTTGACCTCGAGCGTGCTGGCCGCCGGGGTCACGGTCCTCGCGCTGATGCTCACGCTGCTGGGTCTGACGTATTCGACGCAATGGAACTTTCGGGAAGCCCACTACCGGCGCATCGTGCAAATCTCCACCCTGGCCACGATCACGATTGTCATGTCGATCGGCATCCTGCTCTTCCTCGGCATACCGCTGGAAGCCGCCGACCGTCTGCGCACCTACTACAACATCGTGTACTACGCAGTGAACGCATCGGCTTCTATCGTGGGTGGAATGCTGGTCAGCACGGTCCTGATGTTGCTCCAGACAATTCGTGGACTGGTGGCGATCGGCCACCCGAATTCACAAAGTGATCTGATAGAAGAGGACCCCGCCAAGCCCCAAACTGCCGAGATGGAGCAGGTCTGAAGATCCCGGCGAACTACTGGATCGGTAGGACTGGGTCTCGCACCATGCCCTTATAGACTGGAAGAGTTATGGACTGGTATCTGGACACCACCGACCGTCAGGCCATCACCTGGCTGCGTCGCGAATTCGAGGCGTATCTGCGCCGGCACGCCGATCAGGAATCCAACATCGATATGGCCGTGCTCGCATTCGCCGAGCTGGTGAACAACGCAGCCGAGCATGCCACCGGGCCGGTTTGGGTGTCCGTGGACTGGAGTACCGGTCAACCTGTGCTGTCGGTGCACGACATGGGTCCATCATTTGAGCTTGCATCGGTGCAGATGCCGTCGCCCACCCAGGAGCGGGGTCGGGGTCTGGCGATTGCTGCGGACGTTGCGGAGCGTTTCAGCGTCCAGGCCAAAGTCGGCGGTGGATCGAAGGTCGAGGCCGTGCTGCCGGTCGAACGAATGGTCGAAGAGAGCTTCGATCCGGTTCGGCGGACGTTTGGTGTACTACCCGACCTCGAGGAGGCCGGCCCGGTCGGTTTTGGCAGAGAGTCGTTCCTGCGAGCGCTGATAGTGCAATTGGCCCAAGAACTGGAACGAAGTCAAGGCCCGGGTGTAGCCCAGGCGGCGGTGGCGCAGGTGGGCATCGACGTCGGATCGCGCATGGAAGAAGAGTTCCGGCTGGCGCGTGAGATCACCGACCGGCTGACGCCGGAGCAAGCAGCCGAGTGTTATGTGCGGCTCAAGCACGCGATCGACGGCGATTTCTACGTATTGGAAGCCACCGAGGACCAGATCGTACTCGGCAACCGGCAGTGTCCCTTCGGTCTGGCGGTCCAGCATGCCCCGGCGCTGTGCCGGATGACGTCCAGTGTTTTCGGGGGGATCGCCGCTCGTAATTTTGGCGAAGCTTCGGTCGTACTCGAGCAGCGGATCGCGGTTGGTGATCCTCAATGCCGGGTCGTGGTGAACATCCGACCCAACCCGGGCGAACCCGGGCACCGCTACGTATCGCCCGACTGAGGCTGAGCGGTCTCGGCTCCGGAGCGGAACGCGGCGACGGCCGCTTCGACCATGTCCCGCTCCGACGGCGCTGATTCTCTGATGGCCACAGCCATGGCATTGCCGATGTGATCACCGGACACGGCGCCCGCCACCTCATGCCGGCGCTGCTGCCACGCCAGCTGGTCCGCCAGGATCGACGGATCGGCGCACACCACCGTCGAGCTGAGGGCGCGCACTACCCAGAGCGCATCAGCGATGGGATCCCCCGTCGCGTGCGCCGTCCGCACTGCGTCAACTATCCGGTCACATATCTCGGGCAGTCGTGGCTCGAAAATACCGATCCGCCGGGCTGCGTCGTCGGCGCCCGCCCGCGGTATCCACACCTCCATGCCGGCCAGACGCTCGAGTAACTCGCCGATCGAGCCGGCCAGCGCAACGCCGAACACCTCTGCGCGACCCGGCGCTTGGGTGAAAGCTCTGCCTCCGACGATGATCGGCACGCGCGCTTCTCGGGCGATCGAGACGACCGAGTAGGCGCGGGCCAGGTTTGCCGGCATTGCGCAGCTGAGAGCGATGACCTCGGGGCCCTCATCATGGACGACCGGGATCAGCTGCCCGGCGGATGCGGTGCTGGGC
>JBFGLM010000064.1:0-24169 GCA_041576165.1 Acidimicrobiia bacterium
CATCCTCCTAGCCGAGGCACCGCAGCCGGTCGGGTTGGGACGCTTGATAGAGGAAGTGTGGGGCCAGTCACCGCCCGACGATCCCGAGGCCGCATTACACAATCTCATCTCTCGCTTGCGCCGGCTCACCGGCGACGACTTTGGCGATCACATGCGGAGCGGCCAGGCCGAGATGAACCGACCCTGGTTCCTCACGGCGTTGGGGAGCGTCGAAGCACGCTCAATTCGATCCGCCGTCGAAACAGCCGAAAACGCTCCCTCTCCGGCTTCGTTCGGAGCTGATCCAACGGCTCGACGGAGACACATGTCAGATATCGGACCATCGACCGGATGAGATCTGTAGAGTCCGCCACGGTACGGGGGGGCCGGAGCGGCCCGCGGAGACCGGTATCGCGGCGTGGGGAGGCGATCATCTGTCCGGATCTGGATGCTGGAGGTTCGCCGCTGCCACGCGAGCCCGGCGCCCGGCAGTGTGTAACGCCGGTCGTTCCCGCCACCCCAGGCGGTCCACCCCTTCGTGACCTCATGGACAAGTTGCAGCGGACGAGCTCGCCTTCGGGAGGGAATCGTCAGGGAGGAGAAACGGGAGTATGCAGCTAACGAGAAGCAATAGGCGGACGCTCACCGTTGGGACGATCGTCGCCATGGTGACGGCCATGCTGCCGCTGCTGGTGGCTACCCCGGCCCGCGCCAGCGGGCATCCTGTCGTCACAATCATGGACATACAGGACAAGGCCCATACGTCGCCATTCGAAGGCGTATTCGTGGAGACGACTGGGGTCGTCACTGCCCACACATTCGACGGCTACTACGTACAGGACATGGCCGGCGACGGCGACCCCGACACATCGGACGGAATGTTCGTGCGGCAGTTCGGGGACAAACCGGCCATCGGTGATGTGGTCGTGCTGATGGACTTTGTCGAGGAAAATGTTCCCGGTGGCTGCGGCACAGGGAACCTGTCTACGACACGAATGAACTTTCCGACTTGGTCGCCGGCGGGGACCGCGCCACTCCCGGCGCCGCAGGTGATCGGCACCAGCGGTCGCATCCCGCCGGCCGTGGACGTCATAAGCAGCGACGAGGAGCCGGTCAACCTCCAGCCCTCCTTCTGCCCGGGCGGCGGCGGGACGAGCACGTTCGACCCGGCCAGCGACGGCATCGATTTCTATGAGAGCCTCGAAGGCATGCTGGTCACGGTCGAAGATCCGGTCGCTGTTTCAGGTACCCGCACGTTCAACGCGTTCAGCAGCGAGATGTTCACGCTGACCAACAACGGCGCCAACATCGCGCCGGCGGACGCCCGCACGGCCCGGGGCGGCATCAACCTGCAGCCGTCACCGACCAACACCGGCGACCAGAACCCTGAGCGTGTGCAGATCCAGTTCGATCCGACCGTCTCGGGAGGCGCCTCAGTACCGGCCATCACAGTGGGAGATGTGCTCGGCGATGTCACCGGCGTCGTCGGTTATAGCTTCGGCAACTTCGAAGTGATCGCCACCGGGCAGGTGACCTTCTCCTCCGGGGGCCTCGGCGTCGAGAGCACCTCGCTGGTTCCGGTGCAGAAGGAAGTGACGGTGGCCAGCTACAACGTGCTCAACCTGGACGCCACTTCGGCGGACGATGCGCAGCGGGCGACGCTGGCCGGCCACATCGCCAACAACCTGGGATCCCCCGACGTGATCGCCGTGCAGGAGATCCAGGACAACAACGGAACGGTCAACGACGGCACCACCGACGCCACCGAGACCTTGCAGAAGCTGGTCGACGCGATCGCCGCCGCCGGCGGCCCGACGTACGACTTCTTCGACGTGGCCCCGGCCAACAACACGTCCGGAGGTGTGCCCGGCGGCAACATCCGGAATGCGTTCCTGTACAACGCCGACCGGGTGAAGCTGGTCGACTTCATGTCGCTCACACCAGCCAACCTGACGGAGTTCGGTGTCTCGGACCCGAACGCATTCGCCGGCACCCGCAACCCGCTGGCCGCCACGTTCAAGTTCCGGGGCAAGGAGTTCACGGTGATCAACAATCACCTGACCTCCCGGTTCGGATCGAGCCCGGTGTTCGGTGGGCCGCAGCCGTTCGTGCAGGCGGGAGAGACCGAGCGGGCCGCCCAGACCGGGGCGCTGAACGAAGTGGTCGATGCCTTCCTGGACGAAGGACGCGGCAACGAGTTCCACGCCAGCAAGTCGGGACGGATCATCGTCACCGGTGACCTCAACACGATGGAGTTCACCGACGACATCACCGACATCCTGCCCGGGCCCGACCAGGTGCTGACCAACCTCATCGACGGGTTGACCGACGACAACGTGTATACGTTCAACTTCGAGGGCAACTCGCAGGTGCTCGATCACATGCTGGTCACCAACAACCTGGCGAGCGCGGCGGAGTTCGACATCGTGCATGTCAATGTCGACTTCCCACGGGTCAGTCCGGCGTTTGGCAGCGACCACGAGCCATTGGTTGGACGGTTTGATCTGAACCCGTAGCGGCCGGTAGGCCAAGCACTCAGCGGGCGGGCGGTTCGGGGGGACGCCCGCCCGCTGCTGCATCGCCGCGGATCCTACGCCCCCCGCTGCGAAGCGATTTGGATCAGATTGCCGCAGGTGTCATCGAACACCGCAATCGTCACGTCGCCCATCTCGAAGGGCTCCTGGGTAAAGCTGACGCCGAGTCCGGCGAGCCGTTCGGCTTCGGCTTGCACGTCGTCCACCGCGAAAGAGGCGGCGGGAATGCCATCATCCACCAGCGCCTTTTTGAAGGGCCGCACCGCCGGGTGCTCGTCGGGCTCCAAGAGCAGTTCCGGGCCGTCGGGATCATCGGGTGAAACGACCGTCAGCCAACGGAACTCGCCGACCGGCACGTCGGTCTTTTGCACGAAGCCCAGCACCTCGGTGTAGAACGCCAGCGCCTTGGCCTGGTCGTCCACGAACACCTGAGTCAGGTTGATTCTCACACAGCCTCCCATCCGCAACTCTGGTCGGCATGATCGCAGGCGCGACGCAACCCGGCCTCCTCCCGTCCGCTACATTCCCGTCACTGGCACCGTGGGGAGGCAACAGTGACCGTGGTGGATCGACCGGCGCCGTTCATTCGGCCCGATGGCAAGGAGAAGGTGACGGGCACCGGCCGCTACACCGCCGACCTGAACCTGACCGGCCAGGCGCACGCCAAGTTCCGGTACACCGACCATCCCCATGCCCGCATTCTGCGGGTCGACACCAGCGCCGCCCGGGAGCTGCAGGGCGTCTTCGCGGTGCTCACTCAGGACGACGTACCGCACGTTCGCTACGGCGGTATGGCCAAGGACCGCTACCTGTTCGCTAAGGATGTCGTCCGCTGGGAGGGCGAGGTGGTCGCGGCGGTGGCGGCCGCCCCTCCGGAGATCGCGGCCCGGGCCGCCGAGCTGATCGATGTCGAATACGAGGTCCTTCCGCCCCTGCCCGATTTCGTCGCCAACATGCAAGAAGGGGCACCGCTGGTGCATACCGACTGGGAGTCGTACCGCGCCGACGACTCGCTGAACCGTTCCGGCAACATTCTGGGCCACTCGTCCATCGTCAAGGGCGACGCCGACGCCGCCATGGCCAAAGCCGACGCCGTGGTCAAGAGCCGCTACGTCAGCGACGCCTCCCAAGGGCTGCCGATCGAACCGCGCGCGATCCTTGCCGAGTGGAACGGCGACCGGGTCACGATCTGGTCGTCCACCCAGGTGCCGTTTGCGGCCCGGAGCGGCGTGGCGACCACCCTGCAGATGTCCGAGTCGAAGGTGCGGGTGATCGTCCCGCTGCTCGGCGGAGGGTTCGGCTCGAAATGCGATTTCCACTTCGAGGCCCACGTTGCCGCCCTGGCCAGAGCGGCCCGGCGCCCGGTCAAGCTGGTGTTCTCCCGCGAAGAGGAGTTCATCGCGCCCGACCATCGCCGGGAAGGCATGGTGATCGAACTGGAAACCGGCGTCCGGCGCGACGGCACGATCGTGGCGCGCCGCGGCACCCTGGTCCTCGACTCCGGCGCCTACTGCGGGGAAGGGGGCTTTTTCGCCCAGATGGCGGCGATGCACGTCTGCGGCCCCTACCAGCTGGAGAACGTCAACATCCACTCCTACCTCAACTATTCGACCAACCAGCCGTCCAGCTCCGTCCGGGCACCAACTGCGCCCCAAGCGTGCTGGGCGCTCGAACAGCACATGGACGAAGTGGCGGCGGCCATCGACATGGACCCGGCCGAGCTGCGGCGTCGAACCCTGATCGAGGAGGGCGCCCACGGTCCCACCGGCCAGGTATTCGAGAAGATCGGGGCCAAGGAAACGCTCGAAGCGGCGTTAGAGATGATCGGCTACGGCCAGGACCTGCCCGACGACGAAGGCATCGGCATCGCATGTGGCTGGTGGCCCTGTTTCGGATCGCCGTCGGGCGCCTACGTGAAGCTCAACGAGGACGGCACCGGAACGATCATCACCGGTGCGATGGAGTCGGGCACCGGCGCCGTCATGGGCCTCCCCATCCTGGCAGCCGAGGTCCTTGGCATGCGGCCCGAAGATTTCTCGATCACCTATCAGGACACCGACGTCGGGCCATGGGACATGGGCTCGTCCGGTTCCCAAACCACTTTCAACAACGGGCGAGCGGTGGTGGAGGCCGCCAAGGAGGTGCGCGACCGGCTGCTCGACCTCGGCGCGATCCACTTCGAGGCCAGCCGCGACGACCTCGAGCTGGTCGACGGCCAGGTACGGGTCAAGGGTTCACCCACCTCGACGGTGGAGATCGCCAAACTCGCCGGCGGCGGTGATCCGATTCTGGGCAAAGGCTTCGGCGAGATTCCGGAAAACCCGCCGGTCGACACCTCCTACTGCGTAGGGGTCATCGGAGTCGAATCCTTTCTCGCGCCGCAGCTGATAACCCACGCCGCCCGGGTCAAGATCGACCGGGCCACCGGTGTGGTGCGGGTGCTGGCCATCGCGGCTGCTCACGACTCGGGCGTGATCATCAACCGCATCGGCGCCGACGGTCAGGTTTATGGCGGGGTCATGATGGGAGTCGGCCAGGCCCTGTCGGAGGTGTCGATGTTCGACGAGGAAGGCCGCCAGCGGAACCCGGCGCTGCTCGACTACAAGCTCCAGACGGTGGCCGACGCTCCGGCGATCGACATCCGCTGGATCGAGATCGCCACCCCCAACGCCGGACCCAAAGGCTCGAAGGGTGTGGGCGAACCGCCCAGCGTTCCCACCCCGGGCGCGATCGGCAACGCCATCGCCCAGGTCATCGGGCGCCACGTCGCCCAGCTCCCCATGACCCCTGAGCGGGTGTGGGCGACGATCCAGGAATCCTGAGATGATCACCTACCTCGAAGCCGCCAGCGTCGAGCAGGCGGTCGCGGCCATGGCCGACGGTGCTCGCCCCATCGCCGGCGGTACCGACCTGGTGGTCGGCGCCCGCCAGGGCAAGGCGTCGCTGCCCGAGTCGCTGGTCGGCATCCACCGCATTGCCGGGCTCGACACGATCACCGCCGAGGAAGCCGGGTGGCGGCTGGGAGCGCTCGTAACCCATCAGGCCATCGTCGAGCACCCCAACATCAGAGCCGACTACACCGCACTGGCGGACGGTTCGGCCATCGTCGGGTCGCACGCAACCCGGGTACACGGGACAATTGGCGGCAACGTCATGAACGCCTCCCCGGCGATGGACACCGGTGCGCCGCTGCTGTGCTTCGGCGCGACGGCCACCTTGCACGGACCGGACGATTCCCGGGTGGTCGACCTGGCCGACCTGTGGACCGGACCCGGCGAAACCTCGGCTGCGCCGGACGAGCTGCTCACCTCCGTGGTGTTACCGCCGCCGCTCCCCGGTACCGGCAGCGCGTACGTTCGGCTCCAGTATCGCCGCCAGATGGAAATCGCAGTGGTGGGCGCGGCGGCAGCAGTGACGCTGGAGGGCGATACGGTGACCGACGCCCGGATAGCGATCGCCGCTTTGTCGCCCGTCATCATGCGGATCGCCGGCGCCGAACAAGCATTGATCGGCTCCCTGGCCGAGAACTCTGCGGTGGCGCAAGCGGCCCAGGCGGCCGCCGCCGCGGCCTCGCCGATCTCCGACGTCCGGGCGTCCGCCGACTACCGCCGAGCAATGGCCGCGGTCATGACCCGCCGGGCAATCCAGACCGCGGTCGCCCGGGCCCAGGGCCACGATATACCCATCCCCGCCAGCGACACCACGTTCGGGAGCTGAGCATGCGCTATCCCATCACCCTCATCGTCAACGGCACTGCCTACCCGATCGAGGTCCCGGCCGACAAGAGTTTGCTCTATGCGGTCCGTGACGACGTCGGTCTGACCGGCTCCAAGGAGGGGTGCGACGACTCGGAGTGCGGCGCCTGCATGATGCTCCTCGACGGCCGACCGGTGAACTCGTGCTCGTACCTGGCCGTGCAAGCAGACGGTTCGAGCGTCACCACGGTGGAGGGCCTGGCCGCCGGCGGGCTCGATCTCTCGCCGCTGCAAGCAGCCTTCTTGACCGAAGGCGGGGTGCAGTGCGGCTTCTGCACCCCGGGCATGCTGATATCGGCGACTGCGCTGCTGACCGCAAACCCCAACCCGTCCGAGGACGAAATCCGCATCGGTTTGTCGGGCAACCTGTGCCGGTGCACCGGCTACGAAGGCATAGTCCGCGCGGTCCAGCAGGTGGCCCAACAGGAGTGAACGGCAACCGCAAGCCCCAGCCGGCGGTCGACGGCGCGGGCCGGGCTAGCACGGTGCAGGCGTCGGCGGGTAGGTCTCGGGATGAGGTTTCGTCGGGTGGCGATCGCCCCCTCCCATGATTTCCCGGGCGGGGGAGGCGGATTCGGCGACGAATAGGAGCCGCAGCCGGAGAGGGAGCGCGGCACGGCGCGACGAGATGGCGCCCTCCACGATTTCCACCCCGCGGCGGGCGGAGGACATGTGACCGTTACGTGCCGCAAGAGAACGCCCTCTCCGCCCCTTCAGGGCACCTCCCCTTTCCGGGGGACGGAGCGCGGGTGGATTCGGCGCGGACGATCACATACCTGGCAATCCGATAGTCAGGTACGCCAACCCGACCACCACGAGCAGTGGGACCGCCAGCACCACTCGTTTGACCAGGGTTGGAGCGGGCACGCCCTGGACCCGGGGAGCGAACGTCACCGAAAACGCCCAGGCCTCCAACGCAATCATGGGGGCGTACCAGACGGATGCGATCGCCATCTCGGTCGTGGTCATGCGCCAGTTGTCACCGAACGCCGATTGCAGGACGGGGATCTGAATAGCGGCCGCCGCCAACAGCAACAAAGGTCGGAGCCAGCGGGGGCGTGGCCGAGCGAAACCGATCGCGCCCAGGATCACCGACGGCCACATAACCGCCCCGCCTGCCCCGAGCAAGACCAAGCTAAGCGCCGACAGTCGCCACCATCCCACGCCGCCCGCACGGCGCCGCCACCACGCCACGCCCAGCAGCGAACCGACAATCACGCTGGCTCCCAGAATGAAGAGGGTTCCCGACCAGGAAAACTCGGGGTGCGCCGAGATGTACCTCATCCACACCCGCATAGCCACGCCCCACACCAGCCCGACTGCGGCACCCGTGAATATCGGATGAAGACGAGCCCTACGTGATAGCACCTCAATCGCTGAATCGACCACCACCAGGCTCCTTCGACTAGGTCCGTTCATCAAACAGACGAGCCAGCGCTCAGGCTGGGTGACATACAGGCACACACACCCTCCGATGCCGTCACGCCTGGCTGAGGGTGGCCCCGATGCGGGTGGCGCTAGCGGTTGCGCCCAACTCCCGGTAGATACGCGCAGCGTGGCGAGCCGCCGCGTCGCATTCAGTCGGATCGCGGGTCAACTTCGCTTGGAGCTCCCACAGGCTGGCTTCGTCCCAGCGTTCGCCCCAACGTTGTGCTCGATCGATACCACGGCGCACGATCCGGAGCGCCTTGCGCCTGCGATCGCGGACCAGCCGGGCGTGGCCGCGCATGATCGCGACTCGGGGGCGCGCATACGGAAGAATGATCCCGAAGATGCGCAACTTCAGAATGGCTCGGAAGGCAGCTCGCTTGACGCGTCCGGTGATCAAAGACGGTTCCTCATCCCACAGCCGGTAGATCACGGAGAGGGCGCCCGTGTACGCAACGAGCTGAGGGAAGATCGGTGACAGGGCGATTCCGTTCAGCGAATCTACCGCCGCCGCCATCGCTGACCGACTGTCCCCGGCGCGGATGAGTGCCTGCGCCCGAGCCGCATGAAGGATCGGGACCGTGGCCTGGTCGGCCGTCCGGACCAAGCTGTTTGCTTCGTTCGCCCAGGCCGTCGCTGTCTGGTCGTCTCCAGTTTCGTACAACAGCGGTGTGCCCAGGGCCACCGCCCAAGCGGTGTGCTCGATGTTGCGGCGCCGCTCCGCCGAGACTCGTAGCAGCCGGTACTCCTGGCACGCCTCCCCCAGATGACGACTCATCATCAGCGCCTGACCGCGCAGCGCCCGAACGATCTCCATGGTGTAGTCGTCTCGGCGGAGCCGGCAATTCTGTTCGGCCTCGGCGAACGATGCCATCGCCTCTTTCCATTCGCCGAAGCACAGCTGGTACGAGCCGCGCGAGTTGGCGGCGGCCACGTCGTGGGGAGGCAGTGCGGCCGACTGTCGCCATTCGTCACCCGTGCCGCGGCTGTCCGCCTTGAGTTCCTCGGCGGTACGCGCAGCCAAGTTGTAGGTCTCGGCGGCTCGCCGCAGGCGCATGAGCCGGGCACCGTAACTCAGGCTGCTGTAGGCGAGCCCGGCAGCCGCCGGGCGGCCCGCTCGTTCCGCCAGATTGATCGACAGCAGGTTGAAGAGCGTGAACCGCAGGCTGTCGACGCTGAAGTAGTAGACCTCACCGACAAGCGAACAGATGCGCGCAGCGAGCGCTAGTCGAGCCGTGTCCTTGGACGGCGAGACCCGGGTCCGACGGGCGGTCCGGCCGGTCATGTAGTGGAGCACCTGTACGCACAGCTCCCAAACAACGCGGATGCCGACCGCAGCAGACCGACGGGGCGTCCGAACACGAAGTTCTCTCAGCGCGGTCTGGTGATGGGTTAGCGCTCTCTCGAGTTCGCCCGTATCCATCAACGCGATCCCGAGTTGAGCATGCCAGTACCCACGCCGGTGCGGCTCGACCGCAGGATCGGCCACCTCCAGCGCCTGCTGGAAAAGACTGATGGCCTCCCGGCTGGCCCCTCGATCGAGTGCGTCTTCGCCGGCCAGTTCGAGATGATGGATGGCCTCCAGCAGTTTGCCGGCCCGGAGGGCGTGATAGGCCAGCATGGCGTGTTGGCGGCTGCCGGCATCGGACAGCGCGTCGAACATCGTGGCATGTATCGTCCGCCGCAGCGCATCGGGGATCATGTCGTAGACCGCTTCCTGGATGAGGGCGTGCCGGAACGAGTACGTGCCGTCGCCGCGAGCGGTGAAAAGTTCGGCCGATACGAGTTCGGCCAAGGTGTCCCCAAGCCCGCCGCCCGGCGCAGTCGCTCCGAGCGCGACCGCCACCGATTCGGGCGAGAAGGTGCGGCCGAGAGTGCTGGCGGTCTTCAGCGTCAGCTCGGCCGTGGGCGTGAGCCGGTCCAGCCGGCTCGCCACCAGACCGTGGACCGAGTTGGTCAACCGGATATCCGCCGGCCATTCGCCTGCAGCCGTGCGGGAGTCCCTGATGGCGATCGCCAGCTGCTCGGTCAGCAACGGGTTGCCGCCCGCCTTGTCGGCAATGGCGTCCGCCACCTCGTCGGGCAATTCGTCAACCCCCAGCTCGCGCGCCGCCAATTGCGCCGCCTGGCGATCGGAGAGGCTCGCTGGCCGCCACACCACCGGCGGTTCAACTTGAGTCCAGGTGATCCCGGGCGCCGGCGACTCGTCCCGGCTGGCTGTCACGGTGAGGACCGGCTGCACACCCGCCACCGCCTCGCGGAGCAGGCTGAGAGATGCTGCGTCGAGCCAATGGGTATCGTCGAAAATCAGCAACAGCGGAGCCTTGTGGGCGGCCCGCCGGAGAAGCGCCAGCACTGCAGAGGATACGGCCTGCTTGCGAGCAGTAGCCGCCAGCCGCACGGTGGCCGGACTGTCTTCCAGGCCCAGATCCAGGAGGGGATCGAGCGCCGGACTCATCTCGTTCATCCCGCCGAGGGTGGCGAGGAAGGCGTGCGCTGCTTCCCGCCGCTCCGCCTGGGATGCCGCCGCACCCAGATCTAGCAGGTCACGCACGATCATCCTCCAACCGCTGTACGGGCTGTTACGGAGGATCGGGTCGCCCGCGCCGACGAGCGGGCGCAGACCGGCGTCCTCGCCGCGAGTGATAGCTTCCCGCAAGAGTCGGGTCTTACCAATGCCCGGTTCGCCGATGATCGTGACCAGCCGGGAACGGCCGGACCGGCCCACATCCGCAATCAGCTGATCCAGTAGGGCGAGTTCCCGCTCCCGCCCGATGGTGGTTGCCACCGTTTCGTGGTCCAGGACCGCTTCCGCGGCCGTCGTCTGCCACAGCGGGCGCCAGGCGGTGGTGTGCGGGCCGGCCTTGGTGACAACATCCGGCCGCCGCGAGAATTTCACACGAGTTTGGGCAGCTGAGACGGAATCGCTGTCTACAAGAACTTCATTGTGCGAAGCCTGCATCAGCCCCGCTGCGCGGTTCATCACCGATCCAATCGTGGTGTACTGGCGAAACGCGTCCGACCCATACGCTCCGCAGAACGCGCGCCCTGTCGCCACCCCGATGCCGAACTCCTGACGGGTGTTGAGAAGCCGGCTCGCAATGGCGAGCGCCGCCCCGGTCGCCCGCACGGCATCGTCCTCATGCGCCCGCGGCGGCAGGCCGAACGTGCCGATCATGGTTGCGCCCTTGTCGTCTATGGACACCTTGTCAAGGCACCCCTCAAACCGATCAAGTTCCTCCTGCCAGGCCGACACCGCACGGTTGAGCGCGCGGCCGTCGTCCTCGCGTTCGATGTTCAATTCCCGCAGGTTGACGAACACACTGGTGATGAGCCGCAACTCCGCCAACCAGTCGCCGGTCTCGACCCGATGCAAGACAGGTTCCGGCAGATAGGCCGCAGCGGAAGCTCCAACAGAGGGCCGGTCGGCGGGGACAGGAACCGGTGGCGGCGGATCGACCGCGTGGATCGTCACGTTCACTCCCCGCGGCTCGCCCCGAGCATGCGCGGCCAGGAGCGCCCAGGCTTGCGGCGATGCGACTACCTCCCGAGGCTTGGCGGCGTTGATGGTTCCCGGAATCTGTGAGGTGGGATCGCCACCGAGCAAGAAAACCCAGCGGTCCAGGTGCCCACCCACCTCGAGAAACCGTCCGGCCCCGCAGGTGACACCCATGCGGACGTCAAGCCCATGGCGGATCATTGGCTCCAGCTGCGGAACGTTTTTGGCGAGCAACAGACCGCAACGGGCGGCCCGGATCGTCGCCTGGGCGAGCGCTTCCGGTTGCTCCGCACTCCACAGCGCGGTGATCGAGTCACCGGAGAACCCGAGCACCTCGCCGGCCCAATGATTGTGCACGTCGTCAATGATCGGCTGGAAGATCGCGTTGAGCAGGGCCATCAGCCTGTCGGCCGCGCGGGGACCTTCGGTCGCCAGTTCCTCACCGACGCGTGTGAATCCCGAGATGTCCAGGTACAGCAGGGCGGCCTGAACCGGCTCCGACGTCCATGACGTAGCGACACCTCTACGGGACAGCCGGGATCGGAGGGCTCCGTTCACGAAGCTATTGAGCAGATCGGGGTCCTGCACGCTTGACACCCTCGCCCTAGCCTCAATGAGGCTACCCGGTGCAAAGCGCGCAGGACGGGAGTGAATGGAGACGGCCTACGCAGCCGAACGGGTCGGGCGCCGCCTGCTCGACCTGGCGGACAGGTTGGGCTCGGAGCTTGGTCCCAGCCTACGTTCCTTGCTGGCCAGGCTCGGGTTTGATGACGTTGCTGCGCTCCTGCATCCCCTCGGCCAGCCGATCATCCAGATTCCACTCTGGACGGCGGAGGCGCTCGCTCCCCGGTGCCCGGTCGCCGACGATCAGCTGCTTGATCTGATCGAAGCCGCTGCGGCGGGGTACCTTCACGTCCGGATCCAGGACGACCTCGTGGATGGGGACGCCGCAGGCGATCCGATCCGCGACATGTTCCTCAGCGACGCATTGCTGATCCGCCATCAGTCGCTGGTCGCCCAGGCGGTCGGTTCCCCAAGTCGCTTCTGGAACCGCTTTGAACAGCTGGCTTTCGACTACGGCCACGCCATGTTGTTCGAGCGGGGGCTCCATCGCGACGGGACGTACTCGCGGACCGAGTTCCGGCAGGTGATGAATCGCTCGATGCCCCTGGCCATCCCAGCTCTGGCGGTTCTCGAGTTAGGGAGTCGATGGGAGTTGGCGGAGGATGTGGTCAGGTTCGTGCGTCATGCCGTCACCGCAGGTCAGCTGATAGACGATCTACGTGATGCCGTTGCCGACTTTGACGCCGGGCGCCGGACGTGGGTGACCGTCCAACTGGGAAGCGATCACGGACGCGATGCCGTGTTGGTTTCGCTTGGCCTGGGCGGGTTTGACCGTGTGATCCGGGAGGTGGAGCGTGAGGTCGAGCAAGCCCGCCTCGTGGCCCGGCGGTGCGGGCTCATGACAGCAACGCGCTGGCTGGAGATGCGTCTCGCCGGGGTGGGGATGATGAGGGATTCGTTCGCTGCGGCATTGGCGGCCGCACCAGCCCCTCGCAAATCAAGGGACTAGCTTCCGCCACGGAGGTGGGAGATGACGCTACCCGGACCGGGCGAGGTCAACGAAGTTCCCGATACGGTGATCGGCCGTGCTGTGCGCGACCCCGGTTTTCGAACCCGAGTACTCGCCGCCGCCAACGAGGAGGCGATCAAAGCGATTGTGGAGGAAACACTGGGCATTGAGCTGGAGGATGCGGCTGCCCGACAGCTGAGCGCGTTGAACAAAGCTCGGGTGGAGGCGGCTCTTCAGGAGCTGCAGACGCAGGTCGGATCTCGAGTCGGCGGCCCGGTAGAGCCGTCGTGGCGTGGACGCGGCCGCCTTGACGTTGGTGGACGACCAGATGCCGGGTGCCGGATGGCTCGGGTCCGCCGGTGAGCAGTGCGTGACGCAGTCGTTTGACGTCCAGTGAACTCCCGCTTCAGGGCAAGCAACGTGGACTAGCTTCTGTCATGACACGGGAGGTGTGCGATGTCTCTACCAGGACACGGCGCCATCGACGAGGTACCCGACCAGGTCGTGGGCCGGGCCGTGCGCGACGCGGAATTCCGGGATCAGCTTCTCGATGCGGCCACCGAGGCCGAAGTACAGGCTGCGGTGGCAGACGCGTTTCCGGGGATAGAACTGAGTTCTGATGCGGCCAACCAGATCTTGGCGCTCGACCGGAATCAGGTCGAGATCGCCCTGGCCGGTGTGCAGTACGGGAGGGCCTCTCTCGCGTAATCACAGCCGACTTCGCCGCGCAGCCGACTTTTACGACGAATGGACCCCCGAATTCTTGGCTGAATGTGACGACGTCTTCCAGTCGGGCTTGCCGCTTCCCCGGGTGGCCCCCGAGACGGTCGGTGCGTCGATGAAGTTCATTGCTGCCGAGGCACAGATCGGGCCGGGCCACCATGTGCTCGATGCCGGCTGCGGAGTAGGTGGCCCGGCACGGATCATCGCCCGGTCGATCCCCGGCGTCATGGTCGACGGAGTCACGGTATCGGCAGTACAGGTTGCGGCAGGAAATGAGCTGAACGCCGAAGTCGGACTCGCCGACCGGGTACGCCTGCATCTGGCGGACTATCACGCTCTCCCTTTTCGGGACGCCGCCTTCGACCGGGTACTCCTCCTGGAAGTCACCGGCTACAGCCCCGACCTGGAGGGCCTCTACCGTGAATTGAGCCGGGTGCTGGTCCCGGGAGGCTGGCTGTATGTAAAGGATGTGTTCAGCGCGGAGGGACCTCTCACCCCGAGCGAGGAGCGGGATCTCGAGGATTTCGACCGGATGTGGCACGTCGAGCGCTCCCCCACCATTACCGAGAGTGTGACCGCCATCCGCGCCGCGGGCCTGGCCAAAGTCGAATCCGGCGAGTACGCCCGCGTTGGCATCGATCGCTTCCTCGGCGCAATGTTCCGCCTCTCAGGCGGATCAGTCGAATTGTCCACCCTCGGGCGCGGATTCTTGCGCACCTTCGAGTCGCTGCCGGTCGAGTTCGGCTGGATCCGGGCGCGCCGGCCGTGAGTTGCCTGACGCACAATCTCCCATCCGCCACCCGAACCGAGGCTCAGGAGCCCCACGTACCATGGGTCCGCCGACAGTGGGAGGGTGAATGGATTTGGCTATCAATGGACGACAGGCATTGCTGACCGCATCGTCCCGTGGCCTGGGGAAAGCCTGCGCGATGGCACTTGCCCATGAGGGCGTCAACGTCACGATCAACGGCCTCAACCCCGACCATCTGGACGCCACCGCCGCCGAGATCCGGCAGCTGGGCGTCGAAGTCACGGCCGTGGTGGCCGACATCAACACCCATGAAGGTCGGGCGAGCCTGCTGGAGGCATGCCCGGATCCCGACATCCTGATCAACAACAACTGGGGTCCTCCGCCCGGCCCATGGGAATCCTTTGAGTACGAAGACTGGCTGGGGGCGGTCGAGGCGAACATGCTCGCCCCGATCATGATGATCAAGGGAGTGGTCGGTGGCATGCGGCGCCGCAAATTTGGCCGAATCGTGAACGTCACCTCCCAGATGGTCAAGTCGCCCTTTGCCGTCATGGGCCTTTCAGCCGGAGCGCGTGCGGGGCTGACCGCCGCCTGTAAGGCCCTGTCGCGGGAGGTTGCGAAGGACAACGTCACGATCAACAACCTGCTGCCCGAACGGATCGACACGGAACGGCAGGTCTATATGGCCCAGCAACGTGCCGCATCATCCGGCAAGTCGTACGAGGAGGCAAGAGCCGAGATGGTCGAGAGCATCGCAGCCGGCCGGATGGGACGGCCCGAGGAATTTGGCGCAGCATGTGCGTATCTATGCAGCGCGCACAGCGGCTACGTCTCCGGCCAGAACCTGCAACTCGACGGGGGTTCGTATCGCGGCACGTTCTAGGCCCACCGGTCCGGTCTCGTGAACAACGGCAGAAAGGCTCTGAGCTACCGCCACCTGCACCCAGAGGGCGAGCGATAATCCCGGGACATGGAGATTGCGCTACTGGTTGTCGGGTTTGCGATGGGCTTTGTGGCGACCCTGGTCAAGCTACCGCCCCTCGTTGGTTATCTGTTGGCCGGATTCGTCCTGCACGCATTCGGATTCGAGACAAGTGGGGCGTTGGAAACGGTTTCCGATCTCGGAGTGCTGCTGCTCCTGTTCGGAATCGGCCTCAAGCTGCGACTCCGCACCCTCGGGCGGCCCCAAGTTTGGGCCACTGCGACTGCCTTTGCCATGATCGGCACCATCGTCGTCGTCGTGGCTCTGCTGGGTTTGGGCGCCCTTGATATACCGCTAGCTCGCGAGCTGGACCTCACGTCGGCGGGGATCGTGGGATTCGCGCTCTCGTTTTCCAGCACCGTTTTCGCAGTTAAGGCGCTCGAGCGCACCGATGAAGCGGCCTCTCTCGCCGGGCGGATCGCAGTTGGCGTGCTGGTCCTGCAGGACATCTTCGCGGTTGCATTCCTCGTGGCCGTTGGCGGAACCCGACCATCGTGGTGGGCGCTGGCGCTCATACCTCTCTTCGCGATCATTCGGCCTGTATTCGGGTGGATCCTCGAACACAGTGGGCATGGCGAGATTCTGGTCCTGCTCGGGTTCACCCTTGCAGTCGGTATCGGCGCGGAAGCCTTTGCCATCGTCGACCTGAAGCCCGATCTGGGGGCGTTGCTGGCCGGATTCGTGCTTTCGGGCCATCCCCGGGCGCCCGAGATGGCCGATCGGCTGCTGGCGTTCAAGGATCTGTTCCTGGTCGGGTTCTTTCTCTCGATCGGGCTGGCCGGGACGCCGCCGATCAATGGATGGATCATCGGGGTTGTCGCTGTGGTGCTGGTTCCAAGCCGGAGCTTCGTACTCATCTGGTTGCTCACTCGTTTCCGGTTGCGCTCCCGCACCGCCCTCCACGCCGCGTTGACCCTGTCTACCTACAGCGAGTTCGGCCTGATCGTCGCCGCCGCCGCACTGTCGGCCGGACTGCTCGATCAAGCCTGGGTTTCCACCCTGGCGGTCGCCGTCGCGGTGTCATTTGTGATGGCGTCCGCCGCCAACTCGGCAAGGTACCGGCTGTATGACAGGTGGTTCCCGACGCTGGCGCGACTGGAGCGCGAGCCGATCATCCCCGACGACTCCATCATCGACTGCGGCCCGGCGCGGGTATTGATTTTCGGCATGGGCAGGATCGGGACCGGCGCCTATGACGAATTGGTCAAACGCAGGGGCGGGCTGGTTGTCGGCGTCGACCGCTGGCAACAAACCGTGGACGATCATCGGACCCAGGGACGCGCCGTCATCCGGGGCGACGCCCTGGACCGGGACTTCTGGGAACGGGTGCGCTTCCACCCTGACGTCGAACTCGTGATCGCCGCGATGAGCAGCCATGCCGCCAACCTCGAGTGCGTGAACCGCATCCGGGAGTTCCTTCCGGACGCTCGGATCGCGGCGATCGCCACCTACCCGGACCAGGTCGCCGAGCTGCGGGCCGCCGGCGTCGACGTAGCCCGGAACCTCTACGAGGAGGCAGGGCAAGCGCTCGCCGACGACGCGGTAGCGGTTGTGTGGGAGCCAGATTGATCTGGGCTGATGGCGAGCCTCGAGCCTTGCGCGGTCCGGCGGCCGGATCTGATCTGGTTCCTGTAAGGCCATTGGGACGTCACCAGGACCGCTTCTCGCGCGTAGGGTGGACGCCGAGGTAGAACCGGATGGCCACCCAGCACCCGATCGAAGTCATCCTGCTCAAGCAATGGGCCTCGTACATCGCGGTGCCGGTGTGGATTTGCGACGAGGACGGCAACCTCAGCTACTACAACGAGCCGGCCGAAGACCTCCTGGGCCTTCGGTTTGACGAGGCCGGGCCCATCAATGTCGACGAGCTGGCTGACCGGTACACAACGACCGACCTGAACGGCTCCCCGATGCCGACGGAGCAACTGCCGATCGTGGTGGCACTTCGCGATCGGGTCCCTGACCATCTGTCCGTCCGAATCAAGGACCACCGGGGACAATGGCGCGTGATTCAAGCCAGCGCCGCCCCGATTGAAGGGCAGGGTGGCCGCCACCTCGGTGCGTTCGCCATGTTCTGGGAGCCATGAGGAGCGGACGGTGCAGGTGACGCTGTGGGGTACGCGGGGGTCGGTCGCCCGGGCCGGGCCCGGGACCGTTACGTACGGCGGGGACACATCCTCCGTAGAGGTCAGTGCCGGCAGAACTGCGCTGGCGCTGGACGCGGGTTCGGGCATTGTGCCACTGGGTGACTCGCTGCTCGGCAGTTGCAGCCGAATCGACGTGTTGTTGACGCATCTGCACATGGATCACATACAGGGCCTCGGGTTCTTCCGGCCGCTGTACGACCCGAGCATCGACGTGCACATCTGGGGGCCTGTATCGACCACTATGGACCTGGCAGAGCGGCTCCGCCGCTACCTGTCCCCACCACTGTTTCCCGTCCGCCTGCGCGACCTGGACGTCACCCTGCACGACGTCCGCCCGGGCACGATCGCGATCGGTGATCTGCAAATAGCAGCGGACTTGGTGATCCATCCCGGGACCACGCTCGGCTACCGGATCGAAGCGCCCAACGGGCAGGCCTTTTGTTATCTGCCCGATCATGAGCCGGCGTTGGGGGTTCGGAATTTCCCCGACTCGCCAGAGTGGACCTCCGGCTATGCGCTGGCTCAGAACGCAGACCTGCTTGTTCACGACACCCAGTACACCGATGACGAATATGCAACGCGCATCGGATGGGGTCACAGCACGCTGCATCACGCGATGAAGTTCACAGAGTTGACCGGCGCCCGTCACATGGTGACGTTTCACCACGACCCCGAACACACCGATGCGTTTCTCGACAGCCGGCTCGAGACCGCCCGGGTCGCCTGGGGGGAAGACCGGCCCTTCGCCGTCACGGCCGGCCGGCCGGGCGCCACTTTCGACCTCAGCTGATCGACCAACGCAGCCGCGTTGCAGGTGGGTACCATCGCCGGGGCGATGAATGAGAGAGGGAGCGGTGCATTGGGTGAGGACCTGCAACCATTGATGCGAACCCCGCATCCGGGCCCGGCCAGCCGGGCAATCATTGAATCGCTACGCCGGGCCGAAGTTCCCGCCGGTCTCTCATTCGGGCTGGGCGACCACCCCCCGGTATTGGCCCGGGCCGAAGGCGCGGTGATCGAGGACCCCGACGGGAACCGGTTCCTGGACATGGTGGCCGGGTTCGGCTCGCTCAACCTGGGCCATTCTCACCCTCGAATCGTGGCCGCCTGCGTCGAGCAACTCTCGACAGCCCAACAGGCCATGTCGATGGTGTCGGTCATCCGCACCGAATTGCTCACACGGCTGTCCGGGCTAGTCGGCCCCGGGTACCGAACGATCCTGGGAGCGTCGGGCTCGGAGGCGGTTGAGATCGCGCTCAAGCTGGTGCGGCGGTCCACGGGCCGGACCGGCGTCGTTGCTTTTACAGGCGGGTTTCACGGCCGCACGCTGGGTGCGCTGGCACTGATGGGCCGGGGGTCGCAGCGGGCCGGCCTTGGCAGTCTTGGGACCGAGGTGTACCACCTCCCCTACCCCGATCCGTACCGGTCGCCGCTGGCCGCCGATGGGCGGGATGTGTCCCGTGCCACGATCGATCTGTTGCGTAGCTACCTGGACGATCCCGCCGGTGGTTGGGCACCGATTGGGGCGGTGATAGTCGAACCGGTCCAGGGGAACGGCGGAATGATCCCGGCCCCGCCGGGTTTTCTGACCCAGCTGCGAGAGGTGTGCGCGAACTATGACATTCGTCTGGTCATAGATGAAGTGATGAGCGGATTCCACCGGACCGGCCACCTCTTCGCCTTCGAGGCCGACCCGGATGTGGAGCCGGATATCGTCGTAGTCGGAAAGTCCCTCTCGGCCGGGTTGCCGCTGTCCGCCTGTCTCGTTGCCGACGACCTGGCAGGCGCCACCCCGGCCGGAACAGAAACCAGCACGTATGCCGGGAACCTGGTGTCGTGTGCCGCCGCTCATGCGGCGCTCGACGTCTACGAGGAGGCCGACATGTCGCAACGAGCCGCCTCGCTCGGCAAAGTCCTGATGGACGCACTTCACAAATCTCTGCGCGGGCATCTGAACGTGGGACAGATCCGAGGCCGGGGATTGATGGTCGGAGTGGAGCTGGTCGAGAACACCGAGACCCGCAGCCCGCTCGCCGCGGCCCGCTTCATCAGCGAGGCAACGCTCCGTCGGGGCTTGCTCGTGTATCCGGGCGGCCATTACGGCAACGTGATCGGTTTTCTTCCGCCGCTCGTGGCCACTGAGGATCAGCTCATAACGGCCGGCCAAATACTGGCCGGCGCTCTACAGGAGTTACCCGGCAATGCCGATTAGCCCCCATGGCACCGCAGCATCGGCCACCTGGTAGCTTCAGGGAGATGGCAGGCGCGGCGCGAGCAGCGGGCCGTGGTGGGATGAGTCAAGCGCCCCTCACCTCGCGGCCGGCCGTGACCCGGCGGGAGGCGGTCGTGACCCGGGCAAGAACTGCCCGCCCAAGCATCGGCTTGCTACTGGCATTCGTGTTGGTGGCGGGAAGTTGTGGCGAACGAGGCTCCGGCGAGCTTGTCACCGAGGACCGCGCCGTGGAGCCGTTCGAGGCGCTCGAAGTCAGCAGCGGCGTGACCGTCGAACTCATCGTGCATCCATCAGCCAGTCGCTCGGTTTCGGTGACGTACGATGACAACCTCATCGACAATGTCGTGACCCGCGTCCGCGGCGAGACGCTCATCATCGGACTCGACGAAAGCGTGGCCGTCTTCGGCGGAGGCCGGGTAGTGAACGTGACGTCCGAGACCCTCATAGACATCGACGTCAGCGGCGGGTCGACAATCAACGCTTCCGGAAATGCGCAAGCGTATCGACTGGACGCGTCCGGTGGCGCCGACGTCAATCTGCGAAACCTCGAGGCCAGCGAGGTCTTGGTGGAGGCCAGCGGCGGAGCCGAAGTCCGTATTCACGCCACCGCTCTCGCCGAGGGGGAGGCTTCGGGTGGCGCCGAAGTAACCGTCTACGGGGATCCGGCCCGCCTGGAGATCGACACCAGCGGTGGGGCGGAACTGCACACCGGCGAGTGACGCTTTCGAAGATCCGAGGCCCGGCCCGGCGGGTGTCTAGCCGGTCACTCCATACCGCCGGCTGTACCAATCAACCAGGAAACGCCTGATCGCTGCCCGATCCGGTTCGTCGGCCAGCGTCGACGAACGTGCGGCGGATGCGAGTTCCATATGTAGCGCACCGGCCCAGGCGAGTGCGTCGTCTTCGTCGATCCCACCGGCCCGCAGCACACGGATCCGCTCGGCGTGGCCCTCCGGCACCGGGAGCGTGATGTGGCCCGTCGTGAGGTATTCGATTCCCTGAATCGCCAGGCGGACGGCGTGAGCCGCGTACTTGGTGTCGAAGCCGTGGGCCGCGACCAACTCCGGGCGCGAGACGTTCTTCTGCCCGCGCTCTCCCCGCCAGCGGCGCAGCTGTTGTTCCATGTATCCGAGATAGGCACCTGCCGCCCGCTTGGATCGGGTCAGCTCGCCGATCTGCCCCGCAGGGAACCCGGCGTCGATCATCCGCAAGCTCGCAGGAGCGAACACGATCATCAGTACCGACGGGTTCCCGTTCATTGCCAGATCGACGAACTTGCGCAGCGTGTAGACCTGGACGTCGATATCTCCCGGTTCTGAACGAACGCCCTCCGGCTTGGTACGGAGCATCATGGACTGACGCCGGGCCAAACCGGTGACCAACTCGGAGAACGGCTCTACCCGGACAACGGTGAAGTCGAGGTCGTCCTGGCCGACCGAAATCGCATGGGCGGTCGAACCTGCCTCGGTCACGGTCAGTACCTGGTCGGGTTCAATCTCCGCGGCGTCGAGCAGGGCTCGCACCCGGCCGTGCGTAGCTTCGTCAAAACGGCTCATCGCCGGACATTGTGCGGCAACAGGGGGGCAACTCCGCCGAATTTGGCCCGCACTATGGAACGATGTCAGACGCTTCCGTCCCGCATGATGCGAAACATCGTTGTCACATCCTCCATGTAGTGGTCCATGAGCGCGCCGAAACGGGCAGCCTCATCCACCCCGCCCGTACGCAGCCCCATCGCCCTGGCACCGAACTTGGCTCCGCGGAAGTACGGGCGCAGGTCGGGGTACGGCATCGCCCTCGGCCCGGGGTCCGGGTCGCCCGGCTTGGGGGCCGGCTGGTCAACCGGTGCGAGTCCCAGCCCTCTCACCACTTCCAGGATCTCATCCTCGAAGGGGCGATCGGCGAAGTCGCGGCTCACGATACGGGCGATCTCCGCTCCGCCCGGGCCGATGATCACCGTCGCTGGGATCGCCAGGTCGCGCGGGTCTTCCATGTTCATCAGCTGGTATGGCTTGATCGCCCGGGTCCGATCGGGATCGGAAAGCAGTGGGAAAGGCAGGTTGAGCTTCTCCACCATCGCCGCATGCTGTCCTGGACTGTCGATGTCGATCGCAGCGATCACTGCCCCAGCCTGGGTGATCTCGTCATGCCGGAGGGCCAGGCTGACCAGCTGGCCGTTGCAGTACGGTCACCAGTCTCCCCGGAGGAACACGAGCACCACCCCGCGGCCGTGGTGATCCGACAAGGTCCAGGGCTCGCCCGCTTGGTCGAGCAACGTGAAATCCGGTGCCGTCATGGCGCCCAGGGTACGCGGGCGCCCGTCCTTCCCGCCAGGCGAGTCGGCAAACCGGGATCAGGGAACGGCCACCTTGTCATCAATCGTGGTGTGGGACCTGGCGTGCGGCCACAGCGCCATTCCCACGGCAGCCCCCAACGCTCCCACGACATACGCCGTCGTCCAGGCGATCGGATAGTCACCATAACTATCAGGGGTGCCGACTTTCAGCAGCGTCAGGATGATCAGGGCTGCGGTGGCCGCCAGGAAAGTCGCCCCCATGAACCATGCCACCGGCTGAGAGCGAGCACCCCACGCGAACAGGATCAGCCCGACGCCGTACAGCGTGGTCCACAGCACAATCGCCCAGCCGGCAAGCGCCGACATCGCCAACCCGAGGAACAGGAACACGATTCCGGCCCGGATGAGCGATCGACGCTCCGAATCGGGCTTGGCACGCAGCACCGTGACGAGGAGCATGGCGCCGCCAAGCATCAAGGCCACCCAGCCCACGATCCACGTCATCTGCGGGCTGCCGTCCCACGACCGGGTGCGATCCAGGACGGTCGCCCATCCAAATGCGGCGGGCACTATGAGCCAGGCTCCAGCCCCGAGCCGGGCGACTGTGCGATCGATTGCGCTGCGCTGCATGACAACTCCCAAGACTCGTCCGTCGGGCCGACGGGGAACTTCTCTCAGACTGACGAATGAACCCGGGCATGGGGTGACACGCTCCGCGATGAGCAGTCCAGGTGCAGCCTGGGGACGGAATTCGGGAACCGTTCGGGTGGGTTGGGGCGTCTGACCCGCCGAAAGGAGGCTCACCATGATCCGCAAGCTCGCAGGCGTGCCGGTGGCGCTCCTGATAGCAATTGCTCTCGTGGCGGTCGCCTGTGGTGGTGGCGAGGCCGGAGACGCACCGGCGGACGGTAACCAGGTGTCGTCTGGCGTGTTGGCCGACGGTGGTCTCACGGTTGCTGAAGCGCTTGCTACCGACGCCACCGGCGTGCTCGCCGTTCGGGGATTCATTGTGGCCGATGACACCGGCGCGCAGCTGTGCGACGCCCAGGCCGAGTCGCTGCCTCCCTTGTGCGGCGGTGCCACGATCGACCTGGCCAGCCTGGACGGCATAGATGCGTCACTGCTGGAGGAGGCGCAGAGCGTCCGGTTCTCCAATCAACCAATCCTGGTCTTCGGTGAGATCGTCGACGGCACCCTGGTCCCCAATCCCCTGGTCTCGGGCTGAGTTTCAGCAGAGCCCGTGTATCGACACCAGACGAAAGTGGCCGGCCCCTAGATGGCCGGTCACTTTGTCGCCCGAATTCACCGGACGTGGCGTCGCCCTCTGCGGCCCGGCGGTGCGGAATCACAGAGCCTGGGCCCGGCCGAACCGGGAGCGCCCAGAGATGCCGGTCGGGTCGATTGGCACTGTTCGCTACTATCGGGAGCAAGTAGGTTCCGAGGGTGCACAAATGCGTAGGAGGTGACATGCCACACCGCAAAGGGAGCCGGGTTCGTGAGCTGACGAAGAAGGTTGGCGCTCACGGTAGGGCAGGTACGATCATCGACATTCGCGACGACGGCTCCATCGAAGTGGAGTGGGATGATGGCCACACCTCGACCCTGCGCGGCGCTCAACTCGTCGCCGAAAAGAAGGCCAAGTCGGCCACGAGCTGACGGGCGATACGGCGGGGCCACATAGTTGGCTTTGGCGCGTCGGTGCGGCATGCCCGGGCCGTTTCGCCTGCGTGACCACCCGGCTGGACGCACGTGTCGAATGCGAGACGCCACCGGCGTCGGAAGTCTGCAAGGGTTCCCCTCGGAGGCGGAACTACCGCAAGAAAGGGAGGCACGGATGGCGCACAAGATCGTGCACTGGGAGCTCATGGGTCCCGACGCCGAAGCTCTGACGAGCTTCTACACCGAGATCTTTGACTGGAAAGGTGAGGCCGTACCCGGCTTCGACGGGTACAACATGGTGCAAGCCGACCTGGCCGGCATCGGAGGGGCGGTAGGCAAAGGCAACGAGAACATGCCCGCCTACCAGACGATGTACGTGGAGGTGCCCGATGTAGACGCGCACCTCCAGAAGATCGAGGCGGCGGGCGGCAAGACGGTTGTACGAAAAACCGTGGTCCCCGGCATGGTGACGTTCGCGCTGTTCAACGATCCAGCCGGCAACCTCGTCGGCATCGTCGACGAAGAGGTGCCACCGGCGGAGTGACACCCGGCGTCTAGACCCAAGTTGATCGGCGAGCCCGGCCCATCCGGCCGGGTTCGCCCGCGTGAG
>JBFGLM010000065.1:0-22506 GCA_041576165.1 Acidimicrobiia bacterium
AGGAGCGCAGTGTGGCACGATGCGGCGCCCAGGGGCACTCCCTGGGCAGCTTTGAATTTCGCCAGCTGCGGATCCTCCGTCAGATCGATGCTGGCACCGAGATCTTGCAGGTACCCGACCCACCCTGAGCAGCATCCTCAGCCGGGTGCCTGGTGAACCTCGAGGCTGAGGCCGGAGAGGTCGGGCCCGGAGGCCCCGGAGGCCCCGGCAGTGGTCTGGGTGGCATCCGTGGTGCCTCCACCACACGCCGCCCCGGCCAACGCCAGCAGGATGAACCAAAGCCGGACTCTGATTGGCGCTCCTTCCGCAGACGGCAGCAATCGTACAGGGACGGCCACCGCTTGCTGACGTCAGGCCAGTCCGTTCCCCGGCCCACCCCCATGCCCAAATAGGGGGCATTCCTGATGGCTCTTCGTACGAGATTCGATCACAGTGCGGGGCAGTGGATACTCCCAAGCCAGTGGCGCGGTTCAGTACCAGCCGGGAACGCAGACTCTGGCTGCTCGCCGGCGCAGTGGTGGTCGCTATCTACTCCACCCTTAGCTTGGCGACCACTCTGGCGGCAGAGCTGACCAACAGCGAGCTGCTGGATAACATCTCGGCGCTGGCGCTCCTGATTCTCTTTGCTGTCATCTTGCTGGTGGGCCTGAAGGGTCAGGCGCCGAGCGCGGCCCGGGTCGCCATCGCCGTCGGAATCGTGGCCGTCTACGCACTCGTGTTTCTCCGGATGGCCAGCCCCATCGAACGATCGCATCTCTTCGAGTACAGCCTCCTGGCAATTCTCGTCCACGAAGCGCTGATCGAGCGGTCGAATGCCGGTCGCAAAGTGGCGCGTCCCGGCCTGCTTGCAGTTGGCGCAGTCTCATCGATAGGGGTGTTCGATGAGTTGATCCAGCTGACCATTCCGAGCCGCGTGTTCGATCCGATCGACATCGGATTCAACGTCTTTGCCGCAACCATGGGTGTGACCCTTAGTGCTGCCGTCGCTTGGGCCGTCCGCCGCCGGGACCGTGCTTCCTAGTCGACGGCGAAACCGACTACGTACAACCTTCTCACTGCGTCAGCTTGTCATCCGGGCCGTGACTCCATCGGACTCGGACGTGCGCCGCCCCGATCCACCGCGCCGATCCACCGCCAGGTGCGATATTGCACTTCCTGCCGAGAGCTCTGCACCTCCAGGAGCGGTTCGCAAACGAAGCGGGCGTTACGCAGCATTGCATCGGGTCATTCCCGTCTCATGTCTTGCTGCTATTCAGGCCTCTCATAGGGAGCGGTCGAAGGCCACGAGAAGAGTCGTCTGAGGTGCGTCTGATTGACTGCAGAGATCAGTGACCGCGGCCATGAGATTGTCCCCGCAGGCGGCCAAGTTCACCTCCGGTGCGCGGGACAGGTCTTGGAGGTCGCGACCGATCGCTCAACGAACTCTTCGGCGAGGGCAGCATCGGCCGTGAGTGTAGATCTGGCGGACGAGCTCCGAGAGGCATCGATGTGGTGGACGTTCAACTCGCTGAGGCTGTCGCCGTGTTGCTGGTGGGCCTGAAGGGTCAGGCGCCGAGCGCGGCCCGGGTCGCCATCGCCGTGGGCCACGCAGAAGGGACAACTGAATCCAAGCTCCTCGCTCCAGATCGCCGACGCCGACCCGGTCAACAATCCCGGATCAATGAAGCGTCAGGGACGGTCCAGGGCGTGGCGAGCATTCCCTTGTAGGGCGTGAGCGCCACCAAGCTTTGCGTTCGTCCATCAGAATCGAGACCGCAACTACGAGTCGATGACCTCCAGATTCAGCCATTCGATCCGCGCGGCAAGATCCCCATCCAGCTCGATCTCGACCTCGCCGGAATACCGGTTCCCGTGCGCATCGAGCTCTGTGACAAAGATGAACGTACCCTCATCGGTTGGCGTCAACTCGCCGATGCGGCTCACGTTCGTGATCAGGGGGCCTCTGATTCCTACATCTCGAACCGTTTCCTCCACGGTCTTCGTTCCGCCACGTGTGAATCCGACATCGGAATACACCGCGTCGTCTGCGAAGACGGAGCGAACCGCCTCAGCGTCGTTCTCATCCCAGCCCCGCATCCAGGTGTCAGCCAATTCGGTCGCAACAGCCAGGTTGTCGGTGTCGTCGGTCTGGTTGGCCTCAATGATCGCCCATATGCCAACTGCGATCCCGGCCAGTGCGAGAATCACAACCACAATGATGAGCCACGGGCGGCGGAGGCGGCCCCGTGTCGTCTGGCGTGGGGCCTTGGGCGTGACTGTCTCCATAATCCACCCTCCTTCCGTGGACGGAGGACTGCCTCACAATCTGATTCTGACCGGGCCGTATGGCATTGCCAGAGCCGATGTGCCCTGTGTTCGTCACTCCCAATCCGTCTGCCCGCTCAACGGAGCCCTGGCGGAGCTGACAGGCGAGGATTGTCCGAGCCTGCGCTTGGAGGATGTCAGCTCAGTCTCGCGGCCACGATGAGCGCGGGCCCTCGATAGCCGTGACCCCAACCGCACCGATCACCAGATCTACATGCACGGTGGTTCCGCGCCCCAGGTTGTCGCCGCGGCACGGCGCCGACTGTTGGAGGCTGCTGATCCGGCTGCGGCCCGCCTGGTCGAGCTGATGGCAAGCGACGACGAGCGGATCGGTCTACGAGCGGCCCGGGACATCCTTGACAGGGCAGGCTTGGCCGCGCACGCCCGCGTCGAAATCCCCGAGCAGGACGATCTTCCGCCGTTCGAGCAGGTCGAGGCCTGGGCCGAGCAATGGATCGTCCGGCTAAGCGGCGCGGCGTCGTGACCGTGGTGCTCGACGACCACGGCAAAGATACGAAACGAGACACCCGGGAAAGTCCGGCCAAAGAAGACCAGCTCGATCTCGTATGTACCCATTCCGTTTCAGTGTCAGTGGCCCCGTCGGAAACCCTCCAACCGCCCGTTCTTAAGGGGGGACATGGTCGTGGGCTTCCCCGTTTTCGGCGCGGTTTGCGGTCGTGCCTGCGGGAACAGCTACCACAAGGTGAGTGAGTGGCGCTTACCGGTGTCAGCCTGACGACAACGGTGCCCGAAAACGGATTGGGTTCATGCCGTCGATGCAGGACGTGTTGGGCGGGCTGTTGGGGTCGATGATGAACTGGCGGGCGATCCCGAAGGGGCATCCGTCGCTAAGTGTTGGCCAGTGGCTCTGTCCGGGGAACTCGAGCACCGCGGCGTTCGAGAGGTGGTCTGCTGCTTGATGGGCCCAGCGTGTCGGGGTGATGGGGTCGAGTTCGCCCTGGAGCGCGAGTACCGCCACGTCACTTGCAACAGGCTGGTTCTCCCCGGCAGCCGCCTCGCCCGCCTGCCACATGCTGCAGAAAGCGGCCACGTCGGTGACGGTCCCGAAAGTTGGCAGCCAGGTCACCGTGCGGAAGCCTTCACCAATTCGGCCGGCTCGATCCAGTGCAGCCTGGTAGGCGTCGCGGTCGACAAACGGGGCTTCTTCGTGACAGAAGACGGAGTTGACCAGACCGCCCGGATAGGCCTCATCGAGCAGGCTGAAGATGTCCTCCACGAACAGGCCAAGCGCGGAGTCGTCCCCGGTGTGAGCCGTGTCGAGGGCTCTCGGGATCGCAGGGATCAGATCGGTGAGACCGAGGGCCAGCACCACTGCTCCGATCAGGAAGTCACCGTCGACGATCGCCTCACGGGAGCTTCCTCCTTGGGGAGGAACCGCCGCGATGGTGACTGGCGCCGCATCCAGCCGCTCCACTAGCTCCCAGAATGTGCCGTCGAGGTCCGGGTACTGCGATGCGCACGCCGGGTCGGCAGCGCATTCGTCGAACAGCGCCTCGATCGCGGCGGCTGCGTTGCCAGGTTCTTCGGCGACCGGGTCCACCTCGGGCGGATAAACAGAGTCGAGTACCACCGCTCTGATCTGTTCCGGGCGCTCACGGACCACGGTGAGTGCCAGGCGGGTTCCGTAGGAGACGCCGAACAGGTTGTACTGGCCGTAACCCAGAACATCCATCAGATCAGCGATGTCGGCCGCGTTCTCCACCGTGTTGTAAGCAGATAGGTCGATACCTTCGTCGAGCAGCCGGTCCCGGCACGCCGCATAGCCGTCGGTGACTCGTCGTTCGGCTGCTTCGTCCGAGACGGACTCGTCCAACACGTCGTACTCGGCGGCGACACCTTCGGGGCATGTGAACAACGGCCCCGAATAGCCCGTGCCGCGCTGGTCAACCACGATCACATCCCGCTGCTCGGTGAATTGCCGCACCAGCTGAGTGTTGAACCACGCCGAAAGGTCCAGGCTCGGAGCCCCGGGTCCGCCGAACAGATACAGCACAGGATCCGGGTCGGGATCCGATCCAGTCGCCGCATAGACAGCAACGTGAAGCCGCAGCCACCGGCCGTTTCCGAGGTCGGCCCGGTTCTCAGGCACCTCAAGCCACCCGCATCCGACCTCAACCAACGGTGGCGGCTCGAACTCGCAGTCCGCAACCACGAACTCCCCAGGCGCGGTCGTGGTGACGTTCGGGGAACTGATTGTCGCCTCAGACGCACCACTCGTTGCTTCTGGATCGGTCCCCTGCCCACACGAAACGAGCACCACCACCAAGAAGAGAACCAGAACCTGCCGATCAAGCATCGGGAATCCAACGACGCTTGCCCGCAGCCTCTCCTCACTGCAGGCGCGTTTCTAGTGCCGATCGTCCCACGATCGGCTCAGATCCACGCATCGCCCCTCATCGTCCCAGGCCAGGAGGTATTTCCCGCGCCGATCCATCGGCGAGACTACAACCTGGCCCACCTCCCCCACGCCGAGCATGGAATCGTGCAGGTCAGCTGCCAAGACGGCGTGTTCAAATCGGCGTTCTGGCTATTGACGTGTGTGTCGGCAGCCGTCGGCCAGGACATCTGGAATTCTTCGTGCTGTCAAAGTCCGGGCGCGTACGGAGCAGCTGGTGGTCGGACGAGGAAGGTTGGAGCGACTGGCAGCTCGTTTAGCACATCGACACCGAACCGCGCCCCGTCGGGTTGAGTGTTGGTTCGCACTCGAACGACCAGATTGAAGTCGCCATCGTTCGCGATGACGGCACGATCACCCACGGATGGAGCCCTCCCCGCGGTGGCTGGCAGGGCTTCCGCCAACACACGGGCGCATGACCTAGAGAAGAGCCAAGGACGGCCTCCATCGATTCGCGCCACCCCGGCTTCCTGCCGCTGCCGTGTGAAAGCAGAACGAGGCTCTCTGCGTCACTGGCATTCGGCCGAAATCCCTTACGGGGCAAGGAAGAACGCCTGTCGTCAGTTCTCCTCGTTGATGGTCCTTTGATTGCCTGACGGACACCAGCTACTTCGAGATACACCCGTGTCTGATCTAGCCCAGGCACGCATAACACGAGCGTCGCCGTCTTGAAGACCGGTTCGGACGGTCTAGTGAACAAGGCTGACTCGCAGCGAGCACCCGGCGGCGGTGGCGTGTCTCGAAAACGACCTCGAGGCGCTCCTGAACGCGCATCGGGTCCCGGTGCGGCACCGGATCAACGTGCGCACCACCAACCTGGCGGAGCGTTCGTTCGTCGAGGAGCGGCGCCGCACCAGGTCATCCCCGGACTGTTGGATGAGAAGTGTTCAATGCCGATACGGGGGAAGTGTTGTTTGAGGCAGGGCACCACGAGACGTTCAGTGGCGATGTCGATTCCTGCGCCCTCCTCGCTGGCAACGCCATCTGACCGAGACAGAGGGAGACCAGAACCAGGAGCGCGCGGCGGTTGTCCTCCGACGGATGGGTGGTTGGCTAGTGAGTCGTGTGCGACTGCACATCTCGACAATGCTCACCTCCCGCCAGCGGCCGCCAACCCAAACTCGCAGCACGGCGCCCCACGGAGCTTGCCGGCCCCGGTCGGATTCGGCCATGACGCCGCAGGCTGGTGCGGTGTGGACGGAAGGTCGGAGCACTATTTGTGTGTGTGGTACGTGAGCGATTCGTACGCGGTGGCCTTGCCCAAGCCCGCAGCGTAATTCTCGATGAACTCGTGAGTGAGTGCCCACTGGTACTCGTCGGATCGCTTGAGGTGGGTCGTGAAGAAGGCAAGCGCGAACCGCCGTATCTGGGCTACGACCTCGGGGTCCCGAACCATGTAATGGCCGGCTCCCTCGAAGGTGATCATGGTTGTCGTGTCCGGCTGACCCCGCTCGAAAAGCGGCACCGCTGCCAGCTCGTAAGGGTTACCTGTGTCCTCACCGGCCGCGGTATACAACACCGGAATGCTCAAATGTGACAGGCCGTCGGGTCCGACCAGGTCGTAGCCCTCGGGACCGACCGGCATCGCTGCTTTGATGCGATCGTCACCCAGCGAGTTCCACAGGCCCGACGAGGTAGCGATGCCGGTCTGTGACGCCCGCACAGCCAGTCGCTCCCACGCCTCGGGCGGTTCGCACACATATGTGAACCACCAGTCGCTCCAGTCCGCAGGAGGTTCATTGCAGCTACTCGCGTAGTGGTCGGGGTCGATCCTGGCGCCTCCGAGGGCAATCGCGGTCCATGAACCGAACGAGTAATCCACCACACCTGCCTGGTCAGTGTCGGCCGCCGCCGCCAGCGGGTCCGGGTCCAGCGCCTCGACCGCGTCGAGCGCAAACGTCAGATCCAGCGGGAAATCGATCATGTCCGGGCTCGGATGCACTCCCCACGGGCCATGAGAACGAGCCCCGATCACCACGAACCCGTGCGACGCCAGATGGGAACCAAGGCCGCCTGCCGTCATCCCGGAGCCGACAATCACCGGATACGGTGCCTCGGCGCTATCAGGAGCAGCATTTGCGGGGACTGCTCCCCCCGCGGAGCGTTCGGCCGGATAGTAGACAGTGACCCCGACGCTGCGATCATTCCGCGCGGGGTCGGTGAACGCCAGCTCCTGTCTCCCCACCGCGAACTTCCCAAGCTCAGACATCGCCGCTGCCACGGTGAGATCGATCGCCGATCGAGGAACCTGACCAGTCGCCTCCGCGGTGGAGCTTGTGTCACCGACCGTGGTGGCCGAACTGGACAGGGTTGCTGACGAGGTTGTGCTGGTAAGAGTCGGCGACGACGTCTCAGCACCGCACCCGGCGCTAGCCGCGACCACCACTGCGACCAGCGGCACCCAGATAGACCGGCATCGCATGTCGTCCCCTCTCGGTCCAAACGGCCCAGGGAGAATCTCACTCAGGTCCGACACCCATATGAGTGGCCACCAACCAGCATCCATACCACACAAACCGCGCGCCAGAGGCCATAAGCCCGAACCCGCACCAGCCACCTGGGGATTTCTCCATCGGGCTGACAGCGCGATACGGGTCCGAGGACGGCTACCCTGAACCGCGCCGACGCGAACCCGCAGCCGGGGCTATCGACCGACTCCATCCGGGCGCCGAATTGCCGAATTGGGCGTAACTGGGTCTTGGGACCCTGGGCGCCATACGAACATGAGAGTTCGGTATCGCATCGTGCCCGGCTAGCGCAGGACCAAGGTAGCTCAGCAAACACCCGCGGTTACCCGTAGGCGCTCCGCGACTACGGACCCCTCAGCGGAGTCGTAGGAAGACGCGGACAGCGCAGCTAGCTACGGACGGCGAGGTGGTTGATCTCGGCTGGGCTGAGGGCCCGGTCAAAGACGTAGGCTTCGTCGATGAGCCCATCGAAAAAAGCGAACCGATTACCGGACACGTTCGCTTCGGCGGAGCCGATGTTGACCGGTGTGGCCGTGTCCGGGATCGCGGTGAAGATGTTGACCCCGTGGGCCGTTTCGACGCCGTTGATGTAGAGGCGCACATCGGTTCCGTCCCAGGTTCCCGCCACGTGGGTCCATGTGCCGGTGGGGACGGTGGTGGTTGCCGGTTCGTACTCTTCCCAGTTGTACACGAACCGCAGCACGCCGCCCTTGATGTCCAGACCCCACGCCACACCGGAGCCGGCACCGGCCGGGGCGAAGGGGCCACCGGAGGCGTACTTGGTGACGATTTCATACGGTCCGGCGGATACGGCATCGGGTCGGACCCATGCCGCGATCGTGATGGCGGAGAAGCCGTCCAGGTTGCCGGCACCGTCCGGGTCTGGGACGGAACCGTGATCGTCTACCCCATCCAAACGCAGAGCCGCCACATTGCCGTCCACCGGTGCAATGGAGGCGGTTTCAAACGACGGCCCGACAAGGTTGGCCGGGTGCCCGTCTGCCCCATCGGCGGTGGGCGTGGCCTGGTCGTCAAAACACCAATAGGCCACCGCATCCCAGGTCGTGTAACAGCCCGCCACTGTGACGGTCGCCGACGCCTCCTGGCCGGTCTCGCGGATCAGCGCCGTGTTGACATATGTGCCCGACGCGGTGTACGACCGCCCGTAGTCGACTGCGCCGGTGTCGCTGAACACGAACGTGTCCGCCCCATCATCGACATGGACGGTACCGTTCACAACCACGCTTGGGGACTCGGGCAAGACGAAGCCGGCTTCGCCGCTCGCCGCGCCATTCCTCCCCTTGGTGGCCTCCACCCCGACGGTCACCGCAGCCGTGTACACCGCGTCGGCCACCGGCGCGAACACGACCGAATACGGAAAGCAGTGGCTGGCCCCAGCGGGAAGGGTCGGCATGCCTGTCGTGTCCACCGCAGCCACAGCCGCCGTGAAGGTCTTTCCCTTCCCGCCGATCCGATAGGTGACCGCTGCTGTGACATCCAACCGCCCAGATTCTCCCGCGGCAGGGTTGGTCACACACACCTCCCCGCCTGCAGAGACCTCATCAGACGGCGCGTTCTTGGTGACCGCCACGGTGTAGTCCGCCAACGCCGCCGTCCCACCCGACAGGGGAAGGTGATCGGACGCAGCGGTTTTGGCGATTGACCAGCTGAACGACTGCGACCAGTGGCCCGTCGCGGACACGGTCACATCCAACGTCGAACCCGGCTTGGGCGGTTTCGCCCCGGCCCCCGTCGCCACCAACGAAGCAGAGATCCCTAAGACGGTGGCGACGATCAACGCTCTGCGCATGACCCTGGTCCTTTCCCCACCCCGGACAGTCAACCTATCCGAGTCGGAGGTCATTGTGCAGACCTCGAAGAAGCACAGCACGGCCGGACCTACCCCATGGATGCCCGATACCCCATGGACCACACCGGCACCCAGGTAACCTTGCGGGCATGTCCAGACGTTGCACCGCCACGAACCGGCAAGGCAAACCCTGCCGCCGATACGCCGTGCCCGGCACCTGGGTGTGCCACATGCACGGCGGCGCCGCCCCACAGGTAGTCGCCGCAGCCCAACGACGCCTGCTCGCAGCGGCAGATCCTGCTGCTGCCACGCTCGTGGACCTGTTGGACGCCCATGATCAGGGGATCCGGCTGCGAGCCAGCCGGGAAATACTCGACCGGGCCGGACTGGCACCGCACGCACGAGTCGACCTTGCTGACGCAGGGGCGTTGATGCCCGTCTAGCAGCTGGCCGAGGGGCTGGACCTGTTGGTCGAGCGGGCCGAACGCGAGCTCGCCGCATCGACCTGACCCAGCCGTAGGACTTGTGACCTGGGACACTCGTCGACGCGGGGTTCCACAGCGGCACGCCACGTCGTACAGTTTGCAGCAGATGTTGGGTAACGGCCACTTGGCCTCCGGACGGTGGCCTCTTTCACATTCTCGGTGGCCGGCCCGACATCTCACCACGTGATCAAACAGCCCGGTCGGTTCGACCTCGGCGTTGCGGTTGCTCCAGCCGAGCTGTGCGTGCGGTTTCACACTGGACATCGGTGGCCTGAGCGCGAAGACTCGAGCCACATCGCTTCCCCGACAGTCCGCAGCGAGTCCGCGCGATGCCGCGAAACGGTGCCGGATGGCGCGACCGAACGCACGTTCTAAACCCCAGGTCAGGGTCCCCTTCTGAGCGTTTGGCCAGGTCACCGAATCGGCCCGCAGCGGACTTAAAATCCGCTGTCCGTGAGGGCATGTGGGTTCGAATCCCACCCCGGGCACTAGGTCGTTCGCTCCGCCGACTCAGGGACATTTCCCGGATTGCGACGAGAACTGTTCCCGACGCATCCCGACAGCCTCACGCGGTGGTGCCGATCGCCTGGCAAATTCCGATCCGTTGTCTCTGGCGCGCTGTGTATCACCGGTGAGCCCAGAAAACGCTGTGCAGTGAGCCGTCAGTGTCCGTGGCCCGGGTCGTCTCCGGCACCCGGCCAGTCCTCGCAACTGGCGAATATGTTGGCGTGCGTTGTGTAATCGATACCCGGGGTGACCAGGAACTCACCGTGATGGTTGAACACGAAGGTGTCGACTGCGGTGAGCTTGAGCACATACCCGGGATACGACCGACCGCGAATCAAGCCATCGTGATGGAGCGAGACCCCGAGCCAGTGGAAATGTGTGAATCCGCGTTCCCTCGGCATGTCCGCCGGATCGATGGCCCAGGCCGGATGCTCAGCCATTCGGTGGCCACAATACGTCGCCATCATGGCGCGCCCCTTGACGTTCCATCCGACGGTGCATCCCTCGGGTCTGGTTGTGCAATCCCCGTGTTTGGCGATCACTACTCCATCTGCGTTTGTTTCATCCCCGGGCGTGATGTACAGAAAACCGGTGAGCCCGGACTTCCCGGTCAGCCGAGACTGCTGATGGGTGTCAATGTGGTTGCCGAACTCGAAATCGAACGGCGCTTCATGATCGCGCCACTCATACGTTGCTCCGGCAGTCCCTGTTGCCGCCAACATCGCAAGGATCGTCGTGATCACCAGAGTCGTTTTCCCGATCGTCATCAGCACATTCATCCCGCAATTGTCTGGGTAGCAGCGACTGGTCACTAGGGCCGGACGACTCTGCACCAGGCAACGCCTCGCCATCGGATGTAACGCGCAGAGAGCGGTGGAGAGGCCGGCGAGGGTGTCGAAACGCAGCAGGCGCGATGATTCGGTCGGGGGAGCGGGTCGGCGGGAGAAGAAGGTGCCGGGCTACGCGGCGTTGGGCGCCGCGGACGGGAAAGAGACCAAGGCGTGCATGCCGCCCACCTTCAGCCAGTGGTCGGCGTAGTCGGCGTGGGGTCCGTCGCCGCCCAGCAGTTCGTCGATCAGCACCGCCGTGGTAGCAGTGTCGGGCAGGCGAACCCGGGCGCGGAGCGGCTGAGGTTGGTTTGGCGACTGGGCGATCATCTCTGGTGTCCCTAGCGTTCTCTTCAGGTATCGGCCGAGGACCACCGGGCCCTGAGCGGGAACTTTCGAGTAGCGGCCGTTTATACCTGCTTAACGGAGACGAGCGGTACGGTGGGTCGGGGAGAGGCGAAACTCGAGGCAGCTCCGTGCGAATCTTGGTTGTGGAAGACGAAGTCGAATTGGCGGAAGCGCTGCAGACCGGCCTGCAACGAGAGGGCTACGCCGTGGACCTGGCGTTCGACGGCGAAGAGGCATTGGAGAAGGTGGCCTACACCGCCTACGACCTCATCTGCCTCGACTTGAACCTGCCCGGCATCGATGGCCGGGAGGTGTGTCGCCGGGTGCGCGACGGCGAGCGGATGATCGCCGAAGAGGAACCGCGCATCCTGATGCTGACGGCTCGCGACGCTCTCGACGAGCGGGTGGCCGGTCTCGACGAAGGGGCCGACGACTATCTCGTGAAGCCGTTCGCGTTCGCCGAGCTCAGCGCCCGGATCCGGGCGCTGATGCGACGGGACGCCGGAAGAGGCGGGGCCGTCATCCGGGTCGGGGCTCTGAGGCTCGATGCCGCCCGCCACGAGGCATTCCGTCACGACATCCCGCTCGATCTCACCGTCAAGGAGTTCGCGCTGCTGCGCTATCTGATGCTGCACGCCGGCCAAGTGATCACATCCGAGCGACTGCTGGAACATGTGTGGGATGAGCACGCCGATCCGTTCACAAACACGGTGCGGGTCACGATCAGCAACCTGCGTCGCAAGCTGGGCGAAGATCAGCCGATCGAAACGGTGGTTGGTCGCGGCTACCGGCTGTCGGAGGCCGGATGATGCCCGGCTGGGTGCGCTCCGTCCGCTTCCGACTCGCGATCGTGTACTCGGCGATCGTGTTCGGGCTGGCGGCGCTGCTCGTTGCTGGGGTCTACATGGGTTTCTCCCGGCTGATCGAGGATCAGCGCGTCTCGCGTGATGTGATCATCTCTGAGTTCCACCGGCTCGGGCCGATCTTGGCGATCGAACAGCGAGCCTTCACCCAAACATTTGACACGGTGGAAACCATCGTGAGCCAGCGGGCGCTCGACAAGCTGCGCGATGTATCGATTGTCGGCCTGATCGGACTCTTCCCGGTTTCGGTGCTGATCGGCTGGCTGGTGGCCGGCCGGGTGCTCCAGCCGATCGGGCGGATCACCGCCGTCGCGCGCGAGATCCAGGCCACCGACCTGTCGCGGCGGATCCAGCTGCGAGGGCCCGATGACGAACTCAAGAGGCTGGCCGACACCTTCGATGAGATGCTGACGCGTCTCGAGGCGAACGCCGAGCAGCAGCGGGCGTTCGTACACGACACGTCGCATGAACTGCGCAATCCGCTGGCGGTAATGGCCGCCAACCTCGACGTGGTCATGGCCGACGAGTCCGCCAGCCTCGAGGACTATCGCGAGATGTCCGGTGTCGTGCGACGCTCGATCGATCGCATCACGACCACGGTGGAGGACCTCCTCACGTACGCCCGCCGCGGGGTTCGGTCCGGCCGGACCGATGTCGTGGAGCTGGGAAAGCTGGTCGACGACGTCGCCGGTGAGTTCGCCGGTCCCGCCGGTGAGCGCCAAATCAGCATCACGACGTCTGGCGCCGAGATGCCGGTGATCCAGGCGGACGAGGGCGCCCTGCGGCGCGCCCTCCAGAACCTCGTCGGCAACGCGGTGCGGCTGGCGCCGATGGCGTCAACGATTCGAATCGGTGCAGGTGCCCGGGACGGTTGGGTGTGGATGGGGGTCTGCGACGAGGGACCCGGCATACCTGAGGACCACCAGCCGCTGGTGTGGCAACGATACTGGCGGGGCGATGGACCGGGCCGGCGAGACCCAACTCGGTCCGGGCTCGGCTTGGCCATCGTCCGGCAGGTCGCCGAATCTCATGGCGGCGCCGTCCAGCTGCACTCGAGCGTTGGAGAGGGCTCCACTTTTCTGGTCTGGATCCCCCAGGACCGGCCTCCGCCCGGTCCGCCCCCGATCGAGACGCCAGACCCGATGGGCCCACGGGCGGACGGCCGCTGGCCGGACCATGGCAGCTGAGCGCCGGCAAACGACCGAATGGTCGGTGATTGCGGCGGCCACTTTTACATCCGTTTTAGCGGGTGGCTCGTAGCGTTCGGGGAAACACATCTCGACGAGGGCAGTAGGGATGACCAAACAACCGTGGCACGACCTACCCGACACGCCGCCGACACGTGCTCATATTTCTTCTGAGGCCGCCACCGCGGTCCTCGAACCCCACGCCGCCGACCTCGACCCGCCACCAGCTCCCCCTCCCCGTCGTGACTCCCCCTGGTGGCGGGTCGGCGGCGCCCTCGTGCTCACCGCCTTGCTCGGGGCGGCGGCCTGGGTCATATCTGATCGGTCCGGTGCGGAAGCAACCGCCGCCGGCGATGCGCCGCCAACTACATCCGCATCGACCTTCCCACCGTCCGGTGGAAGCACCGGCCCGGACGAGCTCCAGCCCGGTGCTCCCGACGGGCGCTTCGACTTCTTCTTCGGCGATGGCACGCTCCCGCCCGAGATCGAGCAGTTCCTGGAGGAAAACGGTTTCGGCCCGGGTGACTTTCCTCGCCGCGAGCTCCCGCCGGAGTTCGAGCAATTCTTCGGGGAGAACGGCTTCGAGTTCTTCCGCAACGGCGAACTGCCACCGGAGCTGCGGCGATTCCTCGAAGAGAACCGCTTCGGACCCGAGTTCTTCCGGGAGCGAGGGTTCTTCAACCCCGAGGATTTCTTCGGAGGGGATCGTGGCCCATTCGGCAAAGGTTTCTCGTTCTCGTTCGAAGGTGAGCTACCCGAACCGATGCAGCAGCTGATCGAGATGCTGCCCGGGTTGGTCTTGGCTCCCGATGAGGCCGAGCTGGCGGCGGCGGAGGAGCTGATCAACGAGCTGCTGGCCGACCCACAGACACCGGACGAAATCCGTCGCTTCGCAGAGAGTCTGGCCGACCGGCTGGGCGTCACGGTCGCGGGCTGACCGGATCTGAGCTGCGTGATGGACGCTACTCCCAGGAGACACCATGACCCCGTCCGAACGTATTGAGCACGCGCTGTTTGAAGTCCGGCGCGTGATCGTTGGCCAGGAGCGGCTCCTCGAACGCGTGATGGTGTGCATACTGGCCCGGGGCCACGCTTTGCTGGAAGGCGTGCCCGGCATCGGCAAGACGCTAACGGTCCGGACCCTGGCCGACGTCCTCGGGGGCACCTTTTCCCGAATCCAGTTCACTCCCGATCTGATCCCGGCCGACATCGTTGGGACCCGGATGTACCGGCCCTCCACGGAGAGCTTCGACATCGAGGTTGGACCAATACTGGCCAACTTCGTCCTGGCCGATGAGATAAACCGGGCCCCCGCCAAGGTGCAATCGGCGCTGCTAGAGGCGATGGGCGAGCGGCAGGTCACGATCGGCGAACGTACGTTTGCAGCTCCGGATCCCTTCCTGGTGCTCGCCACCCAGAACCCGATCGAGAGCGAGGGCGTCTACCGCCTGCCAGAGGCGCAGCGGGACCGGTTCCTCATGCGGATCCCCGTCGACTATCCGACCGATGTCGAAGAGCGGGCGATTGTCGCGCGTATGCACATCGATTCGCCGAAGGTGGCGAAACTGTTCGATCCGGAGGATGTCGTCGCCCTGCAGGCGCTCGCCGACACTGTGTTTGTGGATGAGAAGGTGACCGATTATGCGGTCCGGCTGGTGTTGGCAACCCGCCGGCCCGGAGAGCATGGGCTGGAGGATCTTGCCGGCATGGTCGCCTATGGGGCGAGCCCTCGGGCCAGCATCGGGCTGATCCGGGCCGGCCGGGCCCTCGCGCTCGTACGTGGCCGGGAGTATGTGATCCCCCAGGACGTCTACGACGTTGCCTACGACGTGCTCAACCACCGCCTGGTGCTGTCCTACGAGGCCCTGGCCGACGGAGTCACGGTGGACGACATTCTCGTGCGAGTGCTCTCCCATGTCTGGGCCCCGCGTACCACCTCGATCGAGCGCCCTGGTGGCCACCGGCAACTGACCCCTGCGCCAGAAGAGCCGCCCGTGACGGATGGCTCGCAGGACTCGGCTGCGGCGGCGAGGCCGGCGGTCGACACCCACTCGTCGCAGCCCGAGGGTTCGGGTGATGACGCAGCAGGACCGGAGCCAGATGAGGTTCCGGCATGAACAACGTTGAGCCGGCGCTGCTCAGGCGCCTCGAGCTCACGGTGCTGCGGCGGGTCGACGGTCTTCTCCAGGGTGATTATCAGGGTCTGCTGCCTGCCCCTGGGTGGGAGAAAGGTGATGCGCGTCCCTACATGCCCGGCGACGACGTACGGCGCATTGATTGGACGGTGACCGCCCGCACCAACGAGCCTCACGTGCGGACGACCGTGGCCGATCACGAGCTCGAAGTGACGTTCCTGGTGGACATGTCGTCGTCGATGGCGTTCGGCACCGGTATGAACGAAAAACATGAGGTCGCGGCCGGCATCGTCGGCGTGCTCGGCCTGGTAGCCGTGCGAGGCGGCAACCGCGTGGGAGCGCTGGTCGCCGCGCAGGATCGGATACACATCATCCCTCCCGGAGCGGGGCGGGATCACCTCTATCGGATCCTCACCAAAGTGGTCGAGCCAACCCGGGATGGCGAGGCCGTGCTGCTGCGCGTTGCGATCACCCGGGTGGGCCGGCTGGCCAAGAAACGAGGCCTGATCGTGGTCGTGTCGGACTTCCTGGACGATCATGACTGGATCCGGGCGTTACGTCCGGTCGTCGACCGGCACACCGTGCTGGCCGTGGAAGTAGTAGATCCGCGTGAGCTGGATATCCCGCCGGTCGGGGTGCTGGCTGTGGTGGATCCCGAAACCGGCCGTCGTCGCCACGTGGATACGAACTCTGCCAAGTTACGGGCCCGTTTTCGAGAAGCCGCGGCTCGGCAGCGGAAAGAAATCGCCGACAGCCTGGCCGCAGCCGGTGCCCAGCATCTCGTCCTGCGCACCGACAAAGATTGGATTCCGGCGCTGGTCCGGCACATGGAGCTTTCCCGCCAGCGAGCCCGGCTGGGGGCGAGGGTATGAGTTTCTTGGCGCCGGAGCGCTTGTTTCTCCTGGCCGTGCCGGCGGTGGTGGCCGGCGCGTACATCTGGGCCCAGCACCGTAGGGCCACCTACGCAGTCCGCTTCACCAACCTCGAGCTGCTCGACCGGGTCGCACCGGAGGCTCCGGGGTGGCGACGTCACCTCCCGGCGGCTGCTCTCCTGGCCGCTCTCATCTCGCTGGCGGTGGCTACCGCCCGCCCGGCTGCCAGCGTCGAGGTCCCGCAGGAGGAAGCGACGGTGGTGCTGGCCATCGACGTGTCGCTGTCGATGGACGCCGACGACGTCGAGCCCAACCGTCTGGAGGCCGCCAAGGCTGCTGCAGCCTCGTTCCTCGAGCAAGTCCCTGAAGAGATGAACGTCGGTCTTGTATCGTTCTCGGGCGCGGTCACCGTCCTGGTGCCTCCGACCACAGATCACACCGCGGTCGAGGCATCGATCGGCCGGCTGCAGCTCGGTCCGGGCACGGCGATCGGCGAGGCGATCTTCTCGTCCCTAGACCTGATCGCTGAGACAGAGGCGTCGTCCTCCGACCCGGCGTCGTCCGACTCAGACACCAATGGTGACCGACAGCAGCCGGCAGCCACCATCCTCGTGCTCTCGGACGGTGAGACCACCGCCGGCCGGCCGGATGCGATGGCGAGCGCCGCGGCGGGGGAGCGTGGCATCCCCATATCGACCGTGGCGTTTGGCACCGATCAAGGCGAGGTTTCACTTCCCGACGGGATCGTGCCGGTGCCGGTGAACGAAGGGGCGCTGGCACAGGTCGCCGGGGACACCGGCGGTGAGTTTTTCGACGCAGACTCCTCAGACGACCTGCGATCTGTCTTCGAGGGGATCGGGTCGGAGATCGGCCGGGAAGTGGAGGAACGCGAGCTCACCGACTGGTTTGCCGCCGCCGGGCTCCTCTTCGCCGGACTGGCGGCGGCCGGCTCGATCGTGTGGTTCTCCCGCCTGCCCTGACCCACGCTGCCTGCGACAAAGAACCGAACCGGCCGCTCCACCGTATCTGAGACCGACAGGTGCGATGGGAGGGCGACCGTGGGGTCAACCACGTTGCTGCGAAATTCGGTTCGAATCGGGGGAGCACTCGTAGTGATCCTGCTCCTCGTGGCCGGGCCGGTGGTCAGTGTGAGCGGCGCCCAGGCCGGCGGGCTCCCTCCCGGTGGCACCTTCACCGATGATGACGGCAACATCCATGAGGGTTTCATCGAGGCGATCGCGGCTGCGGGCGTCACCCAGGGCTGTGACGCCTCGGGCACCCTCTACTGTCCCGGCCGGCTTGTCACCCGAGGGCAGATGGCCTCGTTCCTGGCGCGGGCGCTGGGCCTGGCCCCGTCCGCGGTGGATTTCTTCGCAGACGATGACACCTCGGCCCACGAGGCCAGCATCAACTCCATCGCCGCAGCCGGTATCACCCTTGGGCTTCCCGACGGGAGTTTCGATCCCGGCGGCACGGTGAGCAGGGCCCAGATGGCTTCGTTCCTGGCGCGGGGGATTCCCGGCTTGGCAGCCGCCACCCAGGACCATTTCGGCGACGACGACGGGACCACCCATGAGGCCAACATCAACCTCGTGGCCGAGAATGGCATAACCCTCGGCTGTGACGCCGCCGGGTTGCTCTACTGCCCCCTCCAGCGGGTGCGCCGTGACCACATGGCGTCCTTCATCGGGCGGGCGCTCGGGCTCACAGAGATGTTCCCTCCGACCACAACGACGACAACCACGACCACCACCGCTCCACCCACCACGACAACGGTCGACGTCCCTCAGACTTTCGCCGTGACGGTCGGTGACGATTTCTTCAGCCCGAGCAGCCGGACGATTGACGCCGGTGATTCGATCCTCTTCAACAAGACGACCGATGGATTCCACGACGTCACGTTTGTCGACCCTTCAATCGGCGGCAATCCCCAGGGGACCACGACCAGCACATTCACGTGGACCGTGCAGTTCGACCAGCCGGGCACATACACGTATTTCTGCACCATCCACTCTGGCGTGGGCATGAACGGGGCCATCACGGTGAATGGGTGATCTGGAATGGTCGAACGACAGATGCAAAACGAAAGGAGATTCGGAATGGGTGGACGGGTTGCTCGCAGTGGGCGGCTGCTGGCCGCAATCATGGTCGTCATGCTGCTGGCGACGGGTGTGACCTTTGTGGCCGGGGGTCAAGCCGCGGCCGGTGGGCTCCCGCCTGGAGGCACCTTCACCGACGACGATGGCAACACCCACGAGGGTTTCATCGAGGCTATCGCCGCCGCCGGCATCACCCAGGGTTGTGACGCCTCGGGCACCCTGTACTGTCCCGACGCCCTCGTCACACGGGGCCAGATGGCATCGTTCCTGGCGAGAGCGCTGGGGTTGCCGCCCTCCAATACGGATTGGTTCTCTGACGACGACAGCTCCACCCACCAGGACAACATCAACGCGATCGCCACGGCTGGGATAACGCTTGGCTTTGCCGACGGCACCTTCCGACCAGACGGATTCGTCAGCCGGGCCCAGATGGCTTCTTTCCTCGCCCGCGGAGTGCCGAATCTCGCCCCCGCCGGCCAAGACTTCTTCACCGACGACACCGGCAACACCCACGAGGCCAATATCAACCTGATGGCGGAGAACGGGATCACCCTCGGATGTGACGCCTCGGGCACCCTCTACTGCCCCGACGCCGAAGTCCGGCGTGACCAGATGGCGTCGTTCATCGGCCGGGCGCTCGACCTGAACCCGGTCGTACCGCCGCCGCCCACAACCGGCGCCACGACCACGACCTCCAGCGCCACCACCAGCGCTCCGACGACCGCGCCCACTACCACGACCAGCACGACGATGCCCACCACGACGAGCACTTCTGCCACGACGACTACAACCATGCCAGCGCAAGTGGTGAATGTGCTCGACAACCTGTTCCAACCGAACAATGTCGCGATCACCGTGGGCGATACGGTCTCGTTCAGCAAGATGACCGGCGGTTTCCACAACGTGAACTTCGCCGACCCGTCGATTGCCGACTCGGGTTCGCCGACCACCGCGACATTCACTCACAACGTGACCTTCAACAGCTCTGGGGTGTTCACTTACGTGTGTGATATCCACCAGGGAATAGGAATGACCGGGTCGGTCACGGTGAATCCGTAACGCTCCACGAGAAGGGCGATCGGCAGAGAAGTCGGGCGAGCGAGGAGCTGGGGAGGCGAAGACGGGGACTGATGAGAACGGACGGAGGGCCGGCGGGGTTGGAGCCGGTTACGGGCGCGCGGAATGCCGCGCCGTCCTTAGCTGGAGGGTGGGCGTCTGCGCAGCCCACCGCTCGGGCAGCACTGGCACCAACGCACCGGGATTCGCGTGCAGCCGGGGAATATCAGGCTGCTACTTCGAGTTCGGGTTCGACGGTCTGCTCGACCATCGATCGCAGATCCAGGGCGAAATCAACCGTCACATTGGGGAGCCAGTCGGCATGAGCCGTCAGGAAAGTGTCGATGAAATTGAGGATCTCGTTGGTATCTCTCATGGTCTGTACCTCTCACCTCGTGAAACAAACCCAACACCCGGATGATTCCGTCACCTAAACGTGTCGCCGGATTTGTCCTTCTGCTTAGGACCCAAGAGTCATGTCGGTGCATGTACCCATCGGGATCGGGTTGTAACCTCTGCTTGCCCTTTGGTACGTGCACGCCGCTTGGACGTGACGACTGGCCGTCAAAGTTCCTTCGTCCGATCGCCGTTGCGGCTTGAAGATCATCTCCGTTGCCGCCGCACTGACCAGTTACTCCAATAGACCACTGGATGCGCGCCGGAATACCTCGGATCTGCGACCAGCTGTGCTGGTCAGGCGAATGTCCGGCCGAGCAACAACGCCGCCGCCATCAACGTCAGCGCCCCGGCGGTGACCATCCGGATGTAGCGCCACGGTCCCCGGCGAACCCACGCCCGCAGGAACGCTCCGGCTCCGACGGCTACTGCGCCGGCGGCCGCCCCGCCGTAGCCCAGCCTGCTCCACGTATTTGGATCGTCGGGGCCGACCAGCGACAGAAACCCGAGCGCGACGAGAAGCAGCTCTGGCCGCCAGCCCCGGCTTGGGCGCGTGGGCTGCCGGCGGAAAGGGCGCAGCGCCATGATGTTCGCCGGTCTCGGTGTTGGTGTCGTCGCGGCCGGCGCGGACGTCGGCGACACCGGTTGGATCAGCTGGTCGCGGATAGCGGGCGGGTCTGCCCCGAGCGCACGCAGGATGTCTTGGTCGTCACCGATTGCATGGTCGATCAGCGCCGCTAGAACATGGTGCGGGGCAATCAGGCCGGTGGCGAGTTCGGCTGCGTCGTCGAGTACCGCCCGCATCTCCCGGCTGAACGGAACGTGATCCTTCGGTCCCTCGTCGCCCCGGCCGATGATCTCCTCGAACGCCACCCGGGCCGCCTCCAGGCTGATCCGTTGATGCTGCAGCGCCGTACGCGCTTCCGAAGGCGTGTCGAGGATCCCCAACAGCACGTGGCCAGGACCCACCTCGGGGTACGCCAGCTCGCGAGCGTACGCGCCGGCCTTGACGATCATCGCTCGTGTGGTATCGGTGAAACGCTCCATGACGGCCGGCGCCGGCGGCATCGACAGGACCGACTCGATCAGCCGGTGCAGCCGCTCATGCGAGATGCCCTGGGCCCGGATCATGCTCACTCCGTCGAGTTCATGTGATTCGGTAGCGGCCTCCAACAGGTGTTGAGCTGCGACTCGCCGAGCTCCGCGCTCAGCGGCGATCTCACGAACTCTGGTCAGGAACGCTGGATCGAAATGGGGGTTGCCCGAGCGCGAGTCCGGGCGTATCTCGTGGTTGATCCAGGCCTTGGCGATCCGTCCGCTCATGCCGGCCTCCCGCAAAGCCTGGGCGGCCGGGGTGTTCACCGCCAGCCAGTTGGCGAGGACGATGTGAGCCGACGACACCACCGGATGCCGGGCCATCCGGGCCTCGGCGCTCGCCACCACCAGGATCCATCTCGCCGACGGCTCGAAGTCGCCGAAGTCGTTCTTGTCGAATATGCGGTCAAGTGCGGCGGTCATGGGCGAGCCCTCGGGCGGCGCCGGTCCCCGGCGCGGGCGGGAGTGTGGATCTGATCACCCGGCCAACCTGAGCGGTGTGTTGGTGAGCCCATACGATCCCGGTCGAGCCTCCGGCCGGTCCCCTCCGGCGCGTGGTCGCCCCGGGCTCCTTCCCATCACGGATGCTATTGATCATTGCATCGGCAGCGCTAATGGCGACTTGACCGTAACGTCTCGGTGAGGCAGCGGGCCGCTGCACGCCATCCGGTGATTGGTCTCAGGCCAGGCGCGCCACGTGGCCAAGCGTCGTGTCCAACTCGTGCTCAGTATTGAAATAGTGGGGTGACGCCCGAACCAAGGTGGGCAGTCCCCTGCGTACTGCGTCGAGCAGCGTCGAGTTCGGTGTCGATACGCTGACGGCTACTCCAGCCGCCGCCAGGCGGGCCTGCACATCTTCGGCCTGCAGACCAGCCACCGAGAAGGACACGATGGCACCCTGGTGCTGTCCGATGTCATGAACCGTGACGGCGGGCAGCGTCGACAGGCGCTCCCTCAGCCCGGCGCCGAGCGCGGTAGCGCGCGCTTCTATCGCCGGCATCCCCAGGTCGAGGGCGTAACGGGCCGCCGCCCCCAGCCCGAGTAGCGACGCCACGTTGAACTCCCATGTCTCGTAGCGTCGCGCGTCGGGCCGCATCTCGAAGGCATTCGGGCTGGTCCAGGTGGCGCCGTGCAAGTCGAGGAACGGTGGGCGGCTGCGTTCCAGCATCTGGCGGCGCACGAAGAGAAATCCGGTGCCGCGCGGACCGCGCAGGAACTTCCGCCCGGTGGCGCTCAACATATCGCACCCGATGCCCCGCACATCGATATCGATCTGGCCGATCGACTGGCAGGCGTCGAGCAAGTACGGGATTCCGTGCTCGTTGGCCACCCGGCCGATGGCAGCGGCAGGGTTGATTAACCCGCCGTTTGTTGGGATATGGGTGAGAGAGATCAGACGGACCCTATCGTCCAGGATGCCCCGCAGAGCTTCGGCCGAGGTTGCCCCCTGGTCGTCCGACGGGATCACGTCCACCGTGACGCCGCGCTCATCCCGCAGCTTGAGAAAGGAGATGAAATTGGAGGCGTACTCGGCCTCGCCGGTGAGGATTCGGTCGCCCGGCTCCAACGCCAGGCTGTGCAAACCCAGTTGCCAGGACTCGGTAGCGTTTGACGTGATAGCTACCTCGTCGGGCTCGC
>JBFGLM010000066.1:0-22323 GCA_041576165.1 Acidimicrobiia bacterium
CACGACGCACCACCCACATCGGCAGCCGCCGAGGACGAACCGGCCCCCACCGCCGAGGACGAACCGCCCCCCACATCCCAACCCACCGACCAACCGGCGTCGCAGCCCGGCCCGCACGACGCACCACCTACACCGGCAGCCGCCGAGGACGAACCGCAGCCCGGCATCGAGGAGGAACTCGCCACAGCCGGGTCGGCTCCCGCGGCTGGTTCTGAGCAGTCAGTTGCCCCGCCGGGCGAAGCCACGAGCGTGACGTCGCTGAGCGAGTATCTATCCTTGCGCGCCTCGGGAGCGGCAGACGACGTGCCGACCACTGCGCCGAGCTGGGGGACCGCAGAGTCGGCTGACGTAGCTCCCGACCAGGAGCCAGCCCCGGACCGACACGGCAGCCACGGCCCGCCGGCCCCCGAACCCGAGCCCCCGTACCAGCTGCGCGATCCCTGGGACACCATCACGCCCCGGCTGGTAGAGCTGCAACAGGCGGAAAGTTCGACAGAACCGGACGTCTCCGCCGGAGCCGGCCAAACCGCCGACCGGCGTCGGGGCTTGAGCGACCGCGTAAAGGAGGCCCGGGCTGGCGCACCCGGCGATCCCACTTCGTCGACCTCAGCCTCGGATCTGCGCCGGGTGATGGCGGAGGTCTCCACTCCGAGCTCCCGTTTGCTGACTGGCCTCCGGTCCTGGCTCAAGCGACCGGAACCAGCCGAAGCAGCGCCCCCAGAATGCGCCCACGTATGGGAGGGCCGTCCCGACGCCGCCGGCTCGGTCACCCGCTTTTGCGTCAAGTGCAAAGAGATTTCGTTCGACCAAGGCCTACCCGGCGACACCGAAGCTGCCGAGCTGACCGACGACCAGCCACGGGCCCGGGCCCGGTCCGAGCTGCTCCACAGAGCGGCCGCCCGCCGGCGCGATTTCCGCCCTCCGGGGGCCTGACCGAATCCAGATCACTTTCTGTGTGGAGATTTACCACTCTATGTGGTATTTTGGCCGTGAGGAGGCCAGGTGGCACAGCGCGGGCGGCTCTACCCGGAATCGGACCAACTCGACGCCAAAGCAACGCCCAGAGTGCTCGCGGTCTCGACCGAGCAACGACAAGGGCGGGTGGCTGCAGCGCCGCCCGGGGACGGGGCCGAGTGCCGGCAGGTCGACCTCTCTCGTCTGGAGGTCACATCGTGATGCATACGGGCACCGTACGGGCCGGCGACGGGCCCCGCGTGATTCAACTGTGCATCTCGGGCCGGCGGGTGCAGATCTCCTCTCCCGACGGCGAACGATGGTCGGCGCGGGTCCGTCGAGTCCGAGTGGTCTCATTGGAGGACGGGCTTCTGGTGCTGTCTCTGGCCGGACAGCAGTGGGTGATCGCCCTCGACGACCCGGACCGATTCCGCTGGCAGTTCCTGCCCAAACTGCGCCGGGCGATGGCCCGCCTGGGAACGTCCTAAGTCCTAACGCTCCGCTACCGGAGCCCAGTCCCGCCCGGACAGAACGGACAGCGCCAGAATCAGCGCCTGGGTGCCTTGCCGCCCCGCGCCTTGCGCTTGCAGCGCCACGTAGAGCTGGTGCGCGAGCGCCAGACCGGGGAGTGAGAGCTCCGAGGCAGCTGCTTCCGAGAGTGCAATTCCCATGTCTTTGACAAAGTGATCGACGTAGAAGCCGGGCTCGAAATCGCCGGCGAGGATCCTGGGCCCGTAGTTGGACAGCGACCAGGAACCGGCCGCTCCCCCACTGACCGACTCCATGACCGTTGGCAGGTCGAGTCCCGCCTCCGCGGCATAGAGCAGCGCCTCCGACACCCCGATCATGCCCGTTGCTATCAGAATCTGGTTCACCATCTTCGTGTGCTGTCCGGCGCCTGGGCCACCCTGGCGCACGATCATTGAACCCATGATCTCGAACAACGGACGGACCCGGTCGAAGTCCTCAGGCTCGGCCCCCACCATGATCGACAGCGTGCCCTCGCGGGCACCCACGTCGCCCCCCGAGACCGGCGCGTCGATGGCTCCCACATTGCGCTGGGCGGCTGATTGGTGAATCTCGACGGCGAGCGAGGGCTCGCTTGTTGTCATGTCGACCACGACGGAGCCGGGGGACGCACCCGCCAGGATGCCGTCCTCTCCCAGAAAGACTTCCCGCACGTCGAGGGGGAAACCGACAATCGCGAACGTGACATCCGACTCGGCGGCAGCCTGCCGTGGCGAGTCGGCCCAGCTGGCGCCGTTCTCTATCAGACTTTCTGCCTTCGCCTTTGACCGGTTGTGCACACTGAGCTCATACCCGGCGTCGAGCAGGTGGCCGGCCATGGCTGCGCCCATGACGCCGGTTCCCACCCAACCGATTCTGTTGGCACTTGTTTCACCCATGAACTCACCTTCCCCTCGCCGGCGGCCCGGCGCACACTCCAAGCCGGCTGAGGCTGCTGCCGTCCGTACCGGTCATTGCTGCTGTTGTATCTCTGCCACCGCCGGGTCGGGTGGACGTGGCTCGAACCGATACCGGCCCAGCGGGTCGCGGGACATGGATACCGATGCTTCCAGCCCCGAGTTGGAACTCGAACCGTGAAAGACGCCCCGAAAGGGAGTGACATCCTCGTAATCGCGCCCATGGCCAATCTTGACGTGCCGTTCGCCGACCTCGAGCTGGTTGGTCGGGTCGAGGCCCCACCAGCCGAACCCGGGAATCCACACTTCGATCCAGGCATGCGTGCTGACTTCGATCTCGGCGTCCGGCGGCGCGTCGCCCGACGATGAGTCGAGGGCATACAAATAGCCGCTCACATAACGGCTCGGAACGCCCAGGCTGCGCAGCACCGCCAGTGCGAAATGGGAAAAGTCCTGGCATACGCCGACCCGGTCGCGGAATACATCCTCCACCGGCGTACCGACTTCGGTGGCGCCCGGTCGGTAGGTGAGATGGCTGCCAACCGCAGCCTGCACGCGACAGGCCGCATCCACCACGCCGCCGTGGCCGGCGACGGCGTCCCGCCCAAAGTCGGCAACCTCATCGTCCCACTGCACATGAGGTGACGGGGCCAGGAATTCATAGTGATCCACGCCCTTGGGCCAGGGTGCTCCTCCCTGGGGAGAGCCGCCCGGCGACGTTTCCGCCGACGCCGCCGCCGCGACCGTCAACCGTGTGTGTGGCTCGACCACGGCGAAGACATCAACCCAAGTGCCCCAATAGTCGACATACGACCGGACCGAGGCCGGCGGATCAACCTCGACTCTGTAATCGTGAAGCCGCTGGCGCTCATTGTCGGCCGGCCTTGCCCGCAACAGATTGTGCGACTGCACGACCTCGCCGTCGTAGTCGAACCGTGAGACATAACGGATGTCCAACCGCATCACACAGCCTCGTACGGATGAAGGGCTGTCGTGGAGCTACGGAATAGGTCACGGCGAAGGGTCTCGGACACGTCGCGAATGCCAATCTCCAGTTGCCGTATCAGATCCCCCAGCGCCGGATCACGAACATTGGGGACGTCGGCGAATTCGACGCCGGACCTCACCCGACCCAGCACGCGCTGCGCCTCGGTCGCCTGGCTCCGTCCGTAGGCCAGCTGGAGATCGGCCTCACAGCGGCGTAAACAGAACTGCACGCTGCACGGCGCGTCGGTGCCGGTCAGGAGAAAACGCACGACGTCGTCCGCCCGGGCCGAGGCGCCGTACAGCTGTGTGAACGCGTGCAGCCCGGAAACGGATCGGAGCACCCGAGTCCACACCTCGAAGGCTTCGCCACCCACCACTCGGTGCACGTCGACGTTGCGCAGCGTCATCTCGGCCCGTTCCAGGAACCGGCCGATCAGCAAGAACCGAAATCCGTCGGAGCGGACCATGGAATCGTGGACCACGCCGGCGATACGCTGAGACTGAATCCGCATCCAGTCGAAGAACTCAGCGGGCTGGTCGATCAGCTGTTCGGCGGTCCGAGGGCTCCGCAGGCGCAGATGCAGCTGATTGACAACCTCGAGAAGGTCGATCGGGACCAACTCCCGCACGTTGTGCAGACTCTCGCGCGCGGCGGCAGCGGACGACACAACCGAGCCCGCGTTGTCAGGGTCCGCAACCAGGAAGAAGACAATCGCATCGGAAGTGAACGCGGGATTACCCACGGCAAACACGTCGTCCTGGTACAGGACGGCGAGCAGCTCCCGCAAGCGGTCCTCAGAGTCGGCCGTGCCGAGCTGCGACAGGCGGGCGACGTCGAGCAACCGGGCGGTCTGCATGGCTCGCTCCAGGTACCGTCCGACCCAGAACAACAGCTCGGCGTGGCGGGACAGCATTGTCAGCGTGTCTCCGCCAGCACCCAGGTGTCCTTGGATCCTCCCCCCATGGATGAGTTGACGATCAACGAACCCTCCGGCAGCGCCACCCGGGTCAGACCGCCCGGCACCACACGGATCGATTCGCCCGCAACCACGAACGGACGAAGGTCCAGGTGGCGGGGACGCAACCCCTGATCGATCAGCGTGGGGTGGGTCGAGAGGTTCACGACCTCCTGCGCGATGAAACTGCGCGGATGGCGCTCGACTTCGGCACGGACGGCGGATAGCTCGCTGTCGGTGGCTCGGGGGCCGATCACGATCCCCTTGCCACCCGCCTCCGCCACGGGCTTGACGACCACCCGATCGAGCCGGTCCAGCACCTCACGCCGCTGCTCCGGATCCCACATCAGATACGTTTCAACGTTGGGGAGGATCGGCTCCTCATTCAGGTAGTAGCGGACGAAGTCGGGTACGAAGGCGTACACGCCCTTGTCGTCCGCTACCCCATTGCCGATCGCGTTGGCCAGTGTGACCGTCCCAAACCGCACCGCCGACATGAGGCCGGGTACCCCGAGCACCGAATTGCGATTGAACGCAACTGGATCGAGAAAGTCGTCGTCGACCCGGCGGTAGACCACGTGCACTTGCCGCAAGCCGCTGGTCGTGTGCATATACAGTTTGTGGTCGTTGACCACCAGGTCCCGGCCCTCGACCAGCTGCACCCCCATCTTCCTCGCCAGGAATGTGTGCTCGAAGTAGGCCGAGTTGTACACACCGGGCGTCAGCACCACCACCGTTGGGTCGTGAATGCCGTTGGGGGCGAGCTCCTCCAGAGCTCGCAGCAAGAGGCTGCCGTAGTCGTCGACCGAGCGTACGGCGTGGCGGGCGAACACGACCGGAAACGCTCGCTGCATGGCGGCCCGATTCTCGAGAACGTAAGAGATTCCGCTCGGGACCCGTAGGTTGTCCTCCAAAACCCGGAAAGTCCCCTCTTCGTCCCGCACCAGGTCGATCCCGGACACGATGCAGCGCACCGAGCGGGCCACCGCAATCCCCTGTGCCTCGCGGCAGAAGCCGTCGGAGGAATGCACCAACCAGCGGGGAATCACACCATCGCCGATCACCGAGCCGTCGCCGACATACACGTCCTCCAGAAAGGCGTTCAGCGCCCGGACTCGCTGGGCGAGACCCGCCTCTATCGAAGCCCATTCCGGCGCCGAGATGATGCGCGGGATCAGGTCCATCGGCCAGGTCCGCTCGACCCCTTCGTCTGCCCCATACACTGCGAAAGTGATTCCGAGGTTGCGAAATGTTTCCTCGACCGTGCGCGCCCGCTCGTCAAGCTCCCGCGGGTCCATCTCCGACAGCCTCTGGACCAGCTCCCGGTAATGCAGCCGGGCGCCGTCGTCTCCAAACACCTCGCAGTAGCCGTCGACGCGTGGATAGTCGCTGAGCAGATTCATCGGGCGGCAGGATAGGATCGCTGAGCCGACGAATCTATCGGCCGGCCGACGGATGCAGCCCGACGTCGTATCCGGCGGTGATCACTGCGACCGTGGGCGGAGGTGTCAACAGCAAGGCATCCCCCGCCAGCTGCTCGAGCGGCCCGTACCCGGCGAAGGACCAAAAGCGAAGCCCGCCGGTCACCACGACTGCCGGGCTGTCGCCCACCTCGATCATCACCCCCGGCGGCAGCGTCGCTGGATCTACGGCGGGGTGGTCGGCCCACAGACGGGACGGGTGTAGCTCCCGATCCATCTCAGCCGCCCGAGCCCGGCCCGACCCGCGGGTCAGCCGGCCCGACCCCCGGGCCGCCACCCACAGCTCAGCGAAACGGACTGCCTCGTCATGCCGGCAGAAGAAGCAGGGCCGATGACCGGCAGCCAGGCTTGTCGCCTCGTCCAGGAAGAACAGCTCGGTCCATCGACGCGGCGCCATCACCTCGCGACGGACACCTCGATAATTCAACCGACACGCGATCCACCGCCGGGTTTGGTAGCTGCGGATGATCCGGCGATCGTCATCGTGCAGAATCCCCCGGTTGCCCGTCAACGTGCCGCGCGCCTCCACCGCTCGAAGCTGCCCGTAGGGATCAACTCGATTGCGCAGCGGCAGATCCAACCTCCCCGGACCAGAATGCCAGCCAGTAGCACGCCGGAAATGGCAGCATACGGAAAATACCGGAGGGTTGGGGATTCGTGTTGCGTCGTGTAGTACCGCCGCTCTTCGTTGTTGCTGCGTTGACGGGCGCCCTCCTCCCCGCCGGAGCCGCTGAGCCGACCACGGCCGAAGTCCCTCGGCCGCGTGCCGTGGAGGTAGGCCGGGGTCCGTCCGTCCACCTGCCGGAGGATGCCCGCACCTCACTACGGCTCCGTTCGGGATCCGTCGACACTCGAACGCCGGCCGCCGCGGACAAACTACGAACGCTGGGCCCTGGACCTCTGGTCCTGCAGTTCGAAGGACCGATCCGCCGATCAGATCTGGCACGGCTGCGGGAATCCGGTGCGGAGCTGCTGGCCATTCTCCCCGATCATGCCGTGCGGGTCCGGACCGACAGGCCGGACCGACTGGCGGGCATCGAACGCATTCGCTGGGCTGACCGGCTCCGACCAGAGCAAGTGATCCACCCCCAGCTCGACGGGACCCAGCTCGTTCGCATCGTCTTGGACCCGGGATCCGATGTGGAAGCGGCCGCTGCCACCGTCGCCTCCGCCGGTTCTACCGTCGTCCGCAGTTATGACTCCGGGCTGATCGCAATGGCAGATCGGGCCGCGTCGATCGAGATCGCTCGGGCTGTGCCGGCCCAGTGGATCGAGCCATGGTCACTGCCCGAGCCGCACAACGAGTACGGCGCCGCCATCGTCGGCGCCGACATAGCCAACGATCTCGGGTATGACGGCTCGACCCAGATCGTGGCCGTAGCCGACACCGGACTGGGAGCCGGCACGGCTTCCAACGCACACCGCGACATCCCGGCCGACCGGGTGGCAGGCATCGCCGACTACCCCGGCTCCAGCGGCTTCAGCTGCTGGAATGCATTCCCGGACGGGCCCATCGACGTCGATACCGGTCATGGCACCCACGTGGCCGGCAGCGTGTTATCGGGTGGCGGGCCCGCCGGAGAGGGAAGGGGAGCGGCCCCCGGTGCATCCCTCTACTTTCAGGCAGTGGAGGACTACGTCGACTACATCCTGCTCTGCGCCGGTCTGCAAGACGGGTATCAGTTGATCGGCCTCCCGGCCGATCTGGGGGATCTCCTGCAGGATGCGTACGACCAGGGCGCGCGGATCCACCAGGATTCGTGGGGCGCCAGCGCGGCAGGTGAGTACACCGCCGACAGCGCAGCAGTCGATAGTTTCATGTGGCAACACCAAGACATGCTCATGGTGGTATCGGCCGGCAACGACGGCAGGGATGGAGACGGCGACGGGGTGGTCGACGATGGATCGATCGGCTCACCGGCTACCGCCAAGAACGTGCTGTCCATCGGAGCCTCAGAGAATGCCCGGTCCGACCTCTATCCGTGCGACGCTGCGCTCACCTATACGACCTGCGGGCTGGACGGCGGCATCAACACCCTCAACACCTATGGTTCGTCCTGGCCGGCCGACTTCCCCGCGGCGCCGTTGTTCGGGGATCCTTCCGCCGGCGGCGCTCAACAACTGGCTGCGTTCTCCAGCCGCGGGCCCACCCAGGACGGCCGAATCAAACCCGACGTCGTAGCGCCCGGCACCTGGGTCCTGTCCGGCTACTCGGATCTCTACCAGGAACAGTACGACCCCGCACCCAACCCGCGGAACGGCGCGTATCAATCGGACGGCTGGGGATTCCCCTACGACGAGCACTACAAATACTTTGGCGGAACGTCGATGGCGGCCCCGATTGCATCCGGTGCCGCGGCGATCGTGCGGGACTACTACACCAAGGCGCACGGTCTGAGCTGGATCAGTGGGGCTCTGGTCAAAGCCACACTCATCAATTCGGCGACGGATATCGCGGATGAAAACAACGACGGCGTCGACGACAACGCATTGCCGATCCCGAATATGCACGAGGGCTGGGGCCGGGTGGACGTTGCCGCCGCGACCGACGAGTCCCATACCTGGTTTGACGACGGTTCGGTCGCCACCGGTACCCAGGTGACCTACGCCACTGCGCTCGAGACCGGCACAGTGCCACTGAAGGTCACCCTTGTCTGGAGCGACTATCAGGGTACCGGCTCATGTGGATCCTGCCTGGTGAACGACCTCGATCTGATCGTGACGGCTCCGGACGGCGAGCAGACTTACGTCGGCAACAACTTCTCCGGTGGCTGGACGCCCGAGGGAGCGGCCGCAACCGATCAGGTGAACAATGTCGAGAACGTGTACATCGAGGTCCCGGAAGCCGGCGTCTGGACTATCACAGTCACCGGCTCGGACGTCCCCGTCGGCCCCCAGCCATTCGCCCTCGTCATCGATGCCGATTTCGACGAGAGCATCGACCTGGTGGCTCCCACCTGGACCAACCCCACGCTCGAGGCGGCCGGCATCACCAAGACTTCGGCCACCCTCATCTGGTCGGGAGCATCGGACGACGTAGGGGTCGTTGCCTACGACGTCTATTCGGACGCGTCGCTGCTCGAGACGACGACATCGACCAGCGCCGCGCTCGCCGGGCTGACGCCGGACACCGCGTACTCGATCAGTGTCCAGGCGCGCGATGCGGCCGGCAACGTAAGCTCCGGCGGTCCCAGCCTGACGTTCACCACCATCGAAGATGACCCGCCCGACTGGTCCGGCGTGTTGCTGTCCCGATCCGACGTCGGCGAGACTCATCTGACGTTGAGCTGGGACGCTCCGGTCGACGCTTCGGGCATCGAGACCTATTTGGTATACCAGGATGAGACCCTGATCGGTCAGCCCGGCGGTTTGCAGCTCGCCGTGACAGGCTTGCGGCCTGCGACTGCGTACAGTTTCGTGGTGGAAGCCCGCGACGTCCACGGCGCGACCAGCACCGACGGTCCCGCGCTGAGCGTCACCACCGCCCGGGATTTCGCGGACACCAACGGTCACACCTTCGAAGCTGACATCGCCTGGCTGTCCGGAACCGGCATCACGCAGGGGTGTGACGAAGCAGGCAACTTCTGTCCTGACGACTCCATGACCCGGGCCCAGATGGCCTCGCTGCTCGCACGCGCGCTGGGCCTACCGATCCCGGCCGGCAATCGCTTCGGTGACGTCTCCGGTGTGCATACCGGCAACATCAACGCCATCGCCGAAGCCGGAATCACCATCGGGTGTAGCACCGACGGGACACGCTTCTGCCCGAACGACCCTGTGAACAGGGCGCAGATGGCGACTTTCATCGACCGTGCCTTTGTCTTGCTAGGCGCAACGACCGACTACTTCTCTGACGATCAAGGCTCCGTCCACGAAACAGCCATCAACCGGGTGGCGGAGACGGGCATCACGCTGGGCTGCCGGCCGGGCTTGTTCTGCCCGTATGACAACGTGACCCGCGGCCAGATTTCGGCATTTCTCCACCGAACCTTCGTGAACCTGGGCCTGGAATAGCCCCCCAGGCCAACCCGATCATCCGATCGTGCGAACCCCAAACGTGGCGAAGAGGATGGTGACGGCAGCAAGCATGGTCACGACCGCCAGCACACCATATGACGCAATCGAACCGCCCCGCTTGGCTCGGGCGACGCCCAGCCGCAACGCCAGCAGCGAATAGGCCAGCGCTGGAATGAACACTCGAAAGTGCAACGCCCGCAGTTCAGTCGAGGTGAGAGGCGGCTCTGATCCGGACGGCAGCGACAGCCAGGCCGCAACCGAGTTCCAACCCAACAGAACCCCCAGCACTGCGAGGATCGCCGGGTGCCAATTGTCGCCCAACAGTGGCGGACGGGACCGCGCATCGACTCTCATGTCATAGTGGATCGACATTCGGCAGGTCGAAACCTGAGCGCCAACTTCCCGCCGCCGCGCGCACTAGTCACAACGTTGGTGGTAACCATCCCTCGCCTCCGTCCGGCGGCCGGCCCACCCCGCAGGCAGGCATATCATGCCGGTATGGCCCCGGCTTCGAATCGTGCGCTGCCCGGCGTTTGGTTGCTACGCCGTGATGGGCTGATGAGCAGCCGGGGCGCGGCGGCCGCTCGGCGAGTGTGGGTGATCGTCCTCGCCGCATTGGTTACCGTTGCCTGCTCTGGCCCCGCCTCGGATGCCCCGCCCGAAATTCAGGAGCAATATCTGCAGGCAGCTCGGGCCGCGGGTCAGCGGGCTGGGATCGATATCAGCGATGGCGACTGGTTGGAGATCGCCGACCTCATATGCAGCCGCCAACTGACGAGCCAGACCGACTACGAGGAGTTTCTCGACGAGATCAACAGCGGCGCTCCCGACCGGGCCCGAGGCGAGGTGATGCTCGACGTGGCCCGCACGGCGATCTCCCTGTTCTGCCCGCCCTAGCCCCGTCCGGCCACCCCCGGCCCTCACCGCTTCGACTCCCTGTGACCGGACCGGGCCCGCTGGCGCGAATCGGCGACGCTCGTCTGACAGCTAGGCTCGGGCGCATGCGAGTCGCCGGCGTGCAAGCCGCCCCCGTCTTTCTGGATCGCAAGGCCACCATCGAAAAAGTCGTTGATCTCCTCGGCGAGGCGGCAGACGCCGGCGCCGACCTGGTCGCGTTCCCCGAGACGTTCGTGCCCGGCTATCCGGCCTGGGTGGAAACAACCGATGCAGCCGCGTGGAACGATCCCGGCCAAAAAGCAGCATTCGCCTGGTACCTCGACTCAGCTGTCGACGTACACGGAGCCGACTTCGCGCCCGTCATCGAAGCCGTTCGCGACCTGGGCGTGTTTGCGTATGTTGGGGTGGCCGAACGCGCCGCTTCGAGCGGATCTGTCTATTGCTCGCTCGTGGCCATCCACCCTGATGAGGGCGTGGTTTCGGTCCACCGCAAGCTCAAGCCCACGTACGGCGAAGGGCTGGCGTGGGCGGACGGCGACGGCTACGGCCTGCGCGTCCACGACTGGCGCGGTTTTCGAGTGAGTGGACTGAACTGCTGGGAGAACTGGATGCCGCTGGCACGCACCTCCCTCTACGCCCAGGGCACACAGCTGCATATCGCCACCTGGCCCGGCTCGCCCTGGCTCACGCGTGACATCAGCCGGTTCATCGCGATGGAAGGACGGGTATATGTACTGAGCGTTGGCGCGGTGCTGCGGAGCGAACACATCGCCGAGGACTTCCCACTCCGCCACAAGATGGTGGCCGCACAAGCCCGCTACGCCAGCGGCGGAACGATGATCGTTGCGCCAGACGGGACAGTGATCGACGGGCCGCGCAAATACGAAGAGACCATTGTGTACGCCGACCTGGAGATCGAGACAGTGCTGAGGGAGCGCCAGAACTTCGATCCGACCGGCCATTACAGCCGGCCCGACGTTCTCCGGCTCGTGGTCGACCGGCGACGAAATCAACCGGCCGGATTCGAAGGGTGACTGAACATGGACCGGGCTGAGCTGGCCGCCGTCCGGGAGGAACTCGCGGCGATCCAAGATCGCCTCATCGGGCTGCCGCCCGAGGCGTTCAGCGAGCGTATGGAGCTGCGTGCCCGGCAAGAAGAGCTCCGTGAGAAGGTCAGGTCGGAGGCGCTGGCCGGCGACCTCTTGAGCGCCGACCAGATCAAGCGACGGATCGCCGAACTAGAGAGCACGATCGCCGCGCATTCTGCCAACCGCCTCTCACACAGTTCAGGACCCCAGACCGGCATGGGCGGAGGCATCGATCCCAAACACCTGCACGAGATGAACCGGCGCATGGACGAGAGCATCGGACTCGACGATCTCAGGACGCAGCTGCGCCGGCTGCGGGACCGCCTCGCCGCGATGGAGCGAGCGAAACCACCAAGCGCCTAGACGGCTCGACTGAACTCGATTCGCTGTCGGGGCGAAGCCGGCTCCACCGGGCTGCCGTACGTGAGCTCCGTGTAGGAGCCGCTGGCCGCGTCGTAACCGGCCAGAGTGTCCGAAATCTGCGCGTAGAGCTTGGCGGCGTCAGGCCCGTAGCAGTAGAGCGCGCAATATCCCTCGCCGATGTCGTGGCCGGCGAAGAACATCTCTTCTTGCTCGGCCAGCACAGCCTGCAGCTGATCCTCCAGCAGCGCCAGGCGGAAACGTTCCGAACGGCTCCCGGTGCGCTGGTCGCTCAAACGCAGGTTCACAACCACGGACTGGGTGTCGGTGGTAGGCAAGCTGGGTCCGATCGCCATCGTGTCTCCCTTTCGACGCTCGTACTTCGACGGATCGGCCCATTACTTGAATGTGCGGCGTGCACAATGGTTCGTACACTGCGCCGATGCCGCGCAAAGACGCCTATTCCCACGGACACGCCCCCGCCGTCGTCGGACATCACGCCCTGCGCACGGCCCAAGACAGTGCCGCGTTTCTCGTCCCTCGCCTCAAGTCGGGCCAGACCCTGCTCGACGTCGGCTGCGGTCCCGGGTCCATCACGGCGGACCTGGCCGAGCTCGTCCACCCCGGCCAGGTGCTGGCCATCGATGTGTCCGAAACCGCAGTGGATAACGCCCGAGCCACCGTCCGGGATCGGGAACTCGACAACGTCGAGGTGGAAGTGGCGAGCGTTTACGAACTGGGCGAACAGACTTTCGACGTCGTCTACGCCCACCAGGTGCTCCAGCACCTCAGCGATCCGGTTGCGGCTCTTCGCCGCATGCGCACGGCGCTCGCTCCCGGCGGCATCGTCGCCGTTCGTGACTCGGATTACGCGGGCATGTTTTGGGCGCCTCGGCCGCCGCAGCTCGATCGCTGGGTCGAGTTGTATCACCAAATGAACGAGGCGCTCGGCCTGGAGTCCCGGGCCGGGCGGTGGCTTCCCACCTGGGTGGCCGAGGCCGGACTGTCCAACCCGACCATCACCTCTTCGACCTGGACGCATGCAACCGCCGCGGCCCGGGCAGTCTGGGCTGGGGCGTGGGAGCGGCGGTCACTCGAATCCTCATACGCCGAACACGCACTCGAGCTCGGGCTGGCCGGCCGCGCAGAACTCGAGGAAATCTCCGCGGCTTTCCGCTGGTGGGCGGGGCAGCCCAATGCCATCTGGGTGGTTCCGCATGTCGAGGTGATCGCGGAGTAGCCGCCGGACGACTCGAGATGGTGCCCTAATCGGCCGTCAGGTGTTCCAGGGATCGGGGGCGTCAGGATCCAGTTCATATCGCTTGATCGCTTCCGCCACGATCGGGGGTTCGATGTGACCCTGTTCGGCGAGCGAGGACAACACACCGACCGTGACGTGCGGTCCGTCGACCTCGAAGAAGCGGCGCAGCGCATCGCGCGTGTCGGACCGGCCAAAGCCATCGGTGCCCAGCGACGCGTAAGGCTGGTCGATCCAACGGGACACCTGGTCGGGAACGGTCCGCATGTAGTCGGTCACCGCCAGCACCGGCCCGTTGACCCCGGACAGGGCACGACGGATAACGGGCACGCGCCGGTCCTCATTCGGGTGCAGTCGGTTCCAGCGCTCGGCCGACATTGCGTCCTCACGCAGGTTCTTGTAGGACGTGACGCTCCACAGGGACGCCCCCACCCCGTAATGCTCATAGAGCTCGCGTTGTGCCCATTGCGCCGCGGCGTGGAGCGGGCCTGAGAACAGGATCGCCGCCCCGAACCGGGAGTCGTCGGGTGCCGGCGACCACTGGTAGATGCCGTCGATGATCCCCTGATCGACGCCTTCGGGTTTGGCGGGCATCGGGTAGTTCTCGTTGTAGATGGTGATGTAGTACATGACGTCCTGGTTCTCGACGTACATGCGCCGCAGGCCATCTTCCACGATGGTGGCCAGCTCGTAGGCGAACGCCGGGTCGTATGCCATCACCGTCGGCACGGTTGATGCGAGCACGTGGCTGTGCCCGTCCTGGTGCTGGAGACCCTCCCCCATCAGCGTGGTCCGTCCGGCCGTGGCGCCCATGAGGAATCCTCGGGCCCGGGCGTCAGCCGCCTGCCAGATCAGGTCACCCACCCGCTGGAATCCGAACATCGAGTAGAACGTGAAGAATGGCACCATCGGCACGCCCCGATCGGCGTACGCGGTGCCCGCCGCAATGAAACTGCACATCGACCCGGCTTCGGTGATGCCCTCCTCCAGGATCTGGCCGTCTTTGGCTTCCGCGTAGGACAGCAACAGCGAGGCGTCGATCGGCTCGTAGAGCTGGCCCATGGCGGCGTAGATCTTGAGCTCTTTGAACAGTGAGTCGAAACCGAAGGTGCGGGCTTCATCTGGCACGATTGGCACAACCCGCGGTCCGAACTCCGGATCACGCGCCAGACCGCGCAACAGCCGGGCGAAGGCCATGGTGGTCGACGGCTCCTGGGTGCCGGTGCCGGCGTGAAACTCGTCGTAAACCTTCGGGTTGGGCAGGTGCAGCGGGCGCTTGATCCGGACCACCCGTGACGGCAGTGCTCCGTCGAGGGCCTTGCGCCGCTCCATCATGTACTCGTATTCGGGCGAATCGACCGGCGGCCGGTAGTACGGGGGTTCCCTGCCATCCTCCAGCGCCTCGGCCGGTATCTCGGCCTCGAGATGGATGCGGGTCCGCAGCTGACGCAGCTGTGCGTTGGACAGCTTCTTGATCTGGTGGGTGGCATTGCGGGCTTCGACATCGGGCCCCAGCGTCCATCCCTTCACGGTCTTGGCGAGGATCACGGTCGGCGCACCTTCGGCCTCGGTGGCTGCCTTGTAGGCGGCGTACAACTTCCGGTAGTCGTGCCCGCCCCGAGGCAGCCGCTCCAGCTCTTCATCTGACAGGTGCGCGACCAGCTGGCGGAGGCGGGGATCGGGACCGAAGAACTCCTCCCGGATCTGGCTACCCGGCAGAGCCGTGATCCGCTGAAACTCCCCATCCACGGTGGTATTGACCTTGTTGAGCAGGACGCCGTCCACATCGCGCATGAACAGCTCGTCCCAACCCGAGCCCCAGATGACCTTGATCACGTTCCACCCGGCGCCCCGGAACACCGCTTCCAGTTCCTGGATGATCTTGCCGTTGCCCCGCACCGGGCCGTCCAGGCGTTGCAGATTGCAGTTGACTACCCAGATCAAATTGTCGAGTTTTTCGCGAGCCGCCAACGAGATCGAACCCAGCGTTTCGGGCTCATCGGTTTCGCCGTCACCGAGGAAGCACCACACACGAGAATCCGACGTGTCGTCCAGCTCACGGTTGTGCAGATAACGGTTGAAGCGCGCCTGATAGATCGACGCGAGGGGGCCCAACCCCATCGACACGGTGGGGTACTCCCAGAAGTCGGGCATGAGTCGCGGGTGCGGGTAACTGGACAGGCCGTCCCCATAGATCTCCCGCCTGAAGTTGTCGAGATGCTGCTCGTCGAAGCGGCGGGCCAGGTACGCCCGGGCATAGATGCCGGGCGCGGCGTGTCCCTGGATGTAGACGTGATCGCCTGGTAGACCGTCTTCTTTGCCGCGGAAGAAGTGGTTGAAGCCGACGTCGTACAGCGCGGCGGAGGACGCGAACGTGGACAGGTGCCCGCCGATACCCTCCGCATGCATGTTGGCCTTGACCACCATGACCGCCGCGTTCCATCTCACGAAACGTCGGATCCGGCGCTCCAGGTGTTCGTCGCCGGGGAACCAGGCCTGCTCCTCAGGCGGGATCGTGTTCACGTATGGCGTGCTGATCGTGGCCGGGATCCCCACCTGAAGCTCCTTGGCCCGCTCCAGCAAGCTGGCCACCAGGAACCGGGCCCGGGTCTTGCCCTGGAAGTTGACGACCGCTTCTAACGAATCGAGCCACTCCTGAGTTTCGGTGGGGTCGATATCGGGAAGCTGGTGGAAGAACCCATCAATAATCACTTGTTGCACCTCATGTCGTTCACCGGGCTCATTCGCCGCGGCCCGCCGGGCCGACCGCACGCGCGCCACCTCGACCCGGATCTGCGCGCGATCACACCCGGCCCCCTGCGTCAGCTCAACTCTATCCTCTTCCGGCGCAAGCCGGAGTCGAGCGGAATGCCACATCTAGTCGAACTCAGCCACGTCATAAGCGCCGGGATGGTCACCTACCCCGGCCTTCCGGGTCCGGTGATCACGGATCATCTCAGCCGTCACCAGGCAGCGCAGCACTACGGGCCCGGGGTGACGTTCCACATCGGGCGCATCGAAATGGTGGCCAACACCGGAACGTACCTCGACGTCCCGTCCCACCGGTTCGCCGACGGTGCCGACCTGGCCGATCATCCACTCGAATCGATGGCCGATCTCGCAGGCCTCTGTGTTCGGACATCCGGGCTCAAGGCCATCGGCGCGCAACACTTCGAGCGTCTCGACCTCACGCACAAGGCAGTGCTCGTCCACACGGGCTGGTCTGAGCATTTTGGAACGGAGCGGTACGCCGACGATGCCCCGTTCCTCACCGGCGATGCCGCCCGGCTTTTCGTCGAGCAAGGGGCTTCCCTGGTTGGGATCGACTCGATCAACATCGACGACATCGGAGACATGACTCGCCCGGCCCACACCCAGCTGCTGGCGGCGGGGATTCCGATAGTGGAGCACCTGACCAACCTGGAGGCGCTGCCGGATCACGGTTTCCGTTTCTTTGCCCTGCCGCCCCGAATCGAGGGGATGGGAACATTCCCGGTCAGAGCGATTGCGCGAGTGGATTGACCGCCGCCCGGGTTCAGCCCCCCATCGCGACCAGCTGATCGAGCGTCTGACGCAGGTTGTCCTCCCCGATGGCGCCAGGCCATCCTCCCAGCACCGTCTCGTCGGCCGACACCAGGACGGTCGTCGGCGTGCCGCGGGCGGCAAAGAACTGCCACAGTTGCTCGTTGGGATCAAAGGCCCATTTGATACGGCCCGACGGCATCCACTCCCTCGCTCGGGCGGAGGTGGTTGCCGCGTCGCTCCGGGCACCGATAGCCAGGAAGGCCACGTCGCCGGCGTACTCCTCGCTGAGCTGTTCGAGGACGGGCAACTCCCGCCGGCAATACGGTCACCACTCGGCCCAGAACACCAGCATGACCGGAGTGGCGACCTGCCCGAAGTCGAAGGTAGACCCGTCCGCCAGGGTCAAGGAGATGTTGGGGATCACGACCCCGCCCGGTGTCGACGTGGGCGGCGTCGAGTCGATGATCGGTGCCGCCTCCGCCACGCCCGGCGCCGGCGCGACCCCGGTTGCCGTGCCGCCGCAGGCAGCCGCCACCAGGGCGAACGCAACGAGCGCCAGAATCCGGGACATGGGCGCCATACAACCAGCTCATGGGACACAGGGGAGATCAGTGTCGGGTGTACGTCGTTTCCCCGAGAGGGCGATGTCGGCGCAGCCGAGCCGCTATTGCTCCTGGCTAGCGGCTCGGCAGGCTACAGCGAGCCACTACCCTCGACCGTTGCGTTGCGCTGGCCACTCAGTCGAGGGATATTTCCAACTCCGGGTGGCCCAGGGCGCGGGCGGCTGCACTGACCACGCGGGCGTCGTCGTCGAGGCCCTTGTCGCTGTTCAAGTCGTCGGAGGCGTCGCCGGTCAGAGTGAAGTAGTCGACTGCGCCTCGAATGAGCGCCCGGCATTCGGCGTCGTAGGGACCGAGGGCGATCAGAGCGTGGAGGGTCTGGGCGATGCGTCCCGCCAGAATCAGATTCACGTCCTGATTGATCGTCTGCGCTCCCTCTAGGTAGTCGAGGTGCGCGCTGACCTGTTCCAGCGACCGCTGTAAGCCGTCGAGCGAGGTCTCGTGGCAGAGGTTCAAGAAGCGAACGCGCTCTATTGGTGACAGGGCAGCATCGGCGACGTCGCGGGCAAGCGCATGTATGTCCATGCGGCGGCAGGATAGATCGCGCGGTGCGCGGTATGTGGCGACAGGGCGGTCGGATCTCGTCACCTTCTTGATTTGGGGGTACGATGCCTGCTTCATGCCACGTCCCATGCAGTGCTGCCGGTGTCGTTGCGCTCGGGTGAGTCGCCCGGGCACCGCCGCTGTGTGCGCTGCCTGATCCCGACGCCCTCACCCCGAGCGCACCAGCTCCGGCGTCGACCCCGTTATCCCCCCATCAGGAGATTGTCGTGATCAACCCCGTCATCGGAGATTCACCCGTTCCGCCCGCCGCCGGCGGCGCAGAGCCGCAGCAGCCGCACCACCGTGCAGTTCACCGCCGCGGGCACCCACATGTCTGAGCGTGTGCTCGAGCTGGGGCTCGAGCAGGCTTGGGAAATTCTGGCCGCAGAACCGGATGCCGTACTGATCGATGTCCGTACCGAACCCGAATGGCAGTTCGTCGGGCTGCCCGATCTGTCCTCGTTGGGCAAACAGCCCCTACTCGTGCCGTGGGTGCGATATCCGGGCACACCCAACGAGCACTTCGTCGACGACGTGCGACAGGCTGGCGTACATCCTGATCAGCCGGTGCTGCTGTTGTGCCGCTCGGGGCAGCGCTCGCGAGTGGCGGGGGCAGCCCTGGTGGAAGCTGGTTACAGCCGCTGCGTCAACATCACCGCCGGCTTCGAGGGGCCGATTGATCACGATGGTCATCGGTCCGGCGGATGGCGAAGCCACAGCCTCCCGTGGAGGCAGTCATGATGCGAGAGGCCACGATCATGGTTCGAGGCGGCCTGGACCGCAGCCAATTCGACGAGACTGCCGAGGCGATCTATCCCACATCAGGGTATGTGTACGCCTCGGCGGCCGAAGCTGAGGCCGCCTTTGCCGGGGAGCTGGATCGGTTCATCTACTCCCGGTACGGCAATCCGACGGTCTCCATGTTCGAAGAACGATTGCGTCTCCTCGAGGGGGCCGAGGCCTGCATGGCCACCGCCAGCGGAATGGCGGCCGTCTACGCCGCACTTGCGAGCCACTTGGCCGCGGGAGACCGGGTGGTTGGCTCCCGCGCGCTGTTCGGCTCTTGTCACGTGATCCTGACCGAGATCCTTCCGCGGTTTGGCGTCGAAACCGTTCTGGTCGACGGAACAGATCTGGATCAATGGTCGGCGGCCCTGTCAACGCCCGCCCAAGCGGTCTTTGTCGAGTCGCCCTCAAACCCCGGCCTGGAGATCATTGACTTGGCGGCGGTGGCTGAGCTGGCCCACGCCGCCGGGGCGATCGTCATCGTCGACAACGTCTTCGCCACCCCGATCCTGCAGAAGCCGCTGACCTTCGGCGCGGATGTTGTGGTGTACTCCGCCACCAAGCACATCGACGGACAAGGACGGACGCTGGGGGGCGCGGTGCTCGCAACCGAGCAATACATCAGCGACACGCTGATGCCGTTCCTGCGCCATACCGGGCCCAGTTTGAGCCCGTTCAACGCGTGGGTGCTCCTCAAAGGGCTGGAGACACTCCGGTTGCGGGTAGACGCGCAGAGTTCGGCGGCGGCGACGATCGCAGCCAAGTTGGCCGGGCATCCCAAGCTGGCATACGTCCGATACCCCACGCAGGCCGATCATCCTCAGGCCGAACTGGCAAAGGCGCAGATGGAGTTGGGCGGCACGGTCGTCACTATCGGGATCGACGGCGGCCGCGACGATGCATTCCGGTTCGCAGACGCGCTCGAACTGTTCGACATTTCGAACAACCTCGGCGATACCAAGAGCCTCGTCACTCATCCGGCCACGACCACCCACCGCCGAATCGGACCCGACGCTCGGGCTGCCTTGGGGATCGGCGATGGAATGGTCCGGCTGTCGATCGGGCTGGAGGCCCCGTCCGACCTCCTCGAGGACCTGGAGCAGGCGCTCCGGGCCGTGTAACCCTGCGCCCAGGCCCGGCCGGGGTGCAGTGTCCGTAGTTGAATACAGCTACCCGACGAAGGTGGTCGAGATGAGTGCGCTCTTGGAGGAGCTGAGCTCGCGGCTCCCCGCCGAGTGCATCCAGACCGACACGGACGTGATCGCCTCCTATTCACAGGATCGCGCCCTGTTCGTCTCCGCCGGCTCTGCAGCGGTGCTGGTTATGCCCAGGTCGACGGATGAAGTGGTGGCCGCGGTTGCCGCCGCCAATGCCGCCGACGTGCCGATCGTTCCTCGGGGGGCCGGGACGGGACTCACGGGCGCCGCCAACGCAATCAACGGCTGCATGATGCTCTCGCTCCACCGGATGGACCAGATCCTCGAGATCGACACCACCAACCGGATGGCCCGCGTGCAGCCCGGGGTGATCAACGCAGACCTCAAGAACGCCGTGGCCGCGCACGGCCTGTTCTATCCGCCGGACCCGGCGTCCTTCGAGATATCGAGCATTGGCGGCAATGTCGCAACGAACGCCGGAGGCCTGTGCTGCGTCAAGTACGGGGTGACGCGTGACTACGTGGTGGGGCTCGAGGTGGTGCTGGCCTCCGGCGACGTGATGCGGACCGGCCGGCGTACGATCAAGAACACCGCAGGATTTGATCTGACCGGGCTCTTCGTCGGGTCGGAGGGTCTGCTCGGCATCATCACTGAGGTCACGGTCAAGCTGGTTCCGGCGGCCCCGCCTGCCGCGACGGCGGTGGCATATTTCGACGCCTTGCCCCCTGCCGGGGCGGCCATCGCCGAGGTTTTTCGCGAGGGCCATCAACCGAGCCTGATGGAGATCCTCGATCAGGCCAGCCTCCGGCAGGTGGAATCGGTGTACCGAATGGACCTCGACGTGGACGCCGCCTGTCTGCTGCTGGTCCAGACCGCCGGAGACGAAGCCGCAGGCTCTATCGCAGAGATCGCCGAGATCTGCCGGAACAACGGTGCCACGTTTGTCTATCACGTCACCGACCCCAACGAGGGCGACATGCTGGTTGAAGTCCGCCGGCGGGTGTGGCCGGCGTTCGAGAAGCTCGGCAAACCGTTGCTGCCAGAAGACGTGGCCGTGCCTCGCGAGCGGCTGCCAGAGTTGCTGGCCTCCATAGTCGAAGTAGGGGAACGCAACGACGTCACGCTGGCAACGATTGGGCACGCCGGCGACGGAAACATGCACCCGTTTTTCATCCTCGACCCCACCGACGAGGCTGAGGTTGGACGAGCGAAGAAGGCGTTTGCCGAGATCCTCTACATTTCATTGGAGCTCGGCGGTACGATCGCCGCCGAGCACGGAATCGGCACCCTGAAACGGGACTACATCGAGGATGAGCTCGACCCCATCCAGCTGTCCGTCCAGCGCCAGATCAAGCAAACGCTCGACCCCCACGGACGGCTGAATCCGGGCAAAGCGCTGTAGACGCGCTGCGCCGGATGGACCGGACCGGCCGAACGTATGGTCGATACCGGTTTGCTCGACCCCGGCGAACGCAAATGCTTCGAACTGATGCGCCGGCCGATCCTCCACGTCGGAGTTGCGCCCGATCCGAGACAGCGTGGTGTCCGCCAACAACATGCGGTCGGGCAGCGGTCGACTCACGACCGGGGGCGCGTGGCGGCCGCCGCGGTGGGAGCGCGCATGAGCGCCCGCGATGGTGGAGCAACCGTAAGGAGGGTCCCGGCGTCGGGCGGATGGACGTAGGCTGTCGAAATGACGTTGTGCCCCGGTCACCGCTCTGAGTTCGCCAGGAACGCCCGTCGCGCCCTCATTCCGAGATCCGAGCCGGATCAGAGCGGCGTCGCCGAACGCGCGCCGACGCGGGCACCGAACGCCGGGACTCCAGCTTGATTTACTCTTTCCGTCGGGCCCGACTCCGGCGGCTCGGCCGGTGATGGCCGGCAGGTGACGGACGCAAGCTTCCGGGGTGCGCCAAGCCTCGACATTGCCCGCATCAGGGCCGACACGCCCGGCGCGGGAGATCACATCCACCTCAACAATGCCGGTGCGTCGCTGCCGCCCCGGCCCGTGCTGGACACGCAGCTTCGGTACCTGCACGAGGAAGCGGTGAGAGGAGGCTACGAAACGGCGGATGCTCACCAGCGCGAGATCGCTGCGGTCTACGGCGCGATCGCGTCTTTGATCCGCTGCGAGCCCGACGAGGTAGCTATCACGTCAAACGCTACCGAGTCCTGGCAACTGGGTTTGCACAGCCTGGCGTTGGAGCCGGGCGACCGAATCCTCACCGGCGAGGCCGAGTACGCCTCCAATTTCATCTCCTTTCTCAAGC
>JBFGLM010000067.1:0-22311 GCA_041576165.1 Acidimicrobiia bacterium
AACCCGCCGACGGCGCGGCCGCGGACGGGGCAGCTGCCGGCGCGGTGGAGTGCTCGGTGGCCGACCCATTGTCGAACGTATCGAAAACATCGAACATATGTTCGACCATACCAAACAACCACGACAGAAAACACCCCCTCGTGCGATCAGGCGGATTCCGCAGTCGCTGGAGGGGGATAGCGATCGCGGACGGTGAATGCGGCAGCCGTCGGCCCGTGATCACGCAGGTGCGTCAATCGTTCGATCGCCCGGGCCGTGGTGGGTTGGTGGCCGGCCGGGACCCACCAAAGGACCAGGTGCGGAGCTTCATGGCCGTCGAACCACTCTGCCCGCCGCCGTAGCACGTCCAGATGGGCCGATTTGTACACGTAGGCTCGAAACGATTCGATCGACTCCCACACGCTCAAGTTGATGATCACAAGCGGGTCTCCGAACACATCGATCTCAGTGGCATTACCCGACTCGTCCTGGAGGCGCCACACGAATCCGGGGGAGTCCTCTGCCAGCTGATTGATCGGGTCCAGCAATGCCACGAACTCGCTGGTCGCTGGATGATCGATTGGATGAAGAAGCCGCGCGACGTTGAGCTGAGCAATGTGCCAGAGAGCCATGTTCACCAACCTTACGCACCCCGCGGCGCCGGCGCTCACTCGCAATGGTCGAGGTACCCGCGGTGTGGGGCGCTCCCGGTCAACACCTCATAGCCAGTCGCGAATCCGGCACTCGTGCGGTCGGCCAAGGCGACGTGCGGGTAGAGCGGGAAGTCGGACACACCCAAGTCGACAATTTCGGCCGCGTGCTCGATACCTCGGGCCTCCCATGCGAAGCTGGCGTCCTCCCACGTCACCATTCCCCGCATATCCACGAACGCCGCCCGGGAATTCTCGTCCACTTTGCTGGTCGGCCCAGACGTGGGCCAGCTCGTGCAGCAATGCGTGTCGCCGCCACGTGTCCTGAAAGACCGGGCTGTGCTGGAAGTCGGTGTTGACAGCCCTTCACCGAGCCTATCGGTTCTTCGTCCAACGTCGATCAAGGGGGTCACTGCGAGCGGCTGACCTGGGTTGCACTGACACGCCGTCCCTATGGTTCACCGGATGTCAGCGGATGGAACATCCGACCGCACGACGGCTAGAGCCCATCACACTCACACGCGCGCTCTAGCGCGAGCAGCCCTAGTGGCGCTGGCGATCGTCCCGCTCGGCCATGAGTGGCTCGCCGTTGGGATTCTCGGGACCCTGATCGCGGCCCTCGTCTTGCTGGCCGGGATTCGCCAGGCAGACCGACCGGCGGTGCGGGTGGCGACACTGACGCTGCTGATGGTCGCGGCCGCCGTGTTAGGGCTTCCCTTCGGCGTCTGGCTGGCGGTCGGGGCCATGTGGCTGGCGAGCAGGCGCTTCGGGCAGCTTGCGCCCGGCTCCGGCTGGCTGCCAGCGGGCCGCTCCACACCGGCGGCCTGGTGGCTGACCGGGCTCACCGTCACCATCGCCGCCGTCGGGCTGACCTGGTGGGCGTTCACGACCGAAGAATTCGGGCCGACGACGTTGGAACTGGTGGAGGCACTGCGAGAGCTCCCCGGCGCTGTTCTCGCCGCGGCGCTCGTGATCTTCGTGGTCCTCAACGCGCTCACAGAAGAGATCGCGTACAGAGGCTTAGTCTTCGAAGCCGCCTCGGCCGGCTTCGCGCCACCGATCGCCGTGACCGCGCAGGCAGTCGCGTTCGGAACGCTGCACATCGCCGGCTTCCCCGGTGGCGCCGTCGGGGTGGGCCTCACGTTCTTCTACGGTCTGGCACTGGGCGCCGTGCGCCACCTGACGGGTGGCATGCGGCTACCGGTCATCGCACACATGGCAGCCGACGCCACCGTGGCCGGGCTGGTCGTTGCCGTCCTGCTTCCTCGATTCACCTGAGCCGGCGCTCTGCCGCCTCATGCCATCCGCCTCTGGCCGGATACGGCCGGGAATGACGACACTGGCTATGAGGAAAGGAGGGCTGCATGACAGCAACCCCCACCCCTCCGATGAGCTGGCACCGACCAGCGCCGGGGCCCGCGAGACCGAGCCGAATCTGGATGGTGGTCACAGCAGGCCTGGCGGTGGTTCTCGTGCTCGGCTGGCTGGTCCTGTCACGATCCGGTGACGACGGGTTCACTCACGTCTACGAGCTGAACGGCAGCCTCGAGGATGAGAGAGGCGGCGCCGAGCTGGTAGCAACCGGCGGCACGATCGGACCGAATGGGTTCCTCTTCGAGCGCGGCGATGGCTTGACCGCGAGCGTCGACCTGGGCGAGAGCTTCACCATCGAGCTTCGGGTGCGTATCGACGAATCAGATCATGGGGTCAAGCTCCTCGACTTCCATGACCTGTGGAGCGACGGCGGCTTCTATGTGTACGAGCAGACGCAGTTGATGTACTGGTTCTCAGCCGGATGCGCCGGTCGAGTAGACCACCCCCAAGGATGCCCGGAGGGCTACACCCGCCAGCCGTTGGGCGGATTCCCTGATGCGGTGGTGCCCGGCTCCTTCATGACGGTCACGCTCGAACGCGACGGGGACACCGGTTTGGTGAGCGTCGACCTCGACGGCATCGCTCAGACCTGGGAAGTTGTCTATCCGCCGTGGGCCACCCCTGCGGAAGCGACCGAGGTCCGCGTCGAGCACGTCGATGACTTTCTGGGCGAGACTGTTCAAAGGGATGCGAAGCTCCTCCACATCCTTCTCGACGACCCGTGGACGAGAACCGAAACGGGGAGCGGCGAGCTCGACTACGTCAAGATCGCCGTGCGATAGCCGGGCAGGGTTCACGTCGAGGAGGCCCGCAGGAGGCCGAGCGTGGGCGCGACCTGGATGCGCCCACCGGGGGGAGCTCCGGCAGGTCGTTGCCGTCCTGTTTTCCCGATTCGCCTGACCCGTCGCCTGCCTCAGACGTAGATGTTGATGTCGGCTCCATCCATGATCGACATGAAGGTGAGGTACTCGACGACCGGCATGTCGTCGAAGATGAAGTCTTCCGGCTTCACCTTGAACGGTTCGAGCGAGCCGCCGCACACGTAGAACCTCGCCCCCAGCTCGTGCAGCTGGCTGAGTTTTTCCTGGGCGGGAATGTGACCGGCTTTGGTCATGCCGGCTTGGGCAAAGCGGGTGAACGGGCGCGCCCAGCCTGGCATCTTCGGCCGGAAGCCTCGGGTCACCACCCGCACAGCCGGTCCCTGGAAGTAGATATGTACGTCAATGCCCTCGAGGGCGGCGCCCAGTGCAAACCCGAGCGGCGACAACAAGTCCAGCAACCCCGCCTGGGAGATGACCATCGCGAGTTTCGAATCGCGGGCGATCGGGTGGCCTTTCTCGATGAGAAAGCGGTGGCCGGGCGCGGTTCCTTCCGACGCCAGCAGCGCGTGCCCCACCGAGCGACACCATGTCGCAATGTCGGACTCGAACGGCTCGAATTCGTCGGTGAGGACCTCCAGCACCTCACCCGCGGACATCTCCTCGAGCGCCTCAGCCGCTTCGAATACCACGAACGTCGTGATGGTCTTGCCGCGGCCGTCGAGCGACCGATCGGCAGTGATCGTTGTCATCTTCCACCTCCGCCATTACGGCTGGAGCACGCAGCCCGGAGGGGCGGGAACACCGCTCCCGGTGGGCCTCGCCCCGAGCCCGCGTGCCTGATCGAACCATCTATCACTGCTGCTGCAGCGGCTCCTCGACCGGTGCCGGCCGTGCCCGCATACCGCGAATTGCCATGAGGGCCAACGCGCCGGAACCCAGGAATCCGGCGATCAGCACGATCGCAGGACCGAGGGCGGGGATCAGTCCCACCACGATCAACATGAGCAGGCCCAGGAATGCGGCCAAGTAGGGATGGCCGACTCCGCCTTCTCGGGCTACCACGTACTCGCCCAGCCGGATCCCGCTCACGAGGAATCCGAGGAAGCCCATAGCCGGGAGGATCACCAGGAAGATCGTGAGCGCGATCGGTATCCCGACGACAGTGGCAAACAGCAGGCCACCCACGATGGGCAGCGCGATCCACAGGACCAAACCTGCTCCGATGGTGGCGCCGACCTCAGTGGACAGGGTCCGACCCGCGCGGCGGGCGAACTCGGGAGCCACGGCCGCCATGACCTGGCCGCCGATGAGGACCAGCAGGGCCCAACCGATCGTCAACAAGACACCCAGGAGCCAGAACCCGCTGGCGACCTCCCAGGCGACCTCTTCTTGGATCGTCCCGCGTACGACGGCGCCGGGATCCCGCATGAGAGTGGCATCGACGGTATAGACGTCGCCGGTAATAACCGTCTCAGGGCCCAGGGTGGCGTCGCTGCTCACGACGACCAGCGTCTCGACGGTCGCCCCGAGGAACTCGGCGCTCCCGTCGACCACCACGACCGTGTTCGCATCACCGGCGAAGGTGAGGTCACCGTTGACGACCACGACTACACCGTGGGACTCGCCTTCGGGAACGGTCACATCCCCGTTGACGCGGACCAGGACGCTCTCATCTCCGGTGTTGGTTGCGGTTTGCGCCCCGGCCGGGCCCGCCAGAATGGATGCCCAGACGAGGGCGGCTATCAGAACGTACATAACTTTGCGCATGCATCACCGCCAGGTTGCTCTCGTTTCACGGTATTCCTGGAGCCGGCAAGCGTTGAGGGCCGTTGGTCACCAACTTGCCCACGGTGGTCGGAGGGCCGCTAGTCGGGAAGGTTGCTTTCGATCAAGAGCCGGAAACGTTTGAGGTTCGCTCGCCAGATCGCCGCCAATATCGGCCGGGCCACCCGCTCACCGATAGGCCCGGCGAAATACCAGGGGAAGTACAGCTGCTCGTGCCAGGTGAACCGGGTCTTGACCGGGCCTACCTCTTCCAACCGGAATTCGCCCGTGCCGGTGAACAGGCCCCGGTGGCTCACGGTGATTCGGCGCGGCTCGTCGATGTCGATTACCTCGATCACGTCGACGGTGCGCAAAGGTCCGACCCGGGTCTCGACTGCCATCGTTGTCCCCACGCCCGAGCGCTCGTCCGTCAGGAACTCAATCGAAGCAGCATCGGCCATCCATTCTGTGTGGGACGCGAAGTCGGCCGCGTATTCCCATACCTCTTGGATCGGGGCGGCGATTTCCGTTGAGACGACGACGGCCATGGACCGACGTTAAACGAGTTGTCGCCTTCGATGGCGCCAAGTGGCCGGGCGCGACTATCGGTTCCGATCGGGTCACCGGTACTGTTGGGCTGATGCGTCGTTTTCTCTTCACGCTGCTCAGCCTTGTCTTGGTTGCGTCCGCTTGCTCCTCGGGCGACGATTCGGCACCAACAACCGTGCCCGTCGATGACCTGTCGAACGCAGTGGGGGACCTGACTACATCGACCGTGGCGGCGCCGGAACCTGCTGCGACGTCAACGACGCAGGATCCGGACTCCGGGATCAGCATCACGACCGAGCCGGCTGGCGGAGTGGAAGTGATCGGGACCTCACTGTCGAGATTCGATGAGCGGTCGATCGACCTAGAGGTGGGCCGGCCCGCCCCATCCTTCTCCGGCCCCGGCTTCGAGGGGAACCTCATCGAGGTCACGCCCGGAACCCGGCCCATGGTGGTCCTGTTTCTGGCGCACTGGTGTCCCCATTGTCAGGCCGAGGTCCCCGAGTTGCAGGCCTTTATCGGTGAGAACGGTCTTCCGGAAGGCGTCGACTTCGTGGCCGTGGCCACCGCCAACGATGCCAGCCGAGACAACTATCCGGCTGATGAGTGGCTGGAAAGGGAAAACTGGACCCCGGTCACCATCATGGACGACGATGCGTCAAGCATCGGCGAGGCATTCGGGCTGAGCGCGTTTCCGTACTACGTGTTCCTAGATGCCGAGGGTTTGGTAGGCGGCCGTTTCACTGGGGGCCAGCCGCCCGAGGTCATCGCGTCGGGCATGAGGACCCTGGCCGGCGGTTTCAGCGCAGCGCCCGCAGAGACGACAACTACGACCGCAGCAGCGGCTCCGGAGGCGTCAGGTATCCCGTCGTCGCAGCTCGAGGCGTTTCGAGCCCAGCCCACTGCGTGTGGAAGTTCGCTCCCGGCTCTGCCTACGAGCGAGCAGTACGTCGAGCCAGGTGATGCCGGGCTCGCGGGCCCGTCCCAGCTCGTCCTGACCACGTCGTGCGGCGAACTCACCATCGAGCTGGATCTAGAACGCGCCCCGATCACCGTGAATGCCATGGCTTTTTTGGCTGAGGAAGGGTACTTCGACGGCACTGCCTGCCATCGGTACATCAGCGGGTTTGTTCTGCAATGCGGTGATCCGAGCGCCAGCGGCAGGTCGGGGCCGGGTTACTTCCTGCCTGACGAGTTCCCAGAAACAGGATTCGTCTATGAGCGTGGAGTCGTGGCGATGGCCAACGCCGGCCCCGGCACCGGCGGGAGCCAATTCTTCATCGTGACCGGCGACGCGAGCCCGCTTCCCAACCAGTTCACTGTGATCGGCACGGTGGAGCTGTCTGAGGAGTTCCTGGCTTCGCTCGATTCCCTGCCGCTGGGTGTTGGCTCCTTTGGCGAGACCTCACGACCGCTCGAAACCGTGTACATCGAAGAGGCGGTCGTGTCCCGCACGGGGTGACGAGGCTGCTTCAGCCCCCTGTGTCCAGGTTCGGGCACTGCGCGAAGTAAGATTGGTATCGCGCTCCAAATTGCCGCAGCCCCGGCGAGGAGACATGCCCAGGACACGCGCGTTCAAGCCAACCGAAGTGGCGGAAAAGGCCATGAACGTCTTTTGGCGTCAGGGCTACGAGGCAACCTCCGTCGAAGATCTGGTCGAAGCCACCGGGCTGTCGCGATCATCGATCTATCAGGCGTTCGGGTCCAAGCAGGGACTCTTCGACGCTTCGCTCGAGCGTTATCTCCAGGGTGTCACCCAGCTACTGGCGCCGCTCCAGGGCGGCACCGGGGGTCTCGACGACGTCGTGGCGTTTTTTGGCGCTTGGCGGCAACTGCTGGTGGATGAGAGCGGCGCGTCGCTCGGATGCCTGATGGTCAACTCGATTGCTGAGTTGGCAGCTACCCAACCATGGGTGCGGGAGATCGGCGATTCGTATCAAGTGCGCCTGCGGGATTCGTTTGTGCGGGCGCTGGCCGTGGCCTCGGATCGGGGTGAGATCCCGGCCGACACGATCAGTCGGCGGGCGGATGTGTTGTCCTGGCTCATGATGGGTCTGTTCATCGCCGCTCGGGGCCAACCTCCCAAAGTGATCGACGCCTGCATAGAAGAGGCTGTCGCAGAGGTCGCCAGCTGGCGTCAGTGACGGTGTCCCGGCCCGCTGGTTGTAAGAGCGTCAGTGGCGCGGGCGCCTCTTGCCAGACGACTGTCATTGTTCCGCTCTGGGCCTGACCGCTCGGGCCACGGCACCCGCTTTAGGGCTCATTGCCATTCGCCCTATCCGCGGTGCCTCTGAGTTCGTGGGACAATTCCGTCCCTATGTATTACGTGGACCATGCCGCAACGACGCCGATGCGCCCAGGCGTGTGGGAGTCGATGGAGCCGTTCGTCGCCGAGGCGTTCGGCAACTCATCTGGCAGCCATTCGGTATCGCGTCGCGCCAAGAACGCCTTGGAGGAGGCCCGGGAACGGGCAGCCGTCGTCCTGGGAGCCAAGCCGCTCGAGATTGTGTTCACCGGAGGCGGCACCGAAGCGGACAATCTGGCAGTCAAGGGGTCGGCGCTGGCGTCCGGACGGAAGGGCAGGGTGATCACATCGCCGACGGAGCATGAGGCGGTGCTCGAGTCGGCCGCCTTTTTGAAAACGGTCGGGTGCGGCGTTGCCGAGATCGAAGTCGACGGCTTCGGCCGGGCGGATCCCGAGCGCGTCGCAGCATTGGTCGATGATGCCACTGCGGTCGTCTCGATCATGACTGCCAACAACGAAACCGGAGTGATGCAGCCGGTCGCTTCTGTCGCCCGCTCGGTCAAGGCAGCGCATTCCGAGGTCGCCGTCCACACCGACGCCGTCCAGGCCTTCGCCTCGGTCGACCTCGACGTCGATCAGCTGGGCGTGGATCTGCTGGCACTGGCCGGCCACAAGTTCGGCGGTCCCAAAGGCGTTGGCTTGCTGTATGTCCGGAACGGGACGCCGTTGGAGGCCGTCGTGCACGGCGGCGGGCAGGAGCTGGGCCGCCGGTCGGGCACCCACAACGTCATGGGAGCGGTTGGATTGGTGACAGCGATGGAACTGGCAGCCGAGGACCGACCCAGCTTTCGCACGCGGGTCGCCCGCGAGCGTGACGCGTTCGAGCTCCGCCTCACCGAGCTGCTGGGTGACGTTGTGTCCACCGTGGGCGCAGCGGAGCGACTGGTGCAGCACAGCCACGTGCGGATCCCGGGCGTGCGGAATGAGACGCTGCTCGTCCGGCTGGATGCGGCCGGGGTAGCAGCGTCAGCGGCGTCCGCCTGTCAGTCGGGCGCGGCCACGGTTTCCCACGTCCTCGAGGCCATGGGCTACACGCCGGACGAGGCGCGAGAGTGCCTGCGGTTCTCGTTCGGCTGGACGACCCGGCCGGGGGAAGGGGCGGCAGTGGCCGAGCTGGTGGCAGCTGAGGTGGCAGAGCTGCGGGAGGGCCGTCGGTCTGCCGGCTTGGGCGCATCCGGGGATCCGGCATGAGCAGCGTGCTGGTAGCGATGTCTGGGGGAGTCGATTCATCGGTCGCTGCCGCCCTCATGAAGGAACAGGGCCACAATGTGATTGGGGTGACGCTGAAGCTGTGGGAGGGCCCGGGCGGTGCTGCCCCGACCGCCGGGTGTTGCACAGTCTCCGACGCCGAAGACGCTCGCCGGGTGGCGGCGCAGCTCGACATCCCCTACTACGTGTTGGATCACACAGACGTCTTCATGGACGGCGTCGTTGACCGGTTCATCGACGACTACGTGAGCGGGATGACCCCTAACCCATGCATCGAATGTAACCGGACGGTGAAGTTCACCGAACTCATGACCCGGGCCGCTGATTTCGCGTGCCAGGTCGTCGTCACCGGCCACTACGCCCGGGTCCGCCAGGAGCGGGAATCGTGGCGACTGTTCCGCGGAGTCGACCGCGCCAAGGACCAGTCGTACGTGTTGAGCATGCTGGGCCAGGCCCAACTCGGCCGGATCTGGTTCCCGGTTGGCGAGCTGACGAAGGCCGAAGTGCGCCGAATCGCCGCCGGTCTCGATCTACGCACCGCGGCCAAATCCGAAAGCCAAGACATCTGTTTCGTCGGCGATCGCGACTACCGCGAGTTTCTGGCCGAGCATGCTCCCGACCTCGGTACGCCGGGGCCGATCGTGGACCGCGAACGCAGGGTGGTGGGCACGCATAGCGGGGTCACCAACTTCACGGTCGGGCAGCGACGGGGACTCGGTATTGCGTTTGGGGAGCCCCGTTTTGTGACCGGGATCGATCCGGCCACGGCCACGATCACCATCGGACGCCGCTCCGACCTCGAGGTGGAGCGGTTGGAGCTACGCGATGTGACCTGGGTAGCGCGCCCGGTGGCGGAGGGGGAACCGGTCACGGTCCAGTATCGGGCCCACGGAGCCGCAGCCGCCGCTCGGGTCCGATTTGATGGATCTGGTGTCACGGTCAGCTTCGAACAGCCGCAACTGGCGGTTGCGCCGGGCCAGACCGCCGCCATCTACGTCGGAGACGAGGTGCTGGGCGGGGGCATCATCACCGGAAGCGCCTAGAGGTTTGACCGGCTCCCATCGTGGGTACGCTGGCGCAAAACCTCCCTTGACAGCTGCACGTCTTATCACTATATCTGAGTGTATATGACTCAGAAAAGTGTAGCTGGCAGTCACCTGCTACGTATCTGGATGGTCACAGAGAAAGGAGGGCACGGATGATGCGTGTTGCTAACCCGCTGGCAGAGATGGATCGTCTCACGGCTTCCCTTTTCGGAGGCATGAGCGGCGCATTGATGCCCATGGACCTGTACGAGAGTGACGGAACCTTCATCGCTCGTTTCGACCTGCCCGGGATTGACCCGGACTCGATCGAGCTCACCGTTGAGAATCAGATGCTGACCGTGACCGTCGAGCGGCCGGGCGAGGACACTGAAGGAGCCAACTGGTTGGTTCGCGAGCGGCCCGCCGGCAAGCACAGCCGTCAGCTGCGGCTGGGCTCGAGCCTCGACGGCGGCGCGATCGAAGCCAACTACGACAACGGCGTCTTGACCGTGATCATCCCGGTTCGGGAAGAGGCCAAGCCGCATCGGGTATCGATCAAGTCCAGCCAGAAAGAACCGGCGCTGACCGGCTGAGCGGTTGGCGGCGTACTGCCGCCTAGCCCCGTGCCGTCCCCGAGGACCGGGCTCAGTTTGTGCGCTGGCCCTCTCGGGGGCGGCACGACGTGAGAGGTTTCTCCGATGATGCCGCCGACCGCCAAGCAGAGATTGTTCCGGAGCCTGGCTGCCGCCGCTCTTTTGCTGCTGCCTGCGTGCGGAGGGCAGCAAGGATCCGACGTGACGGTCACTACCGCTACCGTCCCACCCTCGACGACTGCCGCCACCACTCCTGCCGCGAGCGAGCCACTCGTCGAGATCGGTTTGATGGACGTCTCCGGCCTCGTTCGTCAGGTCACCCCGGGAGTTGTCTCGGTTACGCAGGAGCGCGTCCGATTAGATACCTTCGGCGTGCCCCAGGAGGTCCCAGCTGGGTCTGGCACCGGCGTGGTGATCGACTCTGAAGGCCACGTCCTCACCAACTTCCACGTCATCGAAGGGGCGTCGACCGTCAATATCACCGCCGCCGACGGGGCGCAACGAGAGGCGACCGTGGTCGCGGCCGCGTCGAACCGGGATCTGGCGCTCCTCCGCCTGGCCGATCCGACGGGCCTCCAGCCGCTCCCGCTCGGTGACATGTCCACCGTTGAAGTAGGCGACCCGGTCATCGCTATCGGCAACGCCCTTGGACTGGATGCCACCAGCCCGACCGTGTCCACCGGGATCGTGTCGGCCACCGGACGCAGCATTCGGACCCCGTTTGGACTGATGCAAGATTTGATACAGACCGACGCCGCCATCAACCCGGGCAACTCGGGCGGACCGCTCCTCAACACCGCTGGCGAGGTGATCGGCATCAACACGGCAGTGGCCGGCGGTGCCCAGAACGTCGGGTTCGCCATTTCCATCAGAACGGCCCGGACGGTGGCCGAACGCTTTCTGGCGGGGGTGGGTGAGCCTTTCCTGGGTATTGCGCTGGTCGACAACACTCCCGCTGCGGCCGAGCGGTTCGGGGTGGGCACCGCCGACGGCGCACTGGTGGCCGAGGTGACTCCAGGCAGTCCGTCCGCGGTGGCCGGGATCCAGCGGTGGGATGTGATCGTGGGCCTGGACGAGATACGCATCGGCAACAGCGATGACCTCATCAAGGCCCTGCTCATGATGGAGCCTTCCCAGGTGGTCACCGTCGACTTGTGGCGCGGCGCACAACGAATGAGCGTCGACGTAACGGTTGGCGAGCGCCCATCTGGCTTCTGACAAGGAACGAGCGAAACGGAATCAGAGGAGATAACGCAGATGCGACGACTCAGTACTCGCAGCGTCGTTTTTGTGTTGGCGCTGCTCATGGCCCTGTCCGTTCCCGCCTGGGCGACAGCCCAGGTGGCAGACGCACCGGTCCAGGCATCCGATGTAGAGGTGTCCACGCCATTCGTCGGTGTCACGGTCAAGCCCGGCGAGACAGCGAGCTTCGACTTGGACATCCTCGGGCCCGTGGACGAGCGGGTGAGCGTGAAGATCGAAGGTCTCCCAGAAGGATGGGCGGCCGACCTTCGCGGCGGCGGCTTCACCGTCGAAGAGATCCTGATCCCGCCCGCGGGCATGGTGGAGACCGAACTCAAGATAGATGTTCCGGTGGCGGCCGCTGAAGGTATCTACCAGGCAGTGGTGATGGCAGACGGGAACCGCATGACCGACCGGCTCGACCTAGCCGTACGGGTGGCGGCCGATGCCGGCGGCGGCGTTGCGCTGACCGCGGAATTCCCCGAATTGCGCGGTCCCGCAGATGTGACCTTCACCTACAACCTGGAGCTCGCCAACGAGACGTCGGAGGAGATCCAGTTCGGGCTCCAGACCCAGGGTCCTCCCGGCTGGATCATCGAAGCCCGCCCCGCAGGTCAAACTCGTGCGTCCACTGTGACGGTGGCCGGCGGCGAAACCGAGCGACTGACCGTGGAGGTCGATCCGCCGGACTTCGCGACCGCCGGGACTTACCCAGTTGCGGTGCAGGCTGCCGGTAGCGGCCAGACGGCTGGCGCCGAGCTGGCTGTTGAGATCACTGGGAACTTCGACATGGCCCTGTTCACGGCGGATGAGCGCCTCAATGCCACCGTAGAAGCCGGCCAACCCAGCGAGCTGCCGCTGGTGGTGGCCAACCGTGGTACCGCGCCGTTGACTGATCTGAGCTTCGGAGCCACCCCGCCCTCCGGATGGGAGGTGACGTTCGCTCCGGAATCGGTCGACCGGCTCGAACCCGGTTCGACGGCCGAGGTGGTGGCCACGATCACCCCATCTGAGGAAGCGATTGCGGGTGACTACAGCATGACGTTGCGAGCCAACACGGCCGAAGTGAACCAGCAGGTCGACATCCGGACGACCGTGGAAACCTCAACGCTGTGGGGCCTATTCGGCGTTGGCATCATCCTGGCTGCGCTGGTCGCACTGGTGCTGGTCTTCCGCCGCTTCGGCCGGAGGTGAACCCATGCCGGACACTGCAACGACATTGATCGAAGCCGCCGGCCTCACCAAGCGCTACGGCGACGTGGAGGCCGTCCGCGACCTCGATCTGACCGTCCGGGCCGGAGAGGTGTTCGGCCTCCTTGGCCCGAACGGCGCGGGCAAGACGACCACGATCCTCATGCTGCTGGGGCTCAGCGAGCCCTCCGCCGGCGTGGTGCGGGTATGTGGACTTGATCCCGCCCGAGACCCGCTGGCGGTCAAGCGTCAGGTCGGCTACCTGCCCGACGCGGTCGGGTTCTACGAGCAACTCACCGGCCGCCAGAATCTGCGGTACACCGCCGAGCTGAATGAGATCCCTCCAAGCGAAGTGGCGGAGCGGATCGAATGGACACTGGAACAGGTAGGCCTGACGGCCGATGCCGACCGCCTGGTGGGCGAGTACTCCCGGGGTATGCGACAGCGGCTGGGTATCGCCGATGTCCTGATCAAAGATCCGGCAGTGGTGATCTTGGACGAGCCGACCTCTGCCATCGACCCTGAGGGTGTTGCGGCCATGCAGCGGCTGATCGTCCGGCTCGCCCGCGACGAAGGCCGGGCCGTGTTGCTGTCCAGCCACCTGCTGCATCAGATGCAGCGGATCTGCGACCGGGTGGCGATCTTCGTCGGCGGCCAGGTGATCGCGCTAGGAAGCCCGTTTGAGCTCGGACAGGCGCTGTCCAACGGCCGGACCGTCCACGAGATCACGGCCGATGCCCAGCACCACGAGGTCATGGCCGCGCTGGCCAACGGCTTTGGGGACAGGGTCGTCGATGTGGAGCAGATGATGCCCGGAAGGTGGCGGGTCAGCCTGCCGGCAGACGAAAGCCGGCGGCTCGTACGGGTGCTGGTCGACGGGGATGTCGAGTTGCGCGAGGTGCGCGACCTGGGTTCGGACCTGGATCAGGTGTATCACCGCTACTTCGACGAGCGTCAGGGGGTGGCGGTATGACCGTCACCGGACTGCGCACCGGCTGGACCAGGCGCAAGCCGGGCTGGGCCGTCATCGCCCGCAAGGAGTTTGCCGACCACATCCTGTCCATTCGCTTCGTGGCGCTGTTGATCTTGCTCAGCCTGGTGGCGCTGTCGACCGTGTATACGGCGGCGGGCGCGCTGCGCGACGTTGCCCAGAACGCGTCCGGTTCGGCCGGCTTGTTCCTGCGGTTGTTCACCGTGCAGGCCGAGCCGATCCCCCTGTCGTTCATGACGTTCCTGGGGTTCCTGGCTCCGATTCTCGGTATAGCGTTCGGCTTCGACGCCATCAACAACGAGCGGGCCCAGGGCACCCTGTCCAGGCTGGTCAGCCAGCCGATCCACCGCGACGACGTCATCAACGGAAAGGTCGTAGCCGGCCTGGGTGTGGTCGGGCTGCTCGCAGCCATCATCACCTCGATCGTGGCCGGACTCGGGATCGTGTTGCTGGGCATCACTCCCGAGGCCGGAGAGGTGGCAAGAATCGCCGTGTGGATGATCGCGCTGGTCGCCTTCGTGGGCGTGTGGTTGGCGTTTGCCGTGCTGTGCTCGACCGCAATGCGCCGGCCTTCGACTGCGGCGCTGGTCGCCATCGGGGTGTGGCTGGTACTGACGCTCTTCGGCGGGTTGCTGGCGCAGGTGACGGCCGATGCGTTGGCGCCGGTGGATGCCGGCGACCCAGTCAGCATCCTGGACAACGCCCGCCTTGAACAGTCCCTGTCCCGCGTGTCGCCGATCGTGCTGTACGAAGAGGCAGCGACGGCGCTGCTCAATCCAGAGACTCGGACCCTGGGCTTGGTCACATTCGGCCAGATCGACCGGGCTCTGGTGTCCGACCTGAGTCTCCAGCAGAGCCTGCTCCTCGTGTGGCCGCAACTCGTCGGCTTGATCGCTACGACCATCGTGATCTTCGCGATCGCCTACGTGGTGTTCATGCGGCAGGAAGTCCGCGCCTGAAACGGTGGTGGAGGAAGCAGCGGGCCGTCCCGCGTGGGCGGCCCGCTGCCGTCAGTTCGCCGTTACCGGTTCCGCATCTTCGGTCACGTTGTTAGTGAACGTGGTCGCGTCGTTATCGATTGCGACCGATCCGTAGAAGCCCGTCCCGGCGAAGAATATGTTGTCACCGACTGTTACGTCCGTCATGGGGTAGTCGGTCCCGGCCACGATCGAGAAAAGCGTGTACGCGCCACCGGCCATGGCGTTCTCCGACACCGTCACTGCGGCGATGTCGCCCAAATCCGGTTTGATGATGATGGCAGCGTTTGCTCCGTCCACGCTGGAATCGATGAAGTTGCAGCGGATGCTCAACCCGAAGTTGCCTCCTTGCAACTGCAATCCGTCGGCGTGGCGAGCTGCGCCGGACGACAGCTTGGCTCCGGTGGCCAGGTCGTGGATCCAGTTGGCCTCGATCAAGTGCCCGGTCCCGCCGGGTTTGAAGCCGTCCTCGCCTCCCGAGATGTCGTTGTTGCGGATGGTCCAATTGCTGGACTCGGTCCGCAAGAAGATCGTCGCGGCCTCCCCGCCCCGGAATCGGTTGTATTCGAGCAGGCCGCCATCACCGTGTCCGTCGAGCACGTACCAACTGTCCGCGGTGAGTTCCCGGTTGATCTCGGAGTCCCGCATCGTGAGCGTGGCCCCCTCCTCCATGAAGATCCAGGCATTGTCGGCCGCGACCCGTTCGATCACGACCGACGCGCCGCGCTCAACGCGAATCATCACGTCGCCCGTGATATCGAAGTCAGTGAGCTGCGCGCCGTCCGCGAGGATCACCTCGCGCTCGCGGAGGCGAACCCCATCCGGGGCGTTCTCCGATCGCAGAAGCCCGCCGGTGCCGGGCTGCATCCGGGGCCCGGCATTGGCCGGGATAGCGTCAATCGGCATGCCACATACTCGAGGCATCGGCCGCGCCGGATTTGCCGCCGAGGTGGGTGCCGTACGTTGTTCGACTTCCACAAACGTCGCCACCGCCGCGGTCGAGCTCGCTGCCGGGGCCCGGGCGGAGGTTGTAGCCGTGGGGGCCGCCTCCGGTTCGGCCTGGGCGCACGCAGCGACGACGACCAGCCACAACACCAGCGTCCGGGTGAGGTTCCGCAATCGTCTGGCGCGCTGGCGTGGATGGTCCGGATGGGTGCGAGAGGGCCGAAGCTCTCCCGATCGCTGTTCGAAGGTTCTGCTGACGGAAGACCCCCAATCCATGCCTGTGCCCGGGCCCCCAGTATGGGCTACGGCCGTGCCATGGTAGGTGGACGACGCGACCATGCCGGAGCGCCGCCCCATGTCGGTGCCGGGTGGCATCATGGTCCGACTATGCCGAGTCAGAAAACATTCCGGCGATGAATGACGTGCAGGAACGCCTGAGCGAGCTACGGGAACAGGTTCGCTATCACTCCCATCGTTACTACGTGCTGGATGCCCCCGAGATCAGTGACGCCGAGTTCGATCAGCTGTTGCGCGAGCTCAGCGCACTCGAGGAGGCACATCCCGACCTGGTGACGCCCGACTCACCGACCCAGCGAGTCGGAGCGGCCCCGTCGACGCTGTTCCAATCGGTGGTGCACCGCCAGCGGATGTTCTCGCTCGACAACGCGGAGTCGGGGGAGGACCTCGAGGCCTGGGAGGCGCGCCTCGTCCGCGGCTTGGGGCGGGCGCCGTCGGGCTATGTATGCGAGCTGAAGATCGACGGCCTCGCCGTTTCGCTCACGTATGAGAACGGGTTGCTGGTGCAGGGGGCAACCCGGGGCGATGGCGTCACCGGAGAGGACATAACAGCCAACATCCGCACCATCCAGGCGATACCTCTGCGCCTGATGGGAGAGCCGCCTGCGCTCATGGAGGTGCGGGGCGAGGTTTACATGCCTCTCCCCGCTTTCGACGCCCTCAACGAGCGCCAGATCGAGGCCGGTGAGAAGATCTTCATCAATGCCCGGAATGCTGCCGCCGGGTCGTTGCGCCAGAAGAACCCGGGCATAACTGCGGAACGGGAGCTTGCCATTTGGGTATATCAGCTCGGGTACGTCGAAGGTGGTCCGGCGCTGGGCAGTCACAGCGAGACCCTCGCTTACCTGCGCTCTCTAGGCCTGCGCGTCAACCCCGCCACCGAAGCCGCGGCTGATCTGTCCGCGGTCGAAGCGTATGTCGCCGAGGCGGAGAAACGTCGCCACGCAGACGACTATCAGACCGATGGCGTGGTGGTGAAGGTGGACGCACTGGACGAACAGGACGAGCTGGGTTACACGGCCAAAGCGCCCCGCTGGGCCATTGCGTACAAGTTTCCGCCCGAGGAACAGATCACGGGTCTGCGCGACATTCAGATCAACATCGGCCGGACCGGTCGTGCCACCCCGTTTGCCGTGCTCGATCCTGTCTTCGTCGGGGGCGCCAACGTCAGCGTGGCGACGTTGCACAACGAAGACGAAGTGCATCGCAAGGACGTGCGGATCGGCGACCAGGTGATCGTCCGGCGGGCCGGCGACGTGATACCGGAGGTGGTGGGTCCGGTGGAGTCGGCCCGAACGGGAGACGAGCGGATCTGGCACATGCCGGCAGCGTGTCCGTTTTCCGGCCACCCCATCGTCAAGCCGGAAGGCGAGAAGGATGCCCGCTGTACCGGCGGGCTCGAATGTCCCCAGCTGGTGAGGGAGTGGCTGTTCCACTTCGCCGGACGGGGCGCCATGGACATCGAAGGCCTCGGCTACAAGACGGTGGATCTGCTGCTGGAGAAAGGCCTGATCAGTAATCCGGCCGATATCTTCTTTCTGCAGCCGGATGACCTGCTCGGATTCGAAGGTTGGGGGGAGACATCGGTCAACAACCTCATGGCCGCCATCGATTCAGCCCGCGACCGCCCGGTGGCACGGCTGTTGGTCGGGCTGGGGATCCGGCATGTCGGCGGTACGGTTGCTCGTTTGCTCACCCGTGCCTATCCAGATCTGCGGGCGCTGGTCGATGCGCCCGAGGAAGAGCTGGCAGCGATTGAAGGGGTCGGCCCGGTGATTGCCGCCTCCATCGCCGAGTGGGCTGTAGACGACCAGAACCGGGAGCTGATCAAACGGCTGGGTGAGGGCGGGGTGCGGCTCGCCGACCCGCCACCCGATACGGGTACCAGCAACCTGCTCGCGGGCGTGGCGGTCGTCATCACGGGGACGCTGGACGCCATGTCGCGTGACGAGGCCAAGCTGGCTATCGAGGAACGGGGTGGACGGGTAACCTCCTCGGTTTCGAGAAAGACCACGGCGGTTGTTGCCGGTGCCGCGCCCGGTTCAAAACTCCAGAAGGCAGAGGACCTGGGGGTGCCGGTGCTCGACGAGGCAGCATTTCTCGAGTTACTGGAGACGGGCCCGAACGCATTGGAGTGATGTGTGCGAACGTGGGGGACGCTGGCATTGCTGATGACGGTGACCGGCACCGTCGCGTGCACCGGCGGCTCAGCCACGGACGGAGATATCGAGCTCCCGGCCGAGATGTTCGAGGCGCTGGACAGCCCGGTCCTGACCGGGGACGAGCAGCAGGCGATCCTCGCCGGCGACCAGCCGGGGCCTGCCTACAACTCGGATCCCCCGACGAGCGGACCGCACGCGGATGACTTTGCAGACTGCGGCGTCTACCGGGTGGAGATTCCGGACATCTACCAGGTCCACTCCCTCAAGCGGGGCACGGTCATCGTGCAGTACCGACCGACCTTGCAGGCGGCCTCCCGCCAGACGCTCGAGGACCTGACCCGGGCGCTCGGCCGCAACATAATCGTGGCGCCGCGAAGCGGACTGACCGCGCCGATCGTTCTGACGGCCTGGACCCGCCGGTTGGCACTCCCCGAAGCAGACGCCGATATGATCAGAGCCTTCCACGAGCAGTTCACAACGGACGCTCCCGACTACACGGACTGCCCGCTGACCGTGACGCTGGCCGAGTGAAGTCAACCCGCTAGCGGGCTGATCAGAACACCCGGAACGTCCATTCGTACTCGCCGACGTCGGGCAATCCGGTCACGGACGTCCACCGGACTCGTACGCGATGCTCGCCTCGATCCCATTCGACGAAAAGGCGGTCGATGCCAGGGCTCCACGAATACACCCCGGTCCCCTCGATGAACAGGACTTCTTGTTCTGGCAGCAGGATGTCGTCGACCCAGATCTGGATTTCGTACCCGATGTCCATGTCGACCTCGATCCGGGCCTGGCGCAACACCGTTTCCTGCGGAACCGGCGAAATACCCTCGATCGGAGGCGGGAGACCTATGTCGTCACCCTCCGGCGAGCCAAACATGAACGCAGCGGCTGCCACCAGTACGAGCGCGAGGGTCAGTGCGCCGTAGATCAGCCTGTACTTAGCCGGTGTCACCGGCGGCAGTCTACGAGTGCTGTCGGCTACGGCGACACGGAGGGTCACCACCCCAGGCGACACCCGCGCCGGCGGCGTCGCTACCCTGCCCGGCATGCGAACCAACCAGGTGCTCGTCGGGCTCGGCTCGCATGCGATTGCCGAGATTCAGGAGAGGGTTCGGGCAATGCGCAACGCCGGCGAGCCGTTGGTCGATTTCTCTGTGGGTGACCCGCGGGAGCCAACGCCGTCGTTCATCAGGGAGACGCTGATCGCCTCTGTCCCGGAGGTTTCCCAGTACCCGACGGTGCACGGCCTGGCGGAGTTGCGCGAAGCAGTCGCGGCGTATGTGGGTAGGCGGCTCGGCGTTGTAGTGGATCCCGACACTCAGGTGCTGCCGACGCGGGGCTCCAAGGAGGCAATCTTCTCTTCGCACCTGGCCTTCGTCGATCGGGACAGGGGAGATCGAGTGGTGTGGCCGACGCCCGGTTATCCGATCTACGAGCGAGGCTCCCGGTTGGCCGGAGCCATCGCCAATCCGGTGCGACTCGGCGGCGATTTCATATTCCGGGCGGACATGGTGGCGGACGAGGCGTGGAGCAACGCGGCGATGGTCTGGATCTGCAGCCCGCACAATCCGGCCGGATCGATCATGCCGGCCGCCGAGATGGAGGCGTTCCACACGCGCTGCGTCGCCGCCGGCGCCGTCCTGTGTAGCGACGAGTGCTACCTCGACTTGTACGAGGAGGAGCCCCCGACGTCGGTGCTACAGGTCGCCGGTCCAGAGCTGAGAAATGTGCTGGCGTTCTTCAGCCTGTCGAAGCGCTCCGGCATGACCGGCTACCGGAGCGGAGCGATCGTTGGCGACGTAGGGGCCATCGGGCTGCTCCGGTCGCTTCGGACCGGGACTGGAACCGCTTCGACGGAACCCGTTCAGCGGGCCGCCGCAGCTGCGTGGAGCGATGATGCGCACGTCGCGGAACGGCGCGAGATCTTTGTCCGTAAGCGTCGAATCATCGCCACGGCCTTTGCCGATCTCGGATACGAGATCGTCGGGTCAGCGGCCGGGATCTACCTCTGGATCCGGGTGCCAGACGATCTCGCGATCAGCGAGCAGTTGTTGGAGCACGGCGTCGTGGTGACCCCCGGGCGTGCCTTCGGTGCGGGGGGCGAGGGTCACATCCGGCTGGCGCTGGTGCCGGCCGAGGACCAATGTGAAGCTGCGGTGGAGGTGGTGCGAAAGTGTCTCGGCGGGAACTGATCGAAGCGGCATACGCCGACACGGAACACCTGGCCCACGCCAGGGACGCCGTGTTCGAGACCATCGAGGATCTCGACAAGGGCCGGGTTCGCGTCGCCGAGAGGCGGGATGGAACCTGGAGTGTGAATGACTGGGTCAAACAGGCCATCCTGCTCTACTTCCGGCTCACCGACGTGGAAGTCATGCAATCGGGGCCGTTTCAGTACTACGACAAGATTCCCACCAAACAGAACCTGGCTGAGGCAGGTGTCAGGGTGGTGCCGCCGGGGACCGTTCGATACGGCGCGTTCTGTGAGCCGGGAGTGGTGGTGATGCCGGGCTACGTCAACCTCGGAGCGTATGTGGGCACAGGCACCATGGTCGACACTTGGGCGACTGTGGGCTCGTGCGCCCAGATCGGATCCAATGTGCATCTGTCGGGCGGGGTCGGGATCGGCGGAGTGCTCGAGCCCCCCAACGCCCGCCCGGTGATCGTCGAGGACGGGGCGTTCATCGGGAGTCGCTGCATCGTGGTCGAAGGCGTACTGATCGAAGCGGGGGCCGTGCTGGGCGCCAACACTACGATCACCGCCAGCACACCCATCATCGATGTCACGTTATCGACCCCCCAGGAGTTCCGCGGTCGAGTCCCGGCCCGGTCGGTGGTTGTTGCCGGCACCCGGGCCAAACAATTCCCCGGGGGTGAGGTCCAGCTCCAGTGCGCCTACATCATCGGCCGCCGCACGGCCTCGACCGATGAACGAACCTCGCTCAACGAGGCGCTGCGGACGTTCGAAGTGCCAGTGTGACGCAGCATATGACGCTGGTAGACACGCTGCGATGGCTGGTGGATGTCCCTTCGGTCACCGGATACGAAGCGGAACTGTGCACCGCAATCGCCGGGCGGCTAGCCGGCATTCGGCGGCCCCAGGTAAGGGTCGGTAACACGCTGGTGGTCGGCGCCCCCGACGACCGTCCCTTGGTGCTCCTAGTGGGCCATATCGATACGGTGCCGAATCAAGGTCAGGGTCCCGCTCGGATCGAAGGCGGCCGGATGTTTGGGTTGGGTACCTCCGACATGAAGGGCGGCGTGGCCGTGATGACCCACCTCCTGGAGGAGGGCGAGGCACAGTCCGGTCGTTACAACGTCGCCGGTGTGTACTACGACCGGGAGGAGGGGCCACCAGATGAGAACGGCCTCATCCAGACGGTGGCCGAAGTCGACTGGCTGGCCGGCGCCGCCTTCGCAATCGTGCTCGAACCGACCGATCTACAGCTTCAGCTCGGGTGTCTGGGGTCGATGAATGCCCGGGTGTCGTTCAACGGCGTGGCGGCCCACAGCGCACGGCCCTGGTATGGGGAGAATGCCATCACCAAAGCGGCTCCGTTCCTGGCGGAGATGGAGCGCAGGACTCCGGTCGAGGTCGAGGTGGGCGGGCTGGTGTTTCGCGAAGTCATGACCGTCACCCGGGCAGCCGGGGGAGTGGCCGACAACATCGTCCCCGCGTCGTTCGAGATCAACCTGAATTACCGTTACGCCCCCGACAAATCGGTGGCTGACGCCGAGGCGGTGCTCATCGAAGCTACCGCCGCCGCGGACTCAGTTGAGATCGGTGGGATTGCCATGGCGGCGCCGGTTGTCTCGGATCACCCGATGCTGGTTGATCTCGCCGCCGCAACCGGGGCCAAGCTGGCGCCCAAACAGGCGTGGACCGATGTGGCCCGGTTTACCGAGATCGGGGTGCCCGCAGTCAACTACGGACCTGGAGAAACCGCGCAGGCTCATCAGGTGACGGAGTCGATTCCACTCGCCAACCTCGATGTCGCCTATGAGGGGATCCGCCGCTTCCTGCTGGCGTAACAGCGCGGACGTCCGGTTTACTGGTCGCCGTCGGCGGGCGTCATGTCCGGTTCGGGAGGAAACCCGGGCCGGCCGGCGTCGACCCACTGGGCGAATGCAGCGTCGTTCCCGATGTCGAAGCCGGCAGCCTGCGAAGCGACATAGCGATAATGGAGGAAGTCGCAGTAGCCCTGAATCGGATCTCCTGACGGATTCTCCGCCC
>JBFGLM010000068.1:0-21876 GCA_041576165.1 Acidimicrobiia bacterium
CCGGTTCGACCGCGGCCTTGGCCGGTGCTGCCACCGTCACACCGACGTTCGTGCCCGATCTGCCCGGCGACTACACGATCGAGTTGACGGTGGACGACGGGAACGGCGGCAGCGCAACCGACACGGTGACCGTAACGGCCGAGGCGATCGGGATGACGATCTCGCTCGAGGACGCCCTCATCGGCGTTGGTCGTTCCACCAACGGCACGATCACGCTGGACAATCCGGCACCTCCGGGTGGGATCACGGTGACGCTATCGCTCGACACCGGCATCGCCACCGTCGATCCGAGCGAGGTTCCGATCGCTGCCGGTTCCACCGAGGGCACGTTCCTGCTCACTGGGCTGTCCGTCGGCACGACCACGATCACGGGAACGTCGCCGGCCACTGAGACGGCCGCCGCCGACGTAGAGGTCACCGACTTCTTGATCTCGATCGACGACATCCCCGTCATCGCTCCTGACGAGTCCGCTGACCTCCCGGTCAGCATCACCAAGCCGGCACCTCCGGGGGGACTGACGATCACCCTCGAGAGCCTCGATCCGTCGATCGCCATCACGGATGCAACGACTTTCATCCCCGAGGGCCTGCAGGTGCCGGCCGCCAACCCGCAGATCACCGGCATCGACTTCGGCACCACGCAGATCCGCGCGACCGCGCCCACCTTCGCTCCCGACTTGCGCGACGTCACTGTCGCACTGACCGTGACGCTGTCGCCGGACCAGCTCGACCTCCCCGAGCAGTGGACGCTGCAGGTTTCCGCCCAGCTGTCGGCGCCGGCGCCTTCGGGTGGGGTGACGCTGCAACTGACGGTTGACGATACTGCGATCGCGACCGTTGCTGCCACCGCGTTCATTCCCGCAGGACAGACGTTGAGTGGTCCGATCAACGTCACTGGCGGGCTCCAGGGCTCCACGATCCTGCGGGGAGGTGGCCCCGGACTTGTCGAAGGCACCGCGATCATCAACGTGGTTGATACACCGGATGTGTATTTGGCGACACAGGGCGGCAGCAATACGTGGGTGTATCGGTATCCGTATGTGGTCGGGTTTGAGCTCCAAGACATCGCACGGGTGCGGTTTGAGGTGTTGCCACCGGAGCCGGTCGACGTGGTGGCCTCGGTCCCGCCTGGTTCGGGTGTGCTGTTGTCGTTGTCGCCGACCGACGCGGGGTCCGAGTCGCTGTTGGTGGGCACTGACGTAACGGGGATCCTCACTCCCATCTTCTACGTGCAGGGCCTTATCGAAGGTGACAACGTCGACGATGACGTGCCGGTCACGATCGATGTCTATGCCACGGGCACTACCAACCCGGTTGGCTTCGAACAAGCCGACCGACCGTCAGCGGTCGATGTGGGACCCTCCGGCTTCTTCTTCTCTAGCGGTGCCGACTTCGATACGACGACCTTCTCGCCGAACGAGGAGATTGCTGTGTTGTCGTGGTTGTTGCACGACGGGGAGACCGACCCGATCTACAGCCGTCGCGACCGCCAACAGGTGCGAGGCGGCCACACCGTCACCATCGACCCCACCAACAGCAACCTCGTGGTTGGTGTCGTCGTCACCCCAGCTGTGTTCAGCGGCGCGACCGACAACATTGTCCCGCTGATCTTCGATGGTCTCATCCCCGGCACCACCACGTTGACGATCGTCCAACCCCCCGGACACTCCCTCGCCACCAACCTCTCCGCCACCCGCAACGTCAACGTTGACGCCCCCGACGTCTGGCTCTCCGAGTCTTCGTCTTCGCAACGGATTTCCAATGAGATCATCGGACGTGATCTGCAGGTGGACCGTCGGATTCGGCTCGAAGTCGCACCACCCGCCCCAGGCGTCGACGTCACGATCGAAGTCGCCGACTCAGCGGTGGCATTGGTCTCCATCGATCCAGCGGCCGCCGGAGCCGGGTCGATCACTTTTCCACTCGTGACAGGCACCTTCACGCCGGTGTTCTACGTCCAGGGCCTGACCGTGAACCAGGGGACGGAACTGCGTATCACCGCACCGGGATACGACCAGTGGACCACCTCCGTTCAAGTCGTAGACTCCGGTTTCTACATGGCGCCGAGCGGGGAATTCACCACCACCGTCGACGCCACCAATCGGCTGATTCGAGTTCGTCCCGCGTCGCTCGACTCGTTGCAGCGCGTCGACGAGAACCAGATGGTGCGCGGTGGCACCACTCCGTCCGTCGAAGTTGCGTCCTCGGACACCGCAGTCGGGGTGATCACGATCAGCCCGCTGGTGTTCACCGGCGCCGAGGACTACGTGGACACATGGTTCGATCCGCTCGCTGCTGGCACAACGACGATCTCGATCACGCAACCGCCCGGCTTCCTGCCGCCGGCCGGCAGGACATCAGTGGTAGCCACCGTCGAACCGGTTTGACCACCATTCGTCCCTGCGCGCCCCCGGTGGGCGCGCAGGGCGGAAATGAGGGTCGAGTAGGCGGCGTACGATCGCCCACCGCCGTTGCGGGCCTTCAAGCACCTCGCGAAGCGGTCGGACCGGCGGCGGGGGCGAAAGGCGGGACATTCTGGAGGCTCGAAGCGCCTCATCGCGCGTACCCAACCATCCAAAGAATCACCGGACAATGACGCCGTGGTCGGCGGATTGCCCGCCAGAGACATCGGTGATCAAGACGATATGTGTAGTCAGCTAGCTGTTTCATGCGATGTAAGCGCGGTTCAGCGATTCGGTGGTGATCAATCTTCCTCCCCGTCCGCATCGGGGCCGCGTTCCACTCGAAGATTATCGCTCGGCGCCTGTCGGTTCGTGCAACGCGTGGACGCGGTCTCGAAGACTCATCCCCAGGAACTCACCAAAGCCTCTATCCCGGCGAGCCGCTGCCTGGGAATAGTTGGAGGTGAGGGGGTCTCACGAGGTGGGTGAGGCCCCAAGCTCGCGATTGGGGCCGGCCCCCGCAGGCTCGCGAAAGGGGCTGCATGGTTGGGCTGCATGGAACCTCGACGCCCGTCGCTACTGAAGTCTTCCGTCTGGGAATAATGACCCATCGGGACACTGCACGCGGCAGCTCATCCCGCGGGCCGTTGTAAGCGCGCTCGAGGAAGGAGGACACCAATGCGCTCTCGGAAACTCGCACTTTTGTGCGTGGCCCTCGTTGTGGCCACGCTCCCAACAACACCCGCACTGGCCGCGCCTGGCGATCTCGACCAGACGTTCGGCGTCGGTGGCAGGGTGACCACTGACCTCGGCGGATCGGCCGATAGTGCCTTTCGGGCGGTGCTGCGCCCGACAGGGGAGATCCTGGTCGGCGGAATCGTATCTTCGACGACTGACATCGGAGTCGTTCAGTATCACCCGGATGGATCCGTCGATACGGCATTCGGGGTGGCTGGGTTGGCGTCCGTGAACCTCGGAGCAGATGATCAGGGAATCGCGACCATGGTTCAGCTCGATGGCAAGGTTGTGGTTGCCGGACATACGACGATCGCGGGGCCTCGTGACTGGGTCGTCGTGCGGTTCAATGCCGACGGCTCGCTCGACACGTCCTTCGGGACGAACGGCTCAGTAACCACGGATTTTGCGGGTGAAGATCAGCTGAACGATGGGCTTCTCCAGCCAGACGGCAAGATCGTCGTGGCTGGCTTTTCCAGTCCAGCGGGTAGGAGATGGGCGCTGGCCCGTTATAACAGCGACGGCAGTCTTGACACGTCATTCGGCGCCGGGGGCAAGGTAACGACCGCGGTTGGCGGCTCCGATCAGATCGTGCGTGCGATTGCCCTTCAAGCAGACGGCAAGATCGTTGCTGCCGGATTCGATGGAAGCAACGTCGTGGTGGGGCGTTACCTGACGAACGGCGTGCTCGACGGAACCTTCGGCACGGCCGGGATCGTCGTCACCGACATCGCAGGTAGCGGCCGCGACCTTGGCTTCGCAGTCGCCGTCCTGGAGTCGGGCCACATCCTGGTCGGCGGCATGGCAAACAACGCCGATTTCGCTTTGCTCCGCTACCAGGCCGATGGGACGTTGGATGCGAGCTTCGGCTCAGGCGGCATCGTCACCACAGATTTCGGATTCGGTCAGGACATCATCTACGCGCTGAGCGAGCTGCCCAACGGGCAGTATCTGACAACGGGCGAGGCGCGTGCGCCGGCGCGCTCGTTCGGGATCGCTCTTTACAACAATGACGGGACTTTGGATGCCGGATTCGGTTCGGGCGGCTTGGTGACAACTGACTTTGGTGGCGACCTGGCCGTGTCCCGAGATGTGGTTGTCCAGCCAGACAACAAGGCGCTCGTGGTTGGCGTCACAATCGCCAGCGGCAACGCCGACTTTGCGTTGGCCCGCTACTTGCTCAACCGGGATCCGATAGAGATCGACATCAAACCCGGTGCGATCACGCTCCAGTTGGTGGACGGAGGCTTGATTGTGGCCGATCCCGAGGCGCTCAAGGTCATCGCCTTCGGGTCTGACGACTTTGACATGGCCACCATCGACCCGACCACGGCGCGGCTGAAGGATCCAGCACTCGGCCCCGAAGTGGCCGCCTTCAAGTGGAAGTTCAAGGAAAAGAACGGTGACGGCATCATCGACCTGGTGCTCCGATTCCGTCCCGCCGATCTGCTTGGAGCAGGCGGGCTTGACGAGTTCACCTCGACGTTCGAGCTGACCGCAACATCGTTCGACGGTGTTCCCATGGTCGGGTCGGGTCCGATAGAAGTGATGATCGGCGAATAGGAGACGACGCCAGGCGCCCATCGGAGAATGCGGTGACGACTCCGCACGGGTCGGCGCTACCGCACACTCGTCCGAGCCGCTGACGGGTGGGCTCGAGCCTGGACCCGCCGCAACCAATCCTTCTGGCGCGCCTTCGTTCCGCTATCAGAGACTCTGGATAGCGCCTCGCCCTCGCAGGCTGGACCCGTGCTGGTATGTTCTCCGCGTTGCAACACCTCCTCTCAGTCAGAGAGGATGTCGCGACACGTCGCGGCCTCCTCCTTGTGTATACAGGCAGGAGAACGCGCCGCTGAATCCGAGCCAGAAAAAGGGACCCGTCAGATCGCCCAGAACGTCTTCTTTGCGCTCCGCCGGCCTTGCGATATACCGAGACACGCGGCCGCCTACGAGGCCAGGTTTAGGCACTGTTACAGCGCGGCAAATCAAGTAAAGGCGAGAGCGATAGTTAGCCTAAACAGAGTACAGTTGGCAGCGATGTATACAAGATGACAGCCGAGCATGGTCGAAGTCGGGGCGGTGCGAAGATGTGCCATGCCCGTTTCGAGCTAATGAAATCGAGGCGATGCCGGGGCGGACGACAATCCGAACCAGACAGGATCACTTCCAGCGACTGGCGATCTAACGACGTATCACGAAAGGTCAGCACCTGAGGCGCATCTCGCTCGGCCACGGCGTGCTTGGGAAAGCGAACGAAGGCGTAGCGCAAGAAATCCCAGGCGATCGGCATTGAGTGTGGCCAGGCGGCCGCCGAGGACTCGGCTTGATCATCCTCGGCAGTCGCCAGACCTCTCGTTTTCCAACCTCGATGTTTACGCTGGAACGGACTGCTCGTGCGTCTGTTGTTCGAGCCCGACGGGGGCGAAGACGAGATCCCCCACTATGGCACGGAAGTGCGTGAGGCCCCTCCCCATGTCGTACACCCTCACCGTGCTGGGAGCAGCTTTCCGGTGGAAGAAGTAGTTGTGGACGATGTGGACCTCGAGTGTGGTGGCGGAGCCGTTGGTCTTCGGCTGGGTACGACATGACCGCTGGCTCGGGCCGGTGGCGCAGGCTCCAAGGGATGGGTTGAGCACCGCGCCGACCGCCACCCCTTCCGGGTCATCCACCGTGACCACGTAGGCGTGGCCTGGGGTGCCTGCAATCGAGAACACACTGTTGGACGGCGGTTCATTCCAGCGGACGGTCTTTTCGAAGACAACCGTTCCCGCGGCCGACACGAAGAGCTCTGCATAGCCAGCTGCGCTGAGCGCCGACATGCCCAGGGGAGTTGGTCCTGGTGGGGTCGTGTTCCAGAACTGGACCGGTTGCCCGGCGTAGACGACTTGTTCTAGCAACCCCAATCCACTCGAATTGATGCTCAGCAGCACTCCATCTGCTTTGCGTGATGCGTTGGCGGCGAAGAACGGCGTGCCCCCCAGATCTTCGACGAAAGAGAAGACTTCGAGTTCCAGGTCAGAGGGAATCTCAGGTATGACCGCAGCCAGGCACGGCAGGAAGGCCGACCATGCCTCGTCGAGACCGAGATGCCCAGATCCACTTGCCGCAACGTTCCATTGCGGGTTGTCGTAATCATCGCTCGGGGGTGGCACGGTCGCGCTGAACGCACCAAGCGGCACGCCCGCCGTGGCACCTACTCCCACGGATGCTCTGGCGAAGTCGACCGAGATACCCTCGACACCGAAGACACCGAAACCGAGCGCAGCGGTCGCCCCGATACGTGCTTCGGCTCCGACGCTCAGATTGCCACTCGCCGAAACGAGCGCAGGTGGTTGGACATCGGGACTCGACGACGCCGTCTGCGACGACGCGTTAGTCCAGCCTTCGCCTTCTGTGTAGCGGATGCCGTAAGTCCCGCTTGCGCCGTATGTGATGCTGGCGGCTCGCAGCGTGGCAGAGCCCTCGAGCGTGGCGGACCCTTCGACGTGGACGTTCGGGGTGACCGTGGGGTGCACGGTGAACGGGCCGATCGCCAACGGCGGCATCGCAATCTCAGGAATGTCCACGGCACACACGAATCGCCCGGTGCCCGTGCCGGTCACGTCGACAAGAGGACCAGTGATGCTCAAGTCGGTGGTGACATCGACCGCGAACTCCAACTCCTGGACGACGCCGCCGCCTACCGAGATGTGGCCGCGGGGGACAATCCGCACCGGTATGTCGGCGAGGTCGACCAACCCGACATCGACCGAGATCTCGCCCATCACGGTGCAGTAATCGTTGAGATCGATCTCCCCCGAAATGGCGTGATCATCGAGGAAGTCGCCAACGAGGCGCGAGGCGAACTCGTCGAAGGCGTCCGCAAGACCTGCCTTCCCCAAGGTGACGATCAGCCGATCCTGCGTCGGCTCGACGTGCTCGACCTGGCCGAGGATGCCATCACAATCGGCGCTAGGCACGCCGCTGGCAACATAGCCACCTCGTTCAATTCGTTCGTTGTTTGGGTGCCGGAGCAATACGACCGCGTTGGGCCCCGGGCCGACCTCGCCGCAAGCGATCGTTCCCGGCTCCACGATGACGGTGCCCGAACCTGGGTCTGCCACCGTCACTGAAACGGCGGTGGTCACCTCACCGTAGGTCGCGGTGACTATGGCCCAGCCCACCGACGACCCTGGGCTCACCTTGACGGTGTTCTCGTCTGGGCTCAGCTCGACAACGTCGGCCGGGTCCGCGTCGCTGACCGTCCACTCCACGACTGCGTCAGGCTCTTCGATTGAGGCCGTGAAGATTGTGGCGTCGCCTCCGGGTGTCAGAATCGCCGAAAGCGGCGTAACGGCGATCGACATTACCGGCGTGGGCGATTGGGCGGGTTCGGACAACCCTGCCGCTGGCCGTTGCGGCCCCGGCTCGAGGTTGCCGATCTCCTCCGCCGGCGACGCACAACCCGCTGCAATCAATGCGACCAGAGTTATCGCGGCGATTGCGCGCAGCAGGCTCTCGTAGGCCCCGGTTGCGTCTTGCCGCTCGGGACCAGGGCTCGACCTATTCAAAGCGGCCATCTGGGTTTCCTCCTGCTTGAGGTAGTGATGGGTGTTTGGTCGGCGTCACGGCGGCTGCCAAGTGCCGTGCGCCAGCTGGAGTCAGAAGCGCCTGTCTCCTGGCGCGGCCGTGACGCGGGAGATACGTCTACAGGGGTGGGTGTTGACCGATGGCGACCCTCCTGTGCTCGACACCCGATGCGAACCCGGTCTGACTCCCACACGAGACGTCAGGGGATGGGACAGAGGCTCTACACAGATGGGGAACGAATGGCCGAGGAGGCGAAATAGCGTCTCTCAGCAGAGGACAAGGAACAGGCGCACCCTGCCAGCGGTGGGGGTGCACTTGACGGGATCTGTGCGTCTCGCCGGTCGATTACCGGTACGGATACGCGATATATCGCGCCGCCGGAAGAAACTGTCAAGAGGGTGTTATCGCGTTTCTTGGGACCGCTGAATCGCGCCCGTAGGGCGTCAAGGGACAATCCCCGACTCTAAGGCGAAACGCTTCTCCACCAGATTCGCATGAGGTGGTAGCCGCACTGGGCCATCACCGGTCCCTCACACCGGTTTCCCGATTTCTCAGTGTGAAAGGGCAGTCCAGCTAACGGGAACTATTCGACGCGGCGGAGAACTGCCACGACGACGCCGAGGATCTCGACACCGTCGCTGAACACCATCGGTGGGTAATCCGGGTTCTCAGCCTTCAGGACCACGCGGCCATCGAGGCGCTGCAACCGCTTCACGGTGGCCTCCTCATCGTTGACCAGCGCGGCGACCAGTTGGCCGTCGCGGGCGGTGGGCTGGCGCCTCACCACCACGTAGTCGCGGTCGAAGATCCCGATGTCGATCATCGAGTCTCCTCGTACCCGCAGCATGAAGACGGGATCGTCGCCGACGAGCTCGGTCGGCAGCGGATAGATCTCCTCGATGTCTTCTTCCGCCAGGATGGGCGAGCCGGCGGCGATTCGGCCGACCAGCGGCACATCTCGGACCGGTGCTCGCAGCAGTGAGGCCTCGGTGTGACCCGGGTCGATGACTTCGATCGCTCGGGGCTTGCTGGGATCCCTCCGGATGTAGCCCGCCTTCATGAGCGCGGAGAGATGACTGTGCACCGTCGATGGCGAGCTGAGGCCGATCGCATCACCGATCTCGCGCACCGTTGGTGGGTAGCCGCGCTCGTTGACCGTCTGCAGGATCACATCGAGGACCTGCTGTTGCCGGGTGGTGAGCGTCTTGTCGACCATCTTCTTATCTCTTTCTGCTCTGGAGCGGCGGCTGGGCATCTGGTTTTGGGCGTCTGGTTTGGGCGTCTGGTTCTGGGGTGAGTCTGGTTCTGCGGCTGTTCGGTTATGGGGTCAATGGCTGGGCAACTGGTTTCCGAACACCAGGGTAGGGGATTTTTCGCGACAAACCAAACATATGTTCGACTTGACATGCGAACATGCGTTCGCTTATGCTGCTCAATCCGAACACATGTTCGATATAGCAACATCGAAGGTTCGACGATTTCGAACGATCGAGCCCCGAATCTGTCACAGCCGACGGATACGGTGCCACCAGAGCTGGTGAGAGTCACGGCTCTCAGCGGCCTACACGGTAAGAAGCGAATGGAGGAGCCACCAGTGCCACGACACACGGTCATCCCGTCAAGAGTGTTGATCGTCATCTCCACGGTCGTTGTGGCTCTGGTGCTCCTCCTCGCTTCGAGCGTGGAGGCCACTTCAGATGAGGTCAGCGGCTCCCCATCGTCGCCCGGCGGCGGATCGAGCGTTGCCGTATCGGTTGAGCTCGCCGAATATGAGGTGCGAGCCGGAGACAGTTTGTGGCGGATCGCCGACGAGCACACATCGCCCGGTCACGACGTGCGCAATACGATCGAGGCGATCAAACGCCGCAACGGGCTCGACTCGAGCGTGATACGGCCCGGTCAGGTATTGGAGATCCCGCTTCGGTCTGCCGACTAGCTCGGCTCAACGTAGCTCTACGACTATCGCACGAGATCGATCGGATACTGGCTGAGCCGCTCGGCCCCGGTTGCGGTGATCAGGTATTGCTCTTCGAGCTTGATGCCTTCCCCGCCGCCACGTCGACTCACATAGGACTCCGCTGTAAGCACCATGCCGGGTTCCAGGTGACCTTCCCAGCCGTGCGCCTCGAAGTCGTGCGGCATCGGGATCTTGGGGTGCTCGTCGCACTGGCCGACCCCGTGGAACAGGACCGAGTAATGCAGGAAGTCCTCGCGCGGAGGCAGCATCGACTTCATGGCCAGGTCGCGAAAGGTGACCCCGGGAGCGAGCAGGTCCGCATTGTGCTCGATCTGGTCCCGGGAGAGGTTGTAGACGTAGTCCTGCTCTCGGGTGGGGGCGAGGTCGCCGGCGATCCAGCTACGAGAGATATCACACATCATCCCGTACGGGCCCACCATGTCGGTGTCATAGGCGACCACGTCGCCCCGCTGGATCACGCGGCTGCTGGCCTCCTGCATCCACGGCACGGTGCGCGGTCCCGATGCCAGCAGCTGGGTCTCGATCCACTCTCCGCCTCGCTTGATGTTGCCGGCGTGGAGGTATGACCACACCTCTCGCTCGGTCATTCCGGGCTCGAGCGCGTTGTGCATCTCCTCCATGGCGGACTCGCAGGCGAATACGGCGCAACGCATCGCCTTGATCTCGTCTTCGCCCTTGATGAGTCGCGCCTCCTCCATGAGCTGCTGGCCGTTCTCGATGACCACGCCGCCGGCCTCGAGCGCCTTGTACGAGGAGTAATGCAGCTGATCGATGGCGATCCGGGGGCGGGAAGATCCCACGTGTTCCCGGAACACGTCGAGCATCTCATCGGCCCACGCGTGCGCCTTCTCCCGATATCGAGGCCCTGCCAGGTAGTAGGTGGGGGTCGTGGCGGGGCGCACCTCGTCGACCAGCGGGTTGTGGCCGGCGAGAAACTCGCAGTCGTCGAACTCCCACACGATCATCGAGCGATCCGCCCCGACCCAGGCAAACCGGGAGGCGTTGTGCATGATCCACAGCTGCATGTTCGTGCTGTCGGATGCGTAACGAATGTTCATTGGGTCGGAGACGATGACGCCGTCGTAGCCGAACTCGTCGAGCATGGCGATGATCCGCTCGAATCGGTAGCGTCGCATCGCGGCGATATCGGGGAGCTCCAGTCCGGCGGCGGTCCACTCGGCTTCGAGCGCCGGGCCCGGTCCCAGCTCCATGTGGTGGTGCTGGCGCGCTGCGCCGACAAACGCGGCACCTTTCGCTGCAATGCTGTCGGCGATCTTGCCGGCCATGGCGCACCCTTCCCAGGTGTGCGGCGAGGATAGGCCGGCGGTGGCACCGCTACGCACCACCGACAGGCAGCGGATGCATGGGGCGGGCTACGCTCCGCCCCATGCATTGCCCCGCTTGCGACGGTGCCGACACTCGTGTCATCGACAGTCGCGCCGCAGATGGCGGCGCCGCGGTGCGGCGGCGGCGGCGCTGCGAATCGTGCGAATACCGTTTCACTACGTATGAACGGTCGGTGCCGGCGGCGCAGGTGCGCAAGCGCAGCGGCGCGCTACAAGCGTTCGATCCCGAGAAGGTCCGCGCCGGGCTCGAGTCGGCCCTCGCGGACCGCCCGGTGGCTCCTGACACCGTGGAGCGATTGGTCGCTCGCACCGAGGCCCTCTTCGAGACGATGCCGGCGGTGACGACGGAGGACATCGGGCGGGTCGTGCTCGAAGGGCTGCGCGAGGTGGATGAAGTTGCCTACTTGCGGTTCGCTTCGGTCTACAAGGACTTCCAGGGAGCCTCCGACTTCGAGCGGGAGATGGCGGCAATGGAGGAGTCGGCCGACTGACTAGCCGCAAGCTCGGATCGAGCGCGCCGCGTCAGCGAGGCACCGCGGCGATGGCGACGCTCAGCCGATCGGCCAGCTCCAGAATGCGGGCGTCGAGCTCGCCGCGCAGCGTCGCCAACGGGTTGATCAGCTCGTCTTGGAGCATACGACGAGTGGCGTCGATCTCCTCCACCAGCCGGGACGTCTCATCCACCTGGCCGTCTCGAAGTGCCGTCAGATAGTCGTCCTGCCACTGGGCGAATTCGGTGGTCTCGGCGTCGACGAGCGCCCGCAGGTCGGCGAAGGGACCGTCCAGTGGCATCGCGTTGAGCGCCGCGACGCTCTCGGCGAGGACCTTCGCCAAGGCAGCAGTCTGCGCGGTGACCGTGGCGCTGTCGGCGGTGAGCGGCAATTCCTGGAAGTTCAAGACCGCAGCCAGCATCAGACGGAAGTCGGCGATCTCGGCCACGTCACTGCGGATCGCCGACGCCTCTGCAGCCAGGGGCTCCAATCCGCGCCTCACCTCTTCTAACTGCTCGAACCGCTCCTCCGCGCTCAACGGCAGGGCACTCGGCACCGGCTCGTTGGACACTGCCAGCAGTCGCCCGGTGCTGTCACCAACACCTGCCAGGTCGATGGCCAGCGAGCTGATGTCCGGAGTCGCGCTGGCTGGCTCCGTGGCGGTCGCCAAAGCTTGTTGAAGGGGAGACAGGTCGCCATAGAGACCCGTCAACGCCGCCAGCATTCGGTCGGCATGCTCGGCAGCGCGTTGCTCGGACGCCTGCGGCATCCACCACAGTGCGAAGCCGGCGGCGGTAACAAGGAAGATCATCACTGCGATGACCCACCAACGAATCCGGCGTCGCGAAGCCGCGGTGGCGCTCAGCTCGTGCGGTGCCCATCCGGCCAGTGGATCGTCGGTCGGGGCAGGGAGTTGTGCGGTCTGTTCCCACATGCCGGCGACGAGCTCTTCGGTTCGAGTGGCGGGGCGCGTGGCGGCGACCTCTTGCAGTGAGGTAGGGCCGGCGGCGCTTTCGATACCCAGCATGCGCAGGTACCACTCGCCTCTGTCGCCGGCCCTATCGTCGGTCTGTGGCCGGCTGGCCTGCTTCTTCACCACTGCGCTCAGTTACCCTTGCCGCTCGAATGGACACCGCGAAGATACTCGTCAAGCGACTCGACCCGGAGCTTCCACTACCTTCCCACGCCAGATCCGGCGATGCCGGCGTCGATCTGTTTGCCCGCGACGGGGGTGTCCTCGGCCCCGGCGAGCGGGGCCATGTCCCCACGGGAATCGCAGTGGCCATACCTGAAGGATTCGTTGGATTGATCACGCCGCGCTCGGGGTTGGCAACGAGGCACGGCATCAGCCTGGTGAACTCGCCCGGCGTCCTGGACTCGGGTTTTCGGGGTGAGATTCACGTCGTGGTGATCAACCAGGGAAGCGAGGGCTTCACCTATCGGCGGGGTGACCGCATTGCGCAGCTCGTGGTGGTTCCTTTTGTCACCCAAGAGCTGGTCGTGGTCGATGAGCTCCCGGATAGCGGGCGCGGCGACGGCGGGTTCGGCTCGACGGGGTCTTGATTCCATCGGCGGCGGTCAGCCGCCGCCTCCGAGGGGTCTGATAAGCTGTTGCTTCGTGCGGACGTAGCTCAGCTGGTAGAGCGCAACCTTGCCAAGGTTGAGGTCGCCGGTTCGATCCCGGTCGTCCGCTCCATAGGGCGGTCAGGCTGACCGCCCTTTTCTGGCGACGTGGCCGAGTGGTTAGGCAAGGGTCTGCAAAACCCTCTACCCGGGTTCGATTCCCGGCGTCGCCTCCAGCGTAAGATGCCCCTCACGGGCGCTTAGCTCAGTGGAAGAGCGCTTCCTTGACGCGGAAGAGGTCGGCAGTTCGATCCTGCCAGCGCCCACTTTCTGAGTGTTGTGATTGGGGTTGTACGTGTGTTGTCGGGAGTGTCCCGGTTGTGGTGGTTTGGATGCGAGGCTTTTTGGGGGGCTGGCGTGGTGGGGTGGGGTGTTGGCTGATGGTGGCGCCGTGCGGTGGCGCGGATAGGGTTCGATCCCAGTAGCGCCCACTTTCTGAGCGTTGTGTGTGCCGCCGTACGTGGGTTGTCGGGGGGTGTCCCGGTTGTGGTGGTTTTTTGGGGGGCTGGCGTGGTGGGGTGGGGTGTTGCCTGATGGTGGCGCCGTGCGGTGCTTGGTTCGCCAGTCGGCGAATAGCCACAAATAGCTCTCCAGCCGTCGGTACGATCCGCCCGTGGATCAAGATTCGAGAAGTGCTGCGCCGCGTCCGCTACGGGCCGCGTTCTTGTCGGCCGTCTTCCCGGGTGCCGGCCAGCTGTACGTGGGCGCTCGCCGCCGGGGCTGGTGGATGCTCGCCATCGACGGCTCATTGATCGCAATCTTGCTGCTCTACCTGCTGCGCGGCGAGCTGGCCGTGGCCAAGGACTGGGTACGGCCCGGCGCGCTGGCGGTCATGATGATGATCAATCTGGCCCTATTCGGTTTTCGAGTAGTGGCTTCCAGAGACGCTTACCTCTTGGCCCGCGGGAGAGCGGAGCCGCACCAGGGCTTAGCCTTCCTGGGCGGTCTCGGGATTGCGGTGGTGTTGCTGACCCCGCATGCCGTTTTCGGCTATTACAGCGCAGTGCAGTACGAGTTGATCACGACGGTGTTCGAAGCAGAAGATGTCGCCGCCCCGACCGTCCCGGCCCCGGTCGACCCGTCCCCCACGGCGTCTCCGCCCGGGGCATCCTCGGCTCCGTCGACGACGGTTGTAGGGACGACGGCGGCGTCGGAGCCGGCGATCTGGGATGGGCTGGACCGGCTCAACGTCTTGCTGCTCGGCGGAGATGCCGGGGTCGGGAGAACCGGCATCCGCACCGATACGATGATCGTCGTCAGCGTCGACCCGGAAACCGGTAACACCGCGATGTTCGGGATTCCGCGCAACTTCGTGCAGGTCCCGTTGCCGCCAGGGCACGGCGTTTGGGACTGCAATTGCTACCCGAGGTTGCTCAACGATCTGTATATCGAGGGGACCCAGCGGCCGGAAGCGTTTCCCGGACCGGGCGAGCCGGGAGTCAACGCCATCAAAGGTGGGATAAGTCAGTTGCTGGGGATACCCATCCACTACTACGCCCTCGTGACGCTCGATGCCTTCGTCGGCATCGTCGATGCGCTGGGGGGTGTCGAGATCGATGTCCAGTTCCGCATAGTGGACGAGATCTATCCCCATGAAGACGGAATCACGATCGAGTCGATCGTGATCGAGCCCGGTGTGCAAACCCTCGATGGTCACCTGGCGCTCGCCTATGCCCGGATTCGCCGCCACGCCGACGACTATGCGCGTATGAACCGGCAGCGGTGTGTCCTCGAGGCGCTTGTTGAGCAATCGAACCCAGCCGAGCTGGTAATCGCCTATCCGCGCATTGCGTCCGTCTTGGAAGACACGCTGCAGACGGACATCCCAATCTCGCGGCTGCCCGACTTCATAGACCTGCTGCCGAAGATCGACACCGACCGGATCACCACGCTCCGATTCATCCCACCAACCTATGTGGCCGGCCTCGACGCCCGCGGCAGAGACATTCCCGCCGTCAAGCGGATCCGCCGCGACGTCCAGGTCGCCATCACCCTTTCACCGGAGGAAGCGATCGCGACCCTCGGCGTCGAGACGCTCGAGGAGACATGCGCTTGAGAGCTGGCTGCGCGGCTCGCCGTTGACATACAGCACGGGCGCGCCGAGGCGGTTGACGCGATGGGATGGATTCTGCCAACCATCGGACGCTGCGTTTGCCACATGGCAGGGGGCGGCGGGCCGTTGGCCTCTTTCGCCGGCACCATCGGCTGTGGCATCAGTGGGGTGAGATGTGATCTCAGGTCGGGAGGTGAGCGTGGATTCTGGAGTGCGGCCGGTTCCAACGGGCGCCGGTGTCGGATTCTCCCGGGTGGAGACCTCCATCCTGACCAACGGCGTGACCTGGTACATGCGGTCGCGCCTCGCCGTGGACGACCGACTAATGCGTGTCGCGACACCGCGCACCGTCCTCGGATTCTTACCGATCGGGACGAAGAACTTCGAAGTCGACCTGAATGAGGTGCGAGGCGCGAGCGTGGGGAGCCGGCTCTACCCGGAGCGGCTGGTCGTGGCGATCGGGCTTGCCCTGCTGGCGGTGCTCGGCGACTTCTCCACGGTGACGACGATCCTGCTGGGTGTCGCCACGCTGGCGATGCTCCTGCTGAGCTTCATCGCCGTGCTGCGCATCGAGGCGAAGCCGGAGCGCCCCTTCATAGTGCCAGTCTGTCTGGCCCACATCCCCCGAGCGCGCCGGGTTGTCGCTGAGATCGAGGAAAGGTCCGCAGCAGCTATCACGAAGTGACGCGGAATGATCGACGAACTGGAGCTGACGGTCCGGATTCTGGGGGCACTTGGGTTACTCACCGTGTGGATCGTCTCTGGATCGGAGGCGGTCCGCAGTCGCGACCGACCGGTCGGTCGTCGGATCGGGCTGGCGAAGCGACGAGGGGCCCTTGCCGCCTATCTACTGGCGGCGATCCCATATTTCACGGTGTGGATCCTGCTGTGGCGGCCCCTACCAATCGAACCGCCGCAATGGGCCCGGGTGCTCGCCCTCATCGTCGGTTTCTGCCTCGGCCTCGCCGGCTTGATCGTCTACTTGTGGGGGCGGGTCGCGCTCGGCGCCATGTACAACGTCAGCTCCACCCTGGGCACCGAGCTATACGCCGACCACCGCCTCGTCACCAGCGGACCCTTCCGCTACGTGCGCCATCCCATGTACCTCGGCATTGCGCTGGCCGCGCTTGGGGCGCTGGCGGTCTATCGCAACTGGGCCATGGTCTTCGCAGTTGCCGTCCTTCCCGCCTTCGCCTTGAAGGCCCGCCACGAAGAGCGCTTATTGGCTGCTGAGTTCGGCGCCGAATGGCAGGCCTACGCAGACCAAGTTCCCGCATGGTGGCCGCGCCGTATCCGCGTAGGTCATCAGCGGTTGCTCGTCGAGTGAGGAGATTGAAATGACCGAGCCACAGGAGCCTCGTGGATCTCGTCCCTGGTTGAACACATTCTTGATTGTCTTAGCAGTAATCATCATCGGAGTTGGAGTCTGTTTCGCCGTGTTCGCTGGCGGCGGCTGATGTTCCCGGACCTCGCACGATTCGGCGACGTGGCGATCGGTACGCACGACGTCTTCGTCGTGCTCGGTGTGATCGTCGCCGTCATTGTGTTCCGCAACGAGAACCGCCGCCGACGGCTCCGCGACCCCCGCCTGTGGACCATTGCGGCCGGCTCCCTCCTGACCGGAGCCGTGTTCGCCAAGCTGAGCACCGGGTGGCGCTACTTGGCTGAAGACACCGATCCCAGCCTGCTGGGTCTTTGGGTGAACGGTGGCAAGAGTCTGCTGGGTGGCCTGGCGGGGGCCTACCTCGGTGCGCTGGTGACCAAGCGTCTCGTCGGATATCCGTATCGAACGGGAGACTCGTTTGCCCCGGCGGTGGCATTAGGCATCGCCGTCGGTCGGGTCGGCTGTTTCTTGACGGAGCCGATCGGCACCCCCACCTCGCTGCCTTGGGGGATCACCGTATCGCCGGAGGTCGGCGCCCGCATACCCAGCTGTCCGCAATGTGCTGCAGGCGTGCCGCTCCATCCGTCGTTCATGTATGAAATCATTGCCCTGCTCGGGCTGTATGCGCTCCTGCGCTGGCTACGACCGAGGATCGACGTGCCCGGGGAGCTGTTCAAGGTCTTCCTCCTCGGGTACGGCACCCTCCGCTTCTGGGTCGAGTTCGTGCGCGGCAGCGAGCACTTCGCCCTCGGCCTCAGCGGATCGCAGATCTTCCTACTGCTGACCATGCCGGTCCTCTACGCCTACTTCGTCAGACAGCTTGCCCGCGGGGCCTACGGCCCCGTGGCCCGCCGAGCCCAACCAGTGTCGCTGGGGAGGATCCCATGACGTCGCCTACCAAGTTCGACCGCATCCGAAAACCTGTCGTCGCGTATTGCCCCACGTGTCATGTCGCCGACACGGCGGGGTCGCTCGCACAGACCCGGCAACTACCGGGGTGGCTTGCCGAGGCCGGCGGTGCGGTGTGGCTGAGTCGGGAGTGTCCCTTCCATGGACCGATCATCACGCTTTACGAGGAGAACGCTGAGCTCCTCGACTATCTCGAGCAGTGGACCGCCCCCACCAAGCCACCCACCCCCGACGCACCGGAGAACGCCTCTCCGATTCCGGGCGCCTACCTCCACGGCCTCGGGGCCCGCCAGATCCAGCACACTTGCATCCTGCTCGAAGACATCACCGAGCGTTGCAACCTGAACTGCCCGACTTGTTATGCCGGCTCTTCCCCGCTGCTGACCGGCGTCGCCCCCGTTAGCGAGGTGCTCGCCAACGTGGATCGCCGCCTCGAGCTGGAGGGGGGACGCCTCGACGTGTTGATGATCAGCGGCGGCGAACCGACGCTCCACCCCGAGCTGTTCTCGCTCCTCGAGGAGCTCATCGCTCGCGACATCGTTCGCATCATCCTCAACACCAACGGTGTGCTGGTGGCCCGCGACGATGCTCTGCTCGATTTCCTCACCCGCCACCGCAATCGGCTCGAGATCTACTTGCAGTTCGACGGTTTCGAGAAGGCCACCTACCAATACCACCGTGGAGCCGATCTGCGTAGCTTGAAACAGCGCGCCGTAGCCCGCCTCTCGGCGGCTGGTGTTTTCACGACGCTCACGATGACCGCCGCCCGCGGCGTCAACGACCACGAGATCGGTGCCGTGGTGCGCTTCGCCCTCGATACCCCGTTCATCGGCGGCGTGGCCATTCAGCCGGTGTTCGGATCCGGACGCCACGAGCGAATCGATCCTCACGATCGACTCACCAACACTGGGGTGCTGCGCCGCCTGGGCCCGCAGACCAACGGCATGGTGTCGGCCGAGGACCTGATCGCCTTGCCCTGCTCCCACCCGCATTGCGCCAGCGTCGGATACATGGTGCAGAACGACGAGGGTGACTGGACCAGCATCGTCCGCCTCATTGGCCACGATCGCCTCCTCGAACACCTCGGCCTGGTGAGCAACTGCATCGTGCAACCCGAGCTGGACGCCGACCTGAGGCTCCTGGTGAAGGAATCGCTGCACGGGCTCTTCAGCGAGCGTTCTTCCCTGACGCATCCCAAGATCAGCGATCTGTTCGACGTTGTGTTCCGCCGTTGCGACATCGGCCTCACGACGCTGTTGCGTTTGGCGGGGCGGGCAGTGCGCGACCCCAACGCCCTGCGCAAGCTGGTGGCTACCCGGGTCAAGCGGATCACGATCAAGCCCTTCATGGACATCAACACGATGATCGAAGAACGCCTGCTGCAGTGTTGCGTCCACGTCGGCACCGTAGGAGAGCGCCACCAGTGTGTTCCCTTCTGCGCCGCTCAGGCGTGGCCGGCGCTGGGGAGGATGAAGCTGGCGGAGGCGGCCCGGGAGCGCGTGTCGGTCACCGGGGCGTTGGCTCCCTTGGCCTGAGGGGTTCCTGCGTTTCCGGCACCGGTGGGCCGCATGCGGGTGGTGCTATCTCTTGGGCCTCTGGTCCTTCTCATCGCGCAGGACTCGACCCATCAGCTCGAACACGGCCGTGCGGGGGTCCTTGTCCTCGTAGAGGATCTGGTAGATCTGCTCGGTGATGGGCATCTCCACGCCTTCGGCCGCGGCCAGTGCCCGGGCCGCCTGGGTCGTCCGTACCCCCTCGGCGACGGTCTGCGTCTCGCCGAGGATGTCGGCGAGCTTGCGTCCCTTGCCGATCTCGATGCCGACCGCGCGGTTGCGGGACAGACCTCCGGTGCAGGTGAGTATCAGGTCGCCCATCCCCGACAACCCGGCAAAGGTGAACGGGTCACCGCCGCGGGCAACTCCCAAGCGAGTGATCTCGGCGAGGCCGCGGGTGATCAGCGCAGCCGTCGAGTTGTGGCCGAAACCGAGGCCGGCACAGATGCCGGCGGCCACGGCGATGACGTTCTTCAGCGCGCCCCCCAGCTCTACCGCCACGACGTCATCCGAGGAGTAGACCCGGAAGGCGTTCGTCGAGAACAGGTCACGCACCAGGCGGGCGTTGTGGGCTGATCGGCTGGCCGCCACCACAGCCGTCGGATGACCGGCCGCCATTTCTTTGGCGAAGGATGGCCCTGACATGGCTACCGGAGCCAGCAGGCCCTCGGCAACTTCGGCGAGGATCTCGGTGGGGGTCTGCAGAGTATTCACCTCGATGCCCTTGCTGATGGACACCACGACGGCGCGCTGCAGAGCTGCGTCGTGCCCGGCGAAGACGCTCCGCACGTACTGCGTGGGCACGGCGGAGACCACGATGTCGGCGGTCTCCAGACACGCTTTGAGGTCGCCGGTCACCTCGAGAGTGGCCGGAAGCGCCACTCCCGGAAGGAAGATGGGGTTCTCGCGGCCGGCGGCGATTGCGTCCACGACTTCCGGCTCGCGCGCCCACAGCGTGGTTGGCACGCCCAATTCGGCGAGATGTTTGGCGAGCGCCGTGCCCCACGCCCCGGCTCCCACCACAACCGCAGCGATGTCGTCTGTCATGGCCGGATTGTCGCGGATCGACAACCGCAGCGCGGCCGCTGCAGACTGGTGACGTTGGTGACCCCGAGGACGCACGGCCCGATGGAGGCCTCCCAACCGATCCGACTCGTAAGGTTGTGAGTACCGGCCGGAAGGAGGCGCCGTTGGCTACACCACGTAAGGAATATCGCGTTCGCATCTGGGTGAAGCTCACCGATGAGCTGCTGCCGAGTCCGGTCCTGTCCAAGGCCGAGCTCGAGGCTCGGCTCATCGACGCTCTGGAGGTGGGACGTCCGGATTCCCCAATCGTCTCTGTGGTGGTTGACGATCCCAGACGCTGACGACGCTCGCATCACCGGCTAGTCGACGTGATACTCCAAAGCCCAGCAGCGCCTACTGCCGGGTAGCCTTCGCGACGCCAAGAAGGAGGCAAACATGATTCTTTCCATGGCCCACGCTTCGGTTGCAGAGGCGGACAGACAGAACCTCTACGGCGAGTGGTCTGACCTGGTCGTCGGCGCAAAGCCGGACGGACTCGTATCGGCCTATCTGCTAGCGGATGGTGAACACGTGCGGGTGGCGGCGCTGTGGACCAGCCTCGAAGCCCACGACCGGGCTCGCGACGAAGAGAACACCCACCCCGCCTTTAAAGTCTTCGAGGCCGCCGGGTTGGACCCGCTGCACAGCGTCATGCACGTGATGGGCGCCCTCTCCTAAGCCATCCTCGGCTCCACTCGGTCGCCCGTCGCGCGTAGTGGCGTCGAGCGGTGGGTGTCGAGCCGTGGCGTCGTGCGCGCCTTTGCGCCCGCGTACACTTCCGCGCTAGACGCGATCACTGGAGAATCATGGCCACGTCGCTAATGACCCCGCTCGGAACCGAAGCGCCCGATTTCGCTTTGCTCGAGCCGCTGACCGGCAACACCGTGAGCCTCGGCGACTTCGCCGACAAGGACGCGCTGCTCGTGATGTTCATCTGCAACCACTGCCCCTACGTTCAGCATGTGCGGCAGGGTCTCGCCGACTTCGGCCGCGACTACGAGGACAGCGGGCTCGCCATGGTGGCCATCTCGGCCAACGATGTCACCGAGTACCCGACCGATGGGCCCGATCACATTGCCAAGGAGGCCAAGGAGCTGGACTACCGGTTCCCATATCTATACGACGAGAGCCAAGAGGTCGCCAAAGCGTACGGAGCCGTATGCACGCCCGACTTCTTCCTGTTCGACGGCGATCGGAAGCTCGCATACCGGGGACGCTTCGACGAGTCACGGCCCAACATGCCGGGAAAGGTCACCGGAACAGATCTGCGCGCCGCCGTCGATGCCGTCTTGGCCGGCCAACCGTTGGCTGACGATCAGCACCCGTCAATGGGGTGCTCTATCAAGTGGAAGCCAGGCAACGCCCCCGAATACGCCAGCTGAGGACGGCTCACCGGCAGGGGGTCACAGCTCGAGGATGCGAACCTCCACTTGGTCTTCGAGAGTGACGAAGTACGCCACCGTCCCTACCGCGGTCATCTCGAGGGTGCGGCTCATCTCCACGAATTGCTCGCCGGCGTCGACTATCTGCTCGCCGAGTAGCTCTCCGGTGGGGGAGTAGCGGCGAACCTTGCGGTCGACCTGAATCCCCTGCGGCGTGTCGCGCACCTCGTCGAGAACCAGGAGCACCGTGCCGTCGGGGGCGATCCCTATGAGGGTCACGCCTCCCAGCACCGTGTCGCGCACGATGTCGAACGACGTAGTCCCGATCTCCACGGTGGATGTCGGGCCGGCGCGGTTGATCACGGTGACCGGCACGCCGCCGAAGA
>JBFGLM010000069.1:0-21705 GCA_041576165.1 Acidimicrobiia bacterium
GAAAGATCGGGTGGCATAGACAATGGATGGTGGACACATATATAGGTGAGCGACACGGCGAGGTGGATCTGTGGGAAGCGCCATCTCTGCGGAGCAGCGCTACCAGTGTCTGTTCGACCGATACCACCGAGAGGTGTACGCCTATTGCCGCCGCCGCACCGACGCCACCTCGGCGGGCGACTGCCTGGCAAACACCTTCCTGGTGGCGTGGCGTCGAATCGACGACGTCCCCGAGGGCCCCGCTGCCTTAGGGTGGTTGTACGGGGTGGCACGACGCAACCTGGCCAACGAGTTCCGCCGCATCCGCCGCTCCCGCCGTCTCCTCACCCGCCTGCGCAACAACAACCCACCACGGGACCCCACCCCTGACGTGGTCGTAGTGCGCCGCGACCGAGACCGCACCCTGCTCGCCGCCCTCGATCAATTGCGGGCGGAGGATCAAGAGGTGCTGAGGCTGGCGTGGTGGGAAGAACTCCCCCACAAAGAAATCGCCGCCATGTTGGGGTGCTCATCGAACGCGGTGGCGCACCGCATCCAACGGGCCGCCCACCGAGTCGCCAAGGAATACGAACGTCTCGACCAGCGCCATGCGTTGGCCCGGCCGCCGCGAGGAGGTGAGTCACAGTGATCGACATCGCCACCATCGAGGCCCACATGCGGGACGCCAACCCCATCCGGCACCTCGATGAGGTCGACCCAGACGAGCTCTCCTTCGCTGTCGCCGTCGCACACACCAGGAGGGCATCGGTCATGCAAGCCCCCACCCAACACCCCACACCAACCACACCGCTGACACCACCACCGCAGCGTCGCAAAGCCTGGGCTGCCGTCGCTGCTGCGTTCGTGCTGGCCTTGGCCGCAATCGGCGCGGCCGCGCTGGTCATGCGCGGCGGTGACGGAGAGGTCGCCGACACACCGCCGGTTCCCACGACCCTTGTCGAGCCTGACGTAGCAACCACCGGCGCAGGCGAAGAGCCCACTGCGTCCGCACTGCTCGACGGAAGCAACACATACGATGCCGAGGAGTTCTATGGAGCGTGGCACCAGGTTGGGGTCGATGAACCCTGGGTCGACTCCATTCTCGACATCGAAGCAATGTCGGACGGCGGTTTTGTCGTAGTGACGGTGGAACCTTATCCGTCGAATGTGGTCTGGTCACCAGACGGTGTCGAGTGGTTCAACGCAGACCCGCAGCAGCTCTTGCCGCCACTCGCGTGGTCAGATTCTCGACATCGAAGCAATGCGATCCCTCTCTACAACGTGCTTGATGTCGGACCCGTCCCGATTACGTTGGGCAGGCCTCCAGGCGAACCCGGGTTGATCGCCGTCAGCGAGGCTTTGGTGGCGCTCGTCGATCCAGACAGCACCGCCGTGTACTTCGGCGACCCTGTGACCGGTGACTGGACCTCAGTCGATCTCGACACCAGCGGACTCGCCGACCACGTCGAACCGGCATTTGTCGCCGCACGCGGAGATCTCCTCCTGGTCGCCGGCTGGGTCGAGGTCACGGACCCTCCCACCGATCCGGACTCCGCAGAGCCCATCCCGACCGTGAGCCTCGTCGGGTGGATCGTCGACACGGAACAGGGCACCGCAGCGCAGACACCGATGCCCGCTGTGACCGCTCGCTTCGGCCACGGCGAGGCCCCTGAGCTCGCGTGGTTCGACGGTCGGTGGCTCCTCTTGGTCGGCGAGCCTCACGCCAGGGGTAACAACAACTACTCGCTGTGGACCGCACCAGATGCGGCTTCGTGGAACGAATTGGCTCTGCCCAGCGAACTCGAATACCTGTCGCTCACCGTCGGCACCCGTGGCGTCACCATCGGCCCGCGTGGCGGTGACTACATCTGGCACTCCGCCGACCTGGCTGACTGGAAGCAGACCTTCGCCAATACACCGGAAACGCACAACATCACCAGGCCCGCGTACAGCGATGCGCTCGGCTACGTCGTTCTGCAGAGCCGAATCCAGGATCCGGACTTCGGGGACGTTCTGAACCGAGTGGTGATGTCAGTCGACGGGGTCGATTGGCACGAGGTCGGACCGGCACGCCCAGACCAAGCGAGATACGCCGCCGCCTCCGGCGACCGGCTGCTCGTGTACGACGTGTCCAAGGAGGAGTGGTCTCGTGAGGACGGCCGTCCGTGGTTCAGTATCGCCACGGAGGCCGCCAAACACCGGCTGTGGCTGTGGTCGATGGACTGAGCATCGAACATGCGCGCCGTCACGGAACTCGGAGAGGCTCCGGATGCAGCGACGCCGAAAACTCGGCGTGCGGGTCAGGTCCGTCCCGGCCGGCTGAAGGAGCGGGTCAAGTGGCATCGACCCTCATGCATGCCTGACCCATGCCATCAGCGTCGTTGACCTGGAGCCAGACGCCGACCCGCCGAAGGGATCGGCGATCGGACCCGATCAGGCGGGCAACCTGCTGGAGGTGATCTGGCTGGAGCTTGCCGACGACGTGCAGCTGGTAATGCACGCCATGGCGCTGCGACCGGCGACGATCAGGTCGGGAAGCAGCAGCTCATCTGCTGCAGCGAGAGAGGCGGTGGCCCGAGCGGCGAGGTCGGGGGGATCACCGGTGAGATGGCGGACCAGGACGTTCGTGTCGACGAACGCCGTCAGCGGCGCGCCTTGGCGCGGGTGCTTCGGGTGCTGCGGCGAACCTCATCCCACGAGGTGCGTTTGGCCGCCGGAACTTCGACGGCACCGGCGAGGTCGAGGAGGTTCGGCGTCTTGGCGAGTGCCGCTCGGTGCTCCTCCACCCGGAAGACGACCTGATCGCCTTCCGAGATGCCGAGGCGTTCGCGAACCTCCTTAGGGATCGTGATCTGACCTTTCGAGGTGACTCTGGCTGCGAGATCCATGTTGAGCCTCCTTACTATGCGAGTGAAGTAAGGGTAACAGTCGAGACACCGCGAGACCAGGGTCGGGTCGCGTGGCCGTGCCGCTTCCAGGAGACCGAGCCAGCCCAGTCGACCGAACCGAGAGTCCGCGAGGAGTCCGCGACAGGATCCAAAGCGACACGCGACAACCAGCAGCAAAAGACCAGGTCAGGGCGCAGATCGCGCCGAATTGCAGCCTCACCGACACCCCCTGATCCGGGTGGGGGCCAAGAGGTCACCAGTTCAAATCCGGCCAGCCCGACGAGACGAGACCCTGGCACATTGACCTAGTTGGCGGCGCGGCGTCGAGCGGCGCCGTGAGCACTTACAACGGCTCAGGAACAGTTGCTCCTGCTCCACTCATCTACGCTGCGGGCGGCGGCGGCGACACCCTCATCAGGTATGGCTTCCAGGGCTGCTTGGTCCACTCGAGACTCATCGCCACCAGCCGCGATCAGAAGGTCAGTGACCTCCAGCACGTAGTTAGCGAAGGTTTCGGCATCGGCCCTGATCTCGTCCGGAACCACCTCGAGGCCCTCCACGTACTTCTCTCTCCCTTCGCGGATGATCGGAAGTGCCTCATCCGCGGGCATCCCGGTTGTGTTCTGTGCGTCGATCTCGTCGAGGAGTTCGCAGAAGCGCTCAGGATTGGCGCCTCCCTCCGAGTCTCCACACGCTGCGAGAACGAGCCCAAGAGCAATCAACACAGCCAAAGAACGCACGAGGGCCTTTCGTGAGATGAATGAGTGCAAAAAATGGTACTGCAAACAGCCGCCGAACACCTACACCCTTCACGGCATCAAGACAGCCGCCTTTCTTGCATAGACGGGCGGATTAGGCGCCGCCGTGGCGGCCTCTCGTCGTTCCGAAAGCCAGATGGGGACAGTTCCCCATCTGGGCGGCCGGCTGGTCTCGATCCTTCGCGGCCTCGGGGATCGCCGCCGCTGCAGGGAGGTCCGCCGCACGGTGCATTCTGTTGTGGACCTTTGGCCCTACGAGCAAGTCCCCACAAATGTTTAGGTTGACCTAAAGACCTGAATGGTGAATATCAGGCATGCCTAAACATCCAAAGGCTGAGGACGGACCCACCACCTCCGCACCGGAGGAGATGTACCTCATCACGGTGGCCCGGGCGGTTGAGGAGGGCATTCGTCCGCCCGTTCCTGTCACCGAGGTGGCCAACCAACTCGAAGTGTCGACCGCATCGGCACACCAGATGATCAAGAAGCTGGCGGGCCGTGGCCTCCTCGACTACGCGCCCTACAAGGGCATCACGCTCACCGACGCCGGTCAGGTCGTGGCGGGTCGGGTGTTGCGACGGCGACGGCTGTGGGCAGTGTTCCTCGCCAAGTGCCTCGGGCTCACACCGGGCCGGGCCGACGAGGTGGCATGCGACATGGAGCACATCACTCCCGCCGACGTAGCCGACCGCCTGGCGGACTTCCTAAACGATCCAGAGGTGGGACCTCGGGGCGATCGCATCCCCCTCCGTGGTGCGACGACGGCAGCCGTGCCGCTCTCCACCGTGGCGCCTCATCGCCCCGCAACTGTGACTGGTGTCGACGGCGTGGAGGGGGAGATCTCGTTTCTGCGGGTCGCGGGGATTGGGACGGGCACCACCGTAACGGTGCTTGCAGGCGTTGCCGACGGGGACCGCCTGATCGACGTCGCCGGGCAGCGCATCCACCTGCCATCCGATGTCGTTGCTTTGGTGACCGTTGAGGAGAAGCCTTGAGCGAGTCCGGTGTGATCATCTCGCTCGGTGACCTGTCGCTTGGGTCGACCAGCATCGTGACCGACCTGACCGCACACAACGTGGTGTGGCAACGGTTCGTAGAAATGGGATCAATCGCGGGCACGGAAGTCACGGCTTTGCGGAGTGGACCGCTCGGAGAAGTACCGGCGACGGGCGGGAAGCTGGTCCTGGTGGGTCAGCCCAACGTTGGCAAGTCCCAGCTGTTTCGCGCTTTGACCGGCCGGCATGTGGTGGTGGCTAACTACCCGGGAACCACGGTGGAGGTCGCCCAGGCGGCCGCGCGCTTCCGGCCCGAAGTCGTAGTCGTAGACACGCCCGGGGTGGTGACGCTCCCGGCGCGTTCGGAGGGCGAACAGGTCGCGGTCAGGCTGCTTCTCGAAGGCGGGGTGCGCGCCGTTGCGTTGGTAGGGGACGCCAAGAACCTTCGGCGGACGATGTTGTTGGCAGTGCAGGTGGCCGAGTTGGGACTGCCCATGGCTTTGGCGCTCAACATGATGGACGAAGCCGAGGAGCGCGGCGTCGGTGTAGATCACGAGCTGCTGGCGTCCCATCTCGGTGTCCCGGTGGTGCCCACGGTGGCGACGGCCGGCCGCGGCGTCGACGACCTCTCGAGGTCACTGGAGGAGGCGGACGCGCCTGCGTATCACGTCACGTACCCGGTCGAGATCGAGGAAACCGTCGCGGCCGCGGTAATGGCGATGACAGATACTCCCGTGGCGGCCCGCGGTCTGGCCTTACTATGGCTGGCAGGCGATCCGATCGCCGGTGCGTGGCTGACCGATCATCTGGCGTCTGCGGTTTACGACGAACTCGAGGCGAAGCGCCGCCACCTTCAGTTGGGGTTCCAGGAGCCGTTGTCTTCGGTGATGCAGGCTGCGCGCAGCGCCGTCGTGGATCGGGTGGTAGAGGCCGTCCTCACCGACCGCCGTATCGGTCTGCTTGGCTGGCGGGCCAGGCTCGGCCTACTTAGCGCCCACCCGGTGTGGGGCCTGCCGCTTCTGGCGGGCGTGCTCTATGCGATGTACTGGTTCGTTGGCGTACTCGGCGCCGGCATGCTGGTAGACACTCTCGAGGACGATCTGTTCGGCACGGCCATCAACCCCCGAGTGACGGACTGGGTGCGCGACCTCCTGCCGGTGGAGGTGATTGTCGACCTCCTCGTAGGCGACTACGGCCTGTGGACAATGGGCATGACCTATGCGCTGGCACTGATCATGCCGATTGTGGCGACGTTCTTCCTGGCCTTCGGGGTCCTCGAGGACTCGGGGTACCTGCCGCGGCTCGCAGTGCTCACCAACCGGGCGTTTCGAGCCATGGGACTCAACGGTCGGGCGGTGGTCCCCATGGTGCTGGGCTTGGGTTGCGTCACCATGGCGACGCTCACCACGCGCATCCTCGACACCAAGCGGGAGCGGATGCTGGCGATCTTTCTGCTGGCGCTTGCCGTACCGTGTTCGGCGCAGCTCGGGGTGGTGATGGGGCTCTTGGCGGGGATCTCGTTCACCGCAACCCTCATTTGGGGGACGGTAGTAGTGGGGGTGCTGCTGGCCATTGGCTGGCTGGCGGCCCAGCTGCTCGCGGGCGAACGCTCGATGTTGCTGGTCGAGCTCCCGCCGCTCCGCCGCCCCCGCTTGGGCAATGTCGTTCTCAAGACGCTGGCCCGGGTCGAGTGGTACCTCAAGGAAGTCATCCCGATTTTCCTGGCGGGCACGGCCGCGTTGTTCGTCCTCGACCGACTCGAGGTGCTGCCGCGGGTCATCAGCGGTGCCGAGCCTCTGGTGGTGGGATGGCTCGGTCTCCCCGCGGTAGCGGCCACGGCGTTCCTGATGGGCTTCCTCCGCCGGGACTTCGGTGCGGCCGGCCTCTTCGCGCTGGCGACTGGCGGCCTGCTCAGCCCTGCACAGCTAGTCGTGGCTTTGGTAACAGTCACCTTGTTCGTGCCGTGCATCGCTAGCGTATTTGTGATTGCCCGAGAGCGGAGCTGGCTCACGGCCGCGTCAGTGACCGCCGTGATCTTCCCGCTTGCCTTTTTGGCGGGAGGGGCACTCAGCCGTGTCCTGTCGATCGTGGGGTGGGGCGCATGAGCCGACAGCTGACCTGCAGTCTTTGCTGCCACACCTTCGACCCGGCAGCCGAGGCCGCTTGTGTCTCTTGCCCATTGCGGAAGGGATGCCCGCTGGTGTGCTGTCCCAGCTGTGGTCACGTCACGGTGGACACCGAGAGGTCCCGACTGGCCCGGCTCGCAAACTCGATCATGCACAGGAAGGCTCGGGGGCACGACACCACCGGGACCGATCGCACGTTGACGGACATCGCACCGGGAGACTCCGGTGTGGTGAAAGGCTACTGCTCCAGCATCCCGCGACCGCGGCGTGAGCAGCTCGAGGCCTACGGGCTGAGCGCAGGCCGCAGAGTGTTCGTCGTGCAGCACGCGCCCGTCACCGTGCTCCGCGTCGATCACACCGAGCTCGCCCTAGAAGCCGAGCTAGCCGCGGCCATCCTGGTACGCCCGTAACACGCCAGCGTGATCCGGATCAAGCCGCACGGAATGACGCGTGCTGCACCGGGCTCGGACAGTCAAACCCGCGCGCTGACCGGCAACCTGCTCGGCGCCCGGCCGAACTTCGGAGCTGTCCGTCGTCACTCTTCCAGGATCTTCAGGTGTGAAAGCTGTCCTATGAGGCCCACCGCCAAAACCCCGCACCGTTACTGTGTCTTCGGCTGTTGCTGGAGAGAGGAATGACGCTCAGGCCAAGGTGAGGCCGTGCGAGACTGAGTGCTGCCTCCCACTCCCGAGTTCCTTGCTCGTACGCAACAACGCAATGACGAGATGGCAGCGGCTCGGTCAGCGCCGTCTCGGTGCCCATGCAAGGGACGGCCGTGCCAGGTGGGAGTCGGTTTCATCGCCTGGGCGCTTGATGCGACCTGGCCGTGGCATGTTCACGCGAAGGCCGGGATGACTTCCCGTGCGAACAGTTCGAGGCCGCCGCGATCGTGGGCAAGGTCGGGGAAGTTGACGATGGCGTACGCCATGCCTGCCTCCGCCCAGGGGCGCAACCTCTCTATGAGTTGATCGGGAGTTCCCGCCATCGACCCGTACATGCGCATGCTGCGTTCCAGAGCTTCGCCGTCGATGTAGCGGCTGTAGTGCGCGCGGATGGCATCGACGTGCTCGGCGGCGCCGGCCTCGGTCTCCGAGCACACGATGGTGAAGTTGGAGCTGCGGGTAATTGAATCGAAGTCCCGGCCCACTGCCCCGCAGTGGGCGGCAAGGACCTCGGATTTGTGGCGGAACTCGTCGAGCGACATTGCAAAGTTCGTGTAGTCGGCGAACTTGGCCGCCACCCGCAGAGTCAGCTGTTCGCCTCCCCCGGCCACCCAGATCGGTGTGTGGGGTTGCTGGACAGGCTTGGGCTGGCAGATGGCACCTTTGAGTGAGTAGTACTTACCCTCGAACGTCACCTCATCCTCGGTCCACATCCGCTGCATGATCTGGACTGCCTCTCCGAGGCGCCCGATCCGAACGGAGGGTTTGGCGAACTCGTAGCCGTACCCGACGTATTCATGCTCGTACCAGCCGGCCCCGATCCCCATCTCGAGCCGACCACCGGAGATGACATCAATTGACGCAGCCACCTTGGCGAGATAGGAGGGCGGCCGGTACGAGTTACAGGTACACATCTGTCCGAGACGAACTGTCTCGGTGGTTGCGGCCAGCGCCGCCATCAGGGTCCATGCCTCATACGTCACCTCTTGGGTCGGCGTGGGCACGGTGTGGAAATGATCGAACACCCACAACGATTCGAAACCGGACGACTCGATCGTACGGGCAACCTCGAGCATCCTCGGCCAATGCTGGGCCTGCTCGATTCCCACTAGGTCGAGCCGCCAGCCCTGCGGTACGAATGCGCCAAACCTCATGCCGGGACCCTAGCTTCTGGGCAGGGCCCGCCCGCCCTCTAGTGGCAGCTTCTGGCGGCTCGACTCCTCGAGGGCGACCCCGCCGGCTGCACGATCGCCATCTGGAGCGGCCGGTGAATGGCGTCGGGCGCTCCGGCCGGGATTGGCGGAAACCTCGTGCCCAAGAACCTGCCGGGTGGCGGCGAGCTCGAAGGCGTCCCAGGCCAGGTTCTCGGCGGCGGGTGGGCCGGCGAGGGAGGCAGGCAGATACCGGGAGTGATCATCCAACAGGTTGACCGCCAAGCTTTCGGTGTCGTCGACCAACAGGATGCGGGTGGCGTCGATCTGCCACAAGTCCGTTCGAGATCTCTCGCACGAACCGCTGATCAGCCCTCAGTCGGCGCCGAGAAGCTCTTTTGTTGGATGAGACGATGAGGGAGCTGCGTTCGTAGCGGGACAAACAGGAGTTCGCGCACGTGCGCGGACACCGGTGGTCCTGAAGGGTCTACTTGACGCCGTTCCCGCCGAGTAGGAGCGAGCAGCAGCTGTGGATGGGGCAACGACCATGCAGACCTTCTGCATAGTCGTCCTGCCGGTGTCGACTGCCGCCCGGCGAATAGTCCGTCGACCCTGGTAGTAAAAACCTATTTGGGAGATTCCGCCAGCTCTTTGGCCGTCTTCACGGCCGCCCGCATGACGACTCCGACGAATATCTCCACCAGCCACCAGTAGCGGCGGAACTTGTTCCGCGAGTTCTCGTCGGTTCCGGCCGTGCGCGCTTCATAACTCAGCAACGTGCGACTCTCGCCATAGCTACGCGTTGAGAATCCGACGGCGATCTTCGCAAAGCCGGGCTCGTTGAAGGAGGCGAAACTCTTGGGCGGCACTCGTTTCCACTCGATCTCCGGTTGCCACACCTTGCCGACTGCTCCGAACACGATTTCGTGGGGCTCTTCCTCGCCAAGCGGAACCCACCCTTGGAGGATGTCTGGATCCGGTTCACCGTCGAAGAAGTCGGTGAGCCGCATCACCGGTGGCGGTGGTGGCGGTTGTTCCCGCCGGATCAGCCGTCCGATCCGTTCGGGAACCGCCCGGACGAACATGGCTGCGTCCATCAGCGGCGAGTGAATGCTCAGAAAGTCCATGTCTCTAACCGCCCGGTAGGCGGTCTCTACGGGTGCATCGATCACGATGTGCTCGCTGAGGGTCTCATCGAAGTTGGAGAGGAAGCCGTCGATCAGCATGACTCGAGTGCGGCCTTCGGTGGTCATGGCGTACCCCTTTCACGACCGCAACGACCGGACGGTTCACATTCTCATCATGCCCCAATCCCACCGGGTTGTGACCCTCAATCGGAGGCCGACCACAGGGCCTGTCGCGCCGCCGGCCAGGCTGGCGTAGCCGACCGTGTCGACCGCACCGCCAGTCAGCGCCCGAACGATCGAGAACACCCCACCGGTGGTGAGAGCCGGGCGGACGGCGGCGCCTCGGGAGAAGAGGAGACGGAGCGTTGTCGAAGCAACAACGTTCGGAGAAGGCAGGACTCCACGGAGCTCGCAGGGGGCTTGGCGAGGGACCCCTCAGGGCGGCGCTGGACGGACCGGCGGCGTGCCTCGAGGGCGGCGTCCGCCAAGGCCGGTCCGTCCGGGCCGTAGACCCTTCGGATCGCCAGGTCACCGTCGGGCGCGTCGGTCAGGATGTGGCGGGCGTTGCCAGATCCGCCCAGTGCCGGTAGGCGGGCTTCAGCTCCTCCGGCGGCCGGCCCGCGCCACCGAGGAGCTCCACCTCGTCGCCGTCTGCGCCGACGAGAACATGCGGATGGCTTTGTGATCGAGAGCGGAGCGGTGGGAGGTCAGCGTGCCTGGTCGCGTGTCCGGCTGTCTCAACTCATCCCTGGGGCTTCCCACTGGGAACGAGCGCTTGATCGGCAGCCGAGCTCTGGGTGAAAGTTTCCGCGCCCGTGACGTGTGGCGCCAACCTGTCTAACGCCGCCCGGTCGAAGCCTTTGAAGATGAACCAAAGAGCCAGGACCATTTCCTGAACGGCAAGCGGAGCAATCAACGTTACGGCGAGGGCACCCGAGACCTCAAGGAACAGCACCACAATCGCCAAGCCGCCGAGGACCGCAGCTGAGACCATGCCCCAGCCAGAAATCCACTGTGGCACCAGTCGAGATTTCCACAGCATCCAGTTCAACATCAGCATCCCGATCACGAAGACAATGTTGTAGAGGGGGCCGGTTGTGCCCGACCAAGCCTCGCCACTCATCAGCGTGCGTACGAGCAGGTCGATCTGATCGGTGTTCGCTGTCGGCGCCGCCACAAACTCGCGGGAAATGGCCAGCACCAGAAGCCGATCGATCTCGATTTGAAAGAAGATTGCGGCTTCGAGCAGGCGGAACGCCACGTACCCAATGGCCAGCGCGGCGCTAACGCCCCGCAAGACCGGGTACAGCACAACTGCGATAAGGGGAATCGCCAGCACGCAGGCGAATTCGATGAGAATGCCCAATGTGATGTCGCTCTTCGCACCTGCTGCCACGGTGAGCACATCGGGGTCGGTCAGGGCCGGCTTGTAAAGGGCTTCCCCGACAAACAGGAACGCGGTAGCAATGATGAAGAAGATGCCGGCCCAGATGGCGTGGTTTCGGTAACTCGGCGTTGTTTCCATGACGTCCTTGCCTTTCCCTGCGGGCTGCGGAAGGCGCGGACGACGGAAAACTGCAGGGCGTCCTGGCCCTCCGTGGTCTGCTTCTGACGCTACTGCGATGGAACCCGCCGCCCTAGAGGCCTAACGTCCCGATGGACGCGACACGCGGAACAGCCCGGCAACGCCACTACCGAACAAGCGGCCTAGCCCCGCCGAAGGCCGGGATTGGCCGTCAAGCGCCCGCACCGTGGCCGATCAAGCCGCACGTTGGCCACTGTGGGGACTCGTTCAGACATCGAATGGGAACCGGTTTCCGGCACGATTTGCTTGCACTTCCGCGTACCGGCTCGGCCGACCGCGACGATGCGGTCAGCAAGGGCCCCGGCATCCAGACTCACGGGCGTAGATCCCGGGCAGCAACGCTCCCGCGACGACCGTGCTGCCGAGCGGCGCCCGACATCGACGGCGACAAGCACTTCGCCGGCCGCGGACAGCGCGTTGAAGCGGCATGCACACTCCACGCATCGTCGCTGGGCCGTCGCGCGGGAAGAGCACAACACCGGCAAGCAGGCGCTGCCACGACACCGTTCGTCCCGGTCGTTGAACTGGACGGTAGCCCCCTAGTCCGGAACGCCGGTCCACGACCACGCCAAGATGAAAGGCCCGTCGCAGTTCACACCGCCCGTAGTCGGCCCGGTATCGCCGTCGAAGGCGATCAGTTCGAGAAGGGGGAGCGACGACCACACATCGACAAACGGGAGGGGCCGATGAGGATCCCATCGAGCCCTCGACGTTCCCCAGCCACACATTTGCGGCTGCGCTTAGAGCTATTCGAGATCACGAGTGGCGCGATCATCCTCACGTGACCCGTCGCCTCGACGCAGGTGGGGGCACCTGCCGGTGCCCCCACGGAATGTAGGTCACGAAACCGCAGTTCGATCAGTCGTCGTCGTCATCGTCGTCGTCGTCGTCGTCGTCATCGTCATCATCATCATCGAACTGATCGGGGAGGAGGACGCCGTCGATGGCGTATATCCGTCCATTGCTCGCCTCGACCGGTCCGGCCACGATGTCGACTTCCTGGTCGGTGGCGTCTTCCAGCTCACCGTCCTCGACCTCGAGCTCATCGCCGTTCAGCATCTCGAGCTCCTCATCATCGACCTGACTCGTCGACACGTGATATGTGAGCACGTCGACCAGGCCCGCACAAACGTCGCCATATACACTCTCCAGGGCGCCCGCAATGACGCCGAGCGCCTCGCCTTCACCGGCACCACCGGCAAGCGCCTGGAAGGCGGCGTCGGTGGGGGCATACACGGTGAAGTCGCCGTCGGCGGACAGAGCGGCGATCAGGTCCGTGCCGCAGGCGGTGCCCGCCAGCCCCAACGCGTCGATCAACAGATCGAAATCACCGGTATCCGCGTTGAGCGCAACCGCCTCATCGACAATCGTGCCCGGTGAACGCATGTCTTCGGCTATCGCCGTTGACGCCATCAGGCCCATCAGGACCATGACCATGATCAGAGCAGTCGCAACTCGGCGCATGTTGATCCCTCCTCGTGTCGTCGTGGAAAGTATCCGGAGCGCGAGGCTGGGGTGGATGACGTCCGGCCCTGCGCCGTCGCCCGCAAGGCCGTCGGGATAACCCTGGCCGTCCCATCGCTCGTACGCGTGCGCAAGCGCGTCGCACACCGCTGACTGCATGTCCATGCGGGTGGCGAGCTGGGCCGCGACTTCGCAGTGCGACGTGAAGCTACGGCGCTTGCCGTCGGGATCGGTCAACGCGGCGGCGATGCGGCCGAGGCGGCGGGGGGCGGCAGGTCCGCTCCGAGCTGGCGGAGGAGGAACGACATACCCTCACCTTTCGGGGCGTTGAGGGCCCGGGCCATCGTGGCGTTGAAGCGCAGCTCGTTGCCCCCGGCGAGAAGCGACGTGTCGGCTGCGTCGGAGGTGCAACCGAGGAAACGCAGCAGCGCAACGTAGTAGATCGTCGAACGTTCGGCGGGGTCGACGCCCAGGCCATCAGCAGTGGCGAGAGCCAGCCAGCAGGTGCGCAGCCCGTGCTCCATCGGCTGGCCGGTACCGAGGTCGGTGGCCAGCGACAGCGCCACCGTGAGCTCAGCCAGCCGACTCGTCGGCACCACCGGTCACCCCCAACGGCACCCGTGACGCAGACTTTCTGATCGGGAAGGTAGTCGCGTCTGCGGCCTGCGCCCAGTTCCGATCATCAACAAAATATGAGGGGAGCAACGAGTCAGAGCTCCGGTCGCCGGTGGTCCAGAAAGTCCAGGTCTCAGACAGCGCCTTCGGCCGGTCAGGTCGCCACTTCGGCCTCAGTCCACCAACGACGGACCCGACACGTCTCATCGATTCTGAAATACACATCTGCGTCGAGCATCGCCTCTTTGAGTTGACGGTGCGCCGCATCGACGCCATCGACGTAGCCCTGGCACCATGCCTCGCCGTTGGTGCGCACGCCGATGTTGTTCGGGTAGGCCACGTCCCCACATTCCGGAACAACCGCGCCGCCGTAGCGAAGCGCCATCAACGCCATGAACGAACCCGCAGTGAAGCCCTCGCAGTAAATCTCGATCGCGATGGTCTCCGAGCTGACCGGCTCCTCCTCGATCGCATTGGCAAAGGACCTGGTTATTCCGAGATCGGCACCGACGGGGTCTACCGCAACTTCCAGCGGTTCTTCGGCTGTCACGACGAAGGTCGTGCTCCCAGGCCGGGTGGTGGAGGTAGCGGAGGTGGTCGCAGCACCGGCGTCGGCCGGGTCGTCTGAGCGGAAGACTCCTGACGCCACAACGAGCGCCGCGATGACGACCAGTGCGACGGCAGCCACCGCCCATCTCGCGCGCAGCCGCAGTTGCGCACCGTTGACTGGAGGGGCGCTCAGAGAACGTTGCGGCGTCAGCGACCCTGGCAGGAGAGGCTCGATCGAGTTGATCAGCCGGCCGACATCGTTGGAGAAGTCGGGGTCGGGCCGTACAGGCAATCCGTTCCGTTCCAACAACGCGTGCAGAGGTTCCGGAAGCTCTTGCTTGCGGGGCATCCGGGCGCCTGCCAGGAGAACAGGGATCACAAGCGGCGCCCGCGCAAGGGCGGTCTCGACCTCGATGCGGACAAGGTCATCCGGGTCATCAATCCGCCGGCGGCCGAAACTGTCGGTTTCACTCAGCCAGCGTGGGCCTATCGCCACGAGAACCGCGGCGCTCTTGTCCAGCGCCCGGTCGAGGTGATCGCGGAAATCGGTACCCAGCGGGATGTCGTCAACGTCACGAAACACGATGCCTGATCCGAAGTGTGCCTCTAGCCGGTCGTGGAGTCGCCCGACCGCGTCGGCAGCGTCGCGACGCCGATAGGAAATGAAGATGCGCGTTTCGGCCGAGCCCGAAGCTCCATCCCTGCGCATGATCTCCTCCACGCGATCGGGGCTCGGTGATCTGCCCGCCTCGGAGCTCTCCCGGTCAATCTCCACGATGCCGTCCCCCCGTGTACGGAGACCGTGATACGGATCTGGAAAGCCGGACTGGATCCTATCAACCTGGTGGTTCGCAGCTGTCGCTCGCTCCCACCAGCACGCACCAACTCGTGTTCGCGGGAAACGTTGGACTCGCTGTTGCCCTAAGGACTCACAAGATCGAGGTACTTACGTCAGTCGATGGCGACGACGTGGCACCTGGAACAGGATTTCACCGTCGATCCAGCCCTCAAACGTCGACGACGCTCGATCCGAACGAGTACCTTTGGATGCTGCCTTTCGAGCGAGTCGCTACCCATCGGAGAGGGAGGGGTTGTCATGCAGGATGCTGCGTCTGCGATCAAGATCTTTGTTTCGTACGCCCACGAGGACGACGAGCAACGGCAAGGTCTCACCAGTCACCTTCGCCAGATCCCCAACGTGGCCGTTTGGGACGACCGCGCCATCCCGGCAGGCTCCGAATGGGACGACGACATCACGCAGCAACTCAAGTCCGCAGACATCATCCTGCTGTTGATAAGCACGCATTTTCTTTCGTCTCAATACGTAAAGGACGTCGAGATCAAGGTGGCGCTCGAGCGACACGCCGCCGGCACCGCCGTCGTGATCCCGGTGCTCGTCAAGTCATGCATCTGGAGCCACAACCTCGGACATTTGCAGGCACTTCCTTCCGACGAGAACCTCCCCGAGGACAAGAACTGGCTGACTTCAGATGCTTGGTACAGCCCGGATCAGGCCTACACCCACGTGGCCCGTGGCGTCATGCGAGAGGTAAACCGAATTCGAGATCTCACGGAGCAGCAGCGAGATCGGCAGCGGGAGGCGGAGGAGACGTATCGCAAAAAGGTGGCGAAGATGCTCGCCGACGAGACCATATCCGATATCGAACGCGACACCTTGGAAGAGCTCAGGGTCGAGCTCGAGCTGTCTGAGGAAGATGCCGACCGCATTGAAAAAGGCGAACTGCGTCCGATCGAGGAACGGCAAGCAAATCTCGTCCGATACGAGAAGACGTATAGACGCGAAGTTTTCCGGAGCTACCCGCTCAGTGATCAAGTGCAAGCGGACCTACGGAAGCGTCGAGAAGACCTGCTTCTGACAGACAGCGAAGTCGCGGCCCTCGAGCAGGGTGTGATCGAGGAGTGGCAGACGGCTGAGGCGGAGCGGATCGACTCTGAGCGAGAGGCGGAGGAGGCGGCCCAGCGACAGGCGGAGGAAGAGGCTGAACGCGAGGCCAAGGAAGAGGCCAAGCGCCGAGCACGCGAAGACTCCGAGAAAGCATCGCTGGCGGCGTGGGGAACCATGCTGGAGGACTTCCTCGTCAGCCAGCTCGACAGCGACGACGACATCTTTCGGCTGCGGAATGACATCCCGGACGGTGCGCTCACCGCGGCGATCGAGGCCTATTCGGTTCCACGGGATGAAACAGTGGTCGGCATGCTTGGCGACTTTGATGAAGAGCCTGAGCAATTCGGCATCCTGTTCGGGCTTCGCAGCGTATATTTCAACAATCCGTTCGGACAGTCGCCGGGCGCTCACGCGGTTGAGTATTCGGCGTTTCCGTCGCTCGACCTTGGCATCTACGAGGAAACACAGGTTCACGTCGGCGGCGACGTATATCTCACGACCCCGGCACCCGATCTCGTGGCTTGGCTGTTCGCGGGTCTGGGTGACCTGTTGGCTCATCGCAACCAGGCGCTCGAGGCCCGCGCGGAACCCCTGCGTCCCGAGGAAGCAGATGACTTCGCCCAACAGGTCATCAATGGTTGGCGTTTGCACCACGAGGAACTACAACGTCAGCAGCTCGACTGGGCTGACCAGCTGGTTGGCTTCCTCAAAGAGCATGGCGATGTACCAGGCCTGTACGTCGCTCCCGACATATCGGACCGCAAGCTGTCCAACGCGGTTGCGCGGTATGAGATACCCGAGGGTGAGGCCATACTCGGACTGATCGACGAGACCGTCGCCGGCTCAGCCAAGAATGGTCTTGTCTTCGGGGTGGGAGGTCTGTACTTCCACAACCAATGGGGATCAGTGTCACCGGGGGCAAACCGCATCCCCTACAGCGATCTAGGTTCGGGGCGAGTCGAACAGACCGATAAATACGAGGTGCAGCTCGGCCCTGGTCCCTCCTACAACACCTTGAATGCCGAACCAGTTTCAGAGTTGCTTACGGATCTGCAGGCACTGTTGGCCGATCGGGCGGGCTGATCACTGGCCGCTGACTCCAGACAGCCGCCAAGTGGCCGGTGTCTCGCTCTAGATCAACCCCCTCTTCCAGGCCGGAGAGTTCGCACTTGGATCAGATTGATCGACTGACACGCAACCACCCGACGCCCAGAGCCACGTCACCCTTCTCGAATCGCGCCGATCGATGAGCTCGTGCCGAGTTCTTTTTGAGCAAAAACGAAGTCCCCACAGCGACCTTTGCGTTGGCTAGCTTGAGGTTCATTCTCGATGCTCGATGGGAGGGCGCCAGTGCTTCTCAATGCGATCTACCGCTATATCCGGTACCGGTTAGGTGATCCGCTCCGGGATCTCCACGTACCAAAACGACATCGGTTGGACGTCGACGAGGACGACTGGGCCGGCACGCCACTCGAGGCATCCGACACCGAGCATCTCGAGCCGGGCGAGGTCGTGGCAGCAAAGGACTTGATCTGATGGCTGGTTTCTCGTTCGCGAAGTATCAATCGGCCACGCGAGATTCCGGCGGATCCACTCCAGGGGCAAAGGCCCTCGCCGCCTACTGTCGAGCCAATTGGGGATTCATCACCAGGATCGGCATCTACAAGAACCGCAAAGTCGCCGGTTCGAAAACCCTCAGTCATCACGCCGAGGGACGTGCCCTTGACATCATGATTCCCGTGCTCCGCGGGGGCATAGCGGACGTCGCCAACGGCATGCAGATTGTGAACACCTTAGGTGCCCACGGGAAGCGGCTCGGGATCGATCAACTGATCTTCAATCGGACGATATGGTCGGGACGGAAACCAGCGGGTCGCCCCTATAAGGGTAAGCATCCGCATTACGACCACATCCACCTGGGGCTCAGCCGGAACGCCGGCCGGAACCTCAACCTGGCCACCCTGGAGGCCGTTATCGGCGGCGCCACCACAACCGCAACAACCCTCGAACGGGTCACCCATCGGGTCGCGGCATCAAGCCTCAAGGTCCGGCGGGAGCCCTCGACGTCGGCGGCCTCGGTCGCGGAGCTTCTCAACGGTGCCCCGGTCGAGGAACTTGGTGAGGCGCCCAAGGACAGCGACGGCTACAGGTGGGTGAAGATTCGCGCCGCTGCGGGTGGACGACTGGTGGACGGGTGGGTTGCGTCCGACTACCTCGAGAGCACCAGCCCCGCCCCGAGCGGTCCTGCAACGCTCGAGCGAGTCACCCACCGAGTGACGGCGTCGAGCCTGTATGTGCGGCGCGAACCCTCTACGTCGGCAGCCACAGTGGCAGAGCTTCCCAACGCCGCGCCCGTTGAGGAACTTGGTGAGGTGCCCAGGGATAGCGACGGCTACAGCTGGGTGAAGATCCGGGCGGCGGTTGACGAGCAGCTCGTAGAGGGGTGGGTTGCATCCGACTTTTTGGAGAGCACGGCTCCGGCCCCGAGTGGTGGTACGAAGCTCGAGCGGGTCACGCATCGGGTGACGGCTTCGAGTCTGTATGTGCGTCGCGAACCCTCGACGTCGGCAGCCACCGTGGCAGAGCTTCCCAAGGGCGCTGAGGTGCAGGATGTCGGAGACGCCCCCAAGGACAGCGACGGCTATATGTGGGTGAAGATTTGGGCCGCGCCCGGCGGACAGTTGATCGAGGGATGGGTGGCCGCCGATTATCTCGAGAGTATGTGAGGCGCAAGCTGCCGCGCCTGGCAGCGGTGATTGGCGAGCAGACAACGGCTGAATCGGGGACCATGCGCGCCGCCCTTGTTCAATTTGGGCAGCATTGGGATTCATCCCACCGGCGGTTCACGCAATAGCAAGGCGGCCGGGTCGGAGGGGCCCATCGCCACCGTTGTGCTCGAACCACTCAATGGAGATCAGGTCTGCGAGGGTCGCTGGTCTTCCCGGAAGTCCAGGTGTATTCGCCCGGCGGCACCCGATTGCCGAATTGACACAACTCGTACGCACGGGCACTGGGTCTTCGCGTAGGGTTGAGCCGGCGAGCTGGGATGGGGTTTGTGGCGATCTCCAGTGTGAGGCTCGAGGAGTATCCGCTGGGCAGCGAACGCGCTGCCACCCACGCCGTCGACGACCTCTGCAGCCTGCACGCACACACCCTGGTTTTGGGTGTCTACGCAATGACGGTTCCGGCGGACCGCACCGCCCGACCTGTCGACCCACACCAGGCACATTCGACTCCGGGTTGTGTTTGCATCGTGCGAGACGCCTGCGCAGCGCGTGCAGTTTCTCAGGAGTTCACAAAACCGCATCAGCCGCTGGCACGAACAAAGGAGGAGCCCGCGACTTGCGGGCGGTCCAGGCGACAAATGGGAGGTGGACCATGACCGTTGTGCGAAGACATTGGCTCTTAGGATTGGCAGTGATCCTTGCCCTGGCCCTACTGGTGACGGTGTCTGCCGGCCCCATGGGCTTGGGCGCCGATCACCTTGATGCTCCGGGCCTGATGTCGCCGGCCGGCAACGGCCAGGCGGACATCAACGACGTCTATGTGTTCGAGGGAGCGAATCCGGCGCATACGGTGCTCGCCGTGACCACCAATCCGGCGGCGGGCGTCCTGTCCCCGACCACGTTCGGAGAGGACATCCTCTACCAGATCAGAGTCGACAACGACGGCGATGCAGTGGCGGACCTCACCTACAACGTAACGTTCGACGGCGACGACGACGACCAGGAGTTCGAGGTCGAGCTCGCCACCGGTGCGGAAGCGAGTGAGCTCGACGACGAGGGTGAAGACATCGCGGAAGGCGAGACCGGAGAGATAGTCGAACTGGACACCGGCGGATGGTTCTTCGCCGGGTTGCGGTCCGATCCGTTCTTCTTCGACCTCGGCGGATTCCTCGGGACTGTGGAAGACGCGATGAATGGGCGCCTGCTGGGTGACGGCATGGCAACCGATCCGTTCGCCGACTTCGACACGCTCGCCATCGTGATCGAGGTGCCGGATTCGGCGCTCGGGAGCACCATCGGCGTATGGGCCGTGACCAGCGAGGACGGCGTGCAGCTGGACCGGATGGGCCGGCCTGCGATCAACACAGTGGTGAACAGTTCGGGCCCGATCGTTGGGGCTCCGTCGGATGCGAAGAACGTGTACAACGCCTCCGACCCAGCCGACGACGTAGCGAACTTCACGGCTGGAGTGATCGCCGCGTTGCAGGCATTCTCATCGCTCGACACCGAAGGCGCCTACTCCGATGCGGAGGCGGGTGCTCTGGCTGGCGTGCTGCTGCCGGACGTGCTCACCTATGACACGGGAACCCCGGCAGCCGGGCCGTTGAACGGCCGGGCGCTGGCGGATGACGTCATCGACATCGAACTGCGCATCGTCACCGGCGGAGATCCCCTCGGGCTCTTCCCCGGCCGGGACGCCGACGGCGCCATCAACACCGATGGCATCGGGCCCCACGACGACTACCTGAGCGAGTTCCCCTATCTCGGGGAACCGAATGCGGCTCCGGTGGATGACGACGACGATGACGACGACGCCGATGACGACGACGACGATGACGACGACGCCGATGACGCCGATGACGCCGATGACGACGACTAGGTCGGTGGGTCATCGTTGACACGGTCACGTTGCGCGAATCCGAGGGCGGTGTGAGCCGCTCTCGGATCCGGCGTGCCGTCATGGTGGTGCTGGCGGCGGTCATCGTCGTCGCCGGCACCAACCTCTTTGCGGCGGTGACCCGCCCCGGCTCCGGCCTGGATTTGGGGGGTTCGGCGCGTGCCGCCCAAGTCCATGACGTCGAGGTCCGACGCTTGATCGGCGTCTACGAAGCGAAGATCGCCGATCGCCCCACCGCACCGGATCTCCTGTTCCTCGCAGGCCTCTACGCCGACGTGGCCCGTCGCACCGGAGACATTGGTGCCTACGGGCGGGCTGAACAGGCGGTCGAGCAGTCACTGACCATTGCCCCTGAGTACCGGGACGCTCTGGTCGCCCGAGCACAGCTCCTACATGCCACCCACGACTTTGTCGGGGCCCGGGACGTGGCAGAACAGGTACTCGTGCTCCAGCCCGACAACCCGGATGCCCGCGCCGTGCTCGGTGATGCGCTGCTGGCGGTAGGCGACATCGGCGGTGCCACCGAAACCTATGGGCCCCTACTCGAGGTGGCTGATTCCGACCCGGCCGTCGCAATTCGCACCGCCCGGCTCGCCTATCTGTCGGGCGATGCGATCAATGCGGCGCTGGACGCAGACCGAGCTCTCCAGCTGGCGCTGGACCAAGGAGTGCTGGGAACCGATCTCGCCTGGTATCTCGCCGCCGATGGGGCGCTTGCCTTTGATCTCGGTGACTACGGAAAGGCCGACGAGCGATACCGTCAGGCTCTGGAGGCCGCTCCCAACTACCACATCGCGCAAGCCGGCCTCGCCCGTGCCCGGGCCGCCCAGGGAGACACCGCCGGCGCCATAGAGCTCTATCAACGGGCGATCGAGGCCGTGCCGGATCCCAGTTATCTGGCCGCTTTGGGGGATCTATACCTCGTCCAGGGTGACGGCGCGTCGGCCGAAGACCAGTACGCCACTGTGGAGCTGATTGCCACGTTGGCCGACCTCAACCGCCAGCTCTACAACCGCCAGCTGTCGTTGTTCTTCAGTGATCACGACCGGGAGATCGACCGGGCGGTGACCCTCGCCGAATCGGAGCTCGCGATCCGCCAGGACGTCTACGGGTGGGACGCCTATGCGTGGGCGCTGTACAAGGCAGGTCGCATAACCGAAGCCGCCGCCGCGTCCGAGCAGGCGCTGGCGTGGGGCACACCCGACGCCGTCCTCGAGTATCACGCGGGGATGATCGCACTAACGGCCGGCCAGGCCGAGCGGGCAGAAGCACTGCTC
>JBFGLM010000070.1:0-21370 GCA_041576165.1 Acidimicrobiia bacterium
GGTGCTGCCCGACCGGGACCTGACGCTGGTATTGCACGATTGGGGGGCGGCACTTGGCTTCGACTGGGCACGGCGTCATCCGGGCCGGGTTCGTGGCATTTGCTACGGCGAGGCGATGGTGCAGCCCCGGCGGATCAGCGACCTTCCCGAGGCCTACCGCGAGCGTTTCATCTACATGCGCACAGACGCCGGGTTTCGAGAAGCTGTCGCAGACAACTTCTTCATCAACAGGGTCTTTGCCAATGGCATCATCCGCCGTCTCAGCCACGCCGAGCGTGACGAATACGCCCGTCGCTTGAGCACGCCCGAGGCCATTGTGCCGACGGTGCAGTGGCCGCGGGAGATCCCGTTCGACGGTGAACCGGCCGATAATCACCGCATCGTTCAGGCGTATGCTGATTGGCTGGCGCAGAGCACCGTCCCCAAGCTGTTCATCAATACCACCGAAGGCCACGCTCTCGTCGGGCGCAACCGTGACTTTTGCCGCACCTGGCCGAATCAGACGGAGGTCACTGTGCGGGGTCGCCACTACTTCCAGGAGGACGCACCCTACGAGGTGGGCCGGGCGATAGGGGAGTGGCTCGCATCGCTCGGGCTTTGATCCAGAGCGAGGGCACGAACCGGCTGTGAGCAGAGCAGATCGAGATGTAGACATCGTGAATTGCACGAGCGGCGCGATCGAGCCGCGCCTGAGCATTCCTTAGGCTCGGGGGTACCCTCAGGGGCCCTCAGCGCCGAAGGTTCGCTCACGGGGTCTCCCTCAGAGCGTGGCACGACGTGCGCTCTCAGAGAGAAGAGCGTTGGGCGCGCCCCAACTCTCGGCTATCGCGGCCCTCAGGGGCACCCTGGAGCCTAAGGAACGCAACGAGCGCCCTAACCTCACCCCATGCTGCGGTGGCTGATCGCGATACTGATCGGGATTGTCGTTTGGCGGGTCAGCGTCGCCATCATCCGCATGCTCGCCACCCCGCCGCCGGAGATCGACCCGGAGGACATCGTCGAGACCCTCCAGGCCTACCGCTGCACGATCTGCGGCACCGAGGTGACCATGACCGTCACCAACGTCGAGCAGCAGGCGCCCCCCCGCCACTGTCGCGAAGACATGGACCCCGTCTTCGACCCCTGACCGCCCCACCGGCAGGCGCGTTTTCCCCATGTGTGGACAACCATGGGGAGAATTACAAAGGTGTAATCAGTGGTAGTTGGTGGTCATCACGAAACCAACCGCGATCGCGACCAAACCGCCGATCAGCAGCAGATTGTCGAGCTGGAAGAGGTACCGGACGACGACCATGATGACGCCGACCGCCATCAGCCCGAACATCAGCGCGACGTACCAGGCCGGCGACGGAGGCTTGCCCCGCTCCGCCTTCTTGACGGCGGTTTTCGGTGGGGTGGGCCGCTTGATCTGCTTGCTTTTCCGTCTGCCTTTGGATTCCGGCATGCCGTCAGGGTAGTCCGCGGCGGCCCGTAGAACCCAGCCGATCCCAAGCCTGACCGCCCGCCTATCCTGACGCCCATGCGCGTCCTGGTGCTCGACAACTACGACTCGTTTACCTACAACCTCGTCCAATATCTGGGCGAGCTGGGGGCCGAACCGTCGGTCGTTCGCAACGACGTGCTGCCGCCGGCGGAAGCCGTCGCCACCGCGCCGGATCGGGTGGTGATCTCCCCGGGTCCGGGCCGGCCCGAGAATGCCGGCTACTCGGAAGCCTACGTTCAAGCGTTCGCCGGCAAAGCCCCCATCCTGGGGGTGTGCCTCGGCCACCAGGCGATCATTACCGCCTTCGGGGGTGCCGTCGACCTCGCGCCCGAGCTGAAGCACGGGAAGACCTCGGAAGTGCGGCACGACGGCACCGGCCTGCTCGCCGGCCTGGCCAACCCCTTCGTGGCCACCCGGTACCACTCGCTCGCCGCGGTCCAGGATTTGCCGCCCGACCTGGTAGCCAACGCGTGGAGCGAAGACAGCGTCGTCCAGGGCATCCGCCACCGGGAGTTACCGATCCACGGTGTCCAGTTTCACCCCGAGAGTGTCCTCACCACCGAAGGGATGGCGCTCCTGAAGAACTTCCTGATTTAGCAGGCGCTAACCGGCCGCAGTCAGCCTCCGGGGCGCCAGGTCTGGCGGACGAAGTCGGGCCCGACGAGCGAGGCGTAGCTCGGTTCGATCTCGATGAACACCAAGTCCGGGTTCTCGTACGAACCGAAGAACTGGCCGAGGTCGTATTTCCAGCCGCCGTTGCCCCAGATCGCCGATTTGGCCTCGATCGCGGACTGGACCGCCCCCTGCCCCCGCACGAACAGTTGCCCCGGCCCTCCTGCGGTCACCGGCCAGTGCAGGGCCACATTGGGATTGTGGGCCAGGTTGCGGGCCTTGCGCGTTCGCGGCCGGGTCCCGACATAGATCCGGCCGCCGGCGAACCCGGGCGCCACGAACGACACCGCCGGACGCCCGTCTGCTCCGGAGGTCGAGAAGGCCGTCACCCACGAGATCGAGTGGGCCGCCGCAACGACGTCATCCCATTCCATCGACCGCTCCTCCACCGGGCAGCGCAAAATGTCCGTCGACCTCCACGACCAGTCCGTCGTCCACCAGCGCGGCGAGCGCCGGTCCGAGGCGCGCCGGCGCCACCCCGGCGCGCCGGCCAAGGCCGACGCCGGTCTGGGGGCCGTACCGGATCAGCTCCCTGATCACGGCGCCGCGCGCTTGCCGGCTGGACCCCTCAAACCGACCTTGGGAGCGGGGCGGCTGATACACGGATGGATCGGCGCACCAGCGGGTCACGGGGCATTGTGTACACGCCGGCGCCTGTGCGGTGCAGAGCGACGCCCCCAGGTCCATGATCGCCTGGTTCCAGCCCGCCGGTTCCTCACGGTCTAGCTCCTCGGTGGCTGCCTCCGCCAGCGGCGCTCCAGCCAGCGGCGTGCCAGACCAGCGACTCAATACCCGGCGCGTGTTCGTGTCGACCGCCGGCACCACCTCGCCGAACGCAAAACACGCCACGGCCGCCGCCGTATACGGCCCCACCCCGGGCAGACGTCGGAGTCCCTCGACCGTGCACGGCCATCCTTCGTGGACGACTTTGCGGGCAGCGCGATGGAGATGTATCGCCCGGCGGTTGTAGCCAAGGCCCGACCACTCTTCGAGCACCTCGGCCGGAGCGGCGGTCGCAAGCGACGCGACGTCAGGAAAACGACGCAGGAAGCGGTTGTATCGAGGAATCACCCGCTCAGCCTGGGTCTGCTGGCACATGACTTCGGATACCAGGATCCGGTAGGGGTCGCGAGTGTGGCGCCAGGGAAGCTCCCGCTGATGTCGGTGATACCAGTCCAGCAGTGCCTGTCGGCGTGCCTTGCTGGCCGCGACCGGAGTCCGGCGCATCAGGGTTCGCTGGCCGCGGCCGTCGTGGTCGTCGTGGGCGCCGTAGTGGTCGTTGTCGGGGGGATGAACTGGCCGAGCGAGACCGTCACGGTCGTCCCCTGATTGACCTGGACGCCGGGGTCGGGATTCTGGGCCACGATCAGTCCGTCGAGCGCCTGATCGGTGACCGGCACCCGGGTAGTGGCGACCCGGACCTCGAGCAACAGCGCCCCGGCTTGTTCGACGGCCTGGGCCTCGGTCAACCGCGACAGGTCGGGAACCTGCACCACGTCGGGGCCGCTCGACACAACCACCGTGACCGCGTCGCCGGGGCGCAGCACCGCCCCGGCGGTCGGGTCGGTGCGTATCACAAAACCGTCGGCGATCTCCAGGCTGGCTTCATCCACAAACGTCGGTTGCAGGCCCAGCTCGGCGAGGTTGAAGGCCACGTCCCGCTCCGAGCGGCCGGTCAGGTTTTCGAGCACCACAGTTTCGGGGCCCTCGCTCACGTAGATGATCACAGTGGAGCCGGCAGCGGCTTCGGTGGATCCGGCGGGCTCCTGGCGAATTACGTCACCGATCGGGACATCGTCGCTCACTTCAGGACGCACCTCGACAACGAAACCCTGCCCTTCGAGCAGCTCGCGGGCCCGTTCCTCGCTCGAGTCGACCACGAGCGGCACCACCACCGGTTCTTCCCCGGCCGACACGAAGATCGTGACGAACGACGACGGGTCGGCCCGTTCACCCGCCCGCGGGTCGCTGCGGATCACGGTGCCCACCTCGAAGGTGTCGCTCGCCTCCTGCTCGGTGGCGACCCGAAAGCCGAGGTTCTGGAGGATGCGGCGGGCGTTCTCTTCCGTCTCGCCGGCCAGTTCCGGAATCTCCACCAGTTGCGGCGCAGCCACGCCACCCGAGATGTTGTTGAACAGAATGAAGATCCCCACCACCAGCACCACGAGCAACCCGATAGCAGTGATGACAAACGGCAGCTGGCTCGGCTGGCGGCCGGTGGCGGTCACCCGCCGGTAGGTCTCGTCGGGCGGAACGGTGGGTGGGGGCACGGCCGCCTGGCGCAGGACTTCGGTGGGGGCAGCATTGGCGGAGGTTGGGGGCGGCGCTGGTGGAACCGGTTCGGCCACCGCCTGCAGATCGCCTTGGAGGAAGCGCAGCAGGTCGCGGCGCATGTCCTCGGCCGACTGGTAGCGGCCGGCCGGGTCCTTCTCCAGCGCCCGCATCACCACCGATTCCAGCTGGGGCGGAACGTCGGGGTTCGCATGCGACAGTGGAGGTACCGGGGCGGACACGTGTTGATATGCGACCGACACTGACGTCTCACCGGAGAACGGCGGCCGGCCGGCCAGCATCTCGTACAGCACCACCCCCAGCGCGTACACATCGGAGCGGGCGTCTGCCATCTCGCCCTTTGCCTGCTCGGGCGAGAAATACGTCGCCGTCCCGATGACCGAACCGGTTTTGGTCAGCTCCTGGCTGTCGTCCCAGGCCCGGGCGATGCCGAAGTCGGTCACCTTCACGGTCCCGTCGGACGCCAGCAAGATGTTGCCCGGCTTGTTGTCCCGGTGGATGACCCGGCTGCGGTGTGCCACCTCCAGAGCCGACGCCACCTCGCTGGCGATCTCGGCCGCTCGCCGGGGTAGTAGGGCACCTTCGGAACGCAGCACATCGCGCAACGACCGCCCCTTGATCAGTTCCATCACGATGAAGTAGGTGCTGGCGTCCTCGCCCCAGTCGTAGATCGACACGATGTTGGGATGCGACAGGTTGGCGGCTGCCTGTGCCTCTTTGCGAAAACGCGCTACGAACGTGTCGTCGGTGGAGAACTGTTGGTGGAGGATCTTCACTGCCACCCGGCGGCCCAGCATGACGTCGTGGGCTTCGAACACATCGGCCATCCCGCCCCGGGCGATGTGCGCCAGAAGTCGATAGCGGCCGGCGAGCGATCGTGTTTGTTCCATTATGACGGGCCGAATTTAACCGCCGGTGGCGAGGTAAAAGGCCATCACCTCCTGAGCGATCGGTGCGGCGACCGCACCGCCGGTGGCGTTCTCGCCCACGTCGCCGCCCCCGGCCACGAGGACGGCCACTGCGATCCGGGGATCGTCCACTGGGGCGAATCCGATGAACCAGGCGTGCGGCGGGCCGTCGGGGGTCTCGGCGGTCCCGGTTTTGCCGGCTACCCGCACCCCCGGAACCTGAGCCCGGGTACCGGTGCCGGCGGTCACGACTCGCTCCATCATCTCACCGATGACCTGAGCAGTACCGGCTCCCATCACCTGGGCGTACGGCTGGGGCTCGCTGACACTCTCGATCTGGGAATCTGCGTCGAAGATCTGCTGGACGATGTAGGGCTCCATCACGATCCCCTCGTTGGCCACACCCGCCGCAACCAGCGCCATCTGCATGGCCGTTGCCTGAACGTCGCGCTGTCCGAGGCTGGTCTGGGCGAGCGCAGCAAGGTCATTACGAAATGTATCGGCAGTAGGAATGACCGAGTCAAGGATGTCGAACTCATACGGCACATCGTCGTTGAACCCGAATGCTTCGGCCTGCCTGACGACCGCGTCGCCTGCCAGGCGCATCCCCAACAACGCAAAGGTGATGTTGCAGGACCGCAGGAAGGCGTCTTCGAGCGTCACCTCCTCTCGAGCGCCGCATAATGACCCGCCGAAGTTCTGGATGGTGGCGGTTGATTGCGGCAGCTCCAGTTCTTGTGGATTGGGGAACAGGGTGTCCGGCCCGGCGACGCCCGACTCGACCGCCGAGACGGCGACGATCGTTTTGAACGTCGAGCCCGGACTGTAGGTTTCGCGAATAACGCGGTCGAGCAAAGGCTGGGCGGGGTCATCCTGTAGGTCGGCAAACACTGCTGCCGCCCCGCCGCCGACGATCGAGTTGGGATCGAAACTGGGTGAGCTGACCGACGCCAGCACTGCCCCGGTACGAGGGTCGAGCGCCACCACCGCTCCTTCCTGGTCGCCGAGGGCCGAGCCCGCCACTTCCTGCAGCGCATGGACCAGCGTCAGCTGCACGCTGCGGGCGCGAACGTCCTCACCGAGGAGGGCGGATACCAGCCCGGATACGGTGAGATCCCGACCGGACGAGAGCAGTTCGGCCCTGGTGTCCTCGACCCCACTGTCGCCGAATAGCAGTGAGGAGTACCCGACGGTGTGTGCGTAGAGATCGCGGAATGGGTACTCGCGTATGAATCGCTGCGGATCGGAAGCGTCCGGCACCGAGCGGGCTAGCACCCGGCCGTCGGCCGACAGTACCGGTCCCCGCTCGCGCCCGGTCCGCGAGAGCAGCTCCCGGCTATTGCGCGAATCCGCCCGCAGGTCGTCCGCCCGGACCACCTGCCAGTAGGTCACGTCCAGGATGAGGATCGCGAAGATGACGAACAGGGCGGCGGCCACGCGACGCATCGGTCCGTTCATGTGCGTTCCTCGTGCGACACCATGGCCAGCAGCACGATCAGCAGCGTGTTCGAGATCAGCGACGAGCCGCCGTAGGACATGAACGGCAGCGTGATCCCGGTAACCGGCATCAGGCGCGTGACGCCCGCCAGGATCAGGATGGCCTGGAAGCCGATGACGAACGACAAGCCGGCCGCTAGCAGTTTGCGGAAGAGGTCGCGGGCCCGGATGGCGATGCCGAATCCCACCGCCGTCAGGAGCGCGAAGGCAGTGATGATCACGATCGAGCCGGCCAGCCCCAGTTCCTCGGCGACCGCCGCGAACACGAAATCGGTAGCGGCGGCCGGGATCAGGTCCGGTCGACCGAGCCCCAATCCGGAGCCCGAGAGGCTCCCCGTGCCCATGGCGAAGAGACCCTGGGCGATTTGATAACCGGACCCCTCGAAATCGGCGAAGGGGTCAATCCAGGCGCCTACCCGGCTCTGCACGTGCGCGAACTGAGTCCAGGCGGCCGCGACCCCCGCCAGGAACAAGCCACCGCCGAACGCCAAGTAGGTCTTGCGGCCAGTGGCCATGAACAGCATCACAACGAATGCGGCGAACAGCAGCAGTGACGCGCCCAGGTCACGTTGATAGATCAGCACGCCGAAGCTGGCGATCCAGGCAATGGCGATCGGGACCAACTGGCGGGGCTCTGGGATCCGAGCGCCACCGATCCGGCGGGTCCAGGCGCTGAGCACCGCCTGGCGTTCGGCCAGATACGACGCGAGGAATCCGACGAGGAGCAGTTTGGCGATTTCGCCCGGCTGGAACTGGATGCGGAAGCCCAGATCCCAGCGAACCCACAACCGGGAGCCGTTCACTTCTAACCCCTTCAACGGCATCGGCCCGGTCGAGGGCAGCAACGGCAAAAGCAGCAAACCCACTGCGGTGACCAGCAGGAGATATCGATAGCGGCGCAGCGGTTCCAGCCCGGAAGCGCGCGTGGTCCACAGCACGATCACCCCGAGGGCGGCTCCGGACAACAACCACCAGCGCTGCAGCGACGCCAGCTCGCGATCCAGCCGGTACACCTCAACGAAGCCCACCGCGGTGAGGGTGGCGGCTAGCGGCAGCAGGTAGGGAACCGACTCGGGCGCCCACTGGCGGATCGCCGCGTGTAGCGCTCCGAACGCGAGGAGGAAGACAAGAAAGGTGAGGGCCGATTGGGCGTCGAGCGCCCCGCCTTCTGCGAAGTTGACCAGCGCCACCCCGAATCCGGCGAGGCCGGCGGCGGCGATGATCAGGGCGGCCTCGGCCGACCGGGTCACGGCAGGTAATCGACAACGACCACAGTGACGTTGTCGTAGCCGCCGGCCAGGTTGGCGGCGTCGATCAGGCTCCACACCGTTTCTTCGGGTGTGCCTGTAGAGAGGAGCTCCCGCAGCTTCTCATCCTCCAACATGCTGGTCAGGCCATCCGAGCAAAGCAGAAAACGATCGCCGGCCAGGAGTCGTTCCCGCCGAACGTCCACGTCGAGATCCCGGCCGAGGCCGAGTGCTCGGGTGAGCATTCCCCGCTGCGGGTGGTGGCGGGCTTCCTGTTCGGTGATCGTTCCGGCCGCAATGTACTCCTCGACGACGGAGTGATCGTCGGTCAACCGACGCAGCTCCCCGTCGCGGAACAGGTACGCTCGGCTGTCGCCGACATGTCCGATGGTGACGCGCCCCAACGGCTCGAGTAGCGCCAGCGTCAACGTTGTGCCCATCCCGGCGAGGCGGGGGTTCTCTAGAACCGCATCGATGATCGCGTGATTGCCGGCCATGATCCGCTCGGTGGGCGTGAGGTCGCCGTCATCGCTCGTGGCGTGTTCGATCGCAAGACGGCTGGCCACTTCACCGCCGACGTGGCCGCCCATCCCATCGGCCACGGCCACGAGCAACGGACCATCGGTCTTGCCGGCACTGGTCGGATGGACCGAGTCCTCGTTGTTGTCCCTTACCCGACCTTGATGGCTGCCCGTCGACCAGAGGAACTTCATTTGACCTCCAGGACGGTCTTGCCGATCTGCACGGCGTCACCCTGATTGAGATCGATCGGGGTCGTGACCCTGCGGCCGTTGACATACGTGCCATTCGTGCTGCCCAAATCGTGCAGCACGACGTGACCGCTCTGGTTGAGGAACCTGACGTGGAACTCGGATGCGTACGCGTCGTCGAGCACGAAATCGGCTTCGTGGCTGCGGCCGACCACCAGCGCGTCTTTGATGGTCAGGTCGGTGCCGGCCTGGCTGTCGGAACGGACGATCACCAACCCCGCCCCGGGCTTGCGCCGGGTCTTGGCCTGACCGGAACCCAGATGCGCTGCGATTGCCCGGGCTATCTGCCACACGAAGATGTATATGAGCGCAATGAAGATCAGCTTCAATGCGGTTAGCAGCAGGGCGGGCATCTCAACGGACCTCGAAGGTGAAGGGGGTGGCGCCGAGGACGATCGTGTCTCCGGAGAAGACTGCCACGGGTTGGACGGCGTTGACGCCGTTGACGTAGGTGCCATTGGCCGAGTTCAGGTCGGCTACCCACATCTCTCCCGCTTCCTGCCAGGCGAGGCAGTGGCGCCGGCTGACGCTGGCGACGGGAACGCGCACGTCGCACTCCTCGGCCCGGCCCACCACGGCCCGATTCACCCTGATGGGAAACGAGTCATTGTTGGACACCAGCTCGGCCCAGGCCCGGCGGGTGCCCGTCTCGGTGGCGGGCCGAACGGTGAGGCGTCCCGCCTTGACGTCCTCCGACGACTCGAGCCAGACACGGGCGGGTCCGTCGAGGCGCCAGCCCCGTTCGGATGCGGTGGCTTCGATGGTGGCCTCCAATTCACGATTGAGCCGGTCGGGCTGGGATATCTGGGCGATGTCATTGGGGTTGAGGTGCAGTGCATACGCGTTGGGCGCGATCGGACCGACCGGTCCGCCGGTGGTGGCGAGGTCGGCCTCTCTGACCAGGCGAGCAGCCATCTCGACCGGATGCAGCGAACCGCGAAATACCCGGCCGGCGACACCTTCGACGACCTGCTCCAGCCGGCGCTCGATTCCGCGTACGAGTCGCATACCCCGCAGTCTACGAGCGGTACAGAGTTCGGCTGCGAGTCTCCGAACGTGTCAGGAAGGAACCGAATCGCCGGGCTCATGACTACCCGGCGGCTCGCTGGTATGCGCCCGGTATGGATCAGCCCCAGCTCTCGGTCAGCCAGACGCGGCCGCTTCTGGATCCGCCGGACGACGACCCGCCCGACTAGGAATGTCCCGGCCAGGATCCTCCCGACCATGGAACCTGACACAAGCTGGATGCGCCGCGGAACGGACTGGCTGAGTCCATCAACAACGGCTTCACCTCGTTCGGCCTCAGCTCCGGCCGGTGGTCGAGCAGGGGCGCAATCCTGAGACAACCTGCGCGGCTTGTGAGGTGCCGGCGGAGAATCGATCGGCCACGACTGGACTGGGCTGCGAACGCGTGGCCAATGCCGGCGTGGGGCTGATACCATCTCGGCTCCACTCGGGCGAGTGGCGGAATTGGTAGACGCGCTGGGTTCAGGACCCAGTGGGCGATAAGCCCGTGGAGGTTCGAGTCCTCTCTCGCCCACCCGTTGTGATTTCGACAACGTTTCTCCAGGTCGGACCTTAGGTCCGGCTACCGATCGCTCACCGACCATATCGCGCTCTTTCAAATCAATGCGGTCTGTTCAGCCTCGAGGGTGCCCTCTAGATCGAATATCACCGAGGCACCGGCGGTGGCGAGGACATCTGCTCGTCGGAATCGGGACGAGGCGCCGCGGGAATGTCCGTTCACCTGAACGGGCTGTCCCAACGGTCTTGGATGCGACGACCGGTGAGTAGGCTCCGAGAGGAGCGTGATCTCGTTACTCCGAGAGAGAGCACACAGACGCATGATCATTCGACTGAGGTTCATCCAGGAGAAGTTGAGGAGCAGCCTCTTCTACACGCCTATGGTTCTCACAATGGTCGGCTTGGGACTTGGCCAACTATTCCTATGGGTGGACGAGCAAGTCACGGGCCTCCCGACCGGCCTGACGGCGACCGTCGACAGCGCCCGAGCAGTGTTGGGCGTGATCGGGGGCGCCACTATCGCGTTCGCAGGCATCGCGTTCTCTGTAAGCCTTTTGCTCATCTCGCTGTCCTCGAGTCAGTACTCACCCCGTGTTGTCCACGGGCTGTTTCGCGATCCGTTCAACAAGCGCGTCATGGGCGTTGTGATCGGGACGTTCACCTACTGCCTGGTCGTGCTACGCGCGGTGCGCAGTCCTCTCGAGGATGGCGGGAATGCCGTCATCCCGAGCCTCTCGATCGCAGTGGCAGTGCTCCTCGGTGTCGCCACGCTCCTTACGATCGTCGGCTTCATCAGTCACGCCGCCCACTCCATGGACATTTCGAAGATCCTGCATGGCGTCACCGAGGCGGCGATCGCGGGAGTGTCGGCCCAGTGGGGGGAGGGTGGCGACGCCGGTGCTGCCTGCGAGGAAACCGCCGGGGAGATTGCGCCGGACGACGCCTTTGTGGTCACCTTCGACCGGCGCGGGTGGGTGCAGCAGGTCGATCGCAACGCCCTTCTCGAGGCGCTCGAACCCGGCGCGACGATGTGGCTTGACACCGTCGCCGGCCGCTACGCGATCGTGGCGACGCCGCTGTGCCAGATCGCGCCGGCCCCATCTGATTCGGAGGTGGTCGAGCGTCGAGTCCGTGACGCCGTCGGCGTCGGACAAACGCGGACCGCCCAGGACGATGCCACCTACGGCGTGCGCCAGCTTGCCGACGTGGCGCTCAAGGCACTCTCGCCGGGCATCAACGACCCGACAACGGCCCAGGACGCAATCTTCCACTTGGGTGCGCTCCTTCGGGAACTGCTCGTCCGAAATGCTCCCTCTCGTCGACTCTCTGGCGAGGAGGGTCGCGAGCTCCTCATGCCACAGGTCTGGACGCACGCCGAGCTTGTAGAGCTGGCGTTCGACGAGATCCGCTTGGCGTCGGCAGCGATGCCCACCGTGCAGATCTACCTCCTCGAGATCTTGCACCTGCTCACGAGGTCGATCGTTCCGGCGGCGAGTAACGAAGCGGTGGCCGCATTGGTGCGTCAAGCCGATCTCGTTCTCGAGGTCAGTGAGATGGCTGATCTTCCCGCGCTCGACCACGAGCGAGTTCGATCTGCCCACCGTGATCGCTTCGAGTCAACGGCATCGCGGCTGAGCGTTCAGTCGATCCCTTGATCGTCGAACAGACATCGGCCCGGAACGGTGACGCTGGATGCGGCGTGCCACTCACGGCGAGAGCTTCCGCAACGTCAGACGGTGGTTGATCGACACGGGCACCACACTGGGTCGGGCTGAAGACCGGACTGCGGCCATCTCCGAAGAGTCGGCGGGACACGCGCTACGAAATGGCATCCCGGCCGCTGCGACGACCGAGATGTGCCGTGCGGCGGATGTCGAACGTGGCGGCGAGCTCGGCCGTCGTGGAGCCGGATGCTCGTCGCTCAACATGGTCAACCTCGACTCGTGCCGACCGGGCGCAGTCGTCGGGATGAAATCGATGCTCCGTATCTGGGGATCGGGCGGATCATCGCGGTGGGGTCGATGCTGAACTTCGCCCATTCGAGGCTGGCGTGCGTCCGTTCGCCGGCGATGACCCCATTGATGCCGAGGCGGAAACGGCCAAAGCCAACCCCGGCAACGGCGCCGGTCCGTTTAAGCCGCTCACACGGATCCGGTCGGCTCCGGTTGCGTGACCTGGCGATGACTGGCCAGCGCCGCGGCGAGAATCTCAGCGCGATATGCCCGTATCTCTTCGGATGTCAGGGTGCGGACGGGGCGCCACAATACGCCGGCCGCGACGGCCGCTTTGACCCGCTCCGATGCGACGTCCGATTCGCCGCACATGACTTCCACCAGCATTGAATGAACTGCGAGCAGGCGTTCACCGAAGGGATGCCGGTCGTGGACGCCCCGGTCGGCATCGACCCAGGCGGCCACGTGGTGGTGCTTGATCAGCACATCTAGGAAGTCGCCGACGATCTCATAGACGCCATCCGGCCACGCTCGGTCCCGCTCCGGTCGGAAGACACCTTCGAGTTCTCCCAGCAGCGGTTCGACCAACTCGGCGAGGATCGCCTCCTTGGACTCGAAGTGGAAGCTCACGGCCGCCTTGGAAACTCCGGCACCGGCTGCGATCTGCGAAACGGGGGTGCCGTCGAACCCATGCCGGGCGAACAACTCCTGCGCAGTTCTCAGCACCAGATCTCTTCGAGAACCCTCACCCATACACTTCAGGCTACCACTTGACGTACGGCCAGTCAGGTGCCTGTCAGCATGTCTGAGGCATACTCGAACTACAAGATCAGGAAAGCACAGATCCCTGGAGGGTCGCATGAAACATGCAGATTCGGTATCGGGTGGAGGATTCCTCCCCAAGGCGACGCGGCAACAGCCGGGCGCACCCTCGATGCGGGGTTCCCCGCAGCGGAAGGTTGAAGCGCTGCTGGTGTCCGGCATCGCGATTGTCGCCGTTTCCGCCGCCGCGTACGGCCTGTGGTACGCATATCGCCTGCTCGAAGGCGTGTTCTCGCAGGCTTTGTTGCCGGTTCCGACCGCACTGTTCCCCGCCACGGCAATTGCCGTGATCGTGGGCGCAGTCGCGGCAGTGGCTGGGTTCGTGATGCGTCGGAGCGGCGTACCCAAACGGTCGTCGACCATCGACCAGCACCCAGAGGAATACGGCCGCGCCGCGTAGCCGGAGCACTCGTGTGGCTGGCGGCCAGCCTATCCAGGCTGGCCGGTAGCCACTGGTGTGGGGGGCATGCCGCTGCGGCGCCGTGGAAGTGAGTCCCGTTGTAATGCCGGAGCCGGCAAGCCCCCGCTGAGCCACTGTCGGGCCGCAGCGCCATATCACGTCACCAACTGATCTCGGCGCAGCCCTCGTGCGATTCGGGCTCGACCTGCAATGTGGCGTGGGCTACTCCGGCGGCATGGAGTATCGATCGTGCCTGGTCCAGTACCGGGTGGGGATCGGTGTCGTCGCGGGTCATCAGATGCACCGTTGCGACGTCCATCTCCGAGGTGAGGGTCCATATGTGCAGGTCGTGCACATCGATGACCTCAGGGATCTCCCTCAGCCGAATCGCCAGCTCGTCGAGGTCGACATGGTCTGGAGCGGCCTGAACCAGTATCCGCACGGCCCGCCGGGCAAGCCGCCAGGCCCTTGGGAGTATGAACAGCCCGATGGCCGCTCCGACGATCGGATCAATGATCGTCCAATCGGTCAGCCAGATGATCACGGCCGCGGCTAGGACGCCGATCGAACCGATGAGGTCGGCCACGACTTCCAGGTAAGCGCCTTCGACGTTGAGAGACTCGTCGGCGCCCTTTCTCAACAGCCTCCACGCAACCACGTTGACGGCCAGCCCGGCAACGGCCACGACGGTCATCGGACCCGTGAGGATTACCGGTGGCGTGTCGATGCGCTGGATGGCTTCGTAGAGGACGTATCCGGCCACGGCGAACAGAAGCACCGCATTTCCCAGGGCGGCGAGGATCTCGGCCCGGTAGAGACCGTATGTATTGCGGGTGGCGTCGGTGCCGCGATTGGCTGCCACGATCGCGGCGAGGGCCATACCGAGCCCGAGCGCGTCCGTGGCCATGTGGCCGGCGTCAGAGATCAGCGCGAGTGACCCGGTGAACCAGCCGGCCACCGCTTCGACCACCATGAACGTCGCCACCAAGACGAACGCGATCGTCAACGGTTTGAGGTGCCGGCGGCCCGCCCGGATGCTGTGGTCGTGGGCTCCAGTCAACGAAGGCCTCTGCGGTCGTGGCTATGGCATCCGGCGCTCGAACGCAGCCCACAGCGAGCCTCGCGACGCTCAGCTCGGCCACCGATCAGCCGCCCGACATTGGGATCCATACCCCAACGATATCGGCACGCCGCCTTTTCGCATCAGTCTCGCATTCGCTCGCTCGTCGCCCCCTGCGACCGAACGTCAACTCGGCCGAACCGTGTGCCAACCCAGGGAGCGCGCGGCGAGGACTTCTCAAGGGCGGAAAGGCACTCTGCCCAGTTGCGCCCGGTGCGATCCGCTAGGCGTCGAGAACTGATTGCCGCACGCCAGCGAGGCGAGCAATCGAGGCGAGAGCGTCTGATTGATCTTCGGCGATCTGGCGCACCTCGACCTCGTCGAAACCCTCCCGGGCCAGCATCCGCAATTTGTCGGCGACCTCGGTGACCGTGCCAACGACGAGCACTGCCGGGTCAAAGCCTCGATACCCGGCGGCGGTTGCTCGGGTCAGTATGCGGTCTGCTTCGGCGCGATCGCCGGCGACGTGGACATCCCGCCGCACGACAACTGCTCCTGGTTCCCGGTCGTGCCGTTTACACGCTATGCGGTAGCCGTCGGCCAGTGCCATGGCGTGCTCCGTCGACAGGTCGGGGCCGCCGACCCAGCCGTCGGCCATACGAGCCGCCCGGTCCAAAGCCTGGTCCGAATGCCCGGCCAGCCACACCGTCACCGGTTCGGGCGCGACCGGCGAGATCTTTGCCTTCTCTATGGGGTACGGCTCGGAAGTCGAAACCTCTTCGCCGGATAGCAGGCGGCGGATGATGTCGACTCCGGTCTCGAACCGTCGGACGCGGTCACGCAGTCGCACTCCCATCGCGCCGAACTGCGCCCCACCGCCCAGTGCGACCTGAAGGATGAACCGCCCTCGGGCAATCGCGGCCAGGGTCGCGACCTGCTCGGCTAGCAGCACCGGATGCCACAGCGGCACCAGATGGAGTGTCCCGGCCGTGCGCGGCCACTCGGCCAGCAGACGGCCGAGCATGGGTGTGTTCTGGAAGTAGCCCGTCGCGACGGAGTGATGGTCGCCGAGATACAGCGCGTCGAGCCCGGCCTCGCGGGCGGCGATGGTGCGTTCCACCATCGCCTCCGCTCCGCCCCTGGGATCGTTGTACCGGTAGCGACTGAGTAACGAAACGCTCAGCCGCATCGAAAGGCCGCGTCCGTGCTCACCCGGTCTCGTCGATCAGTTTGCTGCCGTACATCTCGCCGAGTGGATCGGCGATCAGTTCGATCCGTGCCCCATCGGGATCCGAGAAATACATAGAGACCTCGCTCTCCAGCATGTATTCGATCCCAGCATCGTCGAGCTTGGCGCGGAGCCGCTGCCACCTATCCGGCTCAACGGAAATCGCTATGTGGTGCAAGCCTCCGAGCACCTCTGCGTACGGGCTCAGGTCCAACCCTGGGAAGTCGAAGAAAGCCAGCGTGTTGCCGTTTCCCAGGCTGAAAAAGAAGTGGTTCGACCCCTTGTAGTCGCGATTCTCGAAGATCTCGAGCATGGGGAATTCGAGCAGTTCTTGATAGAACTGTACGGTCCGTTCCACGTTGGAAGACAGCAAGGCAACGTGGTGTATGCCTCGTGCCGATGACGGGGAGTCAGCCTGCGTGAGGTACGCGTCGGCGATCCGTTTCCTTTCGCGCTCGATCTTCTCCAGGTCGATGGCCGTCATGCTGCTCCTTTGCCTAGATGCGGAAGAACGAGTTGAGGAAGCTGGCAGCCAGCTGCTGGTCTCCGCGCACGGTCCCACCGTTCATGCGTCCATATGAAGTCAGGACCAAGGTGCCCGGGTCGAACTCGAGCACTGCCGGCAGGTCGTCAACATCGCCTTCGGTCACCGCCAGTCCATCCTTCGAGACCGAGATCCGCTGCGTTCCTGCGTTGTGACCACTGTTCACCCTGACGCCGATGGTGTAGGGCTCGGTGCCGGACGGGACTCTGGGAGTGGACTGCCAGAGGATGAATGCCAGCGGCACGAGCAGGTCTGCACTGTCGCCGTCCAGCGCATGAGCAGACCCGCTGCCCTCGCGCATGTCCCAGCTGTGCACGCCATAGTCGACGAGCTGGAACAACGGGTAGAACGCCGCCGGGATGGGCCCCATGTACTTGTGAGGCACCATGAGCGAAGCCCATTCGTCGTCGCTGAGCTCGGCAACGATTTCGAGGAAGCGACGCCGATCCTCCTGGAGGCGTTCGATCATCTCAGTCTGCGGTGTCCCGCGGAAAGCTTGCGCTCCCTTGTCGACCCACATCGCCATCTCGGGCAAACCGAGGTTCTCGGGGGGGTCCCCTTCGCCACGAGCCGCTGCGAAGGAAACGAAGTATGCCCCGGTGGTGTCCACCAGGTGGCCGACGACGTCACGGACTTCCCAGTGCCCTGCCCCTGTGGGGGCCTCCCACTGGTCGGGACGTGACGCGAGCTCGTCAAAGCCAGCCGCCTCCCGGGTCCACGCACGCACCAGATTGTCCCGAGAGGTTGGATCGAGGAACTGCCATTCGCCCATCGTGAGGTCCTTTCGCTCGACCGATCCTCGCCGCTTCCAAGCTACTCCTCGGCGCCGGCGTGCAGACCAGATGGACGGATATTTGCGCCCGCTTCCCGCAGCATGGCGAACTTCGTCCCCTGCCCGTGCCGTTCTTCGCCATCGGGGAGCTTTCGCACCTCACTAACGCAGGTTCTGGAATTGACGGCGGTGTGACGGACGATTGCTCGCTGCTGAGGATGGCTTTGTTCGAACTGCCCAGGAGCCACGCACTGATGCCGCGCCTCGAGCTCATTCGGCAGGCCACTGTGAGATTCGAGGCCCGGCCCGGTTGTCGGTACTCACACCGACGCAGCGTCTTGGCGTGGAGCATTCCGCCAGTTGATCAGGGCAGCAAAGATCTGCCTGGGCGCTCGACTCACATGAGACCGTGGTCGCTGGATTGTTGCCCGACCGGACCCGGCGGCCGAAGCCCCCGGCCGCACCTGGCCGGGGGCTTGACGTCATCGCGAGGATCAGGCCGTGTAATCAGCTCAGGCCGGAATGAGCCCGTCTTGCGATGCATTCAGCTGGACCTTCGTGGTTGGGCTGCAGACCAATACGCAATCCTGACAGTTCCCCAGGTTGGTATTGGCTCCGGGCCGCCTCAGCTGTTGGTCGATGCGCCAGCCGGCCGTCACTCCCTGAGGGGAGGTGACAGTGGGATCTGGGAGCACAGCCTTACCCACGAAGTTGAGACTGCCGTTGGCGTTGGTCTTGTGCCAGCCCACGACGACGGTGTCGTCTGGCCCATCAGTATTGGGGTCTTGGAGGTCGCGAATTGTGATCGTTGCCTGGTACCAGGTTTTGGGATCCAGATCATCAGCCCGAACGCGGTACTTGAACAACAGGTTGTCGAGGTCTTCGCCGTTCATTTCAAAGGTTCCAAATCCGTGCGCTTCTACACCCAGAGGTTCGATTCCGGGCGTGAAGGTCGGATTGTCTGCCATGTCGAACTCGGATTCGATGTTGCCGTTGAATGCCAATGCATTCGTGGGGGCTACACCGGTCAGGAGTAAGACCTGGACGACGGACAGGGTGAACAATCTGGAAGCTCGTTTGAATGAAAACACGCCAAACACTCCGTTCAGACATTCCGCAAATTGACTCAGATGCCGGGGAGACCCCCGGGTTGTGGCCGTGGTTCGATGTTGTAGGCAAATCCCTCGCTTCGCACCTCCTTGGCGGTATACGGCCGCCGCAAGGTACGGAATGAAGATTGAGAGATTCTTAAGGCCCACCAACAGCCGGCCATAGCGGAGCTGCGCAATCCAGATGAATGCCTCGGGGGGAGCTGTGCCGATGGACAGCTTGAAGCCGGTCTCAACCTGTACCTCTGCTGGAGATGTGGCGTGCCAGCCTGGAGCGCGAGAGCGCCCGGTTCACCCGTTGTCGCGACCCTGCCCCGGTTCAGGAGGACCCCTGGGGGCTGCCCGGCAGGTGCGATCGCCTGGCGTGGATCGCGCAGCGGTCGACGTTTCCGCTCTCTCCATAGAGCGGCGGTTGCAGACAATCAGCCCGCCGCGCGTCACGCTCCCGTAGGGTTCGGCGACCGCACACGACGGAAGGGGTTCGAAAATGAGGAAGCTGATCACGCTGACCGCCGCGATCGTGACACTGCTGGCACTTACTGGAGTCGCGCAGGGGCAGACGTCCGGGGTCAGCAACCTCTGAGCGGACCTGTCGGGGGCCGAGGAGGTCCCGAACCCAGTCGAGACGGACACGACGGGTACGGCCAAGTTCAAGGTGCGTGGCGACACCATCGAGTTCAAGCTCGACATCAGGAACGCCGACGGCATCCTCGGCGCAGCCGGTGCCCACATCCACTGCGCGCCGGGCGGGGCCAACGGCCCGGTCGTCGCCTTCCTCGCCGGCGTCGTCCCCGGCGGCTTCGACGGCAAGGTCAAGCTCGACGCCACCCTGACGGCGGCCAACATCGTCAACCCGGCATGCGGTGCGGACATCGCCTTGCTCGCCGAGTCGATGCGCGCCGGCGATACGTACGTGAACGTGCACAGCATCGACTTCCCGGGGGGCGAGGTGCGCGGTCAGATCCGCCCACTCGGAAGCGGCTAACGTCCCGGCGACGCTGGACCTCCCGCGACCGGGCCGCGGGTTTAGCCCGGACCGGATCACCGGCCCGAACGGCAGCCGCTACGCCGGCTCCGGTCGGTAGGTCGGTCCTGCGCGTGGCCATGGTGACGGCAGGCGAACACCCGTCGGCCGACCACCAGCGAAGTGAGGAGTGGCGATGAGCGAGCACGAGCGCGCCGGCCAACCCGCGACCGAAAACGACAACAACGACATGCTGCTGCTCACCACCACAGGGCGCATCAGCGGCCGCCCCGACACCGTGCCGCTGCTGTGTCTGTCAAGCGGTGACGCCCATGTCGTGTTCGCCTCGTGGGGCGGGCCGAACCATCACCCTGAGTGGTACCTCAACCTCGTCGCCGACCCGTACGCCACCGTGCAGATCAACGGTCGGATCCACGATGTCGAGGCCCGCACCGTCGGCCGCGCCGAGCGGGCCAGATGGTGGGCGGCGGCTGAGCAGGCCTACGCGGGATACACCACCTACCAGTCCCGCACCGAACGGGAGATCCCCGTGGTGGTGCTCCACCTGGTGTGAGCATTCAGAGGCCCGGACGGCGTGGTTCGGAGCAGATTGGTGCCGTGGCAGCACCGCCGCGCACCGGCTTGAAGGCCGGGCAGATTGGCCTCATGGGTGCTGCGAACTGACGCCCGCACCTCGCTCGAGAAGACCAAGCGATCGCACAGAAAATGTCACACCCCCTTCGTACCCTCGACCCATGGAACCGTCGAGCTACGACAACGCTGCCGACCGGTCGGCCGCCAGCAGCGCCATCGAGGAGCAGCTGGTGGAGGGTCGGCGTGCGATGACCGCCGCCATCGCCGGTATGCTCGACCTCGTGTGGGAGCTCGAGGAATCTGACGAGCACCCCAGCGCCTGCCGCGATACGGCCACATGGCTCACCTGGAACCTCGGGCTGCCGGGTCGCACCAGCCGCCTCTGGGTTCGGACCGCCCACGCCCTCCAGGACCTACCCCTCCTCCAATCGGCGCTAGCCTCGAGCACCATCTCATTCGATCAGCTCCAGGTGATCCTGAAAGCCGCCACACCCGACAACCAGGAAGAGCTGATCGCTCTGGCCCGCACCATCGGAAGCGTTGACGAACTCCGCGATGCCGTCTGCGACCGGGAAGAGCCGCCACCCCCACCCGAGCCGGTTCCCGCCCCCACAGTGCTCGACACCTGGTGGCAGAACGACCGCCTCCACGTGCGCGGCCACGTGACGGGAGCCGACGGGGCGCTCGTTGAGAAAGCGCTCCTCCGGCTGGCCGCCAAAGCACCGAAAGACCCCGAAACCGGGCTGTTCCGTGATCCGAACATCCGGACGGGCGAAGCGCTCGTCCAGATGGCCTCCGAGTCGATGGCCCGCGAAGGCAACCACGACGCCGCCAGCCTCGTCATCCACGTGTCCGCCACCGACCTCCTGGCCGGCAACAGCATGGGTTGGGACGCTGCGGGTCGCTTCTTCCCCATCGCCGAACTCGAACGCCTGCTGTGCGATGCCCGCATCCAACCCGCCCTCCACGACGGCTGCGGCGTCACGGTGGGCGTCGGTCGCATAACCCGCACGATCCCACGGTGGTTGCGCCGAGCGATGGAAGCCCGAGACCAGGGCTGCCGCTTCCCCGGATGTACGACCACCCGCTGGCTCCACGGCCATCACATCATCCCATGGTCCCAACTCGGGCCCACCAACCTCGACAATCTCGTCTCCCTCTGTGGGTTCCACCACCGTCTTATCCATCAGGAAGGCTGGACGATCAAGGGGAATCCCAACCACACCTTGACGTTCATCAACAAGTTCGGCGACGTCCACCGACCCGCCCTCGGGCGATTCCCGGTGGGCTGGATCGACAGCCTGCTGGACGGCATCGATCGCAAGGCCGAACACCGGCTTCGGCACCTGGTCGGCGCCGCCCCGCCCTGAACGTCACCGGCCCACGCCGGACGGCCGCGCACGGGTTGCTGAGATCATACGGAACTGCAGCACGGGACGACGCTTCTCAGATCGCACGGACTTCGCCACGAACCGTGGGATCTCGCGCGGGGCCCATTCCAGATACTCGGCGCACGGGAGGAAGGCGGCGAC
>JBFGLM010000071.1:0-20967 GCA_041576165.1 Acidimicrobiia bacterium
GAGCGTGCATTGCGAGCCCGAAGACGTCGTCATCGCCGTCCGCGACGACGGGGCGGGCTTTGATGCCTCTCGGCAATCGGACGAGGCACACCTCGGCATCGCGGGAATGCGAGAAAGGGTGGAGATGATTGGTGGAACATTCGCCGTGCGCTCGGCACCAGGTCAGGGAGCAGCCGTCGTCGCCCGCATCCCATTGAGCCCCGTACGATCTGATGTCTGAAGAGAGCCGTATCCTCGTCGCCGACGACCACCCGCTCTTTCGAGAAGGTGTCATCCACACGCTCTCGGTCGAGGACGACATCGACGTGGTCGGCGAGGCGAGCACCGGACAGGAAGCTGTCAACCTCGTTGAAGAGCTTTCACCCGATCTGGTGCTTCTCGACATAACGATGCCCGGTGGAGGCGGCATCGAGGCCACTCAGCAAATCACGGCACGTCACCCGTCGACGGCAGTCCTCATTCTGACCGTGTCCGAAAACCCCGACGACCTTCTTGCTGCTCTCAAAGCGGGCGCCCAGGGCTACGTGCTCAAGGGAGTGCCAGGTCCGGGACTGTTACACGCCGTACGAAGCGTCCTGGCCGGCGAGGTATATGTCACCCCGGCCCTCGCGACGGGAATCCTGCGCGAGATGGTCAAACCCCCGCCCACTGACCCGACAGACGTTCTCACCCCGAGGGAGCAAGACATCCTCGGACTCCTGGCATCCGGACTCACGAACAGAGAAATCGGTGACAAACTCTACATCTCCGAAAAGACCGTCAAGCACTACATGACCGGTGTGCTGAGGAAACTCCACGTGCGCTCCCGGGTCGAAGCAGCCCTACTTGCCCAACGGCGCGCCCTCGCCGACGAGAAGAGCGCTGCCGGCCCCGAGTCGTGAACATCGGCACGGCTTCGCCACCGGATCATTTCGGAGGTGGCTGGTCGCGACACCGGACCGGCAGCTGTCACCGCTTTCCATCCCGCCCTCCGAACGCCAACACCGCTCCCGACGCGGTGATCGTGTCGCTTGTGGTAACCGGCTCCCGCCGATCGCGTTTTGGCCGGTCACACTCGTCACACACCTGGAAGCGCTTCCACCCCTGGAGGCGAAGGCGCCGGAGAGGTCGACGGCCGCGACTCCGTCCGCGACCACCAGCCCCAGCAACTCGGTGGACGGGGGCACTTCAGTCACCAGCGCGGGAATCGATTCTGACTCTTCGATGGTCGGCCTCTCGAGCAGTTCTCGCATGGTGGCGGTGGCCGGCATGGTGGTGGCCTCGATTCTCCGGTGGACCGGAGCCACGAAAGGACCCTGTCCCAGTGGGTCGTCACCGAAGGATCCAAGGAAGAAATCGACCGTCGTGGGCATCGGCACCGGTGGAATGATCGGAGTCAACCCGAGCGCTCGTGTCAGAAAGGTGGTCATCTGCCCACGAGTGACGGATCTGTTCGGCCGGTACGTGCCATCGCCGAACCCGATCGTGATGCCGTTCTCCGCGATGATGTGGATGTTGTCCTCATGGACGCGGGTGTCGTCGTCATCGAACCAGTCGCGAGTCGCCGGATCCAGACCCTCCAGCCCTCGCGCCAAGAACGTGGCCATCTGCCCACAAGGCATCCGCTACCCGGCAGTGACATCTCTCCGACCGCTCTACGACCCGCACATGAACGGCGTGCGGGGCTGAGGCGGAATGGCCCGCTCCGGGCCTGCAGACATTCTCCCAGCCCGGGCGACAACGCTCGCCCCACGCGACAGCGCCGGAGACAGTGCAGGCTCGAAGAGCCGAACGGCCCTGGACGACGGGTGCTATCGCTGGTCGCGTGGACCGGAGCAGGCAGGTCTCCGGTCCTGGGAAGAACTCACATGAGCGAGAAGCGAAGGAGCCTTCCGGCGGGGCGGCCACCCTGGGACACCCTGAACGGGATCCGGGTGGGAGGATTCGCCGGTGCCATGCTGGGGGGCCTGCTGACGGCGCTGATCGGCGTATCAATGGCATGGTTGATCGTGGTTGGGGCCGCCCTGGGAGCGGTACTCGGCTACTGGACCGAGCTGCGTCAGCGCAACCAGGGTCGCCTCCGCCAGGACTGAGCCCCGGGACCGACGACGTTCGCTGCGCGGGCGAGCCGCTCGGCCCGAGAGCCGTCGGTTCACAAATGTCGGGAAAGTCCAATGCTGCGGGAAACGGCCCAATCAATTGTGGATCATTGGCCCTGGCCCGCCCAGGGCATCGAACTGAGAATTGTCGTGGAGCCTGCATGGAACATCGCGTCGCGGAGGCAAAACGCGCGAGGCTCAGATGCCATAAGTCGATTGGTTGCCATGTGAGCGAGGGTTACCGGCAATCTAGAGCTGTCATCATGCTGACGTTGATGATGCTGTTCTCGCCCATCGCCTGCGGCGATGGCGACGAGACGACCGCAACCGACGAGTCAGAGGCCCGCGTCCAGCTGGTGGCGCCTCGCCATGAGGGAGACACCTCAGTGGAGGAGGCTCTGCTCAACCGCCGCTCCGTGCGGGAGTACACCGGTGAGGCTCTCACACTGGCGGAGGTGTCACAACTGCTCTGGGCAGCCCAGGGCACCACCGATCCCAGGGGGTTCAGGACTGCACCATCGGCTGGTGCGCTCTACCCACTCGAGGTGTATGTCGTGGTCGGCGATGTAGCCGGCCTGGCACCAGGCGTATACCGGTACGTGCCAGACCACCACGAGATCGTGCGTATCTCCTCGGAGGAACGTCGGGCGGAACTGGCTGAAGCTGCCATCGACCAGGAGTGGGTGAAGGATGCAGCGATCGATCTGGTGTTCACGGCCATCCCGCAACGAACGACGTCGAAGTATGGGGACAGAGGCATCAGGTATGTGCATATGGAGGCCGGCCACGCGGCGCAGAATGTCTACCTGCAGGCAGAGGCACTGGATCTGGGCTTGACTGTGATTGGGGCGTTCGACGACGACCACGTCCGAGAGGTGGTAGCCGCGTCCGCCGATGAACAGCCGCTGTACGTCATCTCCATCGGCCGAAGGACGTAAGCCGTGCGGCCCGCCAGGAAGCGGATGGGTCTCAAGAGCTTTCTGATCTCATCTTTGGTCGCCCTGACGATCATCGCCATGTACGTTCACGGCTTCCGTGACGTCGCGCCCCAGGCCGTGATCGCAGCCGCGACCGCCTGTGGACTGGATGTTGCGTTGAGATCTCGTCTCACCGGTGTCACGGCTGTGCCGACCGGCGCACTCATCTCGGGTTTGATCGTTGCTCTGCTACTTCCCGAGGGGCAGCCGTGGTACGTCCCGCTGGGGGCTGCTTCGACTGCCATCGCGTCCAAGCATCTGCTGAGACGGCGGGGCGGCAACATCTTCAACCCTGCTGCCGTTGGGATTGCCGTTTCCGTGCTCCTCTTTCCTGGTCACCTCGAGTTTGCGCATGCCAGCTTTCTGGAGGCTGCGCCAAGGATTCACTATGCACGGGCAGCTCTGCGCATGGAGGGCTGGTCGTTCTTGTTGCAAGGCGGGCACGGCTGGACCGGGTCGACGTCGGCGGCGGCCGTCGTGATCCTCGGGGCCGTCTTGGTGTATGGGGTGAAGCGGGTGTATCTGGTCGGCAGCTGCCTGGTCACCTATGTTGTACTGATAGCGGGGTTTGCAACTGTTACCGGACAGGATGTGGCGATCAGGCTGCTCCTCGAGGTCTTTGCCACTGGGCTGCTCTTCTTCACGTTCTTCATGCTCACTGATCCCGCCACGTCGCCCAGAACGACCAGGGGTCAGATCGTCTACGGTGGATTCACCGGGCTGCTGTCATTCCTGTTTCGGCTGATCGCCAGCCCCGTTCAGTATTTGATGCTCGCACTCCTCGCCGCCAACCTGGCCTTCAACCTCCAACGGACGCGCGTGCCGGCAGGGCACCGCGGCTTCTCCGGCCCGGTGCGGGTGGGTCCTGATCCGCGGCGCTGACCGCGTGATCAAGTCCGGCCGGGCGGCGTTCGGCCGGCGATAGGTCCGAGGTGCCAGTGCGACTTCCCTCGTGTGCGATCATCGTGCGAGGTCGGTTAGCAAGTACCGGCGTGCTCATCCACGGCACGGCCAAACGGGCCGGACTGGCTGCTCGCTATCTGCCCAAGGAGATCTCATGAACAGGGAGCCGGACTTCTACCTAGGTGACCGGTCGGAAGGTGTTGTCACCGACTTCGATGGACGCGTTCGTCGGGTGTGGATCCTCGAACGGCTCCACGACGAGCGCGGCGCACGCTACCTGAGGGTCCGGGTCGAGCCGCCGCTGCCTGTTGGCGACGACGGTGAACCAGTGGCAGAGCTGTGTCTGCAAGAGCGCCATGTTGGAGTCGACGTGGAAGCCCTCGACGATGGATCTCACGCCAGTGTCAGGCTCGCTTTGACCGATCGCGCAGGCTCGGTGGCGTGGGCAGACGTTGCTGCCAAGCCCGACGCTTTGCCCCCATCGGCCGAGCAGCGTTTCAACCGGGCATATTCGGCACTGGCGTGTTTCGTCGAACGCGAGGGGCATTCGGACGTGCCGATGGACCAACGGGAACAGGGTTGGCTCATCGGTGTTTTCGCCCACAACATGCGCCACGTCCATGCTGCAGGGCACCTCGAGCCCGATCGGCGAGCGGCGCTGGAGGCCCTTCCCGGCTGGCATTGGTGAGGGCGCCCATCCTGGCCGGCCGGCCCGGAGACGGCGCCGGTGAGACCAGATCGCAACATCCAATCCACAGACGGTTGCGGCTAGCCGCAGTAACAGCACCCCAGGGACGAGCGGCCAAGTGTGCGGCCCCGGTTTGTGGGAACGGTCCAGTAGTACCCGATCCACCAGCCCAGATCCCGTGACGTCGTTGGGACCTCGGACTCTTACATTGCTCAACACCCCATGCGAGCGTGTGGGAACTGGGGCGCGAGCAGCGGGGTGGGTTGTTGTTTGTTCGGTTTGACGTCTTCAGGGGCCATGGGCCGCGCAGCCCTGAAATCCGTTCGGCGTTCAGATGCCTTGCTTGGAACTCGCCGTCGAGGCGGTGGCAGGACCACGAGGCAGAGAGGGGATCATCATGTATCCGGGGCGAAGAACGCTGGCATACCTGCTCGTAGCGCTCGCGCTGGTGCTCTATGGCTGCGACGCTGGCAGCGGTGGAGGGGGCGAGCTGACGATCGATGCGCCGGACTCCGTCGCCACCTTGCTGAGCAGTGGCGCAGGAGAGGACTTCACCTACTACGCACTGAAAGCCTCGCCGCCCGGGGACTGGACCGATGCAAGTGCGGCAACGCTGTGGATCTGCAGCCAGGCGGAGCGTCCGCCAATCATCCCGCAGAAGATCGCAGCAATGATCGATGGAGGTGGATTCCCGGCGGGCACCCTGCTGAACCTCAACTGGGAAGCGCAGGAGGGCATCTACGCGAGTTCGGAGCTCGGTTTCAGCGCGATGCAGGTCACAGTCGGAGTCACGTATGCGGGCTGCACGAGCGATGCCGTCGAAGCGGCCGGGCAAGGTTCAGGGGCGCTGTTGCTGACCGACAGTGCGGGCGAGTTCGACGACAAGGCCCGCATGGTGGCGGTCGTGTTCAAATAGCGCGACGACTGACTCCAGGGGATACACGAGACCAGAGCGGACTCGACGAAGAGGCCCGGGGTCGCGGCTGCGTGATGCTGCTGCAGCGCTCCGGCAACGCAGCGGGTCCCCGATATCGTGGCGTTCTGCCTCCTTCACCTGAGCCTGTATCCTCGCACCGCCTTGGCGTCGAAACGTGGCGGGCACGTGACCTCGAGGGAGCGACTCCACTGCTCGAGGATGCGGTAGCACCTGGTTTTGCAGCAAAGGACGCCTGGGGGTGCGCCGCGGCTCGTGCCGTCGCTCAGATCGCCATGGAGCAAAGGCGACCTCGGTAGGGCAGATTGACCCGGCACACCGCGCTGTCCCAGTAGGGCCTTGCGCGTTGCTACGTGCGTCTGTCGGTGCCGTTGGGGTTGCCCTCAACCTGGCGTGCTCTGTCTTCCTACTCGGTCTCCACTAGTCATGAGATCAGAAACCGGGGACACCCCACCGGGCCAAAACGACCGTCTGACCGATAGGCGTGTTCGTATTCACCTCCAGAGGGGTGCGCGCGGCCGCGACGGCTCACAGCCGTCATCGCAGCGACTAGGTCGGGTTCATGGGATCGTGAACTCCTGGGTCACCGGGTTGAGGTGGTCCAACCTCAGTGCACCGGCAGTGGCCCTGTCGCTGAGCCGGAAGACGTTCAGGCCCTCACCGATATTGGTCTCGTAGATGAAATTGTTGTACCAGTAAGAGCTCCACGCCCCGACGATGTCGAGTCCGAAGAAGTCGAACGGTGGTGGCGGAACCGGCGCCGGCGGCGGGTCGCTCCAGGCGACGGTCACCGGTTTCTTGGGATCGGTGAAGTCGATTACCCACGTTCCTGCCTGGTAGTTGCCGCTGACGATCACATCCCGGCCGCTGGGAAGCGGCACAATGTTGAAGTTGTGGATCGAGCAGTTCTCCTGTGCGGACTGAGGGCGGGCCAGCACCCAGGTGCCCAGCAGGTTGCCGGTCGTCGCCTCGAAGAAGAAGAACGACTTCTCGGCGTCGGTGTTGCTCTCCTGGCAGCGGGGTCCGACACCACCACCGGGCTCGTGTTCGAACACGAGAACTTCACCGTCCCACGAGAACGACGCAGCATGGCCGATAGTGACTTCTGGCACGCTCCTCGAGTAGAGAAACTCTGGGTCCTCGAGCGAAGTGGCGAGGCTCCAAACGGTGAAGCCGTCGTCTCCGGCGCACGCAGCGAGATCGGCGTCCCCGAGGATCACACCGGTGTCGTGGCAGTCACGGCCGAAACCGACTGCGGGATCGTCCGCCGCCTCCCACCGAACGAAGCTAGCGCCCGCCGGATTATCCAACGGGACCTCAACGATATCGATGCCAGAACAACCGGCCCCTGAGTTATAGATGAGCAAGCGGTTGTTGGCGAGATCGGGGACCCCGGTTGCCGTGTGCGAGCCGCACCGCGCCGGCATCGTGGCCGTGGCCGGCAATGCAGCCGCGCTCAGGTCGACCGATGCGATCAACTCGGGATCTTTGAGGTCGCTGACGTCGAATATATGCAATCCCTCAAAGCCCGCCGGAACCGCCTGCCCGTCGCATGTGAGGCCTGCTCCGAAGAGTCCAGGTGTCCCGGCGGGCGTGTTCCAGGACCGCACCAGGATCTCGTCCCACACGACGACGTCTCCCTGATTTCCCTCACAACTGGTGAACGAGATGTGCTTCGGGTTCCCCGGCGCCGAGATGTCGCGGACGTTGAACCCGAGCCACGTGCCCTGGAAGGCATGCTTCCCCCAGAACGCGAGGTCGGTGTGGATGTTGACGTTGTCGACGTCTGTGTTGAGAAGGCTCGCCGGTTCCACGATATGACCCACGGGATGTAGGTTCCTCGTGCGCGGGTCGTCGTCGTGACCGGCCTGCACCGGGCTGATTGTGGTCGCCACCAACAGCGTAGACGCAGCGGCGACGAGAATTAAACGCGATCGATGCTTGCGCATTAGCCCCTCCAATTCCTGCCCTTCGATAGACACCCTACGCCACGGTGACGACGCTGTGTTAGACGCGGTGTCGATTGGCATGGCTGGAGCTCCGTCGAGCCTGGAGATTGAGGTCTCGGGATCGCTCCACGAGGGCAGAGCCTCCAGTCCTGGCATAGTCCACCCGGCGCGCCGCAGGCCTGTGTACCTTGGAACCGTCGACCGGATCACCGTTGAGCTATTCCCTCCCGATGGTGCTTTGGAAACCGTGCGGCTGAAGCTTCACCCGAACCGTCAACTCGCTGGGAACCCACGGACTGGTGGCAGGCCGCAAACGGAAGCGTCGGCATCGACCAGGTAATCTATCGCTGCTCCGGTCGGAGCGAACTCTCGATGCTCCTCAATGCGCATGAGTGGGCAGCAGTCCGGCTGTTTCTGCGCTTGCGCTGCGTGGAGGGGTTTGGTGGTCAGCGCCGTTGGTTGACGGTTTGCCACCCGTAGGTGCGGGCGACGAGGCTGGCGGCCTGTCCTCTGGTGAGGTTTGCGTTGGGGCAGTAGGTTTGTTGGGCGCAGCCGTTGACGATTCCCCACTGCCATAGGGCTTCGATGTGGCCTTTGTGCACCGATCCGTCGAGGTCCTCGAAGGGTTCGATGTCTGCAATGTCGGTTCCCGAGGTGAATAGGTTCATTGAGCGGCGAAGCACGGCGGCGGCTTGGGCTCGGGTGACGGGTTGATTCGGTCCGTAGGAGCCGTCGGTCCTTCCGACGACGATTCCACGCCATGCCAGCGCATTGATCGCCAGCTCGTGGACCGATCCCGCAACGTCGGAGAAGCTGGGTGTGTCACGGCCGGGCAGACGGAGGGTCCGGGCGACCATCGATGCCAGCTGTCCCCGGGTCACCGGGTCGCCGGCGCCGAAGGTGCCGTCGCGGTAGCCGGTGACCGCGCCGGCCGCAGCCAGCGCCACGATGGCGTCGTGGTGGACCGAGCCGAGCGTGTCGACAAATGCTCCCGGGTCGACACTTACGGGCAAGACCGGATGGCGGTGTCTCACAGATGGTGGATCGTCCAGGCCGACGATACCGGCCTGCCAGATCTCGAGTATCGCTTCACCTGCGTCCAGCCGCTCGACGAAGCCAGCCCAACCGCCGGGAAACGCCGCCAGGTCGGCCGCCGACAACGATCCGCACAAGTCGGCGCGGCCGAAGACAACCACCCCGTGCTGGCCAGGACACAATTCCACCGTCACGTCTGCGAAGATCAGATTGATCCCGGTCAGGTCGTAGTACAGGCCGACAGTGTCGTCGGTAACGGTGAAGCGGAGCGCGTCACCCTCTCGAACAAACACGGCCACACCTCCACCGCCGACCGAGCTATCGCCCAACAACGACTCGCCGTAGCCGTCCGCAATGTCGGCGCGGGCGGTAGTCGTCACCATTGTCACGATGAGGAAACCAACCGATGCCAGAGCCCAGCCCATGCCGGGTTTCGTGTCGAATCTCGTGCCGGCCGACATCACCGGAGGCTCCTTTCCTCAGGCGCCCGGATGCTCGTGTGTGCGGGCGCCATGATCTTCAGGCCGAGATGGCCGGTTCAGCCCATGGGCTCCCAGCCCTGAGCGCCGCAGCATTCAACTTGTCGACCAGTTCGCCGATCCCACAGCTCCAGCCGGAGCACCTCCTGGTCTTTCGGCCGGAGCTGTGACGCGGCTCGCAGCACCCGTTGGTGGTCACGATGCGGCACCCCGATCGACTCCGGCCCGGTGGCAGTTTGTCTATCGCAATTGCTTCGACGGCGATTGTGGTGAGGGGGGACGCCGGCGGGTGCCCGCTACCGTGACCACCCCGAGCAGGCTTCCGACGGCCAGTGCGCCTATCACCGCAAGAGCGATCGAAAGCAGTATCGCACCGCCACCGCCACCAAGGGACGTCGGCCAGTCGGCGTTTTCGCTCCAACCGAACCAATGGCCGAGCCAGTATCCGCTCCAACCGGCGACAAGACCTGCGAGAACGGTAATCACGACGCGCAAGGGTTGGTTCATCGCATCTCCTTCCGCTCTGCCATCATCGCGCCACAGGCGGGGCGCAACTAGAGACAACGCGAAGCTCCCCAGCCCGGAGTGCATTCGAATAGCGCCTTTCGTCCGTGGGCTCGTCGAATGGGGGCGGGGCCGCGCCAATCGCTAGCTTGCTGATTGTCTCGCTCGCTGTCTCCGGGTCGCGCGCCTGATCCGGGATGACCGACGAACCCACCTATCCCAGCCAACCCGATTGCTACCGCCGCCGAATGCCAAGCGGGGCCGGCAGACTCACGGATGAGATGGAACGCCTCGGACGCATCCGGGCGCTCATGGTCAACGGAGTCCGCCAGCTCCCGTCGAACCCGAAAGCGCCTCACTGTTCTTGTCGTTGGTGTCGTCCCGCTACGAACGAAGCCCGCTCATCGTCTCATCGCATGAGAGCTTCTCCGCGTGGGCAGAGATCATCGGAGACGCCGTCGCAGCTGCTAGCGCGCAGTTTTCGACTGGCGTTGGCACTTCGAAGCCGGTAGACAACGCGACTCCCTTCTGTCTGCCCTGGAGCAGGAGTTGATCGAGCAATCCGACGTGTATCCACCCGCAGCTCGAACCCATCGGCGGGTGGCCGTGCAGCCAGCAGGGTGCGGCTCGGCACTTGTGCTGCCTCGAGGTAGGGCGAAGTGACCTTTTCCTCTTGATGGCTCGACGGAGGCTGGAGACGCTGGGACCAATGCCTGCACAGTGAGCAGCGCCTCCCACGGCGAGGTCTCCATGAACGGGCGTCCTGAGCGCAGAGTCTTCTTCGTGCTCGTTGTCGTCGCGGCCATTCTTCTGCTGTGCCCGGCCGGCGGTGCCCAGAGTGATGATCGTGAATTCGAGGCGATGCTTGACGAGCTGATCGTCTCGGAGATGGAGCAGCACATGATCACAGGTGCCGCCGTGTCGGTGGTCTTTGACGGCCAGGTCTTCGCGCAGGGCTACGGCCTGGCCGATGTCGACGCCGACCGGCCGGTCGATCCTGTCATGACCATGTTCGACATCGGATCGATCGGCAAGCTCTTCACCTGGACCGCGGCGATGCAGTTGGTCGACCAGGGCTCGCTCGATCTGGACGAAGACATCAACGAGTACCTGGACTTCGCCATCCCGGCCACCTATCCCGCGCCGGTGACGATGTACGACCTGATGGCCCACGCTGGTGGGCTCGATGAGTTCTTCTACGGGACGGCCGCTGCGGGCGTCGAGGACCTCGAAGAGCTCGATCAGTTCGTCGAGGAGCGCCTGCCGCGGCGAGTACGCCCGCCGGGGCAGATCTCGGCGTACACCAATTGGGGGGCTGCCCTCGCCGGACTAGTGGTCGAAGGGGCCGCAGGGCAGTCGTTCGAGCGCTACGTGGAACAGCACGTGCTGGAACCGCTCGAGATGACGCACTCAACGACCCACCAACCAGTGCCCGAGGCGTTCCAGCCACACCTGTCACGGAACTACGAGATCGCGGACGGCTCCGCCAGCTCGTTCCAGAGCCCCCTCGAGTTCTACCAGCTCAGACCGGCCGGATCGGTGAGAGCGTCGGCAGCTGACATGGCCAACTTCATGCGGGCCCATCTCGAACAGGGCGCCTTCGGGCAGGTCGCCATTCTGTCGCCCGAACGCACCGAGCAGATGCACACCCAACACTTCGCTGCCCACGAGGGCCTCACCGGGTGGGCCCACGGCTTCATGGTCTTCGGCCATGACCCGTATGTCATCGGTCACAACGGCGTAAGCGACCACTTCTACAGCGAGCTGCGGCTGGTGCCAGACGAGCATTTCGGGATCTTCGTGACGACCAACACCGACGGCGGCCGCGACATGGCGGAGAACGTCGTCACCGCCGTCATCGACTACCTGTTCCCGTCCACCCATTCACCCCCGGTGGCGATTACCCGGTCATTCACAGACGTCGGACAATGGGCTGGCAGCTACCGCAGCGCCAACACCTCCTACACGACTGCTGAAAAACTGAACCTGGTCACCTCAATCCTCCACGTCGCCGCCAACGACGACGGCTCGCTCACGGTCGCATTCGGTCAAGAGGAAACCCGGTATGTCGAGATCGAGCCGATGCTGTTCGAGCGAGACGACGGCCGACGCGTCGACGAGTCCGACCGACTGGCATTGATACCGGACCCGGACGGCCGACCCCGCTACATCACATATGGGCTCGGCGCGATCGAGAAGCTGCCCTGGTACGAGACGATGCCCTTCAACCTCGCCTTCGCCGGCACGACGTCGCTGCTCTTCCTCTCCGTACCGATCGCAATCCTCGCCAGCCGAATCTCCACTCGGCTGCGGCACGAAGCCGACTCCCAGCCGCCCCGGGCACGTTGGGCTCGACGGTCTGCCGTCGCCATGGTGATCGTGTTCATCGCGTCGATGGCCGGTTTGATGTCGGCGTTCGCTACGACGTCGGCGATCCTCACCGGCACGGCGGCTCTCTATCAGCTCGGGCAATGGCTGGTGCTACCGGTCGCAGTTCTCGCGATCGCATCGGCTGTCTTCGCGGTGTACGCGTGGAAGGACAAGCTGTGGTCGACCAGCAGCCGCCTGCACTACACGCTCGTCGCAGCCGCCGGCGTCGCCACCATCTGGTGGTACTTCAACTGGCAGCTTCTCGGCTGACCGCGCCAATAAGGGCAGCATCGCAGGATGCAGCCCCTCGATTGAGACCCTCAGGAACGCGACGAAGCAGTTCAAAACGGGCTCCAATGGCAACCCGCTGACCGCCTCGAAGGTCAAGCGTGTTGAGTGCGGGCCTGCGTCTCCGAACGAGCCAGTTCCTCACGGGCTTCGATCACTCGTGAATAGGACGCGGCCACCTCGGAGGTGTCGCCGGCGACCAGCGCCTTGAACATGTCGCCCTCCAACTCGGCAACTCGCAACCGGACGTAGTAGTCGAGCATCTCTTTGAGGTGAGCGAGGACGATCTTGCCGGTCAGTAGCGGGTGGTTGTTGGTGACGTTGGCGTCGGCAAAGCGCAGGCCGTGTTCGAGTTCGACCTCCAAGCCACGCCGAAACTCCTCTATCGGGATCTCGAGCGTCTCGCCGCCAAGCTTCGCCCGGATGGCTTCCGCCTCCTCGATCAAGACCGCCGCCTCATCGAGGCGGGTCCAGTCACGAATCCCGAGTCCAGAGCAAACCCGCCGGACCTCGGCCGCAGACACATACTCAGGGAGATCGACCACGACTGTTCCTCTCTGCTCACACAACAACGCTCCGAGGCGCCCGGTTCGCCGAAAACGCTATCACCTAGCCTGTGTGACGGTGCAGCAACGTAGTCACCATCAGTTGCCGACCCTGCGGTTGGGGGCCCAGCCATGCCCATGCCCGAGCCGCATGGTGTGCCGGACCTCGTCGTGGTGACCGGCGGGCCCGGGGCGGGGGAGACGGCCGTATTGAGTTCGGCGAGCGACTCCCTCGGTAGGCATGTGGCGCTCCTGCCGGAGGCAGCCTCGATCATCTTTGGCACCGTGTTCCCCCGGCACGGGTCTCTGCCCGGTCGCACCGTGACGCAAGCGGCGGTCTTTGCGGCGCAGCGCCAACTCGAGGCGGTGGTGACCGGCGAGGGCCAGGTGGCGGTGCCGCTGTGCGATCGTGGCACCGTGGACGGGGTCGCCAGTGTCGGCGACTCTGGACGGCCATGGGCACGACGCAAGGCCCCCGTGACCCACCGCATCTGAACCGAGACAACAGTCACCCGCTCACCCGGATCGGCTCAACGCGCGCGCAAACACCCCGCTTGACACACCCGCTCAGGGAGGCCGTTCAGTGTGCTGCTGGTTCCGTTCCCGGATGTCGGACCGTGGCCGGTTTCGCCACTACATCGAGAACCAGGGACATGTGGTTCAGGCATCCCAAACCCCGAGGCAGCCCCAACGTCCCGGTCACGACCCGAGCGCACCAAGTCCCGGCCCCGACTGACTTATGACCTAATCCGCGTCATTACCTGCAAGGTGGATATCCTCCAGGATGAACGATCCATTCGGCTTGGTGAGACCCGTTCAAGGAAGGCCAGCGCCTCCGACCGACCGCAGATCTCCCCGACAGCCACGAATCCCCAAGCATGTGCCATACGACGTTTCGCGGATCAGCTGTCGATCGCACCGAGGTCACGAGCATGGAAAGCGTCAGCCGAGGCTTTTCAGGTCCCGACGTCGGGGTGTTCGGGTTCCTACATGCTCCGCTTCAGCTCATGCCTCTACGAGCAGCAAGATCGTGTCATGCTGCACGCCATCGGCCTTTTCCTTCTCGAGTACTTCCTCCGACTCCATGTGCTCCATCATTTGTGGCACGAGATGGTCTGGTACATCGAGGAGGACTCCTGTTGTGTTCGAACCCTCCGGATTGGAGAATTTCCGGACCGTGGCACCCTCGAAGCGAGCCACAATCTCTCCGAGGAGAGGCGATTTGAGCCAGTGATCGACGTCGTCGACGTCGTGGGTAGCCATGAAGGTCGCCATGTGTACAGCTCCTAGCTGAGTGGCAACCTCGCTTGGTCACCGAGAGAGGCTGACAGTCGCACGCAGGAGCGCAGGGCGGACAACACTATCCCCGCACCGCCGCCCGGCGCGTGAATCGGTGCCCCGTTGGTGTCGTGTCGAGAGGGACGACGGCGTGCGGTGGTAGCTTCCACTGGGCGGATACCTGACTTGTCGGACCCATGCGAGCCTGCCTGAGCGTGGGTCCGGTTGGTGGGACACGTTCGTTGCCCCGGAACACAGCCCGCGGGCCGACGGAGGTTTCGAGAAAACCGAGCGAGCAATGCTCGTGGCCTCCTAAGTGACTGGAGGCGACGCTGGATCTCACATGCCGCGGTCTCGACGCAGAAGGTATGGCAGCAAGGTCGGTATCGCCTGCTTGTCCACCTGATCCGTGAGCATTCCATCGCATGGCCACGCTGACCCGCTCAGGGAACGATCGACGGCCATGGCGCAGGGTCCGCCGCTCCCCGAGTGGATGGCTGACTCCTTCGCCGAGGATGTTGATCACGACAAGAACGTCGGCAGCGCCAAGCCATGCTGCGGGCCGGGTAGGCCAGGGCGAATGGGGAGCGGTGGACACCGAAAGTCGATTGAGGCTGGCACTGGACGTGAAAATTTAGCACTAAAATAGCCAGAACGTCATCCAGCCGGCCCGATGTCGCCGTATGCATTTCGAATTGAGATCTGGAGGATCTACATGCGTAAGACAGCGATGTTCATCGGCGCACTTCTGACGGCGCTCGTCGCGTTTCCGTCACTGGCGGGGGCTCAGGACACCGGCAATGTCACGGTGGTTCACGGGGTTCCTGGCGAATCCGATTTCCCCGTGGACATCTACGTCAACGGCGACATCACGCTCGAAGCTTTCACATTTGGCGAGGTCGCAGGCCCGCTCGAATTGCCGGCGGGTGATTACGACATCGAGGTGTATGTTGCCGGTGCCGACGCCGGGACCGACGATCCGGCGTTGCAGAGCACGGTGACGCTCCCCGGAGGTGCGGACGCGACCATCCTCGCCAACCTGGGTGCCGATGGCGCTCCCGGACTCAGCGTGTTCGTCAACGACACTTCGGCCATCGATGCCGGCAACGGCCGAGTGACCGTCCGGCACACCGCCGCTGCGCCCGAGGTCGATGTGCTCGCCGGCGGAGACGTTCTGTTCGGTGACGTACCGAACGGCGCCGAGGGCGTCGCCGATGTGCCTGCCGGCACCTACCCGGTCCAGGTGGTCCCGGCCGGCGCGACCGAGCCGGTCGTGTTCGAGACCGACCTCAATGTACCGGAAGGCAGCAACGTGATCGTGCACGCCATAGGTGACCTCGAAGGTGGCACCTTCGCGGTGGCCGTCCAGCAGATCGACAACCTCCAATCGGCCCCCGCGGGCGTCCCGACTGGTACCGGTGGCGACGCGGCCTCTGGGCCGAGCGCGTGGCTGCTCGTAGTCGGAGCCGCAGCCGCCGTAGCCGCAGTTGTCGGTGGTCGGAAGCTCCTTCGCAACGAAGCTTGATCCCTGGCGCCTCGTTGATGCGTTTCGACGGGAGGGAAGATCCTCTTCCCTCCCGTCGTCGCATCCCCGCCGGTACGCTTTCCACCGTGCATCATCCCCGCCCGGAGGTCGAGAGTCCCATCGGTTTGCAGCCGACTCCTTCCGGTGGGATCGACTCCCTTCCGGCTCCAGCCCCGGATCCGCCATCGCCGCGGATGAATCGACGAACACTTTTCGCGATGACGGTGCTCGCCGGCGCAATCGCGGTGGGGTCGTTCGCCACGTTCTTCTGGCCGGAGAGGCCGGGGACGCTGGGTGACACGAGCAGCATCGGTTCCCGGTTGGGCATTCCGGTCGGGGCCGCGTCGGCTGGGCCTCCCGCCGGCGGATCGGATACGGAGGTGGAGATCGAGTCAGTGGCACCCCCGACCTCGGAATCCATCACCGCGGCTCCGGTGCAGCCCGTTCCGTTGCTCCGCCCCAATGCGCCATGGGAGCCGGCGGCGAAGGTCGCTCCCGTAGGCCTGGCGATTGGAAGGTTGGGGATCGATGCTCACGTGACTCCCGCCGGGGTCGATCGGGCCACAGGACAGATGGCGGTCCCCGACAACGTGGATGATGTTGCTTGGTATGAATACGGTCCGACGCCGGGTGACCCCGGATCAGCAGTGCTCGCTGCCCACGTCGATCTCGAGTCTCAAGGCCCCGGAGTGTTCTTCGAGCTTCGCAGCCTCGAGCCCGGCGATATCGTGACGGTTAGCTACGAGGACGGGACGCAGCGCCGGTTCACCGTCGAAGCGCGTGTGATCTACGACAAGTCCGAGCTGCCGCTCGACGCGATATTTGCCCGCGAAGGGGACCCGGTGCTGACCCTGATCACGTGCGGGGGTGATTTCAACTGGACGGAGCGGAGCTACGACGCCAACGTCGTCGTGTATGCCGTTCCCGAATCCGAAAGGGACCAGCTGCTCGCCGGCTATCGATAACGTTGCATTCGGCCTAACGCGCCATCGATCAGCCGGAGATGCCACAGCCGGACGGTTCCTCATCTATGCCTTCGGCCACGTGTTGCGGTGTCCGGATGGCGAACAGCGGGAGCGCGTGCTCAGTTGTCGAGGGCCCCTCCAACAACAAAACCCCCATCATCGGGACGATACGCACATCAGATTCGCATACCGTCAGTCAGGCACCGACACGGTCGTATTTCGCGATGGGAAGCGAGTGCGGAAGTCGTGCTTGCGTGACCAGATGTCGCGTCTGGACAGAGGTCACGAAGGGAGGTGAGCGCGATCGATTTCGGAACTAACGGTCGGATGGTCGGCCACAATGCGGGGAAGCTGCCAGAGATTTCGTGGGCGACCCACCGACGTTTTCCTCCATCCGCACCAAGGCCGTCGACCAGGCGTTGCGGTCCGAGATTGTGCGGCTCTGTACCGCTGCCCACCATGAACAGGACTTCGAGAACCTGTTCTTCTATCTTCCGGCAGACGGTCTTCACGCGCTCGCTTCAGATGCTGAGCAGCTGGTGGGACATGCCGGTGTCATGACGAGATGGCTTCAACCCAAGACCCGCCGACTCCTTCGCACGGCCTATGTCGACGCCGTAGCAACGCCTCCCGAACATCAGGGTCGCGGAATTGGCAGTGCGCTCATGCAGTATCTGGCGACTGCGGTCACCGACTGTGAGATCGGTTGTCTCGAAACTGACGATCCAGGGTTTTATCGGCGTCTCGCCTGGGAGGAGTGGAGAGGGCCACTTGGCGGTCGGTCAGAACAGCGGCTGATCCCCACGCCTGACCAGAAGGGAATCATGATCCTCAGGATGCCGGCCACCCCCCGACTCGACCCGGGCCAGCTTCTCACCATCGGGGCTAATGAGCTGCGGATCTGTTGAGAAGGATCCGCACCGCCTAATCCAGCAATCTGCGTTGGGCCAACCTTGCGAAGCAGTGTCGCCAGAAACCATGGCTGTCCGTTACCGGCCGGCCGTGGGTCAGCGCCATATGCTCACCGGCTTCCGATCTACCCGCGACTGCACCGCCACCGCATGACTATCGCAGAATCACCGCGGACGGTCAGACTCGAGCTAGCCGGGCGCGACGTGGGCTTGGAGTGCTGCAGCATCGGCGATCTCCCAAGCCTCGGCGACCTTGCCATCGCGCAGGTCCGTGACCATCGCCTGGTCGATCCGGAACCTACCTCCGGCTGTAGGCACACCCGCGAAGGACTCGCGCGGATCGGTCATGTCTCCAAGTCTGGCATAGCCGTCCGATGCAACCAGTTGCCTGACACGGTCCTGCATATTTTCATCGCTTGTCCATCTATGACTCAGTCTCACGAAGAAACGAGCGGATCTCAGTGTTGCAGCGGTCGGGCGCCTGCATGTCGATCATGTGACCCGCCCCGGGGATCACGACGAGCTTCGAGTGGGCGATGTCGGCGTGGATCGGCTCCCATACCGCACGGGTCGTCCGGACGTCCCGTTCGCCGTAGAGGAGCAGAGTTGGAACGTTGACCTCGGGGAGTGTGTCACGCAGGTCGGCCTCGGCGAAGGCCTGCAGTGAGGTGCGGGTGGCGGACGGATGGAGGTCGCCGAGCATCCGGGCGAGCTCGTCGGCCAGTTTCGGATCAGACCCCTCAGGTAGGAGTGTTGCGATCAGGGCGGGTGCCCATTCGGCGGGCGGCATCTCCGAGTTGCGGCGCGTGAAACTGACACGGGCCTCGACCTCGTCTGAGGGGAGCGATCCGCCCCAACCCGCTTAGGTAGAGATGAGGATCAGGGAGCGGACCACCTCCCGATGGTGTCGGAATAGAACGAGGGCGAGGCCCCCACCGAATGACAGTCCAGCCACGTTGGCCGGTGCAAGGTCCAGCGCCTTGATGAACTCAGCCAGCCAGCGGGCCCAGTCCGAGAGGTTCGAATATTCGGGTGGATCCGACGACAGTCCGGCACCCGGAGCGTCCCACGCCACCACCCGAAACTCGTCGGAGAGATCAGCGAGTTGGCGACGCCACTCGCGGCTGTCGAGCGGCCAGCCGTGCAACAGCACGAACGGTGGCCCTCGCCCCGTTCGCGATACGCAACAGAGAGGCCGTCCACGTCGACCCGGGACACATAGTCCGTACCGGTGTTATCGCCCATGACCTACACCGTACCGAAGCTGAGACGACCTGACGGCTCGCCTCCTTGGTCGCAGCGAACAGCGCAACTTGCAGTCTCCACGATCGACCTCGACCCGGGATCATCGGAGCGGTGACCCACTTGATCGGTCCGATCAGGTGGCAGCGGTGCCGACATGCTCCGTGGTGCCCCGGCTCGCCGGGTCGGCCGTCCCAAGCTTGCGCAACGTGACTCCCAGGGCGAGGAACCATAACGTGCCGGCGATGGCTACCGGGCGCAACATGACATTGATGGTGAAGGTGGTGGGACCCTCAACGAGCAGCGCGATGCCGGCGACGGTGCCTGCGGCACCTATCGCGACAGCTGACCAGCTGATCCACCGTCGCACCGTGCCGTCTGTCAAGAAGGCGAGGCCGAGAGCGCCCACCGCCACGCCGAAGAAGGCAAGGGTTCCCATCGCGGCCAGCCCGGAATCGATGGCTTCTTCGGCGATGGCAGCTGCTCGAATGGCCTCCGCATCCGCATCTGAAGTTGCGAGTGCCGAGACGGCGTAGCCGTCAAGAGCCCCAAAGACCGTGACGAGCAAGATACCGCCGACGAGGGCTGCGGTGGTGGCGATGTGCGCCGGTGTGGGGCAGGTGCGTTGGATGTGCCGGCCGACGGCTATGAGACCAGCGGTCAGGAGGAGAAAGCTGAGGGCGAGCCCGAGATGGATGAAGATCCAGGTGGGTTCGGTAGCGAATTCGAACCGGGATAGGGTGTCGGGTCTGCGTCGATCGGATGGGCGATGTTGGCGACTATGAGCAGGACGGCTCCCGAGATGAGGAGTGGGGGCGCAGCACCGAGGTTGTGACTTTGCGTTCGAGTGGTCATCGGCTGATCCTTCCTTGGTGGAGCTGGGCGACTGCCTCGAGTTCGGCTGTTACGTCGATGGTCCTGCGTTCTTTCGCAATAGCAGCTGCCATTCGGCGGGCGTGGGTGGCGAATTCGGGGTGGGTGAGGAGACGGTCCACCGCCTTGCCGATCTTCGCCGACGAGGCTCTCGGAGACAGTCGGATCCCCGCCCCATGATGCACCACGCGGGCGGCGTTGTCGTTTTGGTCCCGTCCCATTGGGATGCAGAGGATTGGCAGCCCGGCGGCGAGGGCCTTCAGCGTGGTGCCGTGGCCGCAGTGGGTGATCACGAGCGCCGTCTGGTCGAGAATCAGGTTGTGGGGTGCAGAGGCGATCACCTGCACGTTGCGCGCCCCGGGGACCTCGTTGGCGTCCAGCATTTGGCCGAGGGTCACGACGGCTCGTACCGGACGCGTCTGGAGCGCCGCGACCACCCGCCGGAGCAGGGGGCCTTGGTCTTGGTAGGTGGTGCTGAACCCGACCAGTACGAGGGGATCGTGGTTGTCGTCGGGCCACGGCGGTTGCCACGGTTTGACCCACGACGGGTCGACGAGCATGGGTCCGAGGTAGCGGGCATTCGGCGGTGTCGATGGTGACGCGAAGTCGAAGGTGGGGCTGGTGAGTACGAGGATCCGGTCTGTGTCAAGAACCTGGTCGTAGAACGAGTCCAGCGGTTCCAATCCATGAGCGGCACGGGCCGCGCTCAGGGTCGGGAGCGCTCGGTTGAAGACCCGGTTCGCAATCGCCAGCATGACGGTGTTGCGGGAGCGGCCGAGCACGGTCTTGGGTGGTCCGTACCCGGGTCCGATGGCCGGGGCCCCTTTTGTGGGCAGCATCCAGATGTTGGGGATCATCGGGGCCACGGGTAGCTCGGCCGCCTGGGCGGCGATGATCGCACCGAAGAGCATGAAGTCGGGCACGACCACGTCGGGTTGGACGGCGGCGATCGCCTCCGCAGTGTCCGAAGCGAATCGCTCGGCGGGTTCGGCGACGAACACGTCGCGGACGCGGCGGAGCATGGAGAACGGGTTGTTGACTTCCCAGTCTTTGAGGAGATCCTGGCTGGGGTGGAGCGACGTGCGGTGGGGGGCGCGTTGCCAGGCCGAGAATGTGCAGCCGGCGGCGAGCGCGTCGTCTTCGACGGTCGGGTCGGCGAGCACGTGGACGGTGTGTCCGCGTTCGAGCAGCCGGCGGGCCATGGCGAGCTGGGGGGGAATGGTGCCGCCGCCTTCCCACATCGGGAACAGGAATTGCAGCGAGCGGGCCGTCATGAGTTGTCCTCCTGGTCGCGGTCGATGGTGCAGATGACCCCGGCCACGAGACGCCGGATGATCTGTTCGGTGACGCCGGGGGTGTAGTCGAAGTCGCGCCGGAGCAGCTTCCACTGCATGACGTCTGTGGCGGCGTACAGAGCCATCAC
>JBFGLM010000072.1:0-19627 GCA_041576165.1 Acidimicrobiia bacterium
AGGCGACATCTTTCATCTCCCGTTTGGATCGGGCCGCCACGAACCCGTCGATGTAGTCCTGGTTGATCTCGGAGCCCAGGCCGGCCGATGCGATCAGGGCGAGTGAACGGGCCCGGTCGGGCTGTTCCACGGCCATCGCCGAGGCGATGGCGCCGCCCATGGAATGGCCGACCAGAGTGACATCGTCCACACCGAGCTCGTCGAGGACCCTCCACATGAAGCGGGCCAGGCCTTCGGCAGATGGATCGGGAACGGTCAGACTCGACTCGCCGTGGCCGGGCAGGTCGACCGCCACCACCGACGCATGCTCCGCCAGCGCCCCGATGTTGAACAGCCAGTTGTCGAGATCTCCGCCGAACCCGTGGAGGAGCAGCACCGGGCTGCCTTCCCCGACCTGCGAATACCGCAGCTGCAGTCCCTCGACCGTAACAGTGTCATACGCCGACTCGGCTTCCTCGCCTTCGACCTCCTCGGGGGGCTCCGGGAACGTGGCGATGAACTCATCGATCACGGCATCTTCCACCGAGGGGTCGACCAGCACCGCGAGCAGGGCTTGAACCCGGTACTTGGTACCGGGTTCCGCCACAATCCGCCTGATCACCCCGGCCGAGGTGGCCTCGACCTCCCCGTTGATCTTGTCGGTCTCCACCTCGGCCAGTTCGTCCCCGACTGCGACCGTGTCGCCCTCGGAGACGAACCACTCCATGATGAGGCCCTCCTTCATGGAAAGGCCCCACTTCGGCATGACGATGGGTACTACACCGTCGGGTTCGCTCATCCAGCCGTCGCCTTGCGCACGGTATCGGCAATCTGGGTGGCGCTGGGGATGTAGGCGTCCTCCAGCACCGGTGAGAACGGCACCGGGGTGTGCGGCGCCGTGACCATCTCGATGCCGGCCTGCAAAGAGCCGAACGCCTCCCGTGCGACCTGCGCCGCCACGTCGGCGGCGATGCTGCACCGGGGATTGGCCTCGTCGACACACACCAGGCGGCCGGTGTTTTCCACGCTCTCGATGACCGTTTCGAGGTCCAGCGGCGACAGCGTCCTCAGATCGACGATCTCACACGAGATCCCCTCTGACTCCAGGGTTGACGCCGCTTCTTCGGCCCGGTGCACCATCATCCCGTACGTGACGATCGAACAATCCGAGCCCTCCCTGACGATGTTCGCCTCGCCGAACGGGATCGTGTAGGGCGCTTCGGGCACCTCGGCTGCGACGTCGTAGAGGGCTTTGTGTTCGCAAAAGATGACCGGGTCGTTGTCCCGGATCGATTCAATCAGCAGGCCCTTCATGTCATATGCGTTCGACGGGCAGACCACCTTCAGGCCCGGGATGTGCGTGAAGATCGGTGTAAGCATCTGGCTGTGCTGGGCGGCCGCCCGCAGCCCGGCGCCGACCATTGCCCGGATCACCACCGGCGTCTCGGCCTTGCCCCCGAACATGTAACGGAACTTGGCCGCCTGGTTGAAGATCTGGTCGAGACACACACCCATGAAGTCGATGAACATCAACTCCGCCACGGGTCGCATACCGCATGCGGCCGCTCCGATCGCCGCGCCGACATAGGCCGATTCCGATAGGGGTGTGTCCATGAGGCGGTCGCCGTGCTTGGCGTACAGGCCCTTCGTCACACCCAGCACGCCGCCCCAGGCGTCGTCTTCGCCCGGGCTGCCGGTTCCGCCAACGATGTCCTCACCCATCACGATGACGGTCGGATCGTTGGCCATTTCCTGGTCGAGGGCCTCGTTGATGGCCTCCCGACATGTGATTGTCCTGGTCCCTACGAGAGTTGTCATGCGGGCCTCCTAATAAGTCACGTAGACGTCGGTGAGCAGCTCCGAGATGTCGGGATCGGGCGCAACGATGGCCGCTGCGACCGCCTCCTCGATCAGCGCTCGGGCCTCTGCATCGATCTCGTCGAACTCCGACGCCTCGACCACACCCGCACTCTCGACCGTATTCCGGAACTTGGTGACGCAATCCCGGTTCTCGCGCAGATCGACCACTTCGCCGTCGGCCCGATATGTCTGGGCATCGCCCTCGAAGTGGCCGTAAAAACGCACCATCTCGCACTCCATCAGCGACGGCCCGCCACCTTTGCGGGCCCGTTCGATGACCTCTCCAGCCGCCTCGTACACCGCGAAGAAGTCCGTCCCGTCGACGCTGATGCCGGGCAACCCGAAACCGGCGGCTCGGTCCACATAAGAATCGACCGCCACTCCATAATCGCGAGACGTCGACTCGGCATAGCCGTTGTTCTCCACCACGAAGATCGTCGGTAGGTTCCACACGGCGGCCAGATTGAGGCTTTCGAGAAACGTGCCCTGATTCGAGGCACCGTCGCCGACGAAACTGATAGCTACATCACCGTTGCCGCGGTGCTTCGCAGCGAGTCCTGCTCCACAGGCCAGCGGGGCGCCGGCGCCAAGAATCCCATTGGCGCCCATCATGCCGACGTCCAGCTCGGCAATGTGCATCGAACCGCCCTTGCCCGCACACGAGCCACCTACCTTGCCGTAGATCTCCTTCATCATCTCGCGCGGATCAACGCCCTTGGCGATGCAGTGCCCGTGACCGCGGTGGGTACTGGCGATCCGGTCTTCGGGCCGGAGGTGCATCATGATGCCCGTGGCGGCTGCCTCCTCACCAGCGTAGAGGTGCACAAAGCCAGGGATCTGGCCACTGGCGAAATCCAGATGCAGGCGATCCTCGAATTCACGGATCGTCCGCATGGTGCGGTAGGCCTGTAGTAGCCCGTCCTTGTCGAGCGGGAATGGGTTGTCACCCATCGGCATCCTCCTCCTTACTATTCCTTCGGTTTTGCGAACGCAGCTTCGGCCTGTGAGAAGAACTCACCGGTCTCGGCGGCCCACCGCATCACCCCTCCTACGTCGATGCTCCGGAATCCGCCAGTCCGCAGCATCACTGTGGCCATGTCGTTTTCGGCCAGTTCCAGCTCGCGCTCGCCATCTAGCGCCAGGGTCCCCGCCTCCGGGCTGATAGGGACCGGTCGGCCCGGCCACATGCGCGACCACTCTTTGATCCCAACCGCCTCAACCATGCCGGGCCCGATCGGCGCCAAAACGCGCCGATCTGCGTCGGGTTGCAAAACCACATGCAAGCCATGGCCGACAGTCCGATCGACTGGTTCGATGGCGCCGGCGATCGCCGACATCCCTATGGCTTCCGGATCGCCAAAGGTCACGAACAGCTCGACGATCGACTCCATGCGCCAGAGCGCGCGGGCGCCCACGTAGCGGTCCGTCGAGGCCACAACGTCGACGAGTGCGAGGTCGGTGACTTCTCCGTCGTTGATTGACACGTCCAGCAGCTTGTTGGCCACGAGCGCCACCGAGGATGGTGCGACTCCCGTGGCGTACAAACCGACTGCTAGTCCGGTGATGGTGGACTCCCGCAGCTCCGGATAGGCATTGTTGGTCCCGGTCGACAGCCCGGCGATCGGGACGCGGCCGCACGCCGAGACCGTGGCGCGATGCGTCCCATCACCACCGAGCACGATCACCGCGTCCACCCCTCGCTCTGCCATCTGCTGCGCGGCGACGTGGGTGTCTTTGACCGTGGAGGTGACCGGCATGTCGAGGAACTCCACGTGGGGTATGTCCCATCCGAGGTTCTGGTCACGCTCGATGGCCCGCCGGAGCATGGCCTGGATGCCCTTCCTGTCGGGCATGGCGAGAACCTTGTCGACGCCGGCGGCGGCGAGCGCAGACAGCGCCCGAAGCACGATGTTGGTTCGATCGGCCACCTGGAGGCTCGACGCGTTGGCAATCACCCGGCGGATATCGCGCGCCGAGACGGGGTTGGCGATGATGCCTACCGATCCGTTACGGACGTCGCGCTCCATCGTTGGGTCCCCGGGTCGACATTGGCGGGGGCAGCCGCTGGCGGGCTGACCCGAGAGAGCGGCGAGGGACTAGTTATAGCAACGAACTCGGGCGCATGGCGAGCGAATGGAGCGTTCCATCCGGCGGAATGGCTTTGGCCTGGCGGTCGAGAAAGGGTGGATCACGTGTTAACGGCGAGTCGCCAGCCACCCTGAGTGGGCCGCTGGGCGGTCATGATCGCCACCTGGTTGCGATGGCCTCGACACCGCCTGCGCCTGTTCTCCATCGCGGGCCGCCGGCAGACTCCAGGCGGGCAGTCGCCGTGACCTTTGCCTCTTGGCGGAAATCGCTGCCGAGGTGACCCTGGCAGTGCGCACTTTGCGGTGCCGGCTGGCACCTTGCGGACCGGGAACCTAGCCACCAGGTTTTCGCCGCAATGGTGGGATGCAGCGAAAGGCGGACATATGAGCAGGCTCACCTGGATCAGGTCCCATCCCGCCGCCTCGTTCTTTCTCTTGACGCTCGCGGTCAACTTCGCACTGCTGATCCCGGTCCTGTACCTGCGAGATTCGGTGGACGAGCCGCTCGTCGCCATCTTTGCTTTGTATGCCCCTCGATTGGCCGTGTACTCCCCGGTTCTGGTCGGGATCGCGCTCATGCGGTGGATGGAACCGGATCGAAGCCGCGCATCCGTTCGGGCGCGCTGGACGACCTTCGCGATCGTGTGGCTCCTGGCGGTGGTGGTCTTTGCGCTGGAGTATCGGACTCAGGCTGAAGAAATCGACGATGTGGGATTTGCGGCGCTACTCGTTCTCGCGGTTCCGGCAGCACTGCTGCCGGCCTTCGTCGTTTCCGCCGCATTCAGTCGCGTCGCCGGAGTTCGTGAGTTCCTGTCCACTCTTGTCCGCCCGACGGGTCATGTGGTCTGGTATTCGGTCGCGCTGTTCACGTTTCCCCTGCTGAATGTGTCAGGCCTGGTCGTCACACAATTGGTGTCCCGAGAGCCCTTGTTCGCCAACATCCAATTGAGCAGCGAGGTTCTCTGGGCCACTTTGGTCACATTCGCATTCGTGTTCTTCTACAGCGGTGGAATCAACGAGGAAGGCGGCTGGCGCGGATTCGGCCAGAGATACCTTCAGAGAAACCACAGCCCTTTGACCGCCAACCTGCTGCTCTACTCATACCTGGTGGTGTGGCACATCCCCAATGACATCGTGCAGTATGCCGACGGCGGATACCTGCGCATCCGCATAGCTCTCTATCCGTTCATAGTCATCCTGTTCGGATGGGTCTACAACCGGACCGGGGGCGGCATCCTCGCGCCAGCCCTGTTCCATGCGTCGATGAACTCCATGAACACGCTGCAAGATGCCATCCCAGGCACGACGGTGGGCTCGGTGCTGCTCGTTCTCTTCGCCGTCTACGCCGTCGCGAGCGACCGGATGTGGAAGAGGCTTCCAGCCCCCCGGACACGCGCTGACGATATGCCCGACCGGCCGGCCGTGGCCGGATCGCAGGTCCCATCGAGTTAGCGCCGGCAGGCGGGCGCCGCGCACCGAGACCCTCAGCGAAGAACATGTGCCATCCAGTGCCCAAGGCCCCTGCCCGCCGGCGAATCCGGGGGGGCATCCTGGACTTGGAGGACGCTAATGGCTACGACGACGCGCGTGAGTCGGGACAGTCTCGGGGTGGCCGTGGCGATCGCAGTCCTTCTCGTGTATGGGCTGTTTCGTCCGGGCAGCCTGGCCTTCTCCACCCCGTTCCTGATCGCACCGGGTCTCGTCATGCTCTGGACGGTCAGGCGCAGCGCCGACGCCAGCGAACGGCGGGGTGCACTGACTGTCACTGCAGCAGCAGTAGTTGGCGTGATCGTTGTGTTGTTCATCAACACGCTGCGGTGACACCCGGTACTCGTCGGTGACGCGGCCCCTCCTCCCCGGGGGCCTGCGGCCCCAGCCGTACTCGCCAGCACCGGCGACCATCGGGACCTGCGCTGGCGCCGATGTACCCGTCGGATTCCGTCTAGATCTTGCCGCGCGCACCCACCCCGGACCGTCTGTTCTCACACATCGACCACGGCCAGGTAGGGCTCGGTCAAGGTTCCGACGTACAGGCGCCCGTCGTGCCATCGAGCGGACGTGGTGATCGCCACGGTGCCCGAGGAGTCCTGCAGGTTGTGGGTGACGTTGCCCTCGGCGTCGAAACCCAGCACCATGCCGTGTCGGAGCGGTTTCGGCTTGGCGGCGTCGGGCAAGCGGTGCGTCACGTGGCGCAGCCACGGCCTCGGCAGCATGAGGTCCACGAGGGCCTGGCGGGGCGAAGGTGCGGCATTCCACAGAGTGCCGTCACCAAATGTCAGATTGTCCGGGAATCCAGGCAGGTTGTCTACGAACACCTCCGTCGTGCCGGCCGCGGGTCCCGTGAGGTGGTGACGGTGGATTCGGTAACGGGCCGTCTCCGCCACGTACAGAACGGATTGGTCGTCGCTCAGAGCCACCCCGTTGGCGAAGGCGAGACGGTCAACCACCACGGTCACCTCTCCGCTCGTGTCGCGCCGGAAAACCCTCCCGGTGGGCCGGCCTTCCAGCAGGTCCGCAACGTATTGATCGATGGTCCAACGCATCGACGTGTCGCTGAAGTAGATCGTCCCGTCGGCGGCGACCGTGGCGTTGTTGGTGAACAGCAAGCGCCTCCCGTCGAAAGAATCCACGAGGGTCTTGACGGCCCCGCTGGGCGACACGAGCTGCAAGCCGAGGTTGGCGTTGCATACCAGGAGATCGTCGCCGTACAGCTCGAGACCGAGCGGCCGGCCCCCCACGTCGGCCAGCAGCTCGGGCGAGCCGCCATCCGGGCTGAACCGCACCAGCCGTCCATCGTCCAGCCCGGCGATCGCCCGACCGGCTCCGTCGATCACCACGTCTTCCGGTCCTCGCCCGTTGACATCCCATCGCCGGGCTTTCCCGAGGTCTGCGTTTTCTTCGTACGCACCTTCGAGAGCGGGTGCCTTCGGGGGGTTCCACGCCACCGGCGAAAAGGTTGTCATGGAAACAGCCTACGATCTCCATTGTTGCGATGCCGGTTCGCCTGCGGCTCATGCCGCCGAACGCAACACCGGGGCGTACCCCGGCAATGGCAGTGCCACGCCGGCGCGGGTCTGGGTGTCGTAGAAGACCAGCTCGGCATCCTGCGGCACTCCGGTCCAGTTCGACGTCACATCCGGCCACCGCTCATAGACCAGGAACCGGCTCTCGGTCGACCAGACCATCCGCGTGACCCACCAGCTCGGCTCTGCGATCTCGGCGACGACGATGCCAGAGGCCACCTCAACGATGCGGACCTCTGACCCGAAATTCGCAACGAGGTCGGGCACCAGGGCCAGGAGCGACCCGTCGGGAGATGAGAGTGCGCTTTCGAGCCGCTCGCCGTCGGCCAGTCCGGGCACGGTGCTGCGGTCAGTGCCGTCCGCGGAAAGAAGGAACGAAGTGGCACGGGCCCTTCCCAATCCTTCGGTCCAAATCGTGCTGCCCCCTGACCCCACGCCCACCAGCCACTCTCCACGAGGGCCCAGGCTTCCTCTCGCCACCTCTATTGCCTCAGCGTTCAGCAGCACGTGGCCAGTACCGGATCCTTCGGTCGTGTGGAGGAGGAATCCCCAGTCACCCCAGCGCTCCAGCCACACGCCTGCCTCCGCGCAGGCGAAGTCCGGCAACGACCAGCTCCTCGCATCCGGCGTGCGAGCGGTGACACCGGCTGTGTAGAGCACCACAGCCGAGTCGGGAGCCTCCCGGGCACACGCCAGCCAGGCCAGCCGACCCGGCTGAGTGTCGTGCCATACCGCAGACCATGCCCTGGCGCCAGCCGCCTCTTCGAGCAACGGCGGCGACGCGACCAGAGCATCAGGGACGGCTCGAACGGTGAGGGAGGATTCGCCCCGGATCTCGGCGAGCCAGCGGCCCGAGGCGTCCACGTTTCGGTTCCAGCCGCCGTCATCGTGGGCGAACGACATCACGGTTTCGGGTGCTGGTTGCGAAGCTTGCCATCGCAATACGTCAACCCCGTCGTGGCCCCACGTCAATGCGGTGATCGTATCGGCGAAACCGGGTACCAACTCTCTCAGTGGCACATCGGAGATGGCTCGATGGACGGGCACCGACGACGCCACCGAGGCTGCGAATGTGTCTGGAGTCGTCGTGTCGCCCGGCACGATCACGTGTGGGTGATCGAGGGTGCCGGGTGGCGGAGATCGCAGCAGCCAGCCCAGGACTAATGCCGTTACCACCGCAGCACCGATCCACCAGCGGGACCGGCGCTCCTGAGGGTCTCGTCCGCCTTGTGACGGAAGGAACTCGGGGTCGATCGTCACGTTGTCGTCTACTGCGTTCCGCTGCCCGCTCACCCGGTGAACATCCCACGCCGCGCACCTGCTGGCAAGGGTGCCTGCTGGCCCGGCCCCGGTCGCGACGTGCCGCGAGCGGTGGCGGTCGTCCTGTAGAGATCCCCAAACTCCGACGGGTGGGCGGCTACCTTCACCACGGATGGTGCCCATCCTCGCGCCCGTGTTTGGTTTGGTGAGGCGTTTCGGACGCGCCATCCGCCGGGGCTGGTCGGAGCCAGAGTTCCGGGGCCTCCTGTACCTGGTCGCGGCCGTGGTCGCTTCGGGCTGTGTCTTCTACCGGGCCGTCGAGGGGTGGAATTGGGTGGACTCTCTATATTTCACCGTTGTCACGCTCACGACCGTTGGCTATGGGGACCTGACTCCCACGACCGCCGGGTCCAAGATCTTCACCGTCGTGCTGATCCTCATCGGCGTCGGATTGCTGGTGAGTTTCGTCGAGCGAATAGCCCGCTACGCGGCCGAGGACGTCCGGCGGTCCGGGCCGGGAAATGGGGACGTGGCCTCATAGTGGGCCGGCTCCGGCCAAGTCGCTCATTTCAGCGAGCCGCGGCGCGTGTTCCAGGCTCCGCCGAGTGCGCGGCGACAGAGGCCTGCCATCGACCGGCGAGAGATGGAAGACACTGATACGCGCCAAGAAACGGCCCGGTCACTGCCCCGGTGGAGCGGTCGTGCTACCCATCGGTGTCGGCGAGCGGGTACTCAATGGACTGTTCGACGAACATCGGGACGTAAGGCGCCAGCACCTCATAGGCACTCGGCCTCAACAGTGAGTAAAAGATCTCGATATCCGCCTGGTCTTAGATCTCCGGGTAGTCGGCTTTGAGCCAGCTCAGGAAGCTCGTGTGGTAATCGATCAGGTTCTGGTATTCAGGCAGCTCACTGACAAACGCGGACACGTCGCCGTCTTCATTGAATTCGACCGTATCGACGTAGTGCATGTCGACACCGGCGGGACCGTAGAACGCATCCGAGTAATCGACATCGCATTCAACGACCATGTCAGATATCGCCGTGCACGTTCTCGTCAAACCGGGCTCGATAGCAACGAAATGTTCTATGGCCTCGGCGGTCGCCGCGTCCGACGCGCGGGCCGTATGAAGACCCATGCCGAGGTCCTGTACGGTCGGGGCGAGCCGGTATGAGATTGCCGCTTCTGTCGCAAACGGCTCGAGGAACGAAGCAACATCCCCGTTCTCGTAGGCGGCGTACATTTCCTCGACAGTCTGGATATGAGACGGTTCGCCATCCGAGCACGCGCTGATCACGAGGCTGAGCACGAGCACGACTGATAGAGTTTACATTCATCCTCCCTGGTCGCTTGAGGTCCTCTCAGCGCAGGAGATGAGGCAACGAAACCAGCCTTACTGCCAAACATTGTCTGGCGAGCGAATCACCGTGAACTAGGGCCGGACGGCCCGTTGGAGCAGCTGCGGATCGGAGCTTGCTGAGTGAAGAGATGCACGCGGCCGGTCGAGGGTCGTGCACCATCAAGTCGCTCACCTCAACAAGCTGAGCACCCCTGCCATGTGGTCCCGATACTCCTCGAGCCCTTTGGCTCCTCGCTCGGTCAGCCGGTACACGGTCCTGGGGATCTTGCCAAGGAAGGACTTCTCGATCTCGACATAGCCGGCGCTTTCGAGCTTGGCCGTGTGCGATGACAGATTGCCTTTGGTCAAACCCGTCTGATCCATGAGAAAGAGGAAGTCGGCCTCGTCTACCGCATTCAGGACGACAAGGACCGCCAGGCGACCGGGCTCATGGACGAGCCGATCCGGTTTGATACGAGGCAACGAGTCAACCATCGCCCGGCAGTTCCCGCACTGGGTAGGTGCGGAGAAAACGGACCAGCGACCAGATCCCGACGATGGCGAGCAGCACAGCCAGGGCGACTAAATGCCAAGCCACGGCGGCATATGACTCACCGGATCCGAGCCACCACAACGGCAGCCCCCCGACGACGGACAGCCCCCCAATGATCCGGTACCTCAACAAACCCGACTGAAAGCTGACATACCAGAACCCACCGGCAACGCTGACGCCCGAGACCAGCGGCGCGGCGCGCCGCCAGCTGGTGGCATCAGTGAACCCGCCCGAGACCAGGACCACGAGCACCATGAGCAAGAAAGCGCCGCCGGCGAACAACAGCATTCCCCGCCCCGCCCTCCCCAGCTCGTCCGAGCGCTCCCGGTAGTAGCCGATCCGGGGGTAGGTCACCCGCGCCTTGACCCGGTCGACAAGCCTCCATCCGTAGAGAACGATGAACGCCGCCCAGATGGCGACGAATGATGGATACGCCACCAACCCCAACGCCATGGTCAGTAGCACCACGGCCGCAAATATCTCCATAAGACCGTCGCTATAACCGGCCGCCCTCGCTCGCCGGTCGATCGCACCGATGTCGATGTCGCCACTCATGATCCGCCTCCTATGACAACAGCAATCGGTTTGTACTACAAACTAGTTTACTTCAATGAAGCAGCCATGGTCAAGGTACGGCCCTCGCTCCGGTGCCGGTCATCCGCTTCCGCTGGGCCGGGACATGCGGTAGCGTGAGCACGCCACTCGGGAGCGACGCCAGTGCCGCACACTCCTCCGTCAGCCGGCGTTTCGATCGGATACGAAGTACATGGGACGCGCGGCGAGGTCCTGCTGCTCATCTCCGGTACGGGGCATGACCGACGCTTCTGGGACGGCCAGCTCGGTGCATTCTCAGCCCGTTTCCGCACGATCGTGTTCGACAACAGAGGCGCGGGATTCAGCGGCGCCCCGCCCCCGGGATACACACTCGCCGACATGGCGGACGACGCGGCTCGGGTGCTAGACCACGCCGCCGTGCAACGGGCCCATGTCATGGGATTCTCGATGGGAGGGCACATCGCCCAGGAGCTAGCCCTCAACCACCCGGAGCGGGTATCGAGCCTGGGGATCCACCACAGCTGGGCGCGCAACTGTCCTCGTCTTCAGTCATTCCAGGAGACCCGGCGATACCTGGCCCTCAGCGACCAGCGACGAGCGCTTGTGGAGTTCTCCATCCTTGGACTGCATTCCCACGATTATTACAACAACAACGTCGAGGCGCTCGAGCGGCATCGGCGCTTCCTCCTCGACGACTCACCGCTCAACGCGGGCTGGATCGGACAGCTGGAGGCATGCCTCTCCGGCGACACGTACGAGCGACTGCCTCAAATCCGTGTGCCAACACTCGTGACCTGCTCCGACCTCGACGTCATCGCCGCCCCGCACCACTCCCAGGAACTCGCTGAACGTATCCCGAACGCGCTGCTCCACATGATGACCGGAACTGGCCACGTGGCGCTCATCGAACGGCCCGACGAGTTTGCCAGCGTATGCCTCGAGTTTCTCGAGGGTGTGTCCCAGCGGCCGTTGGAATGACGGGGCCGCTGCGCGAGGACTCACTGGGAATCCGCCGATCAGGTGGCTGCGAAGGATTGTTCACTTCTGGATGCTTTGCCCGTGCGGAGCTTCGCGGTTTCAGAGCGCAACGACCTCGGTCGTACCGGCGTGAACATCGAGGAGCTTGTCGCGGAAGCCGATCCGGACCGCTGCAGCCTGGCCGGGAGGGGTTGTCACGGTGAACTGGTCCGGCGTGATGTGGAAATGGAGCAGCATCTCGCGGTAGCGGATCTCGAAATGCAGACTGCGCAGCTCATCGGGGATGACCGGATCCAGCCACAGAATGTCGTCGCGGGTCTCGATGCCGGTGAAGCCGCGTTGCACCAGGTCGACCGTTCCTGCCATGGCACCCAGGTGGATGCCCTCCGGTGTTGTTCCTCCCTGGATATCGGCTACGTCGCTCAGCAGGGCATCCCTGAAGAACTGCCACGACCGTTTTCGATCCGACCGCGCCAGCACCCACGCATGGACTATCCGGCTCAACGTGGATCCGTGGCACGTGCGCTGGTCGTAGTACGCAATGTTGCGATGGATGGTTTCCCCGTCGATCTCGTAGCCGAGCCGCTCGAAGATCAAATGCAGCTCATCGGACGACAACAAGTAGAACAGCATCAGCACGTCGGCCTGTTTCGAGACCTTGTAGCGGTTGGGGGAGTCGCCCTCGGCCTCGAGAATTCGATCGAGACGCTGGATGTCGCCGTACCTCTCCTGGTACCCCAGCCAGTCGAATTCCTCGAGACCCCCGTACCCCTCGAACTGGCTGATTATGCCATCTTCGTGAAACGGGACTTTGAGTTTGTGACTTATCTCGTCCCAGCGCTCCACCTCGTCGTGACGGAGGTCCAGCTTGTCCGCCAGCTCATCGCGCCGGGACTCCGGTATGAGCTCGAGGGCCTCGGTGGCCCGGCACAGGACCCAGGCAGCCATGACGTTGGTGTAGGCATTGTTGTTGAGGCCCGGCTCGTCGGCGTCGGGATACGCATCGTGGTACTCGTCGGGTCCCATCACCCGGAGGATCTCGTAGCGATCAAGCGCCCGGTTGTACGTAGCCAGGCTTGCCATCAAGCGGGCGATCTCCAGCATCATCTCGGCACCGCCGTACGACAAAAAGCCGACGTCTCCTGTGATCTGGTAGTACTGCCAGACGTTGTATGCAACGGCGATGTTGATGTGACGCTGCAGCGAGCTGTTGTCCGGGACCCAGCGTCCTGACTTCGGATTCAAGTGCACCACCTGGCTCTCTTCCTTTCCGCTGCTCCCGCTCTGCCATGGGTAGAGCGCGCCGTCGAGGCCTGCGGCGGCTGCGGCCCAGCGAGCCTCAGGAAGACGCCGGTAGCGGTAGAGCAGGAGCGCGCGCGTCAGGTCGGGAAGGTGGAGGTTCAGGTAGGGGAAGATGAACAGCTCGTCCCAGAAGATGTGTCCCCGATACGCCTCGCCGTGCCACCCGCGAGCGGGAACACCAACGTCGAGATCAATCGTGTGCTTGGAGACCGTCTGCATGAGGTGGAAGGAGTGAAGGTTCAATACCATCGCCTCGAGGTCGTCGGCGCCGGTGGCGAGGTGGAATCTTCTCCAGAGCAGATCCCAGGCCAGCGCATGAGTCTGCAGCAACTCGTCGAACGAGGGCAGACGGTCGAGCCACGTCCGTGCCTCGAGGCCCGGCTCCGAGATCGCGTGGTCACGCGATGTGTAGAGCGTGATGATCTTGTCGAGCGTTGTCTCCACGCCCTCGGTGACGTCGAATTCGAGGCGCTGGGCTACGAAGCGTGGTTGTTGGACCGACTCGACCTCGACTGCGACAAGTTCGCCGGCACGTCGGACATTGTGGGATCCGGCCATCGCCACACGGATCCGCGATTGTGTGGTCTCGACCTGCAAGTACATGGACTTCGTGTTCGAATGGCCTTCCTCAAACGAAGCGAGATGCTGGTTCCGGAGGCTGCGATACCGAGCCACACCAGAGTTGACGACCCGGCCGTCGATCCCGGACTCGACCAGGATTCGGCCGGACCAGTTCTCGGGTAGGAATGACGTCTGGAGGCCGGCGACATGTGGACGGCCCATGTGCACGAAGCGGCGTTGCTCGACCCGGGTGCGACGACCCGCAATGTCCTCGAACATGAAGTGGCGCGTCAATACTCCGCGGCGAAGATCGAGTTCCTGGCGGTAGTCCTCGATTCGGGCATTCTTCAATGAAAACCATTCGCCGTCCGCCAGGCCAAACCGGAGGTGGAGCCAGTTTGGGACATTGACGAGATCCTCGTTGACGATGTCGCGACCATCGACTTCGGTCACGAGCCGGTTGTAGAGGCCGGCGACGTAGGTGCCTGGATAATGCACGTCGTCTGCAGACGCTTCCGGGGCGGCACCTCTGGTCGCGAAGTAGCCGTTGCCCAGTGTGCACAGGGCCTCGCGGAGTTTCTCCTCGGTCGGATCGAATCCGTCGTACGAGAGCGTCCAGCGGTTCATGGCCGACGTGACGCAGCGAGCTTTGACAGGAAGGTCGCTACCTGGTCGGTGTCATCGAGCGCGTACCGAGCGTGGGTTGGCTCACCTTCACGGCCGACCACAATCCCGATGCCGCGTTTGTGGATGATCCGAAACGCATCCTCGTCTGTGGTGTCGTCGCCCAGGTAGATCGGTGTGATCCGGTAGCGATCGAGGTCGAGCTCATCGAGCAGCCAGTGCAAGGCGCGTCCTTTGTCCCAATCGAAGTCCGGCCTGAACTCGAAGATCTTCTTGCCAGAAGCAACGCGCAGTGATGGCACTGTCGGTGCCGTGGCACGAACCGCAGCCTCGACCTTCGGGTAGTCGGAATCAGCGACGCGTCGGTAGTGCACGGCAATCGCAAACCGCTTCCGTTCGACCTGCGCCCCGGGCACCTCGCCCAGTTGTGCCTCGAGCATCTCGGTGGCCTTGTCGAGGGGGTCGAGGTAGTCCCCGAATCGATCGAGCCGCTCGTCGACGACCGGCTCGCCAGACGGGGCGACGATGTCGAAACCATGGCTTCCTGCGTAGTAGATGCCCGGCACATCAACCTTGCTGCGGACGTCGGCCACATCCCTGCCGCTCACCACAGCGACGGTGGCGACCTCGGCGAGGTCTGTCAGCACAGCCCGCATTCGATCGGTCAACACGGCGAGATCGGGATGGCTCACGATCGGCGTCAGGACTCCGTCGTAGTCGAGAAAGACGACCAGGTTGGAGCCGTTGAGCCGTTCGAGGATCTCATCTTCATGACCAGCTACCGAGGGAACACCCGATCGCGGCACCGGCGAGGCCGGCCGCACCGATACGTACTCGAGGTCGGGCACCACCACCGTTGCTCCCGACGCGGCGAGCTCCTGCGCCTGATCGCCCCGGTCTACCCCGATGACGACACGGAATCCTCCCGCGCGGCCGGCTTCGACACCTGACTGGGCGTCCTCGACTATGGCGGCGCGCCCGGGGCTGGTCCCCGTGCGTGACGTGGCCTCCAGGAACACGGCAGGGTGCGGCTTCCCGGGGATTCCCAACTCTGCGGCTACCAAGCCATCGATCCGGATCTTGAACAAGTCGAGTAGGCCGGCCGCCTCGAGTACAGCCGTCGCGTTGCGGCTGGATGAGATCAATGCCGTCTCGACACCCTGGCGCTGGAGCTGCTTGACAAACGCGACACTGGTTTCGTATGCGTCGACACCGTGGGTTTCCAGATGGCGGAGGAAGTATCCGTTCTTCCGGTTTCCGAGTCCCGAGACCGTATCCGCGTCCGGCGGGTCATCAGGAGTGCCTCGCGGAAGCTCAATACCCCGAGACTCCAGGAAGCTGGCGACACCGTCGTAGCGAGGTTTGCCGTCGACGAACTCGAGATAGTCGGTGACCTCGAACGGTCGAAACGGTTCCCCGGTGCGCTCCGCGCGTTCCTGCAGGTATTCGTTGAAGAGCTGCGCCCACGCCGCCTGGTGCACCGACGCCGTCTTGGTGATCACCCCATCGAGGTCGAAGATCACCGCATCGATGGCGTCGACGTCGATCGCGTACTGATCATTCATGTCCCGCTGCTTTCCCCACTCGGGGACGATCCTAAGGCTGGCGGGTGCCCTCAGGGGCCCCAAGAGCCGACAGGTTGGCGGCGAGTTCGCGTTGGGTCACGAACTTCCGGCTGTGAGGTGCCCTCAGGGGCCCCTGGAGCCTAAGGAAGCAAGACCCGCACGCAGATCCCGGCCATACCGCCTCCGAGAGGTGCTCGTCTGAACGTCACACTGCGGCGTCGCCGGACCCGCTCAAGCGCCGCGTCGACGGCTCCTTTGCCAATCGCCCCATCCGCAGAGTGCCTCGCAGGGATTGACCCCGCCGGGCGGGCACTACCAGCTACCTTTGTTCCCATGAAGGGCCGGCACGCGATCGTGGGGCTCGTCCTCCTGCTTGCCGCCGCATGCGGGGACTCGGGCGGCGAGACCACTACCACGCCGCCAACCGCTCCGGCCACCGCCGCCCCCACTACGCCGCCCACCGTTACCACTACGACGCTGCCACCCGAGACGACGACCACGGTCGCCACCACGGTCGCACCCGCTTCCGACGTGTCTGTGTCTATCCGTAGCATCGGACCGGTGCGGATCGGCATGACGGTCTCCGAAGCCGAAGATGCTTCGGGCCTCACGCTCGTCGGCGAGCCCGACCCAACAATCAGTGAGAACTGCTATTTCGTGGCTCCCGACGGCACTCCGGGCTACGAGGGTGTGTCATTCATCGTCGTCGACGACCGGATCGGGCGGGTCGACATCGACCCGCCCAGCACGATCACCACGCGCTCGGGCGCCGGCATCGGCTCAACCGAACAGGAACTGCGGGACCTCTTCCCAGGTCAGATTGAAGATGCGGCAGAGTTCATCGTCGACGGCCGGGCGGTCATGTTCGTCCCCCAGGACGAGGTCGACGAGGACTATCGCGTCATCTTCGAGCTCGACGAACAGAGCACGGTCGCCCGCTTCCGCTCCGGGGTGTTACCGCCCGTTGGCTTCGGCGAGGGCTGCGCCTAGCCCCATCGAGTGCATGGTTGGGGCGGTGGGCGAGACCCACAGCGGTCACTCCGATTTTACAGCCTCGATCAACAGGAACTCATTGAGCAAGAGCAGGCGGTCGTTGTCGAGGACGAACCGGGTTGCTGCGCCCATGTTGGCCGGAAGGTCGCGGTCCTGATCGCCGAGAAAGCCCTCACAGCCTTCTTGCTCCTGTTCGAACAGGGGACCGATCGTGATCGGCTGTCCCTCTGGGGTGTCGTCGAGCGCAGACTCGGGCACCGCATAGATTCCCTCGGTCCGGAACCTGGAGCCACCCTGATTGCAGCCGGTGTCGTAGGCGACGGTGCCATCCGCACGAAACTCGATGAACACCGGGGTAGCGCCAACGACTCTGGTGAGAGCCCCGTCCGGCAGCTGGTAGTCGGTGACATCCCAGCGGCCGAGCAGTTCCTCACGTCGGTCTCCATCGGTTGGCGATGCCTGGTTGTCCGCCGGCGGTCCGACCTCGGACGCCGGGACCTCGGCCGCCGCCCTGGTCGCGACGCCGGTGTCTTGGTTCGATCCGCAGCCACCGGCCACAGCAAGAGCTGCCGCTATCAGCAACAAACGGCGTCCGAGCATCGTCCCGTCCTGACGGCTATCAGACCCCAGTCCGCCGCCGTCGTGGACTAGCCGCCGTCGGCTTCTGTAGTGGCCTTCAGCTTCGCCAGGCCTTTCTCGAAGTCGGGCCCGACCATGCTGTCCATGCTCTTGAAAATGCCCATCAGCCGGGTCATGAACGTCTTCTCGCCGGTCATCGTCCACGTGACGTTCGTGGCGTCGCCGGCTGGCTCCAGAGAAAAGGTGGTCGTGTTGCTGGCCTTGAACGGCTTGAGGAACTCGAGGGCGATCTCGACATGCGACGGCTCAGAGGCGTCTGTTATCTCCATGCTGCCCTGACCGACCTTGCGGTTGCCGGACCATGCGTATTTGGCCCCCTTGCCCGAATCAGATCCCGAGAACGTCTTGTCCACGGCGGGATCCATCTCCTCCCACGGGGACCAATCAGCCCAGTGGTGAAAATCAATAATGTGCGCGTAAACCCGATCGGGCGGAGCCTCGATCGTCGTGGAGCGCTGAACTGTGTACGCGTCGCTCATGCACCGAAACCTAGCAGTGAGAAACGGGCGACCGGCGGTGATGGGCGCATGCGTCGCAGCCCCTTCGGTGGACCAGGGGCGGCAGAGCGGGCCGCCGCCACGCAACTGTCGGACACGAATCGACCGAGCGATCAGGTCAGCCGGGCGGGGCGAATTGTTTGGGAACCCGATGCCGCCCTCAAGCGTAACTTCGATGTGGTGAACAACGTCACAGCGCGACGTGCCGCCGTGGCGGCGGCTCTGGGCTGGGTCCTCATAGCGTCCTCCTGCGGTGGCGACGTAGAGATCGAGGCCGCGTCGGGCGATCCGAACGCGGACGTTCCCATAGATCACGGAATATGGAACGAGCTGCCTCCTGCTCCCATCGAGACCCGCCCGTACGCAATCTCGGGCTGGAACGGCTCCGAAGTTCTTTTCTGGGCCGGTTCGAACCTGCGGCGCGACTACGCGTACACGGACGGCGCGGCCTATGACCCGGCCCGCGACTCGTGGCGCACGCTGCCGGTGCCCGGTTGGGGCCACCCCGGCCTCACCGGCGCCGTATTCGAAGGGCGGCTCTACGTCGCCGCTAAAGGCGGCGCCAGCCGGATCGATCTCTCCAACGGGTCGGACATCGAACTACCCCACATCAACAGCTTCATACCAGCCACCATGGTCGCCACCGATGGGGCGGTGTGGGCGCTCGGACCGACCGACTATTCAGAGGATCAGCCGACGTCGGTCGGGATCGCTCGCTCCGCGCCTGAGGACGACGCGTGGGTCCCCGGACCGATCTTCCCCGGCGCGCCGGAGCTGGCAACGCTGTTCCGAGACGAGCTGTTTGTTGAGCAGCCAGTGCTGTCCAACGGATCGAAGATCATCGTTTGGAGTCATGACGGCCACGGGCTGGTGTTCGACCCCGCCGAGGAGTCGTGGCGAGTCTTGCCGGCCCTGGTCCCACCAGATGGAGCTACCACCGGCTCCCGGGTAACGATGGCCGGCTCGCAACTCGTGGTGCTGGTCGAGCTCGACGGCGAGCTGACCGGAGTGGCAACTTGGGACGACGGCGGGTGGGCATGGCTCGGCGGGGTCGTCGACGTCATCGACTTCGCATCGGTATCGATCGCCGGGGCACCGGATTGGCTGGTGGCGTTGAGCCCTCACCAGCCGCCCGTCACGGTTCATCTCCCGACCGGTGACTCTGTGCGACACGACGACGCCCCCATCGGACGCGTGCAAGCACCAAGCGCCGTCTGGACGGGGAACGAACTGATCATCTGGGGTGGTGAGCTGTCGGGGAGCGAGCAGCCGGATGGGGCAATCTGGTTCCCGCCAGACGTCTGAGCCTGGCCGCGTGACCCGGCGTCGCCCGGCTGGGCGTTGTTCCAGGGGGTACGATCGCGCCATGCCACGCTGGAGGCGACGCCACCGAGCAAGCCGCAAGCAGCTGGTCGAGCGTAAACGTCAGCTCGAGGGCGAGATCAACCTCCTGACCGCAGAGCTACGGCACCGTTCTGCCCGCGGGTTGCCGACGGCGGACGTCGACGCCCAGCTCGCTGCGGCCCGGAGTCGTCATTATCAGCTCCGGCTCGAGATCGACCAGGCCGGACCGCCTGCCTGAAATCCGCCGGCTACGACGCATAACCCGGGCCGATGACTGCATCAGGGATCGCGGAACAAGGTATCCAGCTTCGACCCCAGCCAGGGCTTGCGGCCCCAGGCGATGAGTTTCCCGGTGAGGATGGGGCGCAGCTGTCCGATTCGTCCGAAACCGAGGAGGAGGTAGTCGACAGGATCGGCCGTGATGCGGCAGTCAACCCTCTCCGGCTGCTCCGCCCCGACACTGGCCA
>JBFGLM010000073.1:0-19470 GCA_041576165.1 Acidimicrobiia bacterium
ATAGTGGAGCGAGCCGATGGTTCCCTTCGCCAAGGGACGCCTCTCCGACTGGCGCACCATATCGGCGTCGAAGCCGATGCCGAGCGCGAACAGGGCGTGGTCGGAGCGCGATCCATCCGTGACATGGACCAGCGTGGTGGGCTGGGCATCGCAATCGACGAGGGCGGCGGCCGCCTTGGCCGGCTTGTTGGGTAGTCCGATTATCCGTGCCAGCACGTTCGTGGTGCCGGCGGGGATCACGGCCAGCGCGGACTCGGATTGGATGAGGCCATTGGCGACCTGGTGGGCAACCCCATCACCGCCGAGTGCCGCCACCACGTCGTACCCGGCGGCGGCGGCGTCTACCGCGGCCTGGCGCGATCCTGCCGCGCTGGTCGGCCACGCTGTAGATACTTCGTAACGCCGACTCAGCACCTCGACTACCGCCCGTAACGCGGCACCTGTGAATCCGGACGCGGCGGGATTGGCGATGATCAAGAGGCGCTCCATGGCGGGAGCGTACCGATCAACGGCTGTCTCGGCTGCGGGGCTTCAGCCCGCGAGCAGCTTCTCGATGCGCTCGCGTAGCTCGGTGGGCCGGAACGGCTTGGTCATGAAGTCGTCGGCGCCGCCGGCTACGGCCTGTTCCGCAACTTCCGGCTGAGCGTGCGCGGTCAGGATCAGCACCTTGATGTCGGCGGTAGCTTCGTCGCCCCGGAGGTGGCGGAGCACTTCCCAGCCGTCCATGCCGGGTAGGCCGATATCGAGGACGATGGCGGCCGGCTGCGTGTCGCGTGCCTGCTCGAGACCACGCAGCCCGTCTTCGGCGGCCACCAGCTCGACATCGAGGACGCGCAAGCAGACCTCGATGAGGCGGCGAACACTGGCCGAATCCTCGATTACTAAGACCCGCTGACTCACATACCCAGTATCGGAGAGCCCTCAGCATATCTTCAACCGTTTTCGCCATGGCCGCACTAGTCAGGATCGCTTAGCCTGAGCGCACAACGGCTCAGCGAGGAGAATGTCGTGAAACCCTATGCGCCGGTGCCATATTCGGATTTCTCCGATGACGACGTAAGCAGCAGCTACGCGGCGGCGATCGACGATGTGAGGGCGGCGATGCCGGGGGTGGCGCCGCTGATCATCGCCGGCGACCGACGCGAGACCGCCGATTCGATCGAGAGCGTCAATCCGGCTCGGCCCGATGAGGTGGTTGCCCATGCGGCCTCGGCCGCCCCCGCCGACGCCGACGCCGCGCTGGAAGCTGCGTGGCGGGCTTTCCCGGATTGGGCGGCGACTCCCGCAGCGGCCCGGGCGGAGATGATCCACCGCATCGGGGACGTGATGGAGGAGCGCATCTTCGAGTTCTCCGCCTGGATGACGCTCGAGGCCGGGAAGAACTACGCCGAGTCGGAGGCCGACACGGCCGAAGCGATCGACTTCTGCCGGTACTACGCCCATCAGGCGTTGGAGATGGCCGAACCCGTCGACGTTCACCAATTCCCCGGAGAGATCAACGAGTCGTGGTTGACGCCGCTCGGAGCCGGAGTGGTGATCCCACCCTGGAACTTCCCACTGGCGATCCTCTGCGGCATGACGGTGGGCCCGGTCGCCGCCGGCAACACCGTGGTGCTCAAACCGGCATCGAACACCCCGATGATCGGTGCGATGTTCATGGACGCGGTGGCGGCGGCAAGCGTCCCGCCGGGCGTCATCAACTACCTACCCGGATCGGGAGGCACCATCGGCGATGCGCTGGTCGAAGATCCTCGAACCCGGTTCGTGAACTTCACGGGATCCAAAGAGGTCGGGCTGCGGATCGCAGAGCGAGCCGCCACGGTCCAGCCGGGACAGACCTGGCTCAAGCGGGCCTATATGGAGATGGGCGGCAAGGATGCTCTGATCGTCGACGCAACGGCCGATCTCGACGCCGCCGCCGCAGATGCGGTGCGCAGCGCCTATGGGTTCCAGGGGCAGAAGTGCTCGGCGTGCTCTCGGCTGATTCTGGTCGACGAGGTATACGACGAGACTCTCGATCGAGTCCTCGAGCTGACATCACAGCTGACCGTCGGCGATCCAGCCGACAACCACGCAGTCGGGCCGGTGATCTCGGCTGCGCAACACCGCTCCATCCTCGAAGAGATCGAAAACGGCCGGGGAGAAGCCGCCCTGCTGAGCGGCGGGGAAGCAATCGACATGGAAGGTGGCTACTACATCGCCCCCACGATCTTCGCCGATGCGGCTCCCAACTCCCGGCTGGCCCAGCACGAGATCTTCGGCCCCGTCCTGTCGGTCATCAAGGCCGCCGACTTCGACGACGCCTTGGCGATTGCCAACGGCACCGAGTTCGGCCTCACCGGGGGCCTTCATTCCACCAGCGAGGCCAACATCGAACGGGCGCGGCGTGAGTTCCATGTGGGGAACCTCTACATCAACCGCAAGATCACCGGTGCCCTGGTAGGTATCCAGCCCTTTGGTGGATTCAAGATGTCCGGATCCAATGCGAAAGCGGGCGGGCCCGACTACCTGCGCTTGTTCATGGAGATGAAGACGATGGCCAGAAGGCTGTAGCGCAGCTAGGAACGCGGCGTGCTCCATAATGCGGCCCTGCATGGCCGCTCGCATCGCTGCGCTTCTCGTCGCCTTGAGTGTCGTCATCGCTGCCTGCAGCCCCGATTCGGTGGCCGTCCAAGGGGCGGCGCGGGCAGTGACCACGACGACGACAACGACGCTCGCCCCGGCCACGACAACCGCTACGCCGACGATGACTACGACGACCACCGCCCCCACGATCCGGGCAGGCTTGGCGCTGATCCCGCAGGGAGGGGCGCCGATCTTCTCCGAGCCGGGCGGCGATCGCGAGTACATCATCCACGAAGGGATCCTCCTCGGCTTCGACCGCCGCGACGGGATCTTCCTCGAGGTGGTGACTCCGTGTAACGACACCATGTGGGTGCGGGAGAGCGATGTCGATGTCATCCGCAAAGCGAGGAGCGCCGGCCCCCCCGGGCAGGCCAACCTGGCCCGGGCCACCATCGTGATCGACCCCGGTCACGGAGGGCGGGACTGGGGCGGCGTGGGGCCCACCGGCCTGACGGAGAAGGAGGTCAACCTCGACATCAGCAATCGAGTTCGTGACCTGCTTCTGACCGCCCACGACGTGAACTGGGCGACAGGGGAGATCGTCCCCGGCAACACCGTTCCCGCCGTGAGCGCTGTCTTCATCACCCGTGATCAGGCTGGCCCCGACTCGGGTGACTACGAGATCGGCCTGCGCTACCGCAGCCACATCGCCAACAGCGCCGGGGCCGACGCCCTGATATCGATTCACAACAACACGGTGCCCACTGCCGATCCCGAGGGACCCGGAAGCGAAGTGTTCTTTGCCTGGTCGATCGCCCAATCCGATCGGCTGGCGTCCCTCATCCACCAGGAGCTGTTGCGCAGCTTTCGCGGCTTCGATGCCGACTGGAAGGGCGGGCTCATCCGCGGGGCGCGGACCCGGATCGACCCCGAGACCGACACGGACTTCTACGGTTTGCTCCGCCGCGCCAACATGCCGGCCGTGATCGTCGAAGGGGCCTACATCTCGGAGCCGGAAGAGGAGGCGCTGCTACGCACTCCCCGGTTCCGGCAGGCATACGCCGAGGCGGTGTTCCGCGGCGTGGTGCGCTTTTTGACCACGCCGGAGTTCGGCGAAGAGGTCAACGAGCCGGAGCTGTTCACGAGCGACGCCGGCGTTGCCAGCACATCCTCCTGCGAAGTGCCGCGGCAACCCTGACTTCGGATTCTGGCCGCAGCTGCCGATAGAGACTCCGGGGGCTGGGTAGGCGGCTCCCGACGGTCCAAGCGGCGGAGGTAGTCGACGGTGACGGCAAGGCGAGCCTGGCAGCCCCGGGGAGCGCTCGTTGGCAGCGCCCTGCTCACGGCGTCACTACTGTTGGCGATCCCGGTTCCTCCTGCTGCTGCATTGGTCACCTGTGACGGCTTGGAGGTGACCATCTTGGGGACCTCCGGTCCCGACGAGCTGATCGGGACCTCCGGTCCCGATGTGATCCACGGGCTCGGCGGCGACGACGTCATCCGGGGATTAGAGGGAGCAGACACGATCTGCGGAGGCGCCGGCGCCGACGACATCCAGGGCGGCAATCACGCTGACCGCATCTTCGGGAACCACGGCAGCGACGTCATCTATGGCCGCGGCGGGCACGACACCATTTTCGGCGGCCCGGGCCACGACACCATCTACGGGGGCACCGGTGACGACTATCTGGCCGGGAAGAAAGGGCTCGACAACCTGCATGGTGGCAACGGAGCCGACACCCTCATCGGTAACGAAGACGACGATACCTTGATCGGTGCCGCCAAGGTCGATGAGGCGTACGGTGGTGTGGGTGTCGACCGGTGTGACGGCGACGCGGAGACGGCGTGCGAGCTCGAAGTGATCGACTTCGTCTTCGAGCGGTTTCTCATCAACCAGGCGGTGCCCCAAGCCGACTCCAGTCAACCGGCCGGAGAGCGGGTGGGCACCGTCGAGCAGCGCGGCGGCATAGTCAGAGCTTTCATCTCCGCCAACCAGGCGGGAATCACATCTCCCAAGGTGCACCTGTATTTCCGCAAGGCCGGGGTGCCGACGATGGTGCCGATGAGCGGACCGGCGACCGTGCCCACCAGCCCCAGCGAGGGCGATCTCGCCTCCACCTACAACTACACATTCGACGAGACGCTGCTCGAGCCGGGCACCGAGATGTACGTGATCGTCGACCGTCTGGACAAGGTCTTCGAGCTCAACGAGAACAACAACCGCTATCCAGACTCTGGGTGGGGCGACATCGACACCCGCGACGTTCCCCAGATGAGGATCACCGTGGTTCCCATCACCATCGAAGGCGGTGCGTCGGCGAGCGTCAGCCTCAGCCAGGCCGAGGCGCTGCTCGGCAAGACAGTCCGGGTGCACCCGATCGGTGACTATGACATCCAGGTACGGGCCAATTACACCTTCGCCAACCCCACCGGGACGAGCCAGGACTGGATCACGCTGCTCAACGAGATGGCTCAGCTGCGTGAGGCCGAGAATCCCAACCGGCAGTATCACGCCTTCCTGCCGGAGCCGCTCAGCCCAGGGATCGGGGGCATCGGCTACATCGGTTATCCGGCTGCCGTCAGCATCCAGCACGACGAGACGATCGCCCACGAAACGGGCCACAACCTCAGCCTGCCGCACAACCCGTGCTCGGGTCAGGAGGGGAATCCGGATCCGAACTATCCGTACGCCGGCGGCAAGATCGGGACCTGGGGCTACGACATCGTGACCGGGGCGCTCTACGACCCGAACGTCTACGTCGACCTCATGACCTACTGCTCCCCGGAATGGGTGAGCGACTACTCGTTCAACAATGTGCTCGATTACCGCAGCGGCGGCTTCGGATGGGAAGCGGAAGCCGAGGGGTTGGCGCCTGCCGGCACCGGAACCGTCCTTCAATTCAGTGGGACGGTTCCAGCCAGCGCCCGCCAAGCGGCCCGCCAGAGTCGCCAGGTTGGGCTGGATGCCGTCGGCGCCATCGAGCAGATCGCAGTGGTCGAACGGGCCGCCAACCTCCCCGCCCCCGGGGATCACACGCTGGTGGGACGCAACGGAGACGGCGCTGCGCTCGTGCAGGTTTCGTTCGCCACCTATGCCATCGACCACGCCGATGGAGCCCATTTCATATTCTCCATCGAGATTCCCACCTCCGACCTGCCTCAGATCGAGGAATGGGCCATCGAGCAGGCGGGGCAAGTGATCGCCAGCCGCCCGGCCGCTTCCGGTTAGTGCCACGAAACCTCGATGGTATTGCTTGGGGGCGTTGGCGGGATCGTTCGCTATGGTCTCGGTCGCCGGAACCCGCTGTTGCTAGTCGCCAGGGCCGAAAGGGAAAGTTCCCAGTGAGAAGATCGGCGATGGCTCTACTCTTCGGTCTCGTGGTCGCATCGTGCGGCGGCGGCGCCACGCCCACCTCCACACCGGGCTCGCAGGTCGCGACAACCACCGCGACCCTCGCTCCGACGACCACATCGGGGCCGACTTCGACTACTACGACCACCACGCCGGCGCAGGGCTCCTCAGGTGAGAAGCTGGAGGTGGATCGCTCCATCCTTGGCTTGGCGCTCGAGCCCGGCGACACGAGACCGGGGCGTTTCCGGCTCGAGCGCGGCCCCAATACGGAGATCCTCATGACGGTCGAAGGCCGCTATTGGGTGTCCGCCGGGGGCGACGTCTACACGACTCTCGATGTCGACCCGAACCTGATCGCCGAGCAAATGACACTCCTCGCGGCTGCGGTCAGAGCTAGGGGCGGTCAACCACCCGACTCCCCGTACCTCACGTCGCTGCGCGAGCACTACCGGGGTGATGAGTTTCAGATTGGACTGACCGATCTGATCCGGTCGCTGGCGGCGGGCGGCCTGTCGGCGGAATGGGCCGAACAGTGGAGTTGGTTCGTCCAGGCAGATGGCAACCCGGTGCCTCCGGAACTGCTGGCTTGCCAGAACGCCATCGCGTCGCTCGACCGTGCTGCCCGGAGTTGGGTGCGTGACCTCGAGATCGAGTTCGTGGACGGAACGTGGCTCTTTCCCATGCAGGACTTCGAGCAGGCCATGGCCGTCGAAATCGAGGAGGCGTCGATCTGTGAGCTGTTCGTGGAGCTGTCGGGACCAAGTCCCGAGATCGTGATCGAGCTGGGCGACGAGGCGGATCGGCGTCGCGTCAGCGTGCTCGTCGACGACAAGATCTACACGGACCGGGAACCGGAACTGATGTTCGCCATCGCGATGTGGCCGGACGAGTCGGTGGGTCCACCCCCCGACGACCCCAACCCCGCCTCGCTGCTGACGCTGGGGAGCTCCTACTTGACAGCAATCGGGGTGTGCGGGGAACTGCCATGGATCTACTCCAACTTCGCCGCCGCCGACACCTACTACTCGCCTTTGAGCAGCGGCTATCCCGGACCGGTCGTGTTTGCCTCCGGTTGGTACTGCCAAGATCAGGTGCCGGAGGAGCGGCGCAACGAAAGCGGCTGAGTCGTCACCAACCTTTGCCCCAGTCGTTACACCCCGGTGACGGGTTGACCCCGCCTGAGCGGATGGCACTGCGGGCGACCCTCGGGGAGTCCCTGACAGGAATCGCCTAGCTCATTTCGGGCCCGTCTCGCCGCGGAGTCCCACAATGACCTATCGGATGCAGGTTTTACCAGTGCAATCCATCGATCTGCCGCTTATCCTTGAGGGCGTGAGAGGGGCACTAGGGGGTTAGGGAGTCCTTTCCTCAGATTGCCGCTGCGTGATGCCTCGTTGAGGCGCGACCGCCGGGTCGACAAGCAGAGGAGCTGAACGTGCGAGGGACAGGAAATGGCCGTAGGGGAGCAATTCTGTGGAGCATGCTCCTCGTGACCTCCGTCATGTTCGCTCTGCCCGCGACGTCGACCGCAGCCATCGCCACCTGTGACGGGGTAGAGGTCACCATCCAGGGAACGCCGGGCGACGACGTCCTGATCGGGACCCCGGACGCCGATGTGATCAACGGCGGGGCGGGCAACGACGTGATCAAGGGACTCGACGGTAACGACATCATCTGCGGTGGTGCCGGGTTCGACGAGCTACGCGGTGGCAACGGCGCCGATCGTTTGCTCGGCGGCAAGCACGCCGACTCCCTGTTCGGGCTCAACGGTCACGACACCCTGTTGGGTGGGGCGGGTAGCGACCTGCTCAACGGAGGCAAGGGATCCGACACCTTGTCCGGAGGAGCGGGTCCGGACAACCTGACCGGCGGGCCCGGTAACGACAACCTGGCGGGCCACGGGCAGGACGACGTCCTCATCGGGGGAACGGGCACCGACGAGCTGAACGGCAACGCCGGTTTCGACCGCTGTGCCGGCAACAACGAGCTCAATTGCGAGGCGAACCCGATCGACTTCCGCTTCGAGCGGTTCCTCATCTCGCAAGCAGTTCCCCAGGAGGACTCTGACTTGCCACCCAACCAGCGTGTGGGCACGGTGGCGAGCCGGCCCGGGATCGTGCGGTTCTTCATGTCGGCCAACCAGCCCGACATCCCCTCTCCCGAGGTCCATTTGTTCTATCGGCAGAACGGCCAGGTGACGCGGGTGCCGCTGGCGGGGCCGGCGATCGTGCCGCAGAGCCCCGACGTCGCCAACCTCGCCTCGACGTACAACTACACGTTCGACGAGACCCTGTTGGAACCGGGCACCGAGATGTACGTCAAGATCGACCGGCTCGACGAGGTCTTTGAGCTCAAGGAAGGCAACAACCGCTATCCCCAGAAGGGGTGGCGGGACATCAACACCCAAGCCGTCCCCCGGATGCGGGTGACGGTCGTGCCGATCACCATCGAGGGTGGAGCGGCGGCGAACATCAGTCTCAGCCAGGCCCGCGCTCTCTACGAGAAGACGTTGAAGGTCCACCCGGTCGGGGAATCCAACATCCAGGTTCGGGACAACTATCTCTTCCAGAATCCGACCGGCACCACTCAGGATTGGATCACGCTGCTCCAGGAAATGGCGGTGCTGCAGCAAACGGAGAACCCGAACCGGCAGTACCACGCGTTCTTGCCTCCGGGGGGTCTCACCCCGGGCATCGCCGGCATCGGCTACATCGGATTCCCGGCCGCGGTGAGCATTCAGAACGACGAGACGATCGCCCACGAGACCGGGCACAATCTCAGCCTGCCGCATGTCACGTGTACCGGTCAGGAAGGCAACCCGGATCCCAACTACCCATATCCGGGTGGTGGCATCGGTAATTGGGGATACGACATCATCACCGGAGTGCTCTACGACCCGGCCGTGTTCGTCGACTTGATGACCTATTGCCAGCCGGAGTGGGTCAGTGACTACAACTTCGCCAACGTGCTCGCCTTCCGCACCGGAGGCGGCTGGGAGTTGGCGGGCGACGCGGCGGCCGGCAGCGGTACGGTCGTTCAGTTCATGGGGAACGTGCCAGCGACCGGCTGGCAAGCGGCTGGCCAGAGCGCCGAGATCGCATTGCCCGCCGCCGAGTTCACTCGGGTCGAGGTCGTCGATCGTCCCGCTGTGCCACCGGCGCCGGGGGATCACACGTTGCGAGGGCTGGACGCGGCCGGCAACGTGGTGACGTCGGCTTCGTTCCAGACCTACGCCTACGACCACGCCGACGGTGCCATGTTCATCTTCTCGATTGAGATTGCCGACGCCACACTGGCCAAGGTCGCCACGTGGACGGTCGATCGGGGCGGTGAAGTGATCGTGAGCCGAGCGGCCGACTGAGGGTCAGGGCGGGCCGGCTGAGGCGGCGACGTCAGAAATCGCCCTCGTAGCGGACCCGGTCGACGACGGTTCCGGCCGCGGTCTGCAGGATCACGGTGTCGCCGCCGTTGGACCAAACGGCATCGTCGGCGCACCAGTACAGCTCGCGGGTGGTGTCGGTGCCACAGCCGGTGCGGATCCGGAGCCGGGCTCCGGGAGCTAGCACCGCGCCGGCGACGAACTCGTAGCGGTGAGTGGATGACTCGTCGCGCAGAATCCACCCGTCCAGCGCCACTTCTTCGGCGGCGTCGTTACGCACCTCGATCCACTCTTCCTCCTTGTTCTGCCAATCACGCCCCGGCGGGTCGTACTCGATTTCGTCGATCCGGATCCGAGGAATGGTGGACTCGTCGCAGGCTTGCGGCGCCCACATGCCGAGGCGATCGGCGAAAGCATCGTCGGAGAGCGTGACCAGCCGGGGCTCTCGCGGGCTGCCACCCTGGAGAGCAACGGCGTGTCCCTCGGCCACCATCGTGGCGTTGACGAATTGGCCGTTCGCATAGACGGAGCGCAGCAGGCGGCCAAAACGATCCTCGGTCTCGTCGCCCTCGGTGACCAGGATCACCGTGGTGTCGGCGAGCAAGTCACGCAGGCGGGCCCGGGCGGCGTCGCCGTGACACTCGTGTCCCTCCGGAGCGTTCATCCCGAGCATCCTGACCTCGACGACTGCGCCGTCGACCTCTGCCTCGAACGAATCACCGTCGAACACCTGCCGCACCTCGGCGGCGTCGCCTGGGGGCACGGTGAGTACGGCGGTAGTGCTGGTTACGGTCACCTGCTCGCCGAACGTCGTGGTCGGCGTGGTGGTGCTACACGCCGCCATGAGGCCGAGCAGGATTGCCGCAGGGTGGGCCCGTCTCATCGGCGGACACGGTAGCCGTCGGCTGCCTCAGCGGCGGGAACCCAGGAGCTGGAAGCTTCCGATAGAGTGCGGCCGGGCCGACGAGCAGTGAGGTGGCGAAGAAGTTGGCGAGTCTCGATGAGCTCCAGGCTGCGGTGCTTGGAATTCCGGGGGTGATCGGGGCCGACGTGGCCGCCTCCGAGACCGGTCCACCTGCAGTTCGGGTGTGGACCGACAACAGCCGCGATCCCGAAGAGCTGCGGGCCGAGGTGAGGTCCGTCGTTGCCCGCGCCTATCGGCGCGGTCTTGCGGGCGAGTCGCCGCATGTCATCCGGGAGCCGGACGACGCCAAACCGAATCTGCGACCGGTCGAATCCCCGCCTCTGCCACCCGGGCGGCGCAGCGGCCTGGGACGGGGGCTCGACGAGCTGTTCCGCTCAACCGATGAGGAAGAACCCGAGGCGGCGTCCCCCTCGATGACGATCGATCTGACCGCCAAGGGGAGTCTCGACACGATCGCCATAGAAGAATCCGCCGCCGGGGTGACGGTGCGGGCGATCGACAGCGCACGGCGGGTCGCCGAGGCCAAGGTCATCGGGGGAGCGGCCTCGGTCAACCAAGCGATCGTGAGTGCCGTGGCGGAGCTCGTCGGGGAGCAGCCCGCGCCGCAGCTCATCTCCGTCGAGTTGCGCGACAGCAAGGTGGCGACGGTGTTGGTGGTGACGCTCGAGCGGGCGGACGCCACCGTGACCGCCGGCGCCGCAGTCGTGGAGGGCGGGATGCCCTTCACGCTGGGCAAGGCGACCTGGGTGGCGCTCGCCTAGGGCGCACCGCATTCCAATCGAAACGATGGCCGTTGGCTAGATGCGGCCATGGCAGAATTGCCGTCGTGGACATCTCATGCCCCCAGTGCGGCGAGGCCGACGATCTGACCGGCTCGCGCCGCCACGATGTCGATGAAGGTGACGTCATCGACATCGAGTGCGGTGCGTGCGGCTACGGGTGGCCGCGGCAGCTCGCCGCTTCCTGTCCGCAATGTGGTGGCACCGACATCCAGACGGTTCCGTTGGCCATTGTGGAGAAGAGTCGGGGCACCCAACTGTCCATCGTGGGCACGCGACCGCTCGACCTGTGTTCGCAATGCGACGCCGCCACACTGGCCGGTTACCACCGCAACCGGCCCAACCCGTTGATGCCGGACGAGCTGCCCAACCTGCCCTAGCGCCACCCAAGGTCACGACACTTCCAGGAGCGCCTACGGCCGACTCATCAACTGGTCGACTGGGGCGAAGTCGTCACGCAACACATCAGCACCGTCGATCCAAGCAGCCGCCGCCTCGCCTCCCAGGGTGAGCTCGCTGCTCGCCCGTGCCGCGGTGTTGGCCATGACGGCGGCGGCGTCGAGCGGCACCTTGGAGCCGACCAACACGAAGTTGCCGCCGTCGCGGCCCGCCAGGTAGGGCTCGGGCGCCATCACGAGGACATGGGGGAAGACGGCGGCGATCGTGGCCGCCTCGGCGCGGGCGAAGCCATACGGGGGATAGTCGATGAGGTTCATCGCATACAGCCCCTCGTCGTCGAGGCGGTCGGCGACGTCGCGCAGGAACTCCTCGGTGGTGAGGTGCCAGGGCACCGAGGGACCGCCGAAAGCGTCGCCGAGGACAAAGTCGAATGAACCGAGCGGCGCCTGGTGGATACCGAGCCGGGCGTCTCCGACCACTACGACCAAATCAGGCGATTGCACCAGCCCCAGCTCGCGCTCCGCCAGATCGACCAACGCCGGGTCGAGCTCGAGCACGAAGTGGCTGCTTCCGGGCCGGACTGCGCTGATGTAGGCCGGGAAGGTGAACCCACCGCCGCCGACGTAGAGGTTGCGCAATGGGCCATCCGGCAGCGCCGCCAGCACGTCGGCCACGAGGCGGGCGTAGCGGAATTCGAGGTAGGTCGGGTCCTCCAAATCGACGTAGCTATGGCGCAGCGTATCGAGCCACAGAGCCCGTCCCGAGGGCCGCTCCGGGTCTACCTCGACGCGGGCACAGAAGTAGGCGGTTTCGACCTCGCACGGAGTCGGGGTGACCGCCACGATGGCAGAGCCGATGACCGCGATGGCAACGATGCTGAGCAACGAGTCGCGGGTGGAGCGGCGTCCGTATTTGAACCACGCGTAAGCGCCCATCAGAAGGAGCAGCACCGCCACCACGAGGATCACCGCTTGGCTCGGGGCGGCCGCCACGAGCACGAACCCGGTGACGAACGTGCCGAAGATGGCTCCGGCGGACGAAACCGCAGAGAACCCGCCGACGACTTCGCCGGTATGGCCCAGGTCCTGAAGCTGGATCTTGACGACGGTTGGCCCCACCGCCGACAGCACCAGCGCCGGCAAGAAGAAACCGACCGCGGATGCCAGCACGATCTCGAGCGGTCCGGCGGCGCGCACATTGGGGCCGATCCAGCGCACCAGCGTGGGGGAGAGGAGGGTGAGCGCCGCCCCGGCAACCAGAAGCGGCCCCAGCAACGATCCCGGATCCCGCTGGTCGGCCAGCCGGCCTCCCAGCCAGGCCCCGAGCGCAATGCCGGCGAGCACGGTGCCAATGATCCCGGTGAAGGTCTCGAGGGTGACCCCGAGATAGGGGGCCAGCATGCGTCCGGCCATGATCTCGAGAACGAGAATCGCCGCGCTGGCGAAGAATACGAGGGCGAGGGCCGTGCGGCGCTGCATGAGGCGCCAGTCTCGCGCATTTTGCCAGCGTCACATTTGTGGGCGGTGGCGCCGGGTATCATCCCGGCTGGCAAATCGGGCGTTTAGCTCAGTCTGGTTAGAGCGCTTCCCTTACAAGGAAGAGGCCGGCGGTTCGAATCCGTCAACGCCCACGGCCGGAATCCCTTATGTGGCAAGGGATTCCGGCTTTCTGGTGGGGAGCTCGATGACCTCTGGTCCGCGTTTGGTCCGCGCCTGGTCCGCGCGTGAAGCGTTTCTCGCCTGTTCGAGACGGTCGGTGGCGGCTTCGTCGACGCCGTCGTAGAGGTGGCCGTAGACGTCGAATACGGTCCGGGTGCTCTCGTGACCGAGGCGATCGGCGATGTATTTGGGGGATTCTCCTTGGGCGATGAGCAGCGCTACGTGGGTGTGGCGCAGGTCGTGGGGTGTGCACGGTGGACCCACCGAGGCGTTGACTGCGGGGTTCCAGTAGCGGGAGCGGAACCGGTTGTAGTCGAGGGGGCCTCCTTGTGTCATCGAGAAGATCAGGTCCGATGACGAGGGATGCGTGGTGAGGTGGGCGACGAGCTCGTCGGCGAGGAATTGTGGGATCCCGATGGTGCGTCGCGCTTTGCGGGTCTTGAGGGGACTGGAAACCATTCGGCCGGTTCCTTGGCGGGAGAGCTGTTCATCGACGCGCAGGGTTCGCCGCAGGGGATCGAGGTCGCCGGTGCGCAGTGCTGCCAGCTCGCCGAAGCGGAGACCGGTGTAGGCGCCGGTGAGCACCAGGGTGCGGTAGCGGGTCTCGATGGTGTCGGCGAGGTCTTCGACCTCGCCGGGTGAGAGGAAACGCCGCTCCGGGGTCTCGATCTTGGGGAGTTTGACTTCCCGGCACGGGGAGCGGGTGATGATCCCGTCCGTGACGGCGACTCGGAAAGCGCGGGACACGATCTGGTAGGCCTTGCTGATCGTTGCCGGCGCATAGCCGCGTTGTTCGAGGTCGGCGACTCAGCGGCGGATGTCCATGGGTTCGACGCCGGCGAGCGGTCGTTCGCCGAAGTCGGGGAGGATGAGACTGTTGAGCAGGCTTTGGTCGCGGGAGCGCGAGGACGGTCGCCGATTGAGACGGGTCGCCTCGACCTTGCCGACCCACTCGCTGAACACGGTCTGTCCGAGCGCAGGGTCCACCCAGTCGCCGCGGGCCTTGTCTCGTTCCTTCTCGATGAGCCAGCGTTCGGCGTCGAGTTTGCGGGTGAACGCTCGCGTCCGCTCCCGCCCATCGGGAGCGCGATAGCGCGCAAGGTACGGCTTGGACCGGTCTGGCCGCTTTCGGATCGATCCCACGATCAGTCTCCTCCCGTCGTCTCTCCGGGAATTGGTTCCGCTCTCCGGCGGATCGTGTTCAACGGTACACAGCGGCTGTGACGACCCTGTTAGAGGCGGCCATCATCCGCCGGACTCGGCAGGGTGCCTGACAGGGTGGCGTTGGTGGATGATCCAGTCTTCGACGTCACACCACCGGAACCGAAGGTGCCGACCGACCCGGAACCCGGGCGGCCCTTCACGGCGGTAACGCCACCCGTAGATGGTGGCGATGGGCACTCCAAGGTAGGTGGCGAGTTCTTGGACGGTGAGGAGCGGCTCGAGAGATTCCATGTCCTGATCTTCTGATGCAACCCTTTCACTCCAGTGCCCATGTGCGTCCGAAAACGCTGTAATCCCATTGAGATTTCGGCTGTTCTGCCTGGTCAGAGAGCATTCGCCGACTCGGCCAGCCACCGGCTGCTGCTCGCCCGGGAACGGCGCATCGAGGGCACCAAGACCTGGTGGTGGAGGCGAATTGGAGGGTTGCTGACACTTTGTTGAAAGGGTGGCCGTGTCTGATCGGGGCTATGGCCTACGTCCCGGACTCCGGCAACCTTCGATTCCCGACCGGCGGGTCCGGATCGGCAGGCACCTGGAAGTTGGATCGTTCGCGGCTTCGCCAGAACCCGACTGAACCAGCTGTTATCGAGATCCGAATCCGACGACACGCGTCCGACCGGGCAGAAGGGACCAACCACGTACGCAATGACGCTTGCTCCACTCGAGCCAACGGACCGCGTCCCTCCAGGAACGAGGGCCGCCCTCGTAGTCCCTTCTCACCCAGCCAGCACGAAGGACGCACGAAGGACGCACGCATCTGCAACCAGTTGCGAAGTGGAGCTCCCAATGTTGAGCTTGGCTAAGGCCACCAAGGACTACTACCTGCGGAAGCTGGGGGAGATCTCACCTGGGGAGGATTACTACCTGCGGGGCGGCACGGCCACCGGTCGGTGGCGGGGGAGCGGCGCCACCGAGCTCGGCCTTGCGGGGACGGTGACCACGGAGGGGCTGGTGCGGATGTTCGACGGGCAGCATCCGGGCACGGGTGAGCAGCTGGGTCGAAGCCTGCGCAGGGATGGAGTGGCGGCGTGGGACGTGACCTTCTCGGCAGACAAGTCGGTGTCGCTGCTATGGGCCCTTGGCGACGACGAGACCCGCAGTGAGGTGGTGGCGGCGTTCGATGAGGCCACGTCGCAGGCGTTGGGGTATTTGGAGTCGGTGGCGTCGGCGACCAGGGGCGCCTCGAAGACGCAGGTGCTTGATCGCAACGGTGACCCGGTTCTCGCCGAGGACGGGACACCCAGGTTCCGGGTGGAGACGTGGCCGATCGCCACTGCGGGATATGTGGCGGCGTCGTTCACCGAGTACACGTCCCGTGCCGACGATCCGCAGCTCCATACTCATGTGGTGGTCGCCAACAAGGTCAAGGGCGTCGACGGGAAGTGGCGCACCATCGACGGGCGACTGTTGTTCCGGTATCAATTGGCCGCCGGGTACCTCCACGAGGCCGTCCTGAGACACGAGTTGACGCAACGGCTGGGGGTGCGGTGGCAGCCGGTACGCAACGGGATGGCCGACATTGCCGGGTTCACCCGTGCTCAAATTGAAGCGTTCTCAACCAGACGCCATCAGCTCGAGCAGTGGCGCCAGGACCAGGGTCTCGCCGATTCGGCAGCGGCACGCCAGGTGGCCGTGCTCGCCACCCGTACGCCGAAGACCGACCATCCGCTCGAGGCACTCGAGGGCGAGTGGCGGCGTCGCGCCGCCGAGGTGGGCTTGACCCCCGAGTGGCTCACCCGACTGATGAGTGCCGACCGCCAGGTGACGTCCGTCGATTCGGCGAACCTGTTCGAACATCTGGCGTCACCAGATGGACTCACCGAACGCGTCTCCACGTTCGAACTGCCCGACGTGATCAAGGACATCGCCGCCGCGCTCCCAGACGGCGGAACCAGAGACGAGATCGAGTCCCTCGCCGAAGCGTTCCTCGACGACGGCCGGGTCGTGTCGCTTGGCGGGATTCCCGCCACTGGAGTGGGGGATAACTCCGAAGTCGTCGTCGAGGCTGCCCGCAACCGAGTGAGGGACCGAGGCATCGAGGACGATGCTGGGATGATGCGACGTCGCGACGGGAGTATCTTCCCCGGTGCCCGTCACGAACGTCGCTACAGCACGACCGAGCTGTTGGAGACCGAGCAGCGGATCATCGAACATGCCATTGCCGGCATCGGCGGCGGACGTTGGAGCGCACCCAGCCGTCTCGTCGAAGCCAGGCTGCGGCGCCAGCGGCACCTCACCGATGAACAGGCCGACATGGTGCGACACTTCGCCGCCTCGGGCAACGCCATCGACATCGGGATCGGCCCGGCAGGGACCGGCAAGACCAACGTCATGGCGAGGATCCGCGAGCTCGCCGTGCTCACAGGGAGCCCGATCCTCGGTGGGGCGCTCGCCGGTAGGACCGCCGCCGGTCTCCAAGCCGCCACCGGCATCCCGTCGACCACCCTGGCCCGACTGATAGCGGACAGCGGAGACGGAGGCGGCCTTCCCCACGGTGCGATCATGGTGGTCGACGAGGCGGGGATGGTCGGCACGCGCCAACTCGCTGCCGTCGCTGACCTCGTCGAGGCAGCGTCCGGGAAGCTCATCTTGATCGGTGACGATCGTCAGCTTCCCGAGATCGGTGCCGGCGGTCTTTTCCGAGCGCTCGCCAACCGACTCCCTGTTGCGGAACTCGCTGCGAATGTCCGTCAACGCCAGCAATGGGAGCGTGACGCCCTGGCCGACCTCCGCAACGGATCCGTCGACCAGGCGATCGAGGCGTACCGGCACCGAGGCAGGCTCATCATCGGAGAAGCCAGAAACGACACCATCGCCAGTGCAGCGGCGGATTGGCACCGGCACGTCGTACTCGCCGGTGACCTCACCTCGGGGCTGCTCATCGCGTACGACAACGACACCGTCACCGAACTCAACCACCGGGCCCGTATGCACGTAGCTGACTCAGGACAGCTCACCGGACCGACCATCGAGGTGGGGGAGCGGACCTACCGAGCGGGGGACCGGATCCTGTGCCGCAGGAACCACAGTCGGCTCGGGCTGCTCAACGGCGACCTCGGCACGGTCGTCGCAGTCGACCAGGCCCGCACCGGCCTGATGGTTCGCCTCGACCGCGACCCTGCAATCAGGAATCTGCCCGCCTGGTATCTCGAGCAGAGTCACGTCGACCACGGCTACGCCATGACCGGCCACAAAGCCCAAGGTGTCACCACCGGTCGTACTTTCGTGGTCGTCGACGGGACCACCGGCCGGGAATGGACCTACGTCGCGATGAGTCGAGGCCGCGAGGACAACACCCTGTATCTCGCAGGCGCCGACCCAAATGAGGAATCGTGCACCCACCTCACCCACGCCGACGCCGACGATGCTCTCGACCGCCTCACGGCCGCCCTCAATCGGCGCTCGACTCACACCGCTGCCATCGACCATGCCCGGTCGACGCTCACGGATACCACGGATCCGCTCGGCCCACCCCCACCCAGCAGCGACATCGGCGCCCGCGTCGCCTGGATCGCCGAGCGCCGAACCGTACGCGACGCAGCCGAAAGACAGTCACCGGGCCTCGATCGGGCGGTTGGCGGATGAGCTGAGAGAAGACCACTGAACGTGGCAACCCAATATCTGGGATCACGTGCATAATGCCGGATCCAGAGCGCCTTGCGTGACCGAGGCTCGACTCGCCTGGCCGTCGTTATGCGCTGCTCGTAGGCTCCTTGGCCGACTCCATCCCAGGTAACGGGCGAGGTAGCGTCGAGTCCTGCAGCGGGGCTCCGTTGGCCGCTGGCTAGGGTGCCCGCATGTCTCGGCCCCGACGAATTGCCAGCTACATAGAGCGCCAGTACGTCTCTGAGCAAGGGGCAGTCCGTGAGAATGTCGAGGCTCTTTTTGCTGAGAATGTCGCCTACCACGTTGGGGGTCAGACCCTCACCCGTGAAGACATCGTGAAAGCCGTCACCGCCGTCAGAGAAAGCCCCCGGAGGGGTCGGCGGGTTGAGCCGTCCGCTTTTGAAGAGGACGGTGACATCGTGAGCTGGCACATCTCGGCAACCCTCCCGACCATGGGCGAGGACGGCAGTGACCTCAGCCAAGAGAGTGACCTACGCGCCGTATTCAATGCGGACAACAAGATCGAAGAGGTTTGGTCTGTGGACACGAGCACCAGCTGAATTGCGTTGGCCACCAACAGTCAGCCGAGTCCGTGCTCTTCCCTCGACCAACCGCCCATATCGAGGCACGTACGCGCTCGTTGAGGCTGGCCGCAGGGAACTGCCCTCATAGATGGTGATTGACGGTTGCAGGGGTCGGAACGTCCTCACCTCCGCCCAGGGTGGGGGACTAATCGACACCACTCTGAGTAGTTGGCTAGGGTCGTCAAAGCGACCCCATTGTGAGTGGGGTGGGACGAGGCTTAGTGAGGAGGTCAAGGGTGAAGCGAGTACTTGTCTTTGCAGCAGTCGTGGCTCTGGTTAGTGGTGTGTCGGCGTCCGCTGCCGCCGCCGGAGCAGTTGTCGACCGGGTGGAAGGACCGTTTGACACGGTGGTGCCGGTCGCCTTCGCCGACAACCCGGCTGGCGTCGAGCTGATGTTCGCAGAATGCGACTTCGTGCACCGTGTGGAGCGGCCGGATGGATCAGCCATGGAGACTCAGACCTGCCATCTGACTGATCCCTTCTTCGAGTTTCCGGGCACGCCGCCGACGAGGGCTTTCAATCCACCGCCTGGTCCGTGCCTATGGTTCTCGGACTACTTCTCGCAGACCACTGGCGAGGATGTTTGGGCCGAGAGTGTGAAGCTGACCGTGACACCCGCAGGCATAGTGAACGTCACCACGATGTACCCTGCCGAGCCGTTGCAGTGCTAAGTAGATGGCGTGGGGGGACGGTCGAGATGAAGCGCCTTCGCAGGGCGCTTCATCCGCGTCACCGCAACCTCGATCATGACCACGGCGAAGACATCACCGGGAACGAGGCGAAGACCCTCCGGCCACCACAGGAGGCGCACAGACCACCAAATCGGGCTGACGAACGCACACTCCAGCGAGTGTCCGATATCGGCACTTACAGGAGCGGTTGAGAACTGCCGGATCCCGGACTGTGGTGGGTGCTCGATAGCGCTCGCGGCGGTAGCTGATCTGGGCGGAGCGGAGCACCAAGCCGCACGAGCGAGCGCGAACCGAGGGTTCGCTATCG
>JBFGLM010000074.1:0-19163 GCA_041576165.1 Acidimicrobiia bacterium
AGCAGCAGCACATCTTCAGGTTTGACGCCGACCCGCGCAGGGGATATGGCGGCAGCCGGACAGCAGGCTCGAGCTACGTCATGGAGCAGTCTGGAACCAGCACCGCGACACAACGCCGCCGCAGCTCACCGTACCGCGCTGCCTTGCGCGGTTGCTGTTCATCGGGGGCGCCGGCTCAGACCAGGCCGAGCGCCCGGGCGATGAAGCTGGCCATCTGCGCTCGGTTCACATTCTGCCCCGGGCAGTAGGACCGGACCCCGGCGTCGCAGCCCGAGGTCACTCCCGCCACTGCCAGTGCGTTGATGGCCGACTCATGGGTGGAGCCGTCGTCGTCGTCGAACTGGTCGGTGCCGACCGGGCCGAGGTCGAGGGCACGAGCCAGGAACGTTGCCATCTGGGCCCGCGATACCGGGTCATCTGGGCAATAGCTCGCAGCGTCGCAGCCGTTCGTCATCCCCGCCGCGGCCAGAGCGTTGATTGCGTCCTCGTGGGCCGATCCGGTGTCGTCGTGGAAGTAGTCGGTGGGCGTGGTCGGAAGGTCGAGCGCCCGCACGAGGAACGTCGCCATCTGCCCGCGGGTGACGGGGTCCTCGGGGCAGTACTCATCGCCCTCCGCATTGCACCCGGCCGTGATGCCGGCGTTGGCAATCGCTGCGATCGAGTCCTCGTGCACACTGCCTTCGTCGTCTACGAATGGGGGCTCGTACACCGCAGGCACGTCGGCCGGTGTGGAAGGGGGCTGCGCTTCGGCCAATCCGGCCGGCCCGTACATGAAGACAACGGCCACCCAGATCACCGAGTTGGCGTCGATCACGACACCGACGCCGGCGTAGTTGTAGGTGTCTTTCATCACATTGGCCCGGTGGCCGGGCGAGTCCATGAAGGCATTGTGGAGTGCGATCACAGTAGGTCCGTAGCCGACGTTCTCCCCGAGCGCGTACCAGCCGGTCGTAACGTCCGCCAGGTCGGGATTGTGGAATAGATAACCAGCGCCGTGGATGGCCTGCGCTTGCCCGCGGGCCCCATCAACCAGGACGTCAAGGCGCGCCAGGGGGTTCAAACCGTCGGCTGCCCTCTCCTGGTTGATGAGTTCGAGGAATTCAGCCTCGAACGCCAGCTCGTTGCCCTGCAGCTGGCTCTGCGCGTTGACCGGATACGCTGCGCCCAGCGCCGGCGATGTCGTGGCGACCACCAACAAAGCGGCCACCAGTGCAACCCGGAGGGGTTGCCAAACTGTCCGTACACCCATGTTCCTGGGATCGGATACACAGGTGTGATTTCTTTACCACACAGAGTGACTATTTGGGATTGATCACCGCATTCAGTGGTCAAGGGCCGCGACGCAATGCAACGGCTGGCGCGGCAAGCCAAGGTCGAGAATCCCCCCGAACTCGGTGGCGAGCAAGATCAGCTGGTGAGCTTGACGCCCTGCGACCGACGGCAGGGCGTGCCACCATGTGGCTGCCGGCGACCCCTCGGAGGAGGTGTCAGGTCGATGAGCGAACATATGACGCGCCGCGCGTTCGTTACTGGTGGCGCCAGCGGAATTGGCTTGGCCTGCGCACGCCGGTTGTCCGACGACGGCCTCGAGGTCGTGATCGCGGATCTGGCGAGCCCGGAGCTGGAGCGACTTGCCGAGCTGTTCACCGGCGCCGCCGAGCTGGACGTGCGCGATGCAGACGCCGTGAACGCCGCGATCTCTGGCTGGCAGCCGATCGATGTGCTGATCAACAGCGCGGGCGTGGTGGGCCCCAATGCTCCAGTCTGGGAGGTGGCCACGGATGGCTGGGAAGAGACCATCGCCATCAACTTGACGGGGACGTTCAACATGATCAGGGCCGCTCTCCCAGCCATGCGCGAACGCGGGTGGGGTCGAATCATCAATATCGCGAGCATCGCCGGCAAAGAAGGCAATCCGAACCTCAGCGCCTACTCGGCATCGAAGGCGGGCATCATTGGGCTGACAAAATCGGTGGGTAAGGAAGTCGCCCGAGATGGAATTCTGGTCAATGCCGTGGCACCCGCCGTGATAGAGACGCCGATGACCGCCGAGATTGCACCCCCTGTGCTGGAGTACATGCTGTCCAAGATCCCGATGGGTCGTTTTGGTCAGCCCGAAGAGGTGGCGGCGTTGGTGTCGTGGCTCGCGTCTGACGAGTGCACCTTCTCCACCGGTCATGCGTACGACATTTCGGGTGGCCGCGCCACGTACTGAGCGAACAAGCGAGGTAGTTGCGCCGTTTCGCAGTTATCGGTCGGCCCGTGCGGCTGCCGCCGACGGCTGTTTGCGCGACGTGCATGGGTTGGTGGACGACCTCGACGTTGGTTCTGGTGTCGCGCCGGCCCGACCGCAGTGGCGGACACTGATCTCGGTGAGTCTCCGGGCTCGGTCCGGCTGATACGGACCAGGTGTCATTCCGGCGCCCTGCCGACAGATTGGAGCCGTCAGTGAAACCTCCCCTCAGATACAGACAGCGACGGTCCGTATTCCCGGCGACCCGGGGACGGCCGGCAGTGCCTGGCCGAGCGACGCGTGAACCCGGGCCGAAGACATGAAGGCACTCGTCTATGGGAAATACGGATCGCCCGATGTGCTGGAGGTACGGGACATCGCAAAACCCCGACCGGGCGAGCACGACGTCCTGATCCGGGTGTATGCGGCGTCGGTCAATGCGTCGGACTGGGAGAGGTTGCGCGGCAAGCCGCTGTACGCACGGATGATGTGGCCGTGGAGGCCGAAGAATCGTGTTCTCGGCTCAGACGTGGCAGGCCGGGTCGAAGCCGTCGGTCACGCGGTCGAGTTGTTTCGAGTCGGCGACGAGGTTCTCGGCGATGTCCTATGGCACGGAGGAGGAGCCTTTGCTGAGTACGTGTGCGTCCCCGAAAGCGCGCCGTTGGTCCTGAAGCCCGCAGACCTCTCCTTCGAGCAGGCCGCGGCATTACCCCAGGCCACCGTCATCGCACGGCAAGGGATCGAAGGTGGACGGGGCGTCGCTCCTCAGGACCGCGTTCTCATCAACGGTGCTGGAGGAGGAGCCGGAACCCTGGCCGTACAGCTCGCCCACGCGGCGGGTGCCCACGTCACGGCCGTGGATAATGGGCGCAAGCTGGAGCTGTTGCGCTCGCTTGGTGCGGACCATGTGATCGATTACACGCAGCAAGACTTCACCGAAGATGACCAGCAGTATCACCTCATCCTGGACCTTGCCGCCCACCACTCATTGTTCGCGTCCAAACGGCGTCTGGTGTCGGGAGGAAGGTATCTGATGGTCGGTGGCTCCGCGGCCGCGCTACTACAAGCAGTCGTGCTAGGACCGCTGATCTCGCGAACGAGCCGGGTGATGATGGGGCTGCTGGCGGTGCAGACGAGCAAGGAGGAGCTGAACCGTGCGGTGGCGCTAGTTCGCCGCGGAGCAATGCTCCCCACGATCGACCGGACCTACACCCTGACCGAGGCTCCCGCCGCATTGCGCCGCCTGGGAGAGGGCCGCGCGCTTGGGAAGCTCGTAATCACGCTCGTCCCGGCGACTGCGCGGTAGGGCGATGCCGGCTCCAGCGCCGGATCAGCTGTGCAGGAGCACGCGGAGGGCCGCCAACCGGCCGACAACGAATCAGATCGCAGATCAGGCCCGGCCCGCGCGGAGCATCGCAACCGGAAGCGACAATGGAGGCCTGGTTTGGGTCGACATCGACGCCCACACCTACACTCGTGCGCTCGCCGGAGGTACTCATGCGAATTGGAATCCTCACCGGTGGCGGCGACGTCCCCGGGCTGAACCCGTGCATCAAGGCGGTCGTCAGTCGCGTCGTTGAGGACGGTCATGTCGTGTTGGGCATCCGTCGCGGCTGGGGAGGCCTGCTGTACGTCGATCCCGACGACCCGGCGACGATCGAGGAGAACACGGCGCCGCTCGACGAGGTGGCGGTACGCACCGTCGATCGCACAGGAGGAACCTTCCTCCATACATCACGCACGAACCCGTCCAACGTCAAGGCGGCCGACGTCCCCCCGCATGTCGAGATGCCGGTCGGCCAAGACCGTATGGACGCAACTCCGCACATTCTGCGAGTCATCGATGCGCTCGGGATCGACGTGCTCATCCCGATCGGCGGCGACGACACGCTCTCATACGGGCTCCGGATGCATGAAGAGGGCGTGCCGGTCATCGCCATTCCCAAAACGATGGACAACGATGTCCACGGCACGGACTACTGCATCGGGTTCTCGACGGCCGTCACCCGCGGCGTGGAGTTCATACACAATCTGCGCACCAGCGCCGGATCGCATGAGCGGATCGCAGTCGTCGAGCTGTTCGGCCGCTACAGCGGTGAGACCTCGCTGATCACTGCATATCTGGCAGGTGTGGACCGGGCCATCATCTCGGAGGTCCCCTTCGACATCGACAAGCTCGGCCGGCTCCTCACCTCTGATCGGGCCAAGAACCCGTCCCGTTACGCCATGATGACGATCTCCGAAGGAGCCGTGATGACGGGGGGTGACATGTATCTGTCGGGTGATGCCGATGCATACGGGCATCGCAAACTCGGAGGCATCGGCGCCGAGACCGGCGCTCTGCTCAAACACACGACGGGTATCGAGGTCATCAATCAGCAGGTGGCCTATCTCATGCGCTCGGGCCGGCCCGACTCGCTGGACCTCATGGTCGCCACCAACTACGCGGTCATGGCAGCCAACCTCGCGATGGAAGGCTCCTCAGGTCGGATGGTCGCGCTGCGGGGCGGCACATACAGCAACGTTCCGATCTCTGTGACGGGCGAGGGAGTCAAACGTGTCGACGTGGGCGAGCTGTATGACGCAGAGGCCTACCGGCCCAAAGTTCGCCACGTCCTCGGCAAGCCGATGTTTCTGTACTGAGCGGCGACTATGCCAGCTCGGCGCGGGCTGATGACGATGGGGCTGTTCATCGAGGATGGAATCGACGTGCGGCAGGGGCCACGTTTTGCGCCAGCGCATGGTGGCAAACCTCCCCGAGCTGTGGGAGCTGCCGCCGCCCAAAACGGACGTTGGGATGACCGTCGACGACGTCCTCAGGGCACGGAACGCCGCAGAGCACCGGCGGCTGGTACTCGACTGGGCCACCCGACTGTGGGCAGTGTGGGTATCGCACCGCATGACGATCCGCACTTGGATCAAGCGAGCATTGCCGGATTGACATGACAGACGACCGACCCGCGCGCGAACGGACGACGAGCGGTCTGGAGGGCGGTTGCACCATTGGCACACCGACGACACCGTCACTTCGGGTAGCGGCTCCGCCGTGACCGAGACGGCCAGGTTCTCATCGATCCCACCCGCGGGTAGTTGAGTCAACAGCTGGAAAAGCGTTGCCGTCGGGGACCACCCAGGCGGCAGCGTTGGTGACTTCGTTTTCAATCGTGCGATCCCTCACGCCCGGACCTAGCTTTCGATCTCGGACACCCGGGCGTTGGCGATTTGGAGAACCAGGTGGATTCGAGGCGCGAGCGGTCTCGATCTTGACAGCTTCAACGACGTGCAGAACACATGCGGGGCGACCGCGTGCTACATAACGGGCACTATTCGCGCCCCATGCGGCAGCGAACCAGCCGCTCGATGGGAGGGCTCTGAGTGAAGGTATCTTTCAAGACCCCACAGATGCACACTGACTGGCAGTCGATCCGTGACGTCTGGGTAGAAGCGGACGGGATGGACGTCTTTGTCGGCGGCTGGACTTTCGACCATTTCAATCCGCTTCGCGGAGATCCAGACGGCCCTTGCTTGGAAGGGTGGATGCTGCTGGCCTCGCTGGCAACGATCACCTCCCGGCTGCGGCTCGGGGTCATGGTCACCGGAAACACCTATCGCCATCCCGCCGTGCTGGCCAACATGGCCGCAACCGCCGACGTGGTCTCAAACGGCCGCCTCGACTTCGGCATCGGCGCCGGCTGGTTCGCCCCCGAGCACGAGGCCTATGGGATCGAACTGCCACCTCTGAAGGAGCGCTTCGATCGTTTCGACGAGGCCCTCGAGGTCATTCATCTGCTGCTCACCGAGGATGTCAGCGATTTCGACGGCAAGCACTATCGGCTGCGAGAAGCCCGCTGTGAGCCAAAGTCGGTGCAGCAGCCCCGCCCACCGTTGGTGATCGGCGGCGGCGGGGAGAAGCGCACGTTGCGAGCCACCGCCAGGTGGGCGGACCACTGGAACATGCCGAGTATGGGGTTTGACATCGCCGCATACCGCCACAAGGCCGAAGTACTCGAAGAGTGGTGTGAGCGGCTGGGCCGGCCTATCGACGAGATCGAGAAGTCGCTCCAGTTCGCGTTGGGTGATGCAGCATCTCTCGGGGAACGTCTCCAGCAAACCGCCGAGGCCGGAGCAGATCACGCCATCGTCGGACTGCCGGCGCCCCACCGGGTGAGAGACCTCGTGACCGTGGCCGAGGCGGTCCGCAGCTTGTAGTACTCCGGCTCGGCATCCGCTGCCCGCATCGATCTTGCTCCTCCCGTCTGTCGGGAGCGGAACCGAGTGTCACGACTAACAAGGGAGCGCCCTCCGCTCGCCGACCGGGCAGGCCGTGGCACTGCCCCGATCTGCGAGGGAGAGAATCCGCAAGCTCGACCACGAACTGGAGAGCATCCGCACCATCGTCCGCACCAGACCCGAAACCGACTCGACGGTGGGTAGGTGGATCGCCGAGACAAACCAGGAGCGCCGCCGGCTTGGAAGCGCTCCTCGGCAGAACGCCCACAACCAGGATTGCCAACCCACAACTACGCACATGTGGTCGACGGTGCTCCTCGCGCTGCTTGTGTGGCTTCCGCGGCGGATCGTCGCCCGGCCGGCACGGACTTCGCGGCGTTCGACGAAGGGAGCACGACCGAGAATCCGGACTGTGCCGGAGTCAGCCTTCACGGCCCCGACCAGGATCCGGATCAGCGTGGTCTTTCCCGCTCCGTTGGGGCCGACCAGGCCGACGATCTCGCTTTGGCCACGTTCAGGTCGACCGCGCGGAGAGCCACCACCTTCCCAAACCGTTTCGAGACTTCACTGGCTGAGATGGCCGTGTCCATGCCCGCACACGAGGAACCTCCGGCGCCATTGCCCATCGCCGGCGTTGTGGCACGCCGTGCTGCGGCGCGATCGCTGCGGTCTCGAGGACGGGCCGTCTTGAACGCGGCCCCACCTCCAGCGGCCCGCCGTCACCTCAATGGGTGTGTTCCGCCTGAGTAGGGTGCGGAAGGTGTCTCGAGCCCCGCTCACAAAGCGGCCGGGAGTGGCCGTGAGGTACTGGAGGGTGCTGGAACCCCGCACCCTCGAACTGCTGCGGCGGATCTTCCACCACATGAACAGCGGGATGGTGCTCTTGTGGCGTACGGGCCTGGGGCGTATCGCAGACCTGTGGCCCCGCGGCTTCGGGCGGCTGATGGTGATCGAGCACCGGGGCCGGCGCAGCGGAACGCAGTTCCGAACCCCGGTCAACTACACGATCGTCGGTGGTGACGTCTATTGCGTTGCCGCATTCGGCGAGCGCTCGGACTGGTATCGCAACCTCCTGGCCGCACCCGAAACTGCGGTCTGGCTTCCCGACGGTCGCTGGGAGGTCAGCGTGGACGACGTCTCCGACGATCCGTGCCGGGTCGACCTCATGCGAAGGGTGCTGAGGGATTCGGGATTCGCTGCCCGCCTGTTTGGCCTGGATCCTCAGCGCATCAGCGACCCTGACCTGGCGGAGGCCACGGCCACGTATCGTCTACTGCGGTTTCGACTCGGCCGGCTGCGGGCGGCGCAGGATGGTCCGGGAGACCTCGCCTGGATCTGGATTCCGATCGGTACTGCCCTTGGCGCCGGCCTGCTCTGGCGGCGTCTGCACCGCGGCCCGGTGTCCCCGGTTACTCGGCAGACCCGGCTCCATGGCACTTAACTGCTGCATCATGGCCATGTTGTCCATGAGGCCCCAATGCGCCGTCAACCGGCCGTCGCCGAACTGCAACTGGTCAAATCGGATCCAAAGAAAGGACGGACGATGGATCGAGCAGTGAGGATTCTGGTGTTGGCGGGCAGCTACCGCCGCGACTCGTTCAACCAGGCCCTGGTGTCAGCGGCCCGAGAGGAGGCCCCTGACAACGCCGAGTTTCGAGAATTCGACCTGCGCGCCCTGCCGTTTTATGACGGCGACGTGGAAAGCTCCGGCCCGCCCTCGGCTGTAGAGCGCCTCAAGAGCGCGGTCCACGACGCTGATGCATTGCTGCTGGTGACCCCTGAATACAACAACGGCATTCCCGCGGTGCTGAAAAACGGCATCGACTGGGCATCCCGCGTGTACCCCGATGCACCCATCAGCGGCAAGTTGGTGGGGATCATGGGCGCCACGCCGGGCCGCAGCGGTACGAGAGTGGCCCAGGAACAGCTGCGTCGAGTCGTCGGCCGTACTGGCGCCGTCGTGCTTGACGAACCCGAGGTGATGGTCGCCAGGGCCGGTGAAGTCATCGACGAGGGACGGGTCACGTCAGAAGAAATCAGATCGCGGATAGGGGCCGTGGTCGCGGCTCTAGTTGAGGCCACCGAACTGTGCGCTGACGAAGGTTCGGTGTCTGCCGTCATGTAGACCGGTGGAACTCATGGTGGGGAATGGCGGCATGGCGATGCCCCTGCGAAGGCAATGTATGGATGGTGCGGAGCGCTGAGAGACGAGGCCGCCCCACAACAAATCGATGATGGCACATGACTGATCCGGGCCAGAGCACCAATGCATGTATGGGCGATGGCCTCCGGCCCTAGCGCCAGGCACGGCAACGGCGCACGATGGACGCGTGCTCGAGATTCTCGGCCTCTCCAAACAGTATGGCGCGGTAGTTGCACTCGACGATGCGTCGTTCGTCGTACCTCCCGGCCGGATCGTCGGATTCCTGGGGCCCAACGGCGCCGGCAAAACCACCGCCATGCGCTGCATATTCGGTTTGGTGGAACCCGACGCAGGCCGCATCCGGTGGAACGGCCGCGCAGTGTCGCCCGCGGATCGTTTGACCTTCGGCTACATGCCGGAGGAACGTGGTCTCTATCCGAAGATGCGCGTTCGGGAACAGCTGATCTATTTCGGCAAGCTGTCCCGACTCGGCTCCGACGATGCGGCTCGAGCCGCCGACCACTGGTTGCACACGCTCGGCTTGATTGATCGCGCCGGCTCGCGGCTCGACGAGTTGTCGCACGGCAACCAGCAGCGGATTCAGCTCGCGGTGGCGCTGCTGCACCAGCCCCGCCTCCTGGTGTTGGACGAACCTTTTGCCGGCCTCGACCCGATCGGGGTGGAGGCCATGTCCGAGATTCTCGAAAGCCAGGCCCGAGCGGGGGTCGGGATCGTCTTCTCCAGCCATCAGCTCGACCTGGTGGAAGATGTCTGCCAGGACGTCGTCATCATCGATCGGGGGCGGGTCGTGCTGGCCGGGCCGACCGCCGAGTTGCAGGCAGCATCAGGCATGGTCCGCATCGAGATCGAGGTCAATGGACGTCCTTGGGCGCCCGACATCGGGGGGATGGTCGACGTAAGCCGTGATCAGCGGCACGAAGCGCGGCTAGCGGACAGGAGCGTTGAGCTCGATGTCATTCTCGACAAGGCCGCCGCCCAGGGAGAAGTCACCTCCGTCTTCTACGGGCCGCCCCGGGTATCCGACCTGTTCCTGGAGGCGGTGCGCCGATGAGCGGCTGGCGGCCCATCTTTGAAGTTGCTCGCCGGGACTTCGTACAGCGCGGTCGGAGTCGTGTGTTGCTATTCGGGACGATTGCCATCGTCATGGTGATCGTGGGGGGCGGGCCACTCCTCGCCGGCATCGTTTCCGAGCCACCCCCCATCGAGATCGGCATCGTGGGGGTCCCATCTTCTGAGCTGACTGCCGCACTAGACGGGACCGCCGGCGCGATGGAGGTGCGGTACGCGCTCCAGACTTACCCGACGCTCTCAGCCGCAGAAGGAGCGCTCCATTCCGGTGAGGTTGCGGCCGTCATCAATGACGACGAGATCATCTGGCTCGACGAGGTCGGCCCGGTCACCAACGCACTCGTCTCCGCCTCGGTGCAGGCAGCGCGACGAGACACGATGGTCGAGTCGCTGGGACTGCCCCCAGACGAGACGGCAGCGCTCTTCAACCCGCCCCAATCCGTGCTGCTCGAGACGCCCGATCCGGAGAAAGGCCTGCGGCAGGGTGCGGCCTATGCGGGCGCAGTGGTCCTGTTCATGTCTGTCGTGCTCTTCGGTCAGTTCGTGCTGCTCGGAGTCCTGGAAGAAAAATCGAGCCGGGTGGCCGAGGTCGTGCTCAGCCGCGTCCGACCGGTGGAGTTGCTCGCCGGCAAGGTGATAGGTATTGGGCTACTGGGCCTGGCGCAACTGCTGGTCGTGGGCAGTGCCGTCATGTTGATGTTCCAGATCATCGACGTGGCCGAACTCCCCAACCTCTCGAGCATCGGCGTGGAAGTGATCCTCACCGTGGTGGCCTGGTACGTCCTCGGATACGCTCTCTACAGCGTCGTTTACGCCGCAGCCGGTTCTCTGGTGTCGCGTCAGGAAGACGTACAAGGGGTCAGCTGGATCCCCCTGATCGGCCTCTTGCCCGGTTATGTGATCGCGCTGATCGCTTCGTGGAGTCCCGAAGACATGGTCGTCAGGGTGGCTTCGATGCTGCCCGGGACCGCCCCCTTGGTCATGCCAGTGCGGGCGTCGGCCGCTGACGTGCCGCTGTGGGAGGTTGCGCTGGCCGTCGCGGTCACGCTGGGGTCGACCTACCTCCTGATTCAGCTGGCAGCCCGGATCTATCGGGGCGGGATTCTGCGCGGAGGCCGCGTGCGCATGCGGGAGGCGTGGCGCAGTACGGCCGGCTGATCGGTCGGGAACGCTCGAGCGTTCAGATCGACCAACTGGGGGCCGGCCGACCGTGGGGATGACACACGTTCTGCCGCACAGAAGATCTGACAGGCTCGCGACGAGCCCGATCACGCAGCTCCGCCGGGTGCTTCCCCGGTCTGCGCCGCTCTGTCATGGCACCATCCGCGCAAGGTCAAAAGCCTGCGCACTACCCGGTGAGGTTTCACCTCAGAAGCCTGGTGTGGGTACGTCGACCCTTTTGGGCGCACTACCCCGAAAGGGGCCAATGTTCACGTTCGGTCGACTGAGTTCTGGCCCAACCGCCCTCATCGTGCTCAGGCGCACCCCTGCCGGCCAAGCGGCTGGGATGGGGCCGCCCAACTCCCCACGATGCGCTGTCCCGGCAGGAACCTCCCTACCCATCGGTTACGGGGCGGCGCGAGGTCGGTAGTCGAGCTGGCGATGCCGCTCCCATACGGCCAATTCCGAACACGCAAACGCCACGTACCTCGCACGGCCCGCCCCGCCAACGCGACGAGGGCATGATTCAACAGTCTGCGGGCGACGAGAAGCCAACAGCGAGCGTCGCTTATCATCCGCCCGGTCGATTTCACAGGAGACGGTCATGATCAGAGCGGGCATAGTCGGCCTCGGGTGGTGGGGCAAGACGCTCGTGGAGTCGGTCTCCGGCGCCAGTGACGACATCCAGTTTGTTGCCGGGGCGACCCGGACCCGCACCCCGGAGATCCTCGAGTTCGTCGAGTTGCATGACCTCACCATGAAGGAGGATTACGCCGATCTCCTCGCCGACGGCGAGGTCGATGCAGTCGTCCTGGCCACTCCGCACTCGATGCACAGCAAGCAAGTCGTAGCCGCAGCCGAGGCGGGCAAACACGTCTTCTGTGAGAAGCCGTTTGCGCTCACCAAGGCGGACGCCCTGCGAGCCGTCGACGCCACCCACCGCGCCGGAGTCACCCTCGGGCTCGGTTTCAACCGCCGGCTGCACCCGGAGATGACCAAGCTGCGGGAACGGATCCGAACCGGCGACCTCGGCACGATCATGCACGTGGAGGCAACGATGACGTTCCCCAACGCGCTGTTCCTCACCCCTGACAAATGGCGGGCCGACCGAACCGAGACCCCGTGCGGCGGCCTCACGCCCATGGGAGTTCACGCGGTCGACGGGATGATCGATCTGTGCGGCGAGGTCGAAGAGGTTTACTGCCAGAGCTTCCGCCGCGCCGTCGAGATCGACGCCGACGACACGACGTCGGTGCTGTTCCGCATGAAAGACGGCATGTCGGGTTATCTAGGCACGATGACCGCAACGGGGGGCGGCTTCAGCTTTCAAGTTTTCGGCTCCAACGGATATGTGCGGCTCGAAGGGATGACCCACATCGCCGGCACACCCTCGGAGGAGCGCAGGAGCCGCCTCTTCGGCACCTGTATCTTCAAGCCCACCCAGGGACCGGCCGAGACCTGGCAAGCCGAGTCGTATGACGTGAGCCGGGCAATCCTCGAGGCCTTCGCCCACGCCGCCGCCGGCGGCCCAGAATTCCCGATCACGCTGGACGAGATGGTGCACGGCGCGGCCGTGACGGAAGCCATCGTCCAGTCTGCCGAGACCCATCTCCCCCAGGAAGTGCCATGACGGAGTCAAGCGAGAGCCGCCGATGGATCTAGGCAACGGTCTCGGTCACCTCACCTACTCGACCCTCGTGCACCCGGGCGACACCTGGGAAGACATCTGGGCCAGCCTCACCACGTACGTCCCGGCGGTGAAGGAACGGGTGGCTCCCGGCCGCCGCTTCGGCGTGTCGCTCCGGCTGTCGGCCGCTTCGGTGGGCCGCCTCACCGCCGACGCTGCCGAACGGCGCCGGCTCAGGGCGTTCCTGGACGACAACGACTTGTACCTGTACACGGTCAACGCCTTCCCCTACGGCCCGTTCAAGAACAGAGTCGTCATGGAGGACGTGTACGAGCCCGACTGGCGCACCGACGCGCGGGCCGAGTACACGATGGCCGTCGCCGACATCCTCGCCGAGGTGGGCGGCGACGGGGTCAACCCATCGATTCAGAGCGCCCCGCTCGGCTTCAAGCCACGGGTCACCGGCGGTGACGTCGTCGATACGTACACAACTCAGGTGACGCGAGTGGTGGCTCATCTCGTCGATGTGGAGGCGCGTACCGGGCGGACCGTGACCCTCGCACTGGAGCCGGAACCCCACTGCTACCTCGAGACGACCGGGGAAACCATTGCATACTTCACGGATCGCCTCTTTGGTGAGGAGGTCGCTGAAGACCTCGCCCAGCGCACAGGGCTATCTCCGGAGGAGGCGCGACGCGCCGCTCGGAGCCATGTGGGTGTCGTCTTCGATGTCGGCCACCAATCCGTCCAGTTCGAGGACGTGGCCGCGAGCTTGCAGCATCTCGCCGACGCCGGAATCGAGGTGTTCAAGCTCCAGGAAGCGGCCGCGTTGCACGTCCCGGAAGTGACACCGGAAGTCATTGCGGCGCTGCGACCGTTCACCGACACCGTCTACCTGACGCAGACGGTACAGCGCGACGCGAGCGGGCTGACACGCTACCTCAACCTCACGGACGCCATGGAGGCCTGGGAAGACAAACCGGTGCAGTGCGAATGGCGCACCCATTTCCACATGCCGGTGTTTCTGGACGATCTCGGTGCCTTCCGCACAACCCGTTTCGTGCTCGAGGACGCCCTGGCATTCCACAAGCACCACCGGCTCTCTACCCAACTCGAGATCGAGACCTACACGTGGGACGTGCTGCCTGCCCATCTCAAAGACGGCACCATCGTCGACTATGTGTGCCGCGAGCTGGAGTGGGTGGCGGCTCAGCTATCAGCCGACTGAACGATCAGCCGCGGCCCTTTACTTGTGAGATCAGGCGCGCGACGTTGCCTTCGAGAATCGCAGCGCGCTCGTCGGCCGTCAGGTCGGGGACGGTGTCCACCGTGGCGATGGGGTCGAGATCTCCCATCGGGAACGGGTAATCGGAACCCAGCACGACATGATCTACACCAGCGAAGTCGATGAGGAACCTGAGGCTGGGCGCCGTGAACACGACCGTGTCGAAGTAGAGCTTGGCGAACACCTCCAGCGGGGTGCTCTTCATGTTGGTGGCTGCCACATGGGGCACGCCTTCGTATCCCCGCTGGATGCGGCCAACCTGGTATGGCAGAGCACCGCCGCCGTGCACCATGCACATCGTGAGGTCCGGGTAACGATCGAACAGTCCGGCCACCATCAGGCGGCCGATGGCGATCGTGCTCTCCAGTGGCCTCCCCACCATGTTGTGCAGCAAGTTGGCCGTGAGGTCGATCCCGATGAGCGGCATGTGGGGGTGGAGGAGGACGACGCACCGCAGCTCCTCCGCCTTGGCCCAAAAGGCGTCCAGGTCGGAGTCGGCCAGTGCCGCCCCGTCGATGGTGGTGCATATCTCGACGCCGACCGCCCCCAGCTGGGAGACGGCATACTCGAGCTCGGCCGCAGCGAGTTCGCCATGCTGTAGCGGGACCGTGGCGAGCATCATGAAGCGATCGGGATGGGCCGCCACCTCATCCGCAATTGTTTCGTTGAACCGGCGAGCAAAAGCGGCACCCGCTTCCGGCTCGAGCTCGTATCCGGTGAGATCGACCCAACTGGAGAGAACTTGGACGGCGACGCCAGTGTCATCCATGGCCTTCAACCGCAGGGAGGTATCGATCAGATCGGCCCGAACCGGGCCTACCCGACGGCGCTCGTCGAGCAGGGCCGTGACACCCTTGCCATCTTCCGCGACCTCGATCCCAAATGATCCTCCATCGGCGCGCAGCAGCTCGATCAGCGCCGCCGGAACGCAGTGAGCATGGATGTCAATGCTCATCCGGTGAGCTCGGGCTTGATGGCCGACAGACGCCGACGCTCGAAAATATTCCGCCTAACTGAGACGTACATCGGCCAGAACTCCACCTCTACCTCCTACGAGCCAGAGCCCAAGATAGCCCGATGGGCTGGTCGCTGTGGCGGAGGTGAGGGCCATGTGGGCGGCGGGCGGGCGGGCGGTGGAGGCCGCTGCGGCTCCATCCCCGCTTCGCCATCTCGGCCATAACTTCTTAGATGTTCACCTCGTCGGAAGTGAAGGTGATCACCCACCAGGGATCGCCCAGCACCCGTAGCCCGGCCTAGATGCCGCGGCGCCCGTATCCAGGATCGCCTGGACAACGTGGAGGTATCCCTGCTCACCGGTCGCGAGCACCGCCGCCCAGGCGGCCGCCACCACCCCCCGGGCCGGCTTCCGGCCACCGCGGTCGAGTAGTAGAGAGCTCCCGGCCAGTCGGCCAAAACGAACTACTGCACCTCGCCAGGCGGACCTGGGGCGCCAGCTGGAGATGCGCCCGGGAGAGGACGCTAGATGATCATGTTGTCGCCGTTGTCGATTATGTCCTCGAGACTGTTGCTGAACACGTCGTTGAACGACGCCACGTTGTTGGCGGAGTTCTCGGTGAGGTTGATGCCGTGGCCGCCGTTTTCGTAGACGTCGTTACGGGTGATGAGCCCGTTATCGCCGGCGATCCGGATCCCGTCGCCGTTGTTGTCGAACACGTCGTTCCGCTCCACGGTGGCTCTCAGCACGACTTCGCCCGCTATTCCAGTCACCAGAATGCCCTGCCCGTTAGCCGTCACCGTGTTACGAGCCACCACAGCATCGTGGGACCGCCGCTCGATCTGGATACCTTGGAAAATGCTGCCTGCCACGTAGTTCCGCGACACCTCGTTGCCGAGAGAGTCGGTGAACACGGAGATCCCCCACGACGACCCTGTCACATCATTCTTGGTGACTACGTTGTCGTCGGAGAAGTTGGAGACCGATATACCGAACACGTTGCTGCTGAGGACGTTCTTCTGCACGACGTTACCGTCTGAGCCGCCGTCGATTCGGATGCCGTCGAGCGCACTGCCCGAGATCGTGTTCTTCTCAACAACGCTGTCATCGACGTTGGCGAAGTTGATGCCCCGGGTGTTGCCGACCAAATGGAGCCGCGAGATGTGATTGCCGCTCGTGATATCGGCACGGACGGCGTCCTTGAAACCGGTGATCGTGCCGTTGAGGATGGTGACATTTTCGACGCCCTGGAAGGCAGGAATTCGAATCCCCGCATCCCCACCGGCGGCCGAGATCGTATGACCACCAAGGTCGATGGTGATCCCGGGCTCGGTGGCAATCAGTCCGTCGCCGGTACATCCGACGAGATCATGAGTGAGCATGACATCCTGGTCCACGCTCGAACCACACACCAACCCGTGGGCGGCTCCGGCAATTCCCGGCAGCCCGGCGATCAGCACCACCGCTACCACCAATGTGAGGCTGCGCCTCATGACTCCTCCTTTCCTGGACCGCTTGGCCTCCCCAATTGAGCACTACGCACCGCCTTCACCGGCCGAGGCGCGGGACCCAAGCCCTTGGGCTGTCTACCCAACGCGATAACGCGGTGGTCCGCATCCCTGCCAGCGGTGAGATCCTACGCTGACCAACCTCGCATTCTCCTGACCTGGCAACGGCGTCTCGAATCGAGGCCACCGCTCAGCCGGCGACGGCCGCAAGTTTCAGCTTTCGTATCCCACCAAGCCAATCCTCGACCTGACCCGCAAGGTGTGATGCGGCATCCTCGGCTTCGAGCTCTGGGTAGGCGTGCCAGTCGATGTGGCGTAGGTGCGTGGCTCCGACGCGAATGGGTGGCGGCGTTTCGGCGACCTGTCGGACGAAGCCGATCACGATGGCGTGGTCGGTCTCGTAGAGGTGGCGAACCGATTGCCTGATACAGGTCCGACACGCCAACACGGTGCCTTCGTCGGTTCCACCGACCCATCTGTGGAGAAGACGATCACCCACCGGGGCCGAACGGCATCCACTTCGTCAACGCCGCTGACCCTAGTGGAGGACGCTCGACCGGCGGCTGGGACGCCGGCCGCGCCTAGAGATACGCGAGAACGCTCGGCTGCCAGCGGAGGCGACACACTTCCAAATGGCGGCTTGGGTCGTTAGCCCCTATCCCGCCCCGATCCGCCGCGTTACGCGTTGGGGTAACCGAGAGAGGAGGAAGGGCGAGGAGCGCAAAATCGCGGTCGCAGTTGCCGGGGCCGCGTCCACGCCGGTTGTTGTGCTCGGTGTCGCCCCATGCGTGGGTCACCCTCCCGGGGAGGAGTTCCTGATGTCACAACGCCAGGTCAGGCTTGGCTTGTTGGTGGTCGCGGTCGTCGTTGCGTCCCTGCTCGTACCGCTGCCTACCGGCGCCCAGGTGGACGAAACCTGTGACCCAACGAGCGATATCGTCGATCCGCCGCCGTTCGAATGGACCGACGCAGGCGACCACTATGTGGGGGTGATGGAGTACGGCGAAGCCACGTTCAGCATCAACGGCGAGACCCTGACGACCCGGGCGTATCGCCCAGCGGGGGGCTGCTATTCCATCCCGGGCCCGACGCTGAACATGGAGCCGGGGAACACGTACGTGCTGCGGTTCCGCAACCTGCTGCCCTATGAGGCGCCGAGCCCGGCGCACAACGACTTCAAGGACCCCAACATCACCAATGTGCACACCCATGGGCTGCACATATCGGGCGAGTCGCCGGGTGACGACGTCACCCGCATGTTCGAGGGTGGTTTCGGCGGCGACTACGTCTACGACATCCCCGCCGACCACATGGGCGGCACCTACTGGTATCACGCACACCACCACGGCTCGACCTTCCTGCAGGTGTCCACCGGCGGTTTCGGTTTCATCATCATCGACGACAGCCAGGACGGCATTCCGGCCAATGTGGCCGCGATGGAAGAGCGTCACGTACTGCTCGGCTATCTCGACCCCGGGGCCGCCGGCACCGGCGGCGACACCCTGGTGTCCGGCACCCTGCCGGCCGGGTGGACCGTCAACGGCACCGTGAACGGGGACCTGACGATGCCGCCGGACACCTGGCAGCACTGGCGGGTCCTGCTCGCCGACCGCGACGCCCGGACGAAGGACGTGAGCATCGGCGCCAACTGCGACGTCAAGCTGCTGGCTCGCGACGGGGTGTGGCGAACCAGCGCACCCAAGGACCTGCCCGACCGCACCGTGAACTTGACCGGCGCCTCCCGCGCCGACCTGGCGGTGCGCTGCAGCGCCGGCTCGACGATCACCGTGGGCAACGACACCGTGGCGAGCATTGTCGTCGCCGGCACTCCCGACCCTGGTCCGCATCCCTTCGCTGCCGACGGGGTTTCCACCTGGTCGGCGGCCCGGCCCGACTACCTGCGCGACCTGCGCGGCGAAACCGGCGTCAACAGCCAGAAGATCAGCATGGGGGCCCGCACCGTGAACGGCGGCAAGTGGGACATCGACACGCCCACCTTCACCCTCGACGCCGACGCGGTGCAGGACTGGTCCATCAAGGGCGCGGTCAACCATCCGTTCCACCTCCACGTCTACCACTTCCAGGCGCAGGCGGGCTGCGGCGGAGACTTCGAGGAAGGTGAGTACTACGACACCCTGGCGGGCAACTGCAACGTGCGGTTCGACCTCAACGCCGCCAACGCCTATGAGGGCCGCACCATCATGCACTGCCACATCCTCACCCACGAGGACGAGGGAGCCATGACCTGGATGGACGTCGTGGGCGGCGAGCCGCCTCCGACCTTCCCCGCCGGGCACGGATACAGCGCCTACTACTCGCTGGCGGCGGCTCCGCCTGCGGCCCCCAGCGACTTGAGCGCCACCGGCGTGTCGAGCTCGGCCATTGACCTGTCTTGGTTCGACAACTCGAGTGAAGAGAACCATTTCAACATCGAGCGGTCGGAGGATGGGGTCAGCTTCGCCTTCCTCGACACGGCCGGTGCCGACACCACCGCCTACACGGACAGCGGCCTCAGGGCCGACACCACGTACTGGTATCGCGTCAACGCGGAGAACGACGCCGGCGCCTCCTCCTGGTCCAACACCACGTCGGCCACCACCGAGCCGGATGGCGGCCAGCAGCCAGAAGTCGACGTCGGGTCGGTGACGGTCACCACCGTCAACGTCGGCAAGGGCATAAAGCGGGGCCAGGCCACGGTGGTGGTGGTCGACGATCTCGGTGGGCCCGTGGCGGGCGCCACCGTGACCGGCAACTTCACCGGCACCTTCAACGAACCCGGCGTCTCCGGACCGCCGACCGATGCCACCGGCACCACGGTGATCCAGACGACCGAAACGGTCAAGGGCGGTGTCTCGGTCACCTTCTGCGTGACGGGCGTCACCCACCCGACGCTCAATGACTGGACGGGTCCCGTCTGCGCCTCGAACTGAGG
>JBFGLM010000075.1:0-18143 GCA_041576165.1 Acidimicrobiia bacterium
CACCACGGTCACCCCATCACCGCCACCTCGAATCCAGTGACCGTCACCATCGACGACACTCCGACACTCCAGATCACCAAGTCGACGTCAACCCCGACCCTGCCCGAACCCGGCGGCAGCTTCATCTACGAAGCGCAGGTCACCAACGATTCACCCGATCGGGTCATCACCCTCACCGCCATCGAAGACAACTGGACCGCAAACCCACCATTGGCCGGCTCCGGAACCCAAGACCTCACATCGTCCTGCACCGACGGCGAAGGCACCGCGGTCTCTTTGCCGTATCAGCTAGATCCCAACGAGACGATTGAGTGCGCCTTCACCCAACGCCACACCGGCGAAGAGGTCAACTCCTGGACCGACACCGTCACCGTAGAAGCCACCGATAACAACGGCCAAACCATCACCGCCACCTCCAATCCAGTGACCGTCACCATCGACGACACTCCCACACTCCAGATCACCAAGTCGACATCAACCCCGACCCTGCCAGAACCAGGCGGAAACTTCGACTTTCAGGTAGTTGCCAAGAACGTCTCGGCGGTGGACACAGTCACGGTGACCGATCTCGACGACACCTACCTCATCGACCTGCAGACGCAGGGGACCTGCGCAGAATCGGGCCCCGGTGCCAACCCCACCGCCCCCTACACCCTCTCCCCCGGCGAATCATTGCGGTGCACGTTCACCGTGTCCCACACCGGCCCACCGGCCACCTTCGACAACCGGGTCGCTGTGACTGCCACCGACGACGACGGAGCCGATGTGAGCGGTAACTCCAACCTGGTCAGAGTGAGGATCACCGACGAACCGGCCCTGCCTCCGGTGTTGGAGGTCACCAAGTCGACGTCGACCCCGACGCTGCCCGCACCCGGCGGTGACTTCGCCTACCAAGCGCAAATCACCAACGGCACCCCCGATCGGAACATCACCGTCACCGCCATCGCAGACAGCTGGACCGCGAATCCTCCCCTCAGCGGCTCCGGAACCCAAGACCTCAGCTCATCGTGCACCGACAACGACGGCACCCGGGTCACCTTCCCCCATCCCCTAGAGAGCGGCCAGACAATCGAGTGCACCTTCATCTCACGCCACACGGGGGAAGAGGGCAACTCCTGGACCGACACCGTCACCGTACAGGCCATCGACAACGCCGCCACCGAGTACGACGCCATCACCGCCTCTTACAGCTGGCTCCACCCCATCACCGCTACGTCCAATGAAATAACCGTCGCCATTGACGACACCACCCCGCCCACGCGGTTGCGACTGGTGAAGATGGTGACCAACGATGACGGCGGAACGGCGAACGCCGGCGACTGGACGTTGTCCGCCACCTCCCAGGGGAACGACGCGTCACGGGACTTCTCCAATCGCGGCGATGCCGGCCAGCTCCGAGACGTGTTCGCCAACGTCGGCTACCTCCTCAGCGAGTCCCCCCAGGTCGACGGCTACCAGTCCGGCGACTGGACCTGCAGAGGCGGAACCCCGACCGGATCCGTGGTCACCCTCAACCCGGGTGTCACCGCCACCTGCACCATCACCAACAACGACATTCCTCCAACTTTGCGACTGGTCAAAGCGGTGATCAACAACGACGGCGGAACGGCGAGTCCCGGCGACTGGACGTTGTCAGCCACCTCCCAGGGCAACAATCCGACCCGCGACTTCTCCAATCCCGGCGATGCCGGCCAACTCCAAGAGGTGTTCGCCAACGTCGGCTACCTCCTCAGCGAGTCCCCCCAGGTCGACGGCTACCAGTCCGGCGACTGGACCTGCAGAGGCGGAACCCCGACCGGATCCGTGGTCACCCTCACTCCAGGTGTCACCGCTACCTGCACCATCACCAACGACGACGGGCCTTCCGACGACGGGCCTCCCGACAACGTACCTCCCCCCAACGGGCCTCCCGACGGAGATGGCACTAATGGCTGCGATTGGAAGATCTGCATCGTCCCGCCGGTTGCCGTGGCGTCGACCTTCTTCTTGCTGTTCCCTTGGCGACGGCGACGACCGGTAGTTGCCGTGACCCTGACCGAGGGCCTACACGCCGCGGCAAAAGAGATCATCATCAAACCAACGATTCCAGCCTCAGGGAGGCCGGACGAGCACTGGAGGAGATATGACGATTGAGGTTGGCAGCGGCGCAACCACCGTGGAGCAAGACGTACCCCGGGGCATCTTCAAGCGGCGTCGCATGGGATCGTCGCCGCCGGTGGTGATCGAAGTGAGAATCGACGTCAACCATGCTGAAGAACCCGCCAAGGAGCCATCGGCGGCGGCGCCCAAAGTGGCGGAGGCGATCGAGGCGGTGGCGGTCGGCAAAGCGGATGCGGTAGCTAGCGGCTGGCCGGCGTTCATCGGGAAGGTGGGGGACGCGGTTGGAAACAGGATCGAGGAGATCATCGGCACAGCAGGAGGTCTCGTCGAACAGCGGATCGACGAACTCATCACCAGTGCCAACTCCCAGATTGACAAGCTGGTCGAAGATATGGTCACCCAAGCCATGGACACGGTGATCCACAACGTGATCGAACAACGACTCAGCGAGATGCTGGGTGGAATAACGATTGATCTCACCAAGCTCGAGAGTGAGACCGTCTCGATCGCCGACGCCGCCGCCGACACCACCAACAAGATCACCGGATGAGGGCGGAGCAGGCGAGCGTACGCCCGTCTGCGAGGGCGACGCGTATCGTGGGGACGAAGGCGAGAAAGGAGCGAGATGCCCAAGAACATCGTCATTCTGGCTGACGGCACCGGCCAGGAGGGCGGTCGAGGGGTCGCGTTGAACACCAACGTCTACAGGCTCTTCAACATGCTCGAGGACAAGACGCCCCGCCAGATCGTGTTCTACGATCCGGGGATCGGCACCGGGTGGCGCAAGCTCACCGGCAACGTCGGTGGCGCAGGTATATCGCGCAACATCCAGCAGGCATACCGGTTCATCTTCGACAACTACGTTCCCGGCGACCGGATCTTCCTCATCGGCTTCAGCCGGGGCGCGGCGACGGTGAGGAGCCTGTCGGGGTTCATCCATCACTTCGGGATCCTGCCTCGGTCCCGGCCCGAGCTCATCAAGAAGGCTTACAAGATCTACAAAACACGCCCGCCCTGGTTCGGGGGGTTGGCGAAGCGGGCCATCGCCAAAAAGCGCCTCACCGAGGTCGAGGCGCTGGCACGAGAGATGTACTACGGAGATCTGGATATCGATAGCCACCTCTTGCGCCACCATGAGGAGTGCCACGGGGGACGGCCCGGCGAGCCGCTGTTGGACCACGACATCGACGAGTCCGAAGGGTTGGATCATCAGGCAGACCACGACCGGTACATGCTGGCCGCCACCATGAAGGCGCAGTTCGAGAACTATGCCAAGGAGTTGCTCGCTGCCAGCGACTACGAGCCCGACGCACCTGATGCCAAGCAGCGAGCGAAGCGGTACTTGAGGGCGGTCAAGCTCGAGAAGCGCGCCAAGGAATTCATATCCGCCAACCACACCCAATGGACTCGGATCGAGCTTCTCGGATGCTTCGACACCGTGGCAGCCCTCGGCCTGCCATATCCGGCAGCCGATGCCATCATCAACGCCTTCCCCTTCTCCAGGCACAAGTTCCACAACTTCAACCTCGCCAAGAGCGTCAGCCACGCCTACCACGCCCTCGCCATCGACGACGAGCGCATCGTGTTCAATCCCGTTTTGTGGACGCCAGACGATGATTTGGCACGCACAGCCGCTCACCGCTGCGCCACACCGGGGTGCGCCGAGCCCAACGCGCGAACGCTCGAACAGGTGTGGTTCACCGGGATGCACACCGACGTTGGCGGTGGCTACACGGAACCGGGACTGGCCCAGATCACGCTGATGTGGATGCTGCACAAGGCCCACCGGCACGGGCTGCTGCTCCACCCCCGCGACGAGGATGCGGTCATTCAGGACTTCACCGACGTCATGCACGACTCACGTGGCCGCTGGAGCACCCGGTTGCTGTACCGCCGCGGCAGCCGCCAAGTCGTATGGGATCGGGCCGTCCACGGCACGCCGATCGTCCACGAAAGCGTCCTCCGCCGGGCCGAGGCCGCCCAAATCCGCATGTGGAGGGCCGGCAAGGCCGATCTAGGGGCCGGCAAGGATTACCGCCCATGGATCACAGCCGGCGAGAGCGGCGACTTCGAGATTGAACGCTGGCCACTCATCGACAAGGGCGAGGGCGTGATCACCCGGATCGGGGTCAAGGACCTGGTGCAGCTACAGGAGCAAAGGTGGCAGGAGTGGATGGACCTGCAAAGGCAAACGTTGCCGTGGCTCAAACCCGCAGTGCATGCCATTCCCCCTTCGGCACCTCGGCCGACGTCAGCAACCGCCTGACGGGGTCTATCTCACTCCACATCGGCTCGACGTAACGCCACAACATCTCGTGCTGGTTGATCTTTCTTTGGGCCCAGGGCGTCCTGGCGTGACGGACCGTACCGGATGTCACTCAACCAGCCGGCAACGTCACTACCAAAGTGCGGGATCCGACCACGCATTCACCCGTCTGCGGGCCGTCTTTGTATCAGGCCGCCTACCAGGGCAAACTGAGCGCGGCGTATTCGTTTCCTCGTGGCGACGCCAGGTGAACCTGCGGGTCGGCGGCTTGCCTTCCGGTTGAAACACCTTGGTGACCGATCGGAACCCGCCGTCCGCCATGAGGAGAGCCGGCGGGTTCCGAGGTCGACATTTAGGCAAAAGCTCCGCAGAAGCCCGCCAGCAGGACCGGGTCATCGACCACCGTGGGATCGATGCCGCGCACGTCGTGGCGTCCGGAGATGCCAACCACGCTGATCCCGCTCGGCCCGAATAGCAAAACCACCCGTCCGGCGTCGACGACGATGTTGTCGCCCCCGTTGACCAGAACCGAAAGGCCGGCGATCAACAGCGTGACCGTGCCATCCGGATTGAAGTTGAAGATCTGCTGGAAGTGGTCGGGGCCTTCTCGCAGCGTCTCACCCGTGTCCACGTTGGTGATCGTGTTGTCCTCGCTGACATGGTCGATGATGCGCACCACATTGCCGTCCTGGTCGAAGTAGCGCGTCCGGTCGACGCTGCCGGTGATCTCCCAACGCAGGTTGAGTCCACATTCGGGAACGAAACCCTCGATCGTGTCGTCGAAGTCGAAGGTCTGAGTGACCGGAGGGACCGCGCCAGCGGTCGCCATTGTCAGGCTGCTCGCCAGTAAGACCCCCAAAGCCAGTGTGATAAAGCGCCTCATGATCGGCCTCTCCCTTTTGCTCCATGCACCGCACCCACCCCGAGCTACGAGGCGTAGCGTCACCAGGGTAGAGCCCGTCTATCTGCGATGCGGCCGCAGCGGCTCCGCCGGCAGCGGGACCGCGACATCCGCTAGGTCGACGTAATCTAACCCGCCGGGCCGCTCGCAGCCGTTGTGGCGCTCCCCATTGCGGCACGTGTCACGCCCGTCGCCGCCGACGAGCAGGTCATAGCCAGGGCCGCCGTCGAGGGTGTCGTCTCCAGCTCCGCCGAAGATGATGTCGTCACCCTCGTTGCCCTCGATTAGGTCGGCGCCATATGAGCCGAGCAGAATGTTGTCGCCAGCATCTCCCTCGACGTGAGCAGGGTCGAGAACAGCCAGGTGTTCAATGGATTCGAGATGGTCGATTCCGGCCCCGTCACCGTAGGCCAGCCCGGTGACGAGCGAGACTCCGGAGTCGTAGCCGTCTGCGCTCACCGGCGGGTCGAGGGCGCAGTTCGGAGATGCCTCATCCATCGTCTCACAGCCGTGGTACTCGTCGATGAATCGGTACCAATCGCCGCCGGGGCCGCCGTCGATGTGATCGTTGCCCGGTCCGCCCTCCAATGTGTCGTCACCGGCGCCGCCATAGAGCGCATCGTTGCCTTCCCAGCCGTTCAATACGTCCGCGCCGGCCCCGCCGCGGATGAGATCGTCTCCTTCGTCGCCCCACAGTCGATTGGCGCGCGCGTTGCCTATCAAGGTGTCGTCGAATCCCGTGCCGCTGATCGACTCGACGGTGGCCAGTGTGTCCTTGCCCTGTCCCGAGGCGGTGCCTGTTGCCAGGTTGACGGTGACGCCGCGTTCGGAACTCCAGTACATCACCTCATCGACTCCCTCGTCGCCCGCGATGTCGTCGTCGCCATTGCCCCCCTGCAGCCAGTCCCGCCCCGGGCCGCCAGACAAGATGTCCGCTCCGTCTCCGCCTTCGAGCCAATCCTGGTTGGCGCCACCGTAGAGGACATCGTCACCGGAGCCTCCTTCCAGACCGTCGTGTCCGCCGGCGCCCTCAATCAAGTCGTTGCCGGAATTGCCCGCCATGAAGTCGCTTTCCGGCCCCCCGTGGATCATGTCGTGGCCTTCGCCGCCCCCGATATTGTCGGAGCCGCGCCGGCCCTCGATCGTGTCGTTGCCGCCGTCACCGCGAATCTGGTCGGGGCCGGGGGTGCCGATGATCGTGTCCGGCCCGGGGCCGCCGAAGAGCTCGGTCTGCACCCACTGCGCATCGAGCGCTCCTCCACCGTGAAGTAGGTCCGCCCCAGCTTCACCATAGAGAGTATCGGTGAAAGCCCGGCCGGCAGGGCCCCCGTAGAGTTTGTCGTTGCCGGGGCCGCCGAACAGGAAGTCACCACCGAAGTCGCCACGTAACGTGTCGTCGCCGCGACCTCCGTACAGGTGATCCTCGTAGCCGCGGCCCTCCAGCGTGTCGTCGCCGCCGCGGCCGTAGAGCTGATTTCGCATCGAGTTGCCAATGACGACATCTTGAAATGGCGTCCCGAAGACCGTGGCAATGCCAATGACCTGGTCACTGCCGTGTCCTCGGGCCGTCTCGGCGGCGAGATCCACGGTGACCCCGCCGGGCGCGTCGGCAAATCGGAGCACGTCGAACCCCGCAGAGCCGTCGATGATGTCATCCCCAGCCCCACCGTCAAGGACGTCGACGCCGCCCCCGCCGATGATCAAGTCATTTCCCGTCCCCCCGCTGATGGTATCGGCGCCGCCGTCGCCGCAGAGCACATCGTCACCCTCCCCACCGATGATCGTGTCCCGGCCCCCCAAAGCCGCGATGACGTCTGGACCGTCGGTTCCGATGAGGGTGTCGTTGCCGGCTGTACCCACGATGGTGGCCGGTTCCCCACCACAGCTCGTTGCGGCGGCGGCAGGGACCCCGACGAGAGCCCACCAAGAAAGCGCGAATGCGAGGATCAGGGCCCAGGGACGACGCATGATGTCCCTCCTTCGATGCCCTTCCACGATCTCGTGGTTCGTTGCCGCGAGCCAGAGGCTTTGGACTGCACTCGAGCGGGTTCTTCACAGCGATGAGGAGCCAGCGAACGCGTGGATGGTGTCGAGACCACGTCTAGTGGCTATAGGCACTCACCGAGCGTCGCCTTGACTCGGCCTCATCGACTCGCTCGACCCCTGCCCGGGGTTCAAACCGAAATGCGGCCACATCTCGCGGCTCGGGAACCTCTCCCATTGCCGCGCAGACCCGAAGCTCGACTGAGACCACCGATGCCGGCCGTCTCAGCTCATAGACCTCACGGTCGTCCAACAAGGTCGCGGGACGCGTTGCAGGCCCGGCAGTCTCCGGCCTAGCGTCCGGGACGTGACAGAACAGCAACGAAGATCGCTCATCGGGATCACCGCCAGTGTGGTGATCGGTGCCCTCGTCACTGTCGCCGGCAGCGACGGCAGCTCGCAGGTGGGCTCGATCGCAGTCTTTGCAATCTGAGGGATCCTGGCGTACGTCATCAATTAGGTGGTGTTCGTGCCGTCGAATCGGGCCAGAAGTTACGCCGCGCTGCACCCCTATGCGTCCGCCAAGTCTGACTTCTGAGCAGACGTCGACGTGCCTAGCTAGGAGGTCGGCGGGGCCGCATGAGGCCTCCATAGAGTGGCGGTTGTCGGTCCGTCTCCGGCGCTGAAGCCGACAACGTAGCCGCGATCATTCACTCCTGATGCCAGGCTGGCGTCGAACGTGGGAAGCGCTGGCAGCGGAACTGGCCGCCGTCGTTCGTCCCAAAGCGTTGCGGTCGTCGGACCATCTTCGCCATCCCACGACCGTCCGACCGCCACACCCCTGCTGTTGATGTCGGACGCGACGGTGGCAACCAGACCAGAAAGGGCATCCAGCTCGACCGGTGTACCGTTGCGGTCCCACAACGTCGCGGTCAGCGTGTCAAAAAGGCTAAAACCCACTACTTGGCCTCGGTTGTTGACGTCGGCTGCCGAGCTGGTTGGCCGACCCAATAGCGGTGGCAACGGCGCCGGTGTTCCCTGGACGCTCCAGATCGTGGCCTGCGTCGGGCTGGCGCCGGAACTCGATCCAACCACTTCACCGCCTTCGTTGATGGCGGCCGCGAAGCTGGTGGAGTATCCGGGCAGCGGAGCCAGCGCGTACGCATTTCCAAGCCTATCCCAGACCGTCGCCATCGAATCGGTACCGGAGGTGCTCGTCCCGACCATGGTTCCGCCGTTGTTGACTCCCGTAGCTTGACTGTTGACATAGCCCGGCAGTGGCGGCAACTCCAAGACGGTTCCGTCCGGATTCCACACCGTCGCTCGCGATGTCACACCGCTGAAGCTCCGACCGACCACAATGCCCAAGTCGTTCAGGTCGAGCGCCTGACTGGCTTCGAAGGCGGGAAGTGGCGGTAACACAGTCGGAGTTCCTCGGGCATCCCACTTCGTTGCCGTTTGAGGTCCCCCGAAGCTCGATCCGATCACGACGCCAACATTGTTGACGTCTACGGCAGTGGTGATTGTGAAACCCGCCGGTGTTTGCAAGGCGACAGCCTCGTATCCAGTGGGCGCCATATCAGCAGCCTCAGGCGCAGCTAGAGCTGGTCCGATACTCGCTGATAGCAGCACCAGCGACAGCATCATCGTACGCATTCCATCCCTCCTCTCACGCAGTCTCAACCCTGCAACTCACCATTGGTCGCAACAAGAGGCATTTGCCCCTAGGGCGTCGGAGAGCCAGGCGCCGTCCAACAAAGTCGCGGGACGCGTTGCAGGCCCGGCGGTCTCCGGCCTAGCGTCCGGGACGTGACAGAACAGCAACGAAGATCGCTCATCGGGATCACCGCCAGTGTGGTGATCGGTGCCCTCGTCATTGTCGCCGGCAGCGACGGCAGCTCGCAGGTGGGCTCAATCGCAGTGTTCGCCGTCTGCGGGGTCCTGGCCTATGTCATCAACTGGGTGGTCTTCGTGCCGTCCAATCTGGCCAGAACGGAGCACTACTTCGACCTCACCGGCAGCGCCACCTATGTGACGGTCGTTGCCGTCGCTCTGCTGCTCAGCGACGACTTGGATGCACGGGCGCTGATCGTCGGGGCCATGGTCATCGTCTGGGCGCTGCGACTCGGCACATTCCTATTCCTCCGAATACGCCGGGCGGGGCGGGACGAACGGTTCGACAAGATAAAGACCGACTCCCTGCGATTCTTGATGACGTGGACTTTGCAGGGTCTGTGGGTGCTGCTCACGATGGCGTGTGCGCTGGCGATCATCACCGGCATGGAAAGGGAGCCGATCGGCTGGTTGGCGATCGTCGGCATAGTCGTATGGGTCACCGGGTTCGCCATCGAAGTCGTCGCCGATCGGCAGAAGTCGGCCTTCAAGCAGGACCCGGCGAACCAGGGGCGGTTCATCACGTCGGGCCTGTGGGCATGGTCCCGCCACCCGAACTACTTCGGCGAGATCGTCCTGTGGACGGGCATCGCTCTCATCGCTCTGCCGGTGCTGTCGGGGTGGCGTTGGGTCACGTTGATCTCGCCGGTGTTCGTGACCTTGCTCCTCACCCGAGTGAGCGGTATCCCGATGCTGGAAGCCCGCGCCGAGGAGCGCTGGGGTGACGAAGCTGAGTTCCAGCGGTACACCGAGAACACGCCGGTGCTGATCCCGCGACCTCCCAAGAGCTAGCCCCACCACCACACGGTCGGCGGCCGACATGACCGGGTGTGTGACGGTCGGCGCATTCATCTCGCCGAGTCTTCCTCAGCTGCCGCACTCCCAGTTCCGGCTTGGGAAGCTGTCGCCGCGCCCACCTATGATTCGATGCCGTTGCGCACGCTGTGGCTCCCGAGCCGGAGAGGAAACGTCTGTGCCCGCTGCCTCCTCCACCTGGGTCTTCCCTTTCGATGCCGCCGAGGCTTCACCCGAATTGCTCGGGGGCAAAGGCTCAGGCTTGGTGAGCATGACGAGAGCCGGGTTTCCCGTGCCTCCCGGATTCGTCATCTCGACCGCTGGTTGTCGCGCCTTCTACGACGGTGACCGCAACCTGCCCCCGGGACTGTGGGATGAAACCCTCGAGGCCATAACCGGCCTGGAGAAGGCAGCCGGCAAGACTCTGGGCGCGGGGCCGATTCCACTGCTGTTGTCGGTACGGTCGGGGGCATTGGTATCGATGCCGGGCATGATGGACACCCTCCTCAACCTGGGGCTGAATGCCAGCAGCGTCGAAGCCCTCTCCGAGGTGAGCGGCAATCCCGAATTTGCCTGGGCCAGCTATCGGCGATTCGTACAGATGTTTGGGGAGATCGTCTTCGACGTCCCCGCAGAACGCCTGCAGAGTGCGGTCAACTCAGCCGAGCGACGTGGGCTCGTCACCGCCTCCGACGAACAGGAGCTGCTGGCACGCCTGGAGCGGATCATTCTCGGCTATGCCCGGCGTCCGATACCGGAGGACCCCAGGGAGCAGCTACAGCTGGCCATTGCGGCGGTCTTCGACTCGTGGATGAGCCGCCGCGCCGTCGACTATCGCCGGATCAACGGCATCTCCAGCGATCTAGGCACGGCGGTCACCGTCCAGGCGATGGTATTCGGCAACAGCGGCGAGCATTCGGGTACTGGAGTCGCTTTCACCCGGGATCCGACCAGCGGGGAGAACTCGATGTTCGGGGAGTTTCTCCCCAATGCTCAGGGAGAGGACGTCGTCGCCGGGATCCGCACCCCGCTGACCCTCGATCACTTGGCCCAGCGCATGCCGGACATATACCGACAGCTGACGGACATGGCGGGTCGGTTGGAGGCCGAGTACCGCGACATGCAGGACATCGAATTCACGGTCGAAAACGGCAAGCTGTGGATGCTGCAGACCCGGACCGGCAAGCGGACCGCTCGGGCAGCGGTTCGGATCGCAGTAGAGCTCGTCAACGAAGGCGTGATCACGCAGCACGAGTCCATCCTCCGGGTCACGCCCAACCGGCTCGACGAGCTGCTTCATCCGGTTGTTCAGGCGGCCGACACGGACATCATCATCGCCACCGGGCTGCCCGCATCCCCTGGAGGAGCGTCGGGCATGGTGGTGTTCGACGCCGACGAGGCCGAAGAGCTGGCAGCCGCCGGCGAATCGGTGGTCTTGGTTCGCCGGGAAACCAGCCCCGATGACTTTCACGGCATGGCAGCGGCCCAGGCGATAGTCACTGCGCGGGGCGGAGTTACATCTCACGCCGCAGTAGTGGCGCGTGGGATGGGGAAGTCATGCGTGGTGGGATGCGAGATGATCGAGATCGACTACGCCCAGCAGCTGCTGACGGCCGGGCAGGAGGTCGTGTCGAAAGGCGACCGCATCACCGTCGATGGAAACACCGGCACGATCTACCTTGGCGCCGTCACCACCGTCGAGCCGCAGCTCGACGAGTCTTACGCCACCCTCATGTCCTGGGTGGACGAGACCCGCACGCTGGCGGTCCGGGCCAACGCCGACACGCCGGACGACGCGGCAGCCGCTGTCCGGATGGGGGCTGAGGGCATCGGCTTGTGCCGTACCGAGCACATGTTCCTCGGTGCCGATCGCACCGAGGCCATGCGCCGCATGATCATGGCGCCCAATGCAGTTTTCCGCCGGGAGGCTTTGGCTGAGCTCGAGCCCCTGCAAACCCGGGACTTCGAAGGCATCTTCGCGGCGATGGATGGGCACCCGGTCACTATTCGGCTGCTCGACCCCCCTCTCCACGAGTTCCTCCCCCGTCATGAAGACACGGTGGTGCGCATCGTCAACCTCAAGCTCAAGCTGCGTCAATCGGCGGATCTCGACGATATCAACCGAATCCTCAGCGAGATCAATGCGCTGGAGGATGTCTTGCAGCGGATCGAGAGGCTGCAGGAGGCCAACCCCATGTTGGGCCATCGGGGTTGTCGGCTCGGGATCGTCTATCCAGAGATCACGGAGATGCAAGCGCGGGCGATCTTCACGGCAGCGGTCCGCAGCGCTGAGAAGGGAATCAGGGTCTTCCCCGAGGTCATGATTCCCCTAGTTGCCTTCATGAACGAGTACGACTCCCAGGCAGAGATAGTCCGAAATGTTGCGGAAAGCGTCTTCGCCGAGCATGGGATGAGCGTCGACTATCTGCTCGGCACGATGATCGAGCTGCCGCGGGCGGCTCTCACCGCCAACGAGATCGCCCGTTCCGCCGAGTTCTTCTCCTTTGGAACCAACGACCTCACCCAGAGCACGGCGGGCCTGAGCCGCGACGACTCCGGCCGTTTCTTGCCCGGGTACATCCAGCGCGGCATCATCGATAGTGACCCATTCCGCACGCTCGACCTCGCCGGGGTGGGTCAACTCGTCCGCATGGGTGTGGACCGCGGGCGAGCCACCCGCGCCGACCTCAAGGTGGGAGTGTGCGGCGAGCACGGTGGGGACGCCGAGTCCATCGCGTTCTTCCAGGATGTCGGCCTCGACTACGTGAGCTGCTCGACGTTTCGGGTGCCGGTAGCCCGGCTGGCAGCCGCCTGGGCGGCGCTCGGAATCCGACCCGATTAGCGCGCATTGGACCCGACTGAAGCTGTGGGGCGGCGCGGCACCCGTTGGTGAAGCCGGAGTCGGTCGGCGATAGCCGGAAGGTTGGGAGAACGCGTCGGTGATGGCTGAAGCAACGCAACGAATCGGCGCAGCCGTCAACGTGCTCACATTCCCGATCGAGATCTAGCATCGGGCACGACTGTCAGCCAGAGGGACCACAGCTGAGATCGATCAGCTATGCGCCCGCCGACCTTCCCTCGAGATAGCGACGGGCTCCTTCGACGGCTCGCCGCGCCTGCGGCTGGAAGGCGGCGTTGAGGAGTGGGGCGAGGGGTCGTAGCCACCTTGACGGATGGGACTGATTGCGGAAGGTCACCCGGGTGCCGTTGGCGTGAGGTTCGAACGTCAGCGAATCGACCGACCGAATCCCGGAGATCTCTCCCTCGTAGGTCACCGCCCGATTTGGCTCGAGTGCTGTGAGCGTGGAGCGGGCGGTCACGCGCAGCGGTCCCCGGCGGATCGTTGCCACATACGTCGATCCGATGGCGAATCGGTCACCGCTGGTGCGGCGGCTGGCCGTCACATTCGGGTTCCATCGGTCGAGCTCCGCCATGTCGGCCAGATGAGCGAACACCACATCGGGCGGTTGGGGAACAACCACGTGACCGGTGAACTCGATCATCGGTGCTGCGGGGCGTGGGGCGAGGTGATGTGAAGTGTCGAGCCCTGCCGCATGAGCCAGACACCAAACGCTATCCAAGCGGCGCCCATCACTGCGAGGCCAGGCCCGAGCATCCCGCCCGCGGCACCCAGAAGCAGAAAGACACCCGACCACCGCAGCTCGGACCGGACCGACAGTGCCGACCCTCCGGCCGCTGCGAGCGTGAAGATCATTCCCGCGCCGCCGACGAAGAAGAGCCACACCGCATCCTCGACGCCGAAGGCGTCCTCGAGGAGATTGCCCACACCTTGGGTTGCCGCCAGCGCGCCTGCGAGAAGTAGCAACCACGCACCTCGACTGACCGGAGGGTCGCGCCACAGCAGGATGAGCGCGACGCCGGTGGCGACGCCGGCCGCGGTTTGGAGGATGACCCCGCTGTAGTCGAGAAGACCCTGCGGGTCGTAATACTGGATGTCCAGGATCTCCAAGGACCACCGGCCGACCGCCAAGACTCCGGCAATCACGAACCAGATCGCGGTGGTCCGGTCCATCTTCAAAGCCTACAGACCGACCTGGTGCCGTTGTCTGGTGAGTCGACATTGACAAGCGCGCTCCCCCGGCCTGGTGAACACCGTTCGGAAGGGCTCAGTTGCCTTCGAGGACCTCGTCGATCCAACCCATGGCCGCCGTCGCCGCCGGCAAGCCGATCGTGGTGATGGCGAGCAGCGCGGCATGACGGATCTCGTCGGCGGTCACGCCGAGCGCGAGGGCCTTCCTGGCGTTGGAGCGGACCGCGCCCTCCGAGCTGCGCCCGATCGCGATGCCGAGCTTGATCAGTCTTTGCGAGCGCTCGTCGAGCGGCCCGGCTCCGTCAACGGTGACGGCAAGCGCATCGAGGCTGGAAGCCACATCGGCGTGGCGGCTGCGGAACGTCTTGTAAGCGTCGGGGAGGTATTCGGTCATCGCTAGCCCCTTGCACGATTCTTCCCACACGGTAGCCATCGACGAATGGCCCCGGGTGGAGCGGAAGCTCGTGGCCCGTCACACTGGGACGTCCGCCACTTGTTCGTGGGCGCGTCGCGTGCCACCGGCAGCTTTGGCACAGCCCGGCGGGTTACGGCGAAAGTGCCTACCGATCCATGAGGCTCGTGATGGGCCGGTCGACCCTAGCGATCGCCGCTGCAAGCCGATACCAATAGAGAATGGCACCCATCGCCCGACCGGTCTTCTACGAAGGGCAGGTCCTGACAGCGAAGGATCTGAATTCGATCAGCGCATATTGCGCCAGCGAGACCAAACGGCTCCGCATCTTCTGTCTCCTCGCAACCCTCCTCAGCTGGGCGGCGGCGATAGCTGTCCTCGCCGCCCGGATGACGACCCCGAATTGACCAACAGTTCGCAGCACAGGGAGATGCGGTCTTTCCGCATGGGTGTTGAGGTACGTAGTCCGTGACTGCCGGCCGCCTTTTGAACCCTGCATGAGGGTGGCGGCGACTGCCGGCGCTTCGAGAGCCAGCATCGGTGAGATGCGCGGAATAGCGTGGCGATAGCATCTCGACCGTCATGACGATGCCGCCAGGTGGCCTGCCGAATCCCCCCGACCATCCCACCTCCTTCCAGCGCGCCGTCATCGCCGTCGTTGCGTCGCTCCAAGCAGGTGACCTCGCTACTTACGCCGAGGTCGCCGCCGAAGCCGGACATCCGGGATCAGCCCAGGCGGTGGCCAACGTCCTCCGCCAAGTGCCGGATCTCCCGTGGTGGCGAGTGATCCCATCGTCGGGCCGGCTCTATCGCACGCATCGGCCGACCCAAGAGCCCCTGCTGCGCGGCGAGGGCGTTGCCATCGACGACACTGGCAAGGTTGTACCCGAAGCGGGCCTGAATTGGATCATCGAAGGTTCAGTCGCATGGCACGAGCACGGACTCCAGACCCCTGTCCAGGTGGACCGAGCAACGCTCGATTACCGCAAACGCGAAGACGTCCTCTCACGATTCGCCACCGATGTCGGGATCATGTTTCAGCCCGGTGCCGAAATGCTCTCACGCGACATCAACGACCTGCTGAAGAACTGGTGTGAAGAAGAAGGCATACGTGCCCCAGCAACGAAGGACATAGCGGACTGGCTGCAATCAAACGGGTGCAGAAAGCAACGCAAACGCATTGACGGCGGCCGGTACACCGTCTGGGGCGGGATCACACAAACCGACGAAGTACCTGGAGAAACAACAGCCACCCCAACCGGTGGACACCGTGGACAACCCGTTCCGGTTTCTCCCTTACGAGCGACAAATACAGAACTAACCGGAGACCCCAGTCCACCGGGTCCACCGCCGACCCTCCATGGCTCCTCTATGTCCGAGGCGGAATTTCAAGACGGGTCTCGCCCAACTCATGCGCTACTTGGGCTACCGCATCGTGCATTGGCGACCGGGCCGCGCCAAAGCGAACTCATGGGCTGTGCCAGTCACCTATGACGGGAAGGGCTGGCCCGACCTCGTCGGATTCCACGCACCCTCCGGCACCATCGTCGCCATCGAACGCAAGAGCGCCCGAGGCCACGTCACCCCCGAACAAACCGACTGGTTAGTCGAGCCGCACGAACACAGCAACAGTGGCGAAAGCCTTGGAACTCAGACTGAGTATCACGTGATCGCCGAATGGACCGCATCCGGCAACGTTGTTCATTCAAAGTTGTTCCACCTCGACGACGAACCGGGAGCAACATTCACCGCCAGAGATCGCCCCCGATCCCTGGTTCGGTTCATGTCATTCATGCGGGTGGGTATCGGCTGTCTGCTTCCGGTGATCAGGTAGGGCGGCAACAAGCCCGACTATCACTTGGAGGCTTCGTCTCGCGCTTCGAATGCCTACCTGCTGCGCGCCCAAGTCACGTTTCGTCGTGTGCTGCGTCTGGCAGCGGCACTGTGGGAGGCGGCGCCGTCTCGTACGACGTATCGAGCTTCCGCTTGACCCACCAAGACGACGGTTTCGCTGGCCGCGAAGCCGCTACGAGAAAGATGGCCGTGACCGGAAAGCCGACAATCATCAAGACAGCTGCCCCCGCGAGCAACGTCAATCCCCCGGCGCCATCTCCTTCGCGAGCGGTGTAGGCGACGTCCATTGCTGCGCTGATCATGAAGACAGAAACTCCGAGTCCGAGCACAAACCAAATGAACTTGCGTTTGAGCAGGAGCAGACCAGTAGCGCCGACGTTGAGCATTGCAACGCCTACGAAGAGGGCCACGATCACAATCGAACCCATCGTTTTCTCTCCCGCTCGTTATCGTCGAGCCGGTTGCTTGGCGGTCGGTCGCCTGTATCGAGCGTACCCGTCCGACGTCCGATGTGGTCGTTCGTGGTGAGCCCAACAGACGATGGCCTGCACGGCTCGGAAGAGCTGCCGGCGGCTCGTTTGTTGTCCTAGAGCTGGCGGGTCCCTACGCGGATCAACTCGGAGTCGTCGTGGCGTTACGCAACGGTCGCCGGGAGGTCGCGGTCCGCTGCAAGCAGCGCCGCGTGGGGGGGCATCCTATATGGTTGGAGACAGGTTCGCGAATGACGATCGGACGGGGACCTGACATGGCGTACGGGTCGACGGGACCATCAGGGCCAGCGATTTCTCGGCTTCGTTCCGGACGGGTTGGGTCCAGGCTCGGCCTGTTGCTTCTCATCGGCGCGTTGGTGGCGGCAGCGTGCGGGGATAGCGCCGAGTCAGCTGTTCCCAACACGATCACCGCCTCGACGGCCGGTCAGTTTGCCTTGGACATCCCGAGCCTACGGATCGATGAGCGCCTTTTCGAGCCAGCCGCCGGCACTAGCCGATTCGACCCGCGGTCGAAGGTCAGGCGCTCCGATGGCGATTGGCATTCGGTCGAGACGACGGGAGGACTGGTAATCCCTGTTCCCTCGGGATGGGCGACGCTCGAAGTGCCTGATAACCAGGAGACGTTCATCGAATTCGCCCCCGACGCTGACCCGCTCACAGGGGAAGGGGACGTGTATCTCTTCTTCAACCACGGTCAGGGCTACCAAGGGGACGCAGACCTGGTTGTTGCCGATTGGCTCGACACCTTCAGCTCGTTTGCGGACTCCTGGGAGGGCTCGACGGTGCAGGGCCTCGGCGACTTTGACGATGGGCTCTTTGGATACGCGGCGGCAGAATTCACGCCCTCCGAGCTCGATCCCGAGGAATACGGGTTGTTCCTCGGCTTCTACTATCCGGCGATGCCCAACGACTCGGCCGTCATGATGGTCGTTGCCGCGGGTGGGGACCGTCAGGCCGAGACCATCTACGTCATCGCCGCGGCGACCGCCAAAAGCGACTGGGACGCCTACGAGCCGATCCTGCGCGCGATCTTGGACAGAACCTTCACGACCGCTGGTGAGTACCTCGGCATCGACATCCCGGATGGCTTCTCGTTCAACAGCTGAGGCTGGGCTACACGCGCAGGCACGGGCCGCGAAGCCGCTCGCTTTGAGGTTCTCCAACGACTCGACCTCAGCCATCGCCCAACCCAACGCCCCAGCAGCGTCCTTCCAGTCGTCGCGAGGGGACCAGTTCGGTCGAGGGAGGTCGGAGTCGAAGCCCCCTAGTTCGCCCCGTAATGGTCCGGCACGACGGATACCTCATTGCGTAGGTTCACGAGTAACTGCGGAATGGAGGTTGTTATGCGTCGCGTAGTCATTGACGTTCTCGATCGAGAAGCCAATGACTATGCGCAA
>JBFGLM010000076.1:0-17568 GCA_041576165.1 Acidimicrobiia bacterium
CCCGGGTATGGGTGGTCGATCCCCTCGATGGCACTCGCGAATTCGTGATGGGCATCCCAGAGTGGTGTGTATCCATTGCCCTGGTGGTTGACGGCGCCCCTGCGGCCGGAGGGATCCTGAGCGTCGCTACGGGCCGACGCATCGTGGGGTCTGTCGACTCCGGAGTCATCCTCAACGGCGAACCGGTGCAGTGCACGACACGCACCGACGTGCGCGGCGCGCTGGTTCTGGCCAGCCGATCAGAAGTGAAACGAGGCGAGTGGGAGCCGTTCTTCGCCTCCGAGATCGCGATCCGCAACATGGGCTCGGTCGCGTACAAGCTGGGCCTGGTCGCGGCCGGGTTTGCCGATGCCACCTGGACCTTGGTGCCCAAGAACGAATGGGATGTTGCCGGCGGTGCCGCGCTGGTGACTGCCGCTGGGGGCGTTGTCATGGGAGTCGACTACCAGCCTGTGGTGTTCAATCAGCCCAAGACCCTGCTCGACGGCTTCATCGCCACCGCCCCCGGCTTGACGACGGCGGTGCGTGAGCTCATCGAGCGTATCCAGCCGGCCACCTCAGGCTGACCCGGCGGCGTTTCTCTAGCGGTGCGGTCACTCCAGCTCCGAGAGCGCCTGGCGACATCACTGTGATCATGCGAATTGGGGCGGGCCGACCACGATGCCCGAGTCGGGGGTATCGCCGGCGCTGGATGCTCAGGCGCGGGAGCGCATCTGGCCGAGTGGCGGGGTGGAGATGTCCTCGAGTGACTCATCGGGAGTGTCAACCGGGAGTTGGCGTATCTGCTGCAGGCCCCTCGCGTTCTTTTCGGCGGAGGGTTCGAGATCGCCCCAGGTTTCGATTTCGCCGAGAGCCCGTTCTGCCCAGTCGTTCACGGTGTTGAGCAGGCTGATGAAGAAGTCGACGGCGAGGGCCCTTATGTAGACCTGGTCTTGGGTGACGTTGATCCCGTCGATGAACTCCTGTTTGACTTCACCACCGAAACGGAGCATCTCTTGGGCGTCGGCCTGCACCTGTTTGAGGGTGCCGATGATGTCGTCCTTGGTGCCGAGAGGGAGTACGAAAATTCGCAGCATCGCTTCGAAGTCCATCGAGAACGGGGAAACGGGGGTTCCGAGCCACGCCTTGAGGGCCTGTTTACCGTCTTCCGTGATCGAATATACGGTCCGGGACCTCTTTCCCGTGTACGCCTTCTCTCCTTCTATCAGCCCCATCGCAGCGAGACGTTTCGCCTCCCGGTAGATGGCGCTCTCGGCCCGCGGCCATACGTACCGGAAGTAACGGACCCGTTGTTGGGCCAGCTCGTAGGTGGACCACGGTCGTACTGCGACCTGGGCAAGGACTGCATACGAGGTTGTTGTCAGAGCTTCGCTCATCATGCCTCTTGACTTACTCCAAATTGGAGTATAAGTTTACTCCTGATTGGAGTATAGACCTTGCCCGGCAGGAGTGGCATCAGGAGGGAGCCAAGTCGTGACCGTGTCGACCATCGAGATGACCCGAATAGATGGCAGTCAGGGAACGTTCCGAGACGACGAGCTCAGCCGACTTCGAGAGGCGCTGGCGGGTGAGACCCTGTTTCCCGGCGACGATGGCTTTGCTGAAGCGACTCTCACCTGGAATGGGATGGTTGCCAGCACTCCCGCCATGGTTGCTCAGCCGAGTTCGGCAGAGGATGTGGCGGCGATCATCGATTACGCCCGCCAGCGCAACTTGCTGGTCGGCATCAGGGGTGGGGGACACAACATCGCCGGCACCTCGATCGCTCCGGGTGGACTGACGATCGACATGTCATTGATGCGGGCGGTTGCCGTCGATCCTCAGCGTCGGTTGGTGCATGCGCAGCCGGGGTGTGTCCTGGGTGACGTCGACAAGGCGACCCAAGGGCACGGCCTGGCCACCGTGCTCGGGTTTGTCTCCGAGACGGGGCTCGCCGGGCTCACACTCGGCGGTGGCTGGGGTTATCTGACGAGGCAGTTCGGTTGGACGGTCGACAACCTCGAAGAGGTCGAGATCGTCACCGCCGACGGAAAGGTCCGGACAGCCAACGCCGACTCGAACTCGGACCTCTACTGGGCGATTCGTGGTGGAGGTGGCAACTTCGGTGTGGTCACGCGGTTCACCTACCGCCTCCACGAGGTCGGCCCGATGGTCACCGCCGGTCTGGCCGCCTGGAGCGCGGACAGAGCCGGCGAGATCTTGCGTGCCTACAAGGAGATCACCGAAGCCGCGCCCCCCGAGCTCACCTTGGCCAGCCTGCTGAGAATGGCTCCGCCTGCGCCTTTCGTTCCTCAGGAATGGCACGGCAAGCCGATCGTTGCCATGGTGGCCTGCTACACCGGCGACCAGACCGACGATGCCCTGGCGCCGATACGGGCGTTACCCGACCCGGTCGTCAACACCATCGGCGAGATGCCCTATGTCGGCCTCCAGTCGATGCTCAACGCCAACGAGCCGAAAGGGCCCCACCGCTACTGGAAGACGGAGTTCCTCCCCGAGCTCGCCAACGGATTCATCGAAGCTTTTCGCACGGGCGCCGTTCGGCTCACCTCTCCTATGAGCCAATCCGTCATATTCCACCTCGGCGGCGCCCTCAACGAGAAAGCCCAGGATGATGGCGCAGTTGGCAACAGGGACGCCCACTACATCTCTGGATTCTCAGGCACGTGGGCACCCGGCGCTCCAGCCGAACCCCACATCGAATGGGTGAGGAGTTCCTGGGACGCGATACGCCCCTATTCCACCGGCGGGAACTACGTCAACTTCCAGCTGGTCGACGACGACCACCAGCGTCTCCAGGCGGCCTACGGCGATAACTACAACCGCCTTCGGGAAGTCAAAGCCCAATACGACCCCCACAACTTCTTCAGAGTCAACCGCAACATCCCACCGGCCGTCTGATCCCCACCGGCCGTCTGATCCCCACCGGCCGTCTGATCCCACCGCCGCGTCTGATACGTCTGCACCGAACCAAACCGCATGCTGCACCAGCCGATGCCCACGATTCCTCGTGGGCATCGGGTCTAGGCGGGCGGGGTCACTTGGGTATGCCAACCGTGGCGATCTCCTTGAGGTTGGCGAGGCTGCGGGCCAGGTCCTTGTGGTAGATGCGCGGCACCTGGGTCTTTTCAATGACCTTTCCAAAGAAGCTGGTTGGCTCATCGGTTTCGAGCTCGACAGTCAACTCGCAACGGTCTTCACCGAGCGCCTTCCAGAACCAACGGAAATGTGCGGCGGGCAGGACCGGTGGCTCGGCAACGAAGTCCAGCAAGTCGTACTCTCTGTAGTCCGACACCGTGCAGGTGTATTCGATGCGACGGCCGAGCAGTTTGTAGGCAACCCGTACCGAGTCGCCCGGCTTGGCCCAGGCTCCCTTCTCTGGTTCGACGATCTCGAGCATTCCTGAGTACCACAGTGGCCACTCGTGGAAATCCATGCTGAAGTCCCACATCTCCTTGAGCGAGATCGGGAACTCGATCCTCTCCTCGAACTTCACTTCACGATCACCCCCTTCCCGGAGCGGACTCGCCGGCTGAGGCCGGATGCTCCCGCCGCCATCGTTCCACGCAGCCGCGGACCTCGACTAGAGGCGTTGGGCCGTGCGTTGGCAATCGCCTCTTCGAGGCGCGACCGCCCGAGACCACCCCTCCTGCAACACAGGACAACTCCAATCATGCGCGAAATCGGTACGCGAGCAGGTATCTCCTGCGCTACGTCCTGTCGCACGCTGCCCTCCGTGCCAGTTCGGTGGAGCGGTGATATACCCGTTTGAGAACGAGGGCACGATTGTGCGGTGCTGGCCCGGGGAGCGGCCGCCGGTCGTCGACTCGATGGGTTGTCCAGATGAGACGACCCGAGACCAGCAGGCGATGTGCTGCGCGGGGTCGCAGACGGCTGCGCCGACCCGCGCCGGTCCGGCCAACCGAGCTCTCAGTCAGTCGTCCGGCCAGTGGATGATGGTCACGGGACGGTGCGCCTCGTGGAGGACGCGGTGGGACGTGCTGCCGAGCGTCAGTTCACGCAGCCAGCCCATGCGGCGGGCTCCGACGACGATGAGATCGGCGTCGATCTCCTTCGCCACGGCGAGGATGACGTCCGCCGGCCGGCCCTCCTTCGTGACGGTCTCGAAGTTGACGTGAGCCTCGGACAACGGTCGGCACCACTCGGTGCGGAGCCGATGCTCGATGAGGTCGCGGACCGCGGCGAAGTCGGTGCCCGGCCCGATCTCGTCGAGGTGACCAAGCGGCTCGAAGGCGTGGACCGCAAACACGGTGGCGCCCAGCGCGGCCGCTAGGTCGACGACCCATTGGACGGCGGCGCAGGATCCGGGTGAGTCGTCGATGCCGACGACGATACGTTCGACGGTCATTGCCCACCTCCCGGCGTCGTCCCGGCTTCGATCCGGCGGCTCGCCCGCAGCGACACCCACACCGTGATGGCCAGCACGATCGCGATCACCGCCAGCGATATCAACGTCGGGATGTGGTACCACTCGGACACGATCATCTTGACGCCCACATAGAACAGGATCACACCCAATCCCCGGTTCAGGTAGATCAGCTGGCTCCTCGCCCCCTCGAGGAGGAAGTACAGCGCTCGGAGACCGAGGATGGCGAAGGCGTTGGAGCTGAATACGACAAACGGGTCGCGGCTCACAGCGAGGATGGCCGGCACCGAGTCCACTGCGAAGACGACGTCGGTCGCCTCGATGAGCGTCAGCACCACGAACAGGGGAGTGGCCAGGCGGCGGCCATTCTCTCGGGTGAACAACTTCTGGCCATGGAAGTCGGCCGTGACGGGAATGAACCGGCGCACCAGCTTGAGTACCGGGTTGCGCTCGGGATGGATCTCTTCGGCGCTGTGAGTCGCCACCCGAAACGCCGTGAACACCAGCAGTCCGCCGAAGACGAAGAGCAGCCAGCTCAACCGCTCCAGCAACGCCACGCCGGCGAAGATGAAGATCGCTCGTAGTACGAGCGCCCCGAATATCCCCCAGAACAGCACGCGGTGTTGATACATCCCGGGCACCGAGAAGTACGAGAAGATCACCGCCCACACGAACACGTTGTCCACCGACAGCGACTTCTCGATGATGTAACCGGTGATGTACTGCGTGCCGGCATCCCCTCCCAGCGCCCACCACACGACCAGAGTGAAGGCGACGCCGAGCACGATCCACCCCGTCGATGTGATCGCCGCCTCACGCATCGAGATGGCGTGCGCCTGCCGGTGGAACACGAGAAGGTCGAGCAACAGCAGGACGACGATCGCGACGAGAAACGCGATCCACAACCACCCGGGCACGTCAAAGCGAGACAGAGCTGCGGCGTCGGGTGCCTCGATAGCGAGTATGGGAACGAGAGAGTTCACGTGGACGTACAGCCTACGACGCCATCGGGTCGCAATTGCGCGTTGCGACCGCCGGCGCTGCTGAGCCGCGGCAAGCTGCCGTCGCACCGTTGCGGTGTCAACCGAGCAGCGCCGTTCGACACAGCGGGATCGACCACGGACACGCTCCGGGACCGCCTCGCAAACCGCCAGGCGCACCGTCGCTGAACGCCCCGCCTAGTCGTCGGAGAGCAGATGGTGGAGGAACGTCTCGGGTGCGTTCACAAACGCTTTGGTGTCGCGAAATGGTGGGGAGTCGTCCAACGACACTGGGCAGATGCCGTCGTCGTCCAGGAGCAGTATGGTCGCTTCGGGGAGGGCCACCAGCACCGGGGAGTGGGTGGCAACGATGAACTGGCTGCCCTCTGCGGAGTACTCGTGCATCATCCGCATCAGGGCCAGTTGGCTGATAAACGAGAGCGCCGACTCCGGCTCGTCCATCAAGAAGAGGCCACCCGGCCCAAACCGGCTCCTAGCGACGTCGAGGAACTGCTGGCCGTGCGATCGGGCGTGCAGACGACCAACCGGATCGCCCGGATCGAGCCCGATGTCTTCGTAAGCGGAGGCCATGTTGAAGAACGTCTCCGCTCTCAGGAAGAAAGTTCGTCGGCTGCGGGCGTACCAGGCCAATCGCAGCTGCTCGTGGAGGGCCGACTCGGTCTGCCGAGTGGAGAACCGGAGATTGCGGCTCCCACCCTCCGGGTTGAAACCGGCGGCCACCGCGATGGCTTCGAGCAGAGTGGATTTGCCAGTGCCGTTCTCCCCAACCAAGAACGTGACCGGTGCAGAGAACTCGAGCCGATCTAGTGCCCGCACCGCCGCCAGATCCCACGGAAACCCCTCAGTAGGAGTGTCGTCTTCGAGCTCGATCCATCCGAGAGGAAGGGCCACAAGCTCAGGCTAACCACCCCACTGCGCTGACCAGTCACGGGCCCGCTGCCCCCAAGCAATCCCGCCTCACCGAATCGGGCGCCCGAATACACGTCCGTCGGCTTGCCGCGGTCGGGACATCAGCGGGCGGACTACGCGGGTCGTGAACGAGAAGCGGTTGTCGACGCCTGTGCGTCTCATGCAGCCGGGAAGTATTGCTTATGCTGGCCGGATGAGGCTTTTCACAGCAGCAGTGGCCGGCTCAGCTGAGTCGTCCCGCCCGCGGGATTTGCTAATTGGTTCGGGCCGGTGGTTCGGCACGTTGGCGGCCGGCCCACCGTGATCGACATCCATGAGGGACGCCCTAGCCCATTGGGGTCGGTCGTGGCGCCCGACGGCGTCAATTTCAGCGTCTTCTCCAAGAGCGCCGCAGCCGTGCAGCTGGCGCTGTATGACCACGTGGACGATCCCGAACCGAGCGAGCTGATCACGCTCGATCCTCGCCGCCACCGGGCATACCACTATTGGCACGCTTTCGTCTCAGGGTTGGGACCCGGACAGCTCTATGCATTGCGGGCCCAGGGCCCCTTCGATCCACCTCGAGGGTTACATTTCGATCCGACCAAGACCTTGCTCGATCCCTATGGTCGAGCCGTGGCGGTCCCCAGTGAATATCGCCGGGCGGCCGCGGCGCGTCCCGGGCCCAACGATCCCTTCGCCTTCAAGAGCGTCGTCGCCGACGTGACGTCCTACGACTGGGAAGGCGATCAGCCTCTCCGCCGCCCCTTCGCCCAGACGGTGATCTACGAGATGCACGTGAAAGGATTCACGGCGCATTCCAACAGCGGGCTGGATCCGGCGCAGCGGGGTACCTATGCCGGGGTAGTCGAGAAGATCCCCTATCTGCAGAGCTTGGGGATCACCGCAGTCGAGCTTATGCCCGTCTTCCAATTCGACCCGCAGGACGCTCCTCCCGGCCTTACCAACTACTGGGGTTACGCCCCCGTCTCCTTCTTTGCGCCGCATTGCGGATACGGGTCGGTCGACGATCCACTCGGTGTCCTGGACGAGTTCCGCGACATGGTCAAGGCCCTCCACCGGGCTGGCATCGAGGTGATCCTCGACGTGGTCTACAACCACACGGCCGAAGCGGGCGCAGACGGACCCACGATCAGCTTCCGCGGGCTCGAGAACTCCGTGTACTACATCCTGGAGAACGGCGTCGGCTACGCCAACTACTCGGGCACCGGCAACACGCTCAACGCCAACCAGCCGATCGTGCGGCGCATGATCCTCGACAGCCTTCACTACTGGGTCGAGGAGATGCACGTAGACGGCTTTCGATTCGACCTCGCCTCCATCTTGTCGCGTGACGAGACCGGGCACCCTCTCCCGAACCCTCCCATCCTCTGGGACATCGAGTCCGACCCCGTCCTCGCGGGCACCAAGCTGATCGCCGAGGCCTGGGACGCGGCCGGCCTCTATCAAGTGGGGACGTTCGTCGGCGACAGCTGGAAAGAGTGGAATGGCCGGTTTCGTGACGACATTCGATCATTTGTGCGCGGAGATCCGGGAAAGGTCGAGGCGCTCGCCGATCGCCTCGTGGGGAGCCCCGACTTGTATTCCGCAGCACCCCGGGAACCCGAACGCAGCATCAACTTCGTGACCAGCCACGACGGATTCACCCTCAACGATCTCGTCACGTACGACCACAAACACAACGAGGCCAACCTCGAGTCCAATCGCGATGGCATGGATCACAACCTCAGCTGGAACTGCGGCGTTGAAGGGCCGACCGAGGATCCAGCGATCGCAGCACTGCGCGATCGTCAGATCAGGAACTTCCTCGCTATCACGATCCTGTCCTTGGGTGCGCCGATGCTGCTCATGGGCGACGAGGTTCGCCGCACGCAGGGTGGGAACAACAACGCCTACTGCCAGGACAACGAAGTCAGCTGGTTCGATTGGGATGCAGTCGAACCGCATGCGGACCTGATTCGGTTCGTCCGTCTCCTGATCGAGATTCGGTTTCTGCGGGAGTCCGTCCAGACGGAGCATCACCTGACGCTGGCCGAGCTCGTCGAGCGCGCCCACGTTCGGATCCACGGTGTCGCCCCCGGGAAGCCGGACCTGGCTTTCCATTCACGAAGCCTCGCCTTGTCTGCGTCCAACCTGTCCGGCGATCCGCTGATGTATTTCGCCCTCAACGCTTACTGGGAGCCGCTGCAGTTTCAGCTTCCCGAAGTGCCCGTCTGGGCAACCTCTGGCTGGCGCCGGGTGCTGGACACGTCGCTACCCCCTCCCCAGGACATCGTGCCGCCGAGCGAAGCACTCCCGATCACCGCTTCCACTTACGAGGTCGGGCCGAGATCGATCGTGGTGATGTTTGCCACTCGAACGGCGTAATCCTGGCGGACCGCGCTCGCGCTGATACCTGAGGAATCAGGCACAGGATGCTCGGCAGGGCGCCAACGAGGTCTCCTGACTTTCGACTCTGGACGGGCCGATGCCCGTTGGCCAGTGTGGAAGTTGATTCCAGGTGGCTGCGGACGGCACTGCGTTGCCGCCGCACCGATGCCTCGACGCCAAACGGTGCAGGGGAGGGGAGAGATTCGATGTCGAAGCGGGCTTTGTGGGCGCCACTCGTCTTAGGCGTCATGGCGTTCTCCGCGGCGGTCGCACACGCTGCCGCCCCGATCGAAGCGGACGGCGTGTTGACCTACGACACGCCGGTCGTGTTGGAGGTCAGGCAGGCCGGTCAGACGACCTTCATCGACGCCGTCGCCGACGGCTCGATAACCGGAACGCTGAACGGTGTCATCCACGAGGAGTACACCGTCGTTCATCACGCCAAGGCTCAGTTCAACACCTATCGGGGCCTGATTGACTTCGAGGGCGTCGTGGTCGATGCCGACGGCGTGGCGCACGAGGGTTCTCTGCGGTTGCGGACGCACGGTCGGCAGGATCCCGGGCTGATCGTGCCGAGTGACACGCCCTGGTATACGTCCTGGGTGATCGTCGGCGGCAGCGGTGGCCTCGAGCACGTTCAGGGTCACGGCACCGGGACGCTGGTCGGATTCGACCTGGTGTACACCGGCCTCGTTCACTTCGGGGGGCAGTGACGCCGATCGATTCGGCGCATTGGTGAGCGCAGGGGAGTTGTTTGCGGACGCGACTCCGGCGTTCGAACGGCCCGCGGGGCCGGACCGAACCCGCCCCGATCCGCGTCCGCCGCTAGTCGTCGCCGATGAGCGTTGCGGCCGTCGCGTTCTTGTACAGCGCGGTCGTGTAGTTGTTTGAGCTCTGGTCGAAGAAGCCGATCATCTCGCCCATCAGCTTGCCGTAGACGCCATCGGCGTCCTTGGCGGCCTCTGCCAGGGCGTCCTGGGCCCCGTAGCTGTCCAATTCGAGGAACGTGTGGACGGCGCCGGTGCCCTTCTCGGCGTATATCGCGAAGTATGTGCCGAGATATTTGACTCCTGGCGGTTGAGCATTGGCGAGCTCTTTCTCGTTTGAGTCGAGCCATGCCTGGAACTCGTGTGCCTTGCCTTCCTTGAGATCGCCCCCGTACTGCAGGATGAATGTCACGGCGATCCCTCCTTTCGACGACTGGGATCTCTCATATCTCGAACCTACCGCAGGGCGGATGACGGCCGCGGCGCAGCGCGACACGCCTCTCCAAGATGTGCCGAGAAAGCCGGAACCCGGTGGTAACCGGCGGCGTCATATCTGCCGGACAGACGGTGTTCACGCCCACGAAAGGAACCAAGATGTACTCGTCCAGACTCGCGTTGATTGCGGCCGTGCTCGCGGTGGCCGCAGCGGCCTGCGGCGATACGACGGCAGCTACTACCACTCCCGGGTCGGCCACGACGGCAGCCACGACTGCCCCCACCACAACGAGCGAGGCTCCCGGCACAACCACGACGACCGAGTCGCCGACGCCTGATCCGATCAAGCGGGCGCGCATCGAAGTGGCGACGCCGCTTGGGGGAGATGAGGTTTCCAGCCCGCTGACCGTCAGCGGCATGAGCAACACCTTCGAGGCCACCGTCTATTACCGGCTGACGGCCGACGGTGCGGTCCTGAGCGAGGGGTTCACCATGGGCGGCACTGGGGATTGGGCGCCATTCGAGGCAGTGATCGAGTTCGACAACGCCTGCTGCACCGAGCTGCTGCTCGAAGTCTTCGAGATCTCAGCGGCGGACGGCTCCGAGAAGAGCCTCGTGTCGATCCCGCTCTCGGTCGCGGCGACCGGCTGAACCCCAGTAGGTCACTGGGTCCGCGGCGGCACGTGTCCCCTCCGCCGCGGGCCACTTCTCGCAGCTGCCTTCAAGCCCGCGTCAACGGGAGCCGCGGATCCGGGGGAAGGCCGTCGAGCAACGCGCGGGCCCACGCGAGATCGGGATCGTCACAGAACTTCCAGGTGCGCTCTTCTGACGGGCCGGCCATGACGTTGAGGTAGTACATGTGGTGTCCGGGCGTAGCGGCCGCCGGCCCGTGGTATCCCCGTGGAACCAGAAAGACGTCGCCATCGCGCACAGTGACCGTCTCGTCGATGGATCCATCCGACGTGTAGCACGAGAAGAAGCCGGTGCCGGCCTCACCCGCGATACGGAAGTAGTAGATCTCCTCGAGCTCGACCTCGTCGGCGGTGAGCTCGTCGTGCTTGTGGGGCGGATACGACGACCAGCTTCCATCGGGGGTGAGCACCTCCACCGCGATCAACCGATCCGCTTCGAACATGTCGGCGCTCAGGAAGTTGTTGATCTGCCGAGTGCCGACTCCGCCACCGCGAACCTCGATCGGGATGGCATCGGCCGGCACCGAGTACGGGTCGATACGGCGCCGCGCTTTGGCGGTGCACAACGCCGTCTCGCCGGCTCCGGTGAGGCGAAACTCGCTATCGATCGGGACGTAGGCGAATCCGGCGATTCCTTCGAAGACCCCGGGCCGCTCATCGAGGTCGAAGCTGTGGTGCTCCACCTCCACTCGACACGATCCCGCCAGCGGGAGCACCGCGATCTCTCGATCGCCCGTCTCCACCAGCTGCGGCTTGCCTTCCTCCAGAGTGAACACCGTCAGGCCGCTGTAAGCCCAGCCGGCCGACTCGGCCGTGATCTCGAGCGTTGCATCGTCGCGAGCGGCTTGCGGCAGAAATAGTTGCTGTGTCATCGGTGGCGACTCCCGGGTGGGCGATGCGCAGATAGCCGAAGCCTTGTTTGGAACGTTCCATCGAACCTAACCGGGCTGTGCTTCTGGTGTCAAAACTTCGAGCCGGCGGCTTGGTCTCATGAGTGGGAGGTACCTTTGTTGACAGCGTTTCCACGCCGCCAGTAGCGTGCGTCGCGGTAACCATTGGAACGTTCCATTCGGGTTAGGTGCTGTATCCATGCGGGTTGGTCTCATCGGAGCCGGTCGGATTGGGACCACCCACGCCAAGGTGCTGGCGACACTGCCGGGGGTGGCCGGCATCGTGATCTCCGACGTGATCGCAGACCGGGCGGACCAACTCGCCGCCGCCCTCCCGGGGGCGTCCACCGCAGCTGAGAGCGACCTGCTCGGTCAGGTGGACGCACTGGTCATCGCATCGAGCACCGATACTCATGCCGCCCTTCTCGAGTCGGCGGCGCGGGCCGGGTTGCCCACCTTCTGTGAGAAGCCGATAGCGCTCGACCTGGAGAGCACTCGGCAAGCCGTCGCCGCGGTCGAGGCGGCGGGCATAGTCGTTCAGATGGGTTTCCAACGCAGGTACGACCCGGCGATGCGCTCTATTCGTGAGAGCATCCACAGCGGGGAGCTCGGCACGCCCTACCTCATTCGAAGCCAGACCCACGATCCGGCACCCCCGCCCCTCGACTATGTGCGTGTCTCGGGCGGGATCTTTCGCGACTGCCTGATCCATGACATCGACGCAGTGCGATTCGTGAGCGGCCAAGAGGTCGTCTCGGTGACCGCAATCGGGGCGGTGCTCGGCTTTCCAGAGATCGGCGAACTGGGCGACGTCGACAGCGCGGCGGCGATGCTGACCTTGTCGAACGGAACCCTGGCTCAGCTCTCGGGATTGCGGCACGACCCCGTCGGTTACGACGTTCGGCTCGAGGTGTTCGCCGCCGGCGGATCTGTGGCCGCCGGATGGAACGATCGCACCCCCATCCACTCCGCGGAGCCGGGAGTCGCCCCGCCGACGGATCCGATCACCACGACATGGGATCGGTTCGACGTAGCGTTCCGCGACGAGATGGCGGCGTTCGTGCGGGCAGTGCGCGGCGAGGAAACACCGGCGTCCAATCATCGTGACGCCTACGAGGACCTGCGGGTGGCGGTGGCCTGCGACATGTCGCGAGCGCAGGCCCGCACCGTCGAGATGAGAGAGATCGAATGACCGACCTGATGAATCGAATTGCGGGGGCACCCATCACGTGGGGCGTCGATGGCTCACCGGGGTGGGGTCACCTGATGGGTCGGGATCGGGTGATGGCCGAGATGAGGGACACCGGACTGGTGGCCACCGAGCTGGGCCCGGACGGGTACCTACCTACAGATCCCGGGGAGCTGGACGCGTACCTGGAGAGCTACGGGCTGCACGTCGTGGCCGGGTTCGTCCCGGCCCTGCTCTACCGTCCGGAACGGATCGAACAGGAGCTCGACTACGTGCAGCGGGCGGCGCACCAGCTGGCCGGGGTCGGCTCTACCGTGCTGGTTCTAGGAGCTACATCCCACCTCGACGGGTACGACACCTCGGTGAACATGAGCGATGCCGAGTGGGAGGTCTTTCTCGTCAACCTCGCCCGGTTGGAGGAGGTTGTGACCGGCGCAGGTCTGCTCACGGCGTTGCATCCGCACTGGGGCATGGCAATCGAAACCGACGCCCACGTCGAGCGACTGCTGGAGACGTGCGATGTCGGGCTGTGTCTCGACACCGGTCATCTGTACCTGGGAGGGGCGGATCCGGTGGCGATCGCACAGCTCGCCGCCAGCCGCATTCACCACGTGCACCTGAAAGACGTCGACGCAGGATTCGCCGCCCGGGTTCGCTCGGGCACGCTGGGATTCCGTCAGGCGGTGATCGACGGCATGTTCACTCGCCTCGGGGAAGGCGACGTGGAGATCGCCGGCGTCGTCCGAACGCTCGAGCAGGCGGGCTACCGAGGGTGGTACGTCATCGAGCAGGACAAGTCGTTGGCCGCCGAGCCGCCCTTTGGCGAAGGGCCCTACGCGGACGCGGCCGCCAGCGTCGAGTATCTGCGAAAGCTGGCATCCGTGGGCGATGGCGATGACTGAACGGCGGCTGCGCATCGGCCTGATCGGCTTCGGCTGGATGGGACAGGCCCACTCCCGCTCGTACCGCAGCATCCCGGTCTACTTTCCCGAGTCGGGGATCAGACCGGCGCTCCAGGTCGTGGCGGACACCATGCCGGACCGACTGGAAGTGGCGACGTCCAACTTCGGGTACGAGCACGGTACGGCCGAGTGGCGGGAGGTGGTCGAGCGCAACGACGTCGACGTGGTCGACATCTGTGCTCCCAATGGGCTCCATCAAGAGATCGCCGAAGCGGCCGCGGCGGCCGGCAAGCACATCTTTTGCGAGAAGCCGGTAGGCCTCGAGCCGGCGGCGACTGCTGCGATCGAGGCTGCCGCCCGCCGTGCCGGTGTCATCACGGGGGTGGGCTACAACTATCGGTGGGCGCCGCTGGTCCAGTACACCAAACAGCTCATCGACGAGGGGCGACTCGGTCAGCTGACCCACTATCGCGGTCGGTTCTTCTCCATGTACGGGCGCGATCGGCTTGGACTGTTGTCCTGGCGCTTTCTGCAAGAGAAGGCCGGGTACGGGGCGCTCAGCGACATCATGTCGCATGCGATCGACATGGCGCAGCATCTGAGTGGGCCGATTCGCCGGCTCGTGTCGGTCCGCGAGATCTTCGTCAAGCAGCGGCCGCTCCCGCGGCCCGGGGCGGGAACTCATTACGAGCGGGGGACACCCGACGATCCGACCGGTACGGTGACCAACGAGGACTACGTGGGCGCACTCGTCGAGTTCGAGAACGGGGCTCGGGGAACTCTGGAGGCCGATCGATCCATCTTCGGCCCGCAGAGCTCCATGGCCTTCGAGCTGAACGGCTCGAAGGGAGCCGCGTCATGGGACCACGAGAAACTGAACCAGTTGCAGCTCTACCTTCCCGAGGAACAGCACAACGACGGGTTCGTCGAGGTGTTGGCCGGCGACGCCTTCCCTCATCAGGGACACATCGTGCCCGGCGGGGGCAACTCCCTCGGATACGAGGACTTGAAGATCATCGAGGCGTACGAGTTCCTCGGCGCAGTGACCGCGCAGCGACCCCACAGCCCCGGATTCGAGCAGGCGCTTGGCAACGCATCGGTTGCTGCCGCGATGATCAGGTCGTGGGAATCGGGAGCCTGGGAGCCCGTGACCAGCTTGCGGATCGACTGAACCCGGGGCGAACGACTGAGAGTGAGGAGCCGACCATGGAGACCATCCGCCTGACCACGGCGCAAGCCATCGTGAAGTGGCTGCTGAACCAGTACACGGTCGTCGACGGTGAGGAGCTGCCGGTGTTCGCCGGCGCCTTTGGCATCTTCGGGCACGGCAATGTGACCTGCCTCGCCGAAGCGCTCCAACCCGTGCAGCTGCAGCTGCCCACGTGGCGGGGCCACAACGAGCAATCGATGGCGCTGGCGGCGGTGGCCTACGCCAAGGCGATGCGCGGCCGCCGCATCATGATTGCCACCTCGTCCATCGGCCCGGGATGCACCAACATGGTGACCGCGGCCGCAGTGGCGCATGCCAACCGGATACCGCTGCTCCTCTTTGCCGGGGACACTTTCCAACACCGTATCGTCGACCCGGTGCTACAGCAGGTGGAGGTATTCGATGATCCGACCGTCACCGTCACCGATACGTTCAAGCCGGTGACCCGTTATTGGGATCGGATCACGCGCCCGGAGCAGGTCCTGCAATCCCTGCCGCAAGCTTTGGCCGTGATGCTGGATCCCGCCACCCGCGGCCCGGCGTTCTTGGCTCTTCCCCAGGACATCCAGGCCGAGGCGTACGACTATCCGGCGCGGTTCTTCGAGCCGAGAACCCACTACATCCGGCGCCCCGGCCCCGATCCGCGCGATATCGCGGCCGCGGTGGCGGCGATTTCCTCTGCCCGAAAACCGCTCATCATCGCCGGCGGCGGCGTCCACTATTCACAAGCGGTGGAGACGGTGACCGAATTTGCGGTCGGCCGCGCCATCCCGGTGGTCGAGACGGTGGCGGGCAAGTCGACGTTGCTCTCCGACCACCCCAACTACGCCGGTCCGATCGGAGTGACCGGCTCGACGGCGGCCAACGCAGTGGCGGAGGACGCCGACGTCGTCATCGCGGTGGGCACTCGACTCCAGGACTTCACGACCGGGTCGTGGGCGGTGTTCAAGAACCCGGCGGTGCGCTTCATCGCGGTCAACACGGCCCGGTGGGACGCCCACAAGCAGATGGCGCAGCCGGTCGTTGCCGACGCCAAGGTCGCCATCGAGGCGATCGACGCGGAGCTGGGCGACTACCGGGCTCCGACGGAGTGGCTTCAATCCGCGCAGCGGCACATCGCTGCGTGGCACGAGTATCTCGACTCGTGGAAGCAGCGCGACCCCACCGCCTCCCCGGCCTATGCGCAAGTCATCCAGGTCATCAACGAGCTGTGCGACGACGGCGACTATTGCCTATCCGCCGCGGGGGGGTTGCCCGGCGAGCTGACGATGGGATGGCGCAGCAAGTCCGTCGGCTCGTTCGATTCCGAGTACGGCTACTCGACCATGGGTTACGAGATCGCCGGGGCCTGGGGCGCCAAGATGGCGCGCGGCGAGGGTGACGTCATCGCCTGGGTCGGGGACGGCTCCTACCTGATGATGAACTCGGACGTCTATTCCACGGTGATGACGGGGCACAAGGTCATCTTCATGGTGCTGGACAACGGGGGCTTCGCGGTGATCAACCGGCTGCAGGTGAACACAGGCGGGGAGGAATTCAACAACCTGCTGCGGACCGCACGTCACACCGAATACTTCCATGTGGACTTCGTCGCCCACCTCCAGGCGATGGGCGCAACCGCGGAGAAGGTGGAGCGCCTCGACGACCTGCCGGCCGCCTGGGCCCGCGCCAAGGCTTCGGATCGCAGCTACGGCATCGTCATGGACATCGACGAGTACACCTGGACCGAAGGGGGCACCTGGTGGGAAGTTGGCGTGCCGGAAGTCAGCGATCGTGAACAGGTGCGCCTCGCCCGCGCCGAGTGGGAAGCGGAGAAGAAGCACCAACGGGCAGGGGTCTGATGGCGGTCGCTGCAATCCAGTCGCACTTGTGGCGCGGCCGTCGACTGCTTCAGGAGTCCGCCCGATGACATTCCGCTACGACCTGGTCACCCTGGGGCGGGCCAACATGGACCTCTACAGCCAGGACATCGGAGCCGAATTCGAGGACATCACCGGGTTCGATGCGATGGTGGGCGGCAGCCCCACCAACATCGCCATCGGTACCGCCCGCCTCGGACTACGCGCCTTGGCGTTGACGGCGGTCGGGGATGACCGAGTCGGCGATTTCGTTCTGCGATACCTGCGGTCGGAGGGAGTCGAAACCGCCTACATCCCGCGCAAGCAGGGCAAGCTGACGTCGCTCGCGTTGCTCGGCGTTCAGCCGCCGTCGCACTTCCCTCTGTCCTTCTACCGGGAGGATCCCGCCGACATCTACCTGACTGTCGACGAATTCGAGGCGCTGCCGCTGAACGAGGTGGGAGCAATCGAGCTGTCCGGCAACGCCTTCAGCCGCGGCACGTGTGCGGCCACGGCGGTCCACGCCGCCCGGCGGGGCCGCGACCTCGGCCTGACGATGTTCATGGATCTCGACTTCCGAGACACCGAATGGCCGACTCCGCGAGCCTTCGGGGAAGCCCTGCGGCCGGTCTTCCCACTGCTCGACGTGCTCATCGGAACCGAAGAGGAGTTCTACGTCGCCCTGATGCCGAACCCGGAGACGGTGATCTCGAGCGGTGAGGTACCCGATGATGAGCACGGTCGCCTGGACGAAGAGGTGGCCCGGCTCATCGAGGGCGGCACGGGAGCGGTCGCGCTCAAGCGGGGGCCTCGCGGGGTGACCATCCTCACCGCAGCCGACCGCGTGGATGTGCCCGGATTCGCGGTCGAGGTCGTCAACACAGTCGGTGCCGGCGACGCATTCGCCGCTGGGCTCATCCGCAGCCGACTCAACGGCCTCGACTGGTGGGACGCCGCCCGGTTCGCCAACGCCTGCGG
>JBFGLM010000077.1:0-17359 GCA_041576165.1 Acidimicrobiia bacterium
GGGGCAGGCAGCCTGAACTCGTAGGAGGTACGGGAGACGAGACGCTACCGCCGGTTCGTTACATGCCGATCAGCAGCCGGAAGCTAGCCCGGTACAAGTTGTTCGAGTTAACAGAGGACTTCAGCTACACCACGGACGCGGGAGACATAATCCGGGTCCCAGCCGGCTTCTGCTACGACCAGGCTTCCGTACCTCAGCCCTTTTGGGGCTGGATCACACCGAATGACGTTTCGCCCCAGGCTGCACTCGTGCACGACTACCTCTATCGGTATGGAGGCGAGCTACCGGGGCGGAAGTACAACCAGCGCGAAGCCGACGACATATTCATGGAGATCATGGCGAAGGCAAATGTAGGACGGATGAAGCGCAAGGTTGCGTATTGGGCGGTTCGCCTGGTTGGTCGATTCGCGTGGAACAAGACCGATGCCGACTCATCGCCAGCTGAGCGACCACTGGAGTGAGCGACATGAAGCTAGCTCCGGATATGCCGCCGATCGCATCGGTTGCCCGCCACATTATTCGCCTTTGCGATAGCGAAGGTAGCGATCAAGTTCCTGTGGAATTCGACGACGGCTAGAACGGTCTTCTCGGCGCAGCGGGCTCCTGCGGTCCGGCGCGCTCGTCGCCCGGCGTCCGACGTCGCCATTTGCCACCAGAACAGCACCGGGAAGCGACCGGCCTGCGCGTTAGGTGAGCAGTTCGAACCAGGAGTCGAGGAGTCCCAGCCGGTATGCCCCTAGGACCAGCGCGCCGACAAGGACAACGTAGCCTGCCACAAATGCGACCCCTCGCCTCCGGGCGGCGAAGAGACCGAATGCAATCGCGATCACCTCGACCCCTATCACAGCAAGGCCGACGAGATCCTCGACCCACCCCCTGCGGTGCGGGGTTGCGGCCATGGCCGCGAGGATCGCAATCGCGGTCAGTGGCGCAGTTGCCGACGACAACCGAACCAGGACTCGTGAGCGCGGGGAGCGTCGGGAGCGTTGGGTGCGACGATGCCTCGACGATGCAAGGAGTCCTGTGATGAGGGGGCTGGTCAACGAGAGACGCCAGAAGACGCTCCAGAAGACGCTGGGACCGAAGACCACCCACACCGTCACCCACTCCTTCGCAGCCTTCGGAGTTGGTTGATAGGCGGCACGGTCGGAGACGTGGGGTAGTTGCCACAGGAACGCGATCAGTGACAACAACGCGACTCCGGCGAAGCACACGCGCAGCATGACGCTGTCGCTCAAGAGCCCGGCTGACCAGGCTACCGAGACGAACGGCAGCAGCGATAGGACGGCGACCATTCTGCGCCAGTACGTCTGGTCTCGCTGCGTGGCGAGTCTGGTGGGCTCCGGCACACTGAACAGCTCGGGGCCGCCCCCGGGCGTCACCCTGACGCTCAGTCCAGCTAGTGACACGCCTTCCGCAGCGTGTGGCAATGCCTGTGGCATGCCCGGAACAACGGGCCGCTGTGTGAGCGCCAACACGATCAGCAAGGCCGCTACCGCCAGCGTCCACCGCCAGCCCGCAAACACCCAGACCAATACCAGGGTCACGATGACACCAGCTGGTAGAGACTTATTCCTGGCGGGCTCGTGCGTCATGCGCCTCATCGGGTCCTCCAAGGATGGCAGGCCCGACTCAGCAAGTCTGCCCTAATCGACGCGGGAGGCCTGCTTTGCTCCATGTCGCGTCAGCGAAATGCAACCCAGCCAATGACGTCCTTCCCGCAAACGTCGCCTCCTTCCGCGTGCGAGTCCACCCATGCCATCCGATCTTGTCGATAACGCCTCTACCGCGCACCCGCCCATGTCGGGCACTGATGCGCTCGCGGTCAGCCGGCGAACCGACCGCGCCACATGGCCGCGCGTTCGGTGCGGCCGGTCACCTCGCCTCGGGTGAGCGCAAGGCCACGCCGCTTGCCGGTTCCCGGACGCGGAAGGGTGCTCGATATCGCTCTGGACGAGCGGTGTTCTGTGCGGTCCGGAAGCCGAGTGCCGCCAACGCTCAGGATGATGGCTGAGACCGCTTGTCAGTTCATCGGCGGCACGAAGCAGATCCTGCACATGAAGATCGAAGTCGCCGAAGAACTCTTTGAATTCGACGCTCCGCATCTCCTCCGGTCGACAATCAAGATCGAACCAGACCCGGACTTGCACCGTGTCCTCGGAGCGGCCGACGACAGCGAACCGAAGGTTCGGCTCGGTGAAGTTGAGGGGCTTCGCCTGGGCCATCGGATTGGCAGCATGCCGTAACCAGGCCGCCAGCTCCCGAACCTCGAATGTGAGAAGGCACGGGTCACGGAACCGCCATTGCAGCGGTGGTAGCTGAACATTCCCGCTGACCACAAGCCAGTTCGAGTCAAACCGGTCAGCCGACCTGCCGAACTGGTAGCCCTCGATGTGGAGAGCGAGGCTGTTCCCATTGCTGGTCTCGAGGCCCATGCCTGCCATCCTTGCCTATCGGCCGGCAAACCCGCCGATCGCCATGTCGCAAAGATGTCGCTTGCGGCCTTGATCAAACCGACGTGCAACCCCGGCACCACTCGCCGCAACTCGGACTCGCCCCGCCCGCTGTGGGCGGTCGACCTGGCCGTCGGTGACCTACCCCGCCCGGGGCGCCGCCGCTAGGTCTGACGCTGGATCAGCGGCGACGGGCTCTGCTGGCGGAGCGCGGGGCGTCCTGAGCGAACTTGCCGACTCTGAGATACTGGCTGCCTGCGGCTCCCGCCCCGGCGATCACCATCGACCTCGACCGGCTGGACGAGCACTCCGCGGCCACTGCGCAGGACCGCTTGAGCGAATTGCTGCAGCGCACGACATCGTTTCGGTATGCTCGCAGCCCAGGAGGGAAAGATCGCCAAGGTCTTCATTGGCTATCGCCGCGACGATGCCCGCGGAACTGCGGGAAGGATCTACGACCGGCTCGCAGATCACTACGGCGAACGCCGGGTGTTTCGTGATGTCGACGCCGTCGCCAAGGGTGCGGACTTCGTCGAGACCGTCGAGCAGGCAGTCGCCGCCTCCGACGCGATGCTCGTGGTCATCGGCCCGGATTGGGCTCGCATCACCGACGAGGCCGGGCGCCGTCGGCTGGACGATCCGTCCGACTACGTGCGGGTCGAGGTGGAGCGGGGCTTGGCGCGCACCGACCTCAAGGTGATCCCCGTGCTCGTGAGTGGTGCCTCCGTGCCGAAGGCAGAGGAGCTTCCGTTGTCGCTCACGCCACTGGTGCATCGCAATGGGGTGGAGATTCGCGAGACACGGTTCGACGCCGACGTCGACCACCTGATCGATGAGATCGGCGGCCGCCCCCGGTTGGCCGCCTGGCTGCGCGCGAATCGCGTGCGCACCGCGCTCGTCGGCGGGGGCGTTGTTGCTGCAGGGGGGATCCTCGTAGCCCAGGTGGTCTCTCCGGGCCTTGGTCCGCTCGGTGGCACATTCAACGTTGCGTTCGCAGAGCTCGCAGCCGCCGGCGACGTGGAAGGTGAACTCGTCGCGGGAGTCTCGGCGGCGGCGTTCGACGACGTGAGCGGGCGGCTGGCCGACTTCGAGAGCTCCGGCGCCATCGGCGATCTCGGCCTGGCCGGCCCCGGCACCGTCGGCAGCCTGGCCGGTGACACCCCGGCCGAGCGCGCGGAGAGTGCCCGGCAGCTCGCCGAGCAGCTCGACGCGGACATGGTGCTGTACGGCACGCTGGCAGCCGAGGGCGGCGCCACGGTCTTCGTCTCGGAGATGTTCCTCTCAGATCGCGCCCTCGAGGACGCCGAGGAGCTGGCGGGCCCTTACCGGCTGGCGGAGCTGAGCCTGCCCACCACCGCGCCGCTCACCGTGGAGCGCGAAGTCTCGGCGTTGCTCCGCGGCCAGGCGGCGGCCGTGGCCGAGCTGGTGGTGGGTCTGCGCCACTACGCCGTCGACGAGTACTCCAGCGCACTCGTGCACCTCCAGGAAGCGGAACGGCAATGGCAGGTGGTGTCCGGTACCACGGGCACGAGCGGTAAGGAGGTTGTGCTGCATCTGCTCGGCAACACGTCCGGTCAGCTCGGCGACCTCGTTGGCGCTCGCAGCTACTACGAGCAGGCGCTCGCCGCCGACCCTGCGTATGCCCGCTCCCGTTTCGGTCTCGCCGAAGTCCGTTTCCAGGCGTCGCTCGGTACGGAGGGCTGCCTCCCCGCAGGAGAACCGGACGCGGCGGCCCTCGAGACCGTGCGAGCTGAGTTCGAAGCCGTGGCGGCGATGGCGGCGCCGCCGCTGTCGTTCCTACCTGAACGTGCTGCGCTCGAGGTGGGCCGGGTGGAACTGTGCCTGGCGTTGGCGGGGGAGGCCCGGCCGGATGCCGCGGCCAGGCAGCTCGAGGCGGTGGTGGCCGCCAACGACGGCTCCGATCCCCGGCTCGCCGACCTCGCCGCAGAGGCCCACCAGAACCTGGCCGTGGTGCACATCCTCGGCGAGGAGTACCAGGAGGCGCTGGCCGCCTACGACGCCGCAATCGCCCTGACCTTCGACGACGAGGAAAGGGCTCGCTTTCATTCGGCGCGCGGTGACGTGTACGTCTGCTACCTCGACGATCCGGAGGCTGCCGAGGTGGAGTACCGGCGTGCCAGCGAGCTCGCGGACGCGCCGCCCGAGCGAGCGGACCCGAGCCAATGCTGAGGCTGTGACGTGAACCGGGGCATCCTCATCGGCGGCGGCGCGACCCTGCTGGTGCTGCTCGGGCTGGGAGTCTGGGCGCTCACGGGGAGCGGGGGCGGCGGCGAGCAAGACGACCTCGCCGCAGGCACCGTGGTCGACGAGCCCCTGACGACGGCGGCGCTCACCACGGTGCCGGCCGCAGCATCCACTACCTCGTCCTCCACCACGACTTCGACGACCACTACCACCGAACCGCCAACCACCAGCTCGTCGACCACTTCGGCGAGCACCACCACCTCCACGACCACCACGTCGACCACGGTCGCCACGGGGTCCGGGGGGCGCACCACGACCGCTCGCCCCGCCCCAACCGCCACGTCGTCGTCGACCACGTCACCGAGCACCACCAGCTCGTCGACCACGTCATCGAGCACCACCAGCTCATCGACGATACCGACGACGCCGCCGGCGACCCAGCCCACGACGCCGCCGGCGACCCAGCCCACGACGCCGCCGGCGACCCAGCCCACGACGCCGCCGGCGACCCAGCCCACGGTGCCCGCCGTGGCTGCCAGCATCGCTAGGTCGACCTTCAACTTCCGCAACGGCAACCCGCCCACCTACCTGCTCCAGGTGGACGTCTCGACAGCCGGCGAGCCGGGGACATGGATGGACGCCGGGCTGGGCGATGGAGCGGTGCTGACACCCGGCGACGACTTCTTTGCGCGGTTCGTCGTGACGAACACCGAGACCAACGCCCGGTTCATGACCTCGTTCAGCATCGTCGTGAAGAACGAGGAACACTGCAGCGACCTTGTGAGCGAGGCGTCGCCGCTGCTGCCGGACGTGCCAGCCGGAGCGCCGGGAGCCACGACCGAGTGCGTGATCGGCCCCATGGTGGCCGACGGCAGTCCGATCTTCCTAGAGTTCCAGGACGCCGACGGGTTCCGGCAGGTAGCCACCAACCCGAAGTCGGGTGACCTCGAAACGTTCAACCGCCCGATCCTGCCCCACGAGTGGCACCCCGGCAACGCCCATTCCCTCACCTTCTACTTCCAAACGGACATGGAGGGGAACGATGGGCCCGTCGCCGACGGATGGACGAACGAGACGGACGTCACATTCGAGTTCAGCCCGCCACTGACCCCCATGCGGGTCAACTGCGACGACCGCTTCGCCACCGGGTTTAGCGACCTGCCGTCGGGAGCACCGCGCGACAACCAGGACCCGCCGGAGCCGAAAGTGGTCGCGTACTCGATCACGAACTTCGACGAGGACGGGAACCCGCTGAATGCGGCCGGCAACCCACAGAGCGGTGCGCTCGTTCCCACCTGCACGAACGTGGTGACGGCAGGAGTTACGTTCAAAGCGGGGCCTGGATCGGACAACCGCATCGAATACTCCCCGCCGCCGTAGTCAGCTGGCAGCCGCCTCCTCGCCTGCATCGTCCTCGCGTTCGGCGACCCGGATCGCGAAGCGGCGCAGGACTCGGAACTCGGGTATCTCTTGGCCGGGAGGCAGTTCGAACTGGCGTGGCTCGTCGCCTGGGCGGGTCTCCTGCAGGGCACCGGTGGCAGCGCCGTGATTCTCGAGCACCACCATCATCTCGTAGCGCCCGGGCCGGTCGAACGCCAGGCGGCCTTCGAACCATCCGGTGCCTCGCTCGGCCTCCTCAAGCACGAGTACCTCCTTGCCCGCTTCGGTCGGGTCGCGCTCAACGGCGCGAATCACTCTCGGCTCCAGGCCCGTGAGCGGGATCGGGTAGCGCATCCGCAATCCGAGATCGACAGCTTCCCCCGGGGCGTAGATCCGCTGGGGACCGAGCAAGGAGACCCAGGATCGGCTGTCCCGGACGATCGCGAACAGCTTCAACCGGATGCTGCCTCCGCTAGCACGCACGACCCGCATGCGGTACAGCCCGGCAGGCTCGTCGATGCTGTACAGGACCCAGGGCTCCCCGGCCGGGTCCCGAAACGTCGCCGACCGGGGATCCACAACGCTCCCGGACTCATCTTCGATTACATACAGGTTGACGTCGGTGCCCAGCTCGTGGTTGACGATGAACTTCACCTGGGCGGCGCCGGGGGGCACGAGGCACTCGAGGTCGAAGCCGTCCGGTGTCACCTCCTCCGTGAAGGGCAGCTCGGCAATCGCCTGCAGGGCCTCCTCGTCGTGGCCGGCGGGCGGCGCCGGAGCCCCCTCGTCGGGCGCCGGGAGCGTGGCGGCGCGGGCCGCCGCAAGGTGGCTGTGGGTCTCGCTCCAGGCCTGCGTCAGCTCGTTGAGTATGTCGAGCGGATCGGAGGGGGTGGGCCACGACACGCCGGCGGTTTCGTCGCCTATCTGCTGAAGAAGACCCGCGTCGGCGTTTGGGCCGACGGCGATGGTGAACACGGGCACGCCGTCGGCGAGCAGGTCGCCCCATGCGGCGCTCGGATGAGTTCCTCCGAACGGGTCGGGCAGGATGTTGATGAACGGCGGAACGAACGGCGGGCCCGGGTTGTGCAAGCCGTCGGATAGGAGCACCATGCTCTGGGTGGCTGCGCGCTGCCCAGCCGTGAGGTGGTCGCGGCCGACGAGCATCGCGCCGCCGATGTCGGTGTTGCCGCCGGCCTGGAGCATCATGTCGATGTCCTGGCCCACCTGTGTCTCGTTGAAGTCACCGGGAAGGCTGAGGGGCAACACATCGACCGTGCCTTGGTTGAAACCGACGATCGCCAGCTTCTCGGGTTGAGGTGGATTGAGCGTGGCGGCGACCCACTGCTTCGCTCCGGCGCGCACGGCGGCCTCCTTGTCCCCCGCCATGCTGCCGGATATGTCGAGCACCAGGCAAAAGCGCCGCTCCTGGAGAAGCAGTTCCCAGCCGATGGTGGGCGGGTTGGTGCCCGGCACGGACACGAAGCCATTGCCGGTGGGTGGGACGACATTTGGATATTCGAGCGGGGCGTCGGGGGGCGGCAAGGCAGTGTCGGCGGGTACGGCAATGCCGACCTCCGCAGCAATGGTTTGGGCGCACGAGAGCGCACCCTGGTCGGTGTCCTGGCCCGCGAGGTGGTGGTTGGCAAGGGTGCAGAAGTGGGCGACGTATACGGGCAGATTGCTGCCCTGGGTGAGCATCACGGGCGCCCGGATGGTCTCGTTGCCCATTGCGTCCACACTCACGAGCGTGTAGTAGAACGAGTTGCCGAAGTCCATGATGCACGCAGACCGATGTGTGTCTCCGGTGCATGTGCTGGCAACAGTCGAGTTCTGGTACTCGTCCTTGAGCCCGAAGGCGTGGTGGCCCAGCTCGTGCACGATGGTCTGCGGCTCCTGCCGTGCGGAAGCTGGCAGCTCGAAGGCTGCGTCCCACGTCTTCAGGCCCAAGACCGGGGCCAGCGCGGTCCCCCCAACCTCCAGCAGGACCACATCGGCCTCGTGGTCGGCAAACTTGTTGTTGGCCACGAATACGGTGCCGATCTCCACCTGACCGTCCGTGGCGTGCTTGAGGAGGAACGAAGCGTGGTTGAACGCCCGATGCCACAAGCCGTTCATTCCGATGATGGAGGCGTCCGTCTCGTCGTAGTCGAACGATGCCACCAGGTGGATCTTGCCCGGCTGCGCGCCAACGCCAGGTATGAAATGGCCGATCCCCATTGCTCCCCCTCGGTTGTCCCTTCCCCAGAGGGTACCTAAGGCGATCAGCATGCGTGCGCAGATGGCAGCCAGCGGCCGTCCGGGTCGTCGGTGCCGATGCGTAGGCGCTTGCCGTCCGCGCGCCGCAGCTCCACCGCGTCGAGCCCCGACACGTTCCACAGCGTGCCGCCCGGGTACTCGCGGATGGCCTAGGCAGTACCACCCGCGGTTGCGAGCCTTGGAAGCCGACGTCAGCTGGTCGAGGTGCAACCGCTTCACGGGCCAGCCGAAGCGGAACCGGGCGGTCAACGCAGCGTCGTCGACCGTCACGGTCATCGGACTCAGGCCGACGGCCACGGTCAATACGATGAGGATGCCCGCCGAGCGGCGTGGGGTTGAAGTCCTGCTACCTCGGCGACACCTCCGCACTTGCGCGCAAGCCCGTGCCATCTGCCGGCCACCGGACGCCTTGTGTGCGTCGTGAGCGGATTCGCTCGGGTCGATATGGGACTCGAAGCCCGGGAACCCTCCCTCTCCGAGCTCCACAACACGGATCGTCGGCTAGCGCCAGCCTCGCGCCGTCACCGGACCCGCCAGTGCACACCACCGATCGTCAGATCTGGGTGATAACGCCCCTCTCTCGATCGAGCGCATAGCGGCACGTCGTGAGCGCTCCCTCGCGCTCGGATCGACCGCGCCAGGTGGCCGCGCGTTCGGTGCGGCCGACGACCGGGCGCTGCGTGAGCGCAAGCCCGTGCAGTTTGCCGGTTCGGCTCGGATCACGGTGCGCCAGATCGCTCCGGGCGGTGAGTGATCTGCGCGCAGGATCCTCGCTTCGGTCCAGTTGGCAGCCGCTCAGATTCGAGTCCTCCTAGGTCCACTGGTCACTCTCGAACCCACATCGCCCCTCGTCAGAATCTGGGTTTCGGGCTTTGTCCTGTTTGGTAGGGGAGTGTCTCTTGTCACACCTCCGCTCCGATCGTTGCATCCCCTCTCTGGCAGGGATTCCGCAACCTGCGGGAAGCGGAAGGGTGATGGGTAGGCTCTCCTGCATGGACTCCAATCCGGTGGAAACGCTGGAGGACCAGGCGATCCCCGGAGGGGCCGCCTCTTCAGGCGACGCTATCAGCGAGTTGGTCGCGACGAAGTTCGGTTCTCCCGTCTCGGTTCCGGACCTGCTGGGCAGGCCCGCCCTCGTCGACCACCTGAATGATCAGCACGGACGACTCGCGCTGATCAGTGCCCCGGCCGGATGGGGCAAGTCGTCGCTGGTGACCGCGTGGTACGAGGCGATCGCGGCCGATCGGTCCTTCGCTTTCCTCACTCTGGAGCCAGCAGATGACGACGCGCCTATCTTCTGGAGTTACTTGCTCGCAGCGCTGCGAACGGTTCGCCCCGAGCTCCTGCAGGGTGCAGATGCCTTGCTGCGTTCTGCTGGGGTAGATCCCATGCGCGGGATCGTCCCACGCCTCATCAACGAGCTCTCGATGAGCGACGAACCCATCGTTCTGGTTCTCGATGACTACCACACGATCATCCAGCAGGCGATCCACGATTCGGTTCTGTACGTGATCGATCACCTTCCTCAGTGTCTGACACTCGTCATCAGTACCCGATGGGATCCCCCGTTCCCCCTCGGTCGGCTCCGGGCATCGGGTGAGATGATCGAGCTGCGCGCCCCTCAGCTTGCGCTCACTGTGGACGAGGCCGCACAGCTGCTCTCGAATCGGTTCGGTCTGGCCTTGGCGGACGACGCCGTGGAGGAGCTCCACCGGAGAGCGGAGGGGTGGCCTGCTGGGCTTCAGCTGGCCGGCATCTCGATGCAGTCCGAGGCAGATCCCGAGTCTTTCGTGAAGCGGTTCACCGGGGAAGACCGCAACGTGGCGGACTACCTCACCGGAGAAGTGCTGTCGCGATTGCCCGACTCGCGCAGAGACTTCCTCCTCCGCACGTCGGTACTCGACCGTCTCAGCAGCGAACTGTGCGACGAGGTCGCCGGCGTTTCTGATTCCCACGACACTCTGGAAGCCTTGGAACGCACCAACCTCTTCTTGATTCCGCTCGACAATCGGCGGACTTGGTATCGCTATCACCATCTCATGCGGGACTGGCTCCGACACGAGCTGGATCGAACGGCACCTGGTGCGATCGCTGAGTTGAGGATCAGGGCGAGCCTTTGGCACGCCGAGCGCGGAAGGCTGGAAGCGGCCGTCACCTATGCGATTGGCGCCGGCGACGCGGAGTTGGCCGCCGATTGGATCGACCGCTACGTCACGGACTGGCCGCAAGTCAACTGGCCACTCCTCGGCTCCTGGTTCAAGGAGCTGCCAGACGACGTGATCGCCCTGCGTCCGATCGCAGTGACGGCACGGGTCTGGCTGGGGATGGTCACAGGCGATGTGGCAGGAGCGGCCCGTTGGATCGAGTCCGCCGAAGCAGGGATCGACTCGGTGCCGGCCGATTTGCGGCCAACTTCCGAGACCATGGCCGAGTTGTTCCGTGTCGCCGTCGCCTTCTTCGACGGCGAGATGGAGTCGGCCCGAGAAGGGGCAAAGATTCTCGCCGACGAGCTCAGACGTCCCGACAGCACGATGGTGCGGCCGCTTCGACCTGCTATGCGTGCCGGAGCGATCGGCCTGGTCGCTCTCAATTCGTTCTGGACGCTTGAGGCCCGCGAGGCCATTCCTGTGCTGCGAGAGGCGGTGGCGACGCGTGCTGAGGCGTCGATCCCGGATCACGGCTTCACCGCCTTGCTCTCCCTAGCTCACTCCGAAGTCGGCGAGTGGGATGCCACCGAAGAGGCCGCTGCTGCCGCCTTCTCCCTCGCCCGCCACTTCGATGGCTACGTGTGGCCCGACCTGATGCCGGCCCACTATGCAATCGGGCGGACCCTCGTAGCCCGGGGGGAACGCCAGTCGGGAATCGAGCAGATCGAGAAGGGCCTGGAAATGGCGCGGGAGTTTGGCTGGTCCATCTTCATCGCCTACGGCTGCTTGGTGCTCGCCGACGCCTCGGATGACTATGTCAAGAAGCGGGCATTGGTGCGAGAGGCCAGACGACTGATCGACGCCACCGCGGATCCGGGACGGCTGCCCGAACTCGTCACCGCCATGGAGCGGAAGCTTGCGATGCGCCGACCCGTCAAGGCCTCCTCGGGGTCCGTGTACGTCGAGCCTTTGACCGATCGGGAGCTCGAGACGCTTCGCCTTCTCCAGACGGACCTCTCTCAGCGGGAGATCGCCAACCAGCTCTACATCTCCCACAACACCATCAAGGGCTACACGAAGTCCCTCTATCGGAAGCTCGGCGTCTCCTCGCGTGCAGCCGCCGTTGAGACGGCGCGCGGCCTCGATCTCATCTAGCCCAGCTTCGTCGAGCGTTGCCCGTCAGTCGGCGAGGGCCCGCCCTAGGAACGCCTCCCCCCGCAACGGACGCTTGCGGACGTAGTCGAGTATGAATCGGCCTAACAGCCTGCGGTCTCTGCGGAAGTAGTAGAGCATCCCGATGATGTCGCTGAGTAGCTGGTGCACGCCGTGTGTGTGGGTGGCCACGAACGTGCACTGTTCGAGTTCGTCGGACTCGCCGCGGTACAGGATCTTCGCCATCAGCAACACTGCGTCAAGGCTCGTTTTGTTCGCCACGGGCAATCCGCGGGCATCTGTCGGATGGATAAGGATCGGCTGTTCCACCTGAGAGAGTCGAGTCACCAGATGTGATCCCAACGCGGTGTCGTCCCGTGCACCCTCGTTGTTGGGGAAGAGGCAGATCCCATCGAGTCCCAGCTCGGTCAGACAGTGATCGATGGCCCGGATTGCTCGGTCCTCGTCGCTGGCATCGATCGCACCGATGGCCAGGAACTCGCCTGGGTAGTCCGCCGCGCAGCGGGCAAGCTCGGCGTTGTAGCGTTTGAGGAGCCGGTCGATATCTCCACTGGGAAGCTGCCACAACTCCGGAAGGTCGAGCGTGACGTGACACAGATCTCCGTGGTCTTCCTTCCAGGTCTTGACCCGGCTGATGTCGAAGCGAAGCCCAGGATCCGGTTCGATCCCGAGCGCTCGAATGTCGGCCTCGACCGCTTCTGGTATCGCGTGCAGGTGGAGCGGCGGCAACGGATCGGAAGAGGTGGCGTCGGTGCTTACCGGAGAGGCGCCGCCTGTAAACAACGCCTGTGCATTGCTGCGGTACATCCGCTCCCGATGAGCCTCGGGGAAGTTGCGGTCCAACTGCTGTGTCCAGTACGTCATCTTCGACTTGCCCGCCCAGGGGAAGTCGGATGAGAACACGACGTGACTGGGATCCGTGAACCTGAGCAGAGAGGAGATCGCGTCGCCGGTCACGAATTTGGCGGTGTCGAGGTAGAGCTGATCCTTCCAGGCGTCGAGTTCGGCTGCCTGGATGGGTCGCTCGCGCCCTAGCACCTCCGCGATGGCCGGCAGAACGCCTCCGCCGTGCGCGGCGACGAATCGGATTTGCGGATAGTCGCGATGGAAACCCGAATCGAGCAAGCTGAGGATCGCCTTCGTTGTGTCGAGGAACCACCAGTAGTAGATATTCAGAAAGCCATTGCCCGACTGAGTCGGAGTCGTGTTCGGATGGATGAAGACCATGGCACGGTCCTCATCCATGCGCTCGAACAGCGGCCGATATGACGGATCGCCGATGTACCGTCCGTCGACGTTGCTCATGAGGATCACGCCGTCCATGCCGCCATCTCTGACGGCTCGGTCGTATTCGGCGATCGCTCCGTCCACATCTGGGAGGGGCAGCGACGCAAATCCGCCGAAACGATCCGGATGGCTGGCCATATGAGCCATGAGCTCGTCGTTGCAGGACCGCGCTAGGTCACGGGCTGCGGCGTCATCGCCGAAATGAACACCCGGGCAGGACACCGACAGCACCGCTCGCTCCACGTTCCATTGACTCATCATGCGAAGCGACTTCTTGGCCGACCATTTCGGAAACTGAACCCCGTCGATCCCCGTAATACCTCGCTCGGATAGCGCTTTGACATACCTTGCGGGCACTGCGTGGTGCTGGAGGTCCCACTTCGAGTACTGGTGTCTAGCCATCGCCGGCTCTCCTCATCCTCGACCTGATATCTCGACGCTTGCCGGCGTCATCTCACGGCCTCCAAGCTGCGTTCCGCCGCAACTGGCCTTCGGGTCCGAGGTACCCGAGGCGATCTCATGTCGAACAGGACCAGGGCGAGGTTGGCTCCTATTGCGGCTCCGATGATCGCGGTGATGAGTGCCAGGAGGCCGGGCGTAGTGGTAAACCCGAACCAGGCGCCGACGAGGCCGCCGCCCAGCGAGATCCAGAAGCCGAATCGCTTGGTGTCGGTGGGCCAGTCCCGGTGGACCCACGCCCAGTAGATCCCGATACCGATCGGCACCCCAATCGGGATAACCGCGAGCCACATGTCTCCGACGTACATCGAGGGGAACAGCGTCATCACGATCAGCAGGGCGAGGAACCAGCCTCCGAGGCCCAGAACGATTGGGTACAGGGATCGCATCATGGCGCCGCCGACAGGTGAGAACGCACCACGCCTTCGTACCCGGAACGGCATCCACCACAGCGAAGCCAGCATCAGGATTGCGAGCCCGACCATCGTGCCGACGAGACCCCACGCCAATGCGGAGTGAGTGGTGTTCGGTTGGAAGTCCATGGTCTGGTAGGTGTAGCCGGAGTCGTCGGCCACGCCGGTGGCGTAGAACGTGTTCAGGAGCTGCTGCGCGGCCTCGGGTTGGTAGTCCCAGAAGTCGGTCGTGTGCCCGAACTCGGGCAGGATCACGTGTTGCCCTTTGGCCAGGAACGGCAGCAGAGCCGTGGCGGCTTCCACCGGCGTTGAGAAGTCCACGGTGCCGCTGACCATGAGGGTCTCGACGTCGCTGACCCGGACCTCGCGGTAGTCGTCGTCGTTGGGGCTGTCGGGCCACGACGTCGTGAGGCGGCCGCCGGCCCAGATGAAGTCCGTGCCAGCCTTGGCAAGGCTTGATCCCCGGCTGCCGGCGGCCTCGTAGTACTGGTTGGCGAATGCAGCATCGATCATGCCGACCGACGCCTGTTCACCCCACACGAACGCTTCAGGGAAGGCGAGATCGGCCATGAACGAGTAGAACCAGAACCCGCTTGGGTCACCATTGGCAGCGTTGAGCCACGAGTCGAGGGCGTTCGGGGCTGACAGTGGCTCTGCGGCAGTTGTGGTTTCGTGCAGCGAGAACATCGAACCAACCCGAACGCTGCCCTCCTTGATGGGTAGGAACAGCCAGCGGCTCGGCATGTCGTTCGCTGTGTCCCGTATCGCGGCCACCAAGTCATTGGTCCGGCTCGTGCAGCCCGCATCTGCGGCGCAGAGCCCGGCGTAATAGTCGAGTTGGGCGTCAGTGATGTGACCATCCCAGAGGAACCCACCGGGAGGGTTGACGGCGACGAGCACGGACCGGTGCAGACTCTCCGGGAACATCCACGAGTAGATCAACGCGATCCGTGTACCGACGCTTTCGCCCAGGAGGTTGATCCGGTCATAGCCCAGAGCAGTCCTCGCAGCCTCCATGTCCTGAACCCGATCAACGAGGGTGTACCCGTCGATATCCACCCCGTCCTCGGCGAAGCGCTGAGCGCATTCGGCAAAGGCATCACCATGGCGGCGATGCGTCGCCTCATCCAGGAGATCACCCGATCGCTTCAGCGCAGCGGTCACTTCGGGGCAATCGAGCACGGAGGAGCCCTCGACACCGCGGTACCCGACAAGTACGACGTCATGGGTATCGACCAGCGAGTCGACATGGGCGAAGGCCATGTTGGTGATGCCCGGCCCGCCCTCGAGGTGGAAGACTGGCAGGCCTGTTTCGGGACCAGCAGCCTCGACCCGTGTCAATGGCAGAGCGATGAGCCTCGACCCTGGGTCGGCACGGTTCTCCGGCACGACCAGGGTGCCGCAGTCTGCGTCGTAGCCCTGGTAGGTGCATGGTTCGAGGGTCAGATCACCGGCCTGGGCGCCCACAGGCACCTCCACCGTGTCCTCGCCGGCGAACCGCAGAAACAGAAGTCCGACCAGGAGTAGACCCATCACCACCAGGGCAACGACACGTGCTGGCGTCAACCCACGCCGGCGTTGAGCCCGTGGCCCCGCCTCAAGCGAGTCTGTCCCTCCAGTGGGGTATGTGGTCATGGGCATTCCTCTCCTACGGTGCGTCGACCTGTTCGCCGTGCGAGGTCCAGGTTCCGTTACGTCAGGGGGGTCTGTCTGCCCCCACGACAGGAAACCACCCTGGGGGGTTACCCACTCGATCAGTCGGGCCCGACGCTCGTCATGGCTCCTCGTCAGCCCATGTCGGTTGCCGGACGTCCAAGTGCAAAGTACGGCTGCGGAGATCGCGGCCGCCGATGCTCTCGAGTTCCCGTCCTGTGAATCCCCCGAGGGGGTTTCGTCTCGTGGGGGGTGACGACCCACCCCGCCCCGGCGGACCATGTGGAACATGGACACGGACACTCAAGGCGCGTCGCCTGGCCCGAGACGGTTTCGGATCTGGGTCGCCGGCCAACTCGATGAGCGATTCGTCGCCGGCGCTGGCGAGATCGAACTCGGGCAATCAGCCTGCGGGTCGACGCTCGAGGGGCCGTTCGTCGACGAGTCGCAGCTGCGCGGCATCCTCAACCGGCTTTGGAACCTCGGTATCGAGGTCCGCCGATTCGAGACCTACGTGCCCGACCCGGCCGACAACCAAGCATCCGTGTCGCCGGCGGCGGCAGAAAGGCCCACAGACTCATGACCGCAGACATCTACAGGCGGCAGACCACGGCGATGGAGCGCCTCTTCACCCGTTCCCCATTCTCTCTGGTCACGATGGTCGCCAGGATCAAGGGTGAAGTGACCGAGGAAGCGCTACAAGCCGCAGTGGACAAGGTCCGGCAGCGCCACACGAACCTGCGGGTGCGGCTCGATGACGATGCGGGGCATAACCCGTGGCTGACCACCGAGGGGGCGGCAGCGATCCCGATCGAGGTGATCCCCCGCCATTCGCCAGACCAATGGATTCCAGTGGTCCGAGAGACCGCCAAAGTCCCCTTCGATTTTGAGAAGCAGACACCGATACGGTTCATCCTGGTCCAGTCGGATGAGATATCCGAGCTGATAGTCCTTTGCCATCACATCCTTTGTGACGGGATGTCGCTGGCCTACCTGGTCCGCGACCTCCTGGAGCATCTCGGTGATCCCACGCGAAACGTGACGGTCCTGCCCAGTCCAGCGCCGATCAGTCCCGAGACGATGCCCGATGGTCTGTCCCTGAACGCTCTGGTCAAATACGCCATCCGACGGATCAACCGGAAGTGGGAAGCCGACCCCGTCTATTTCAAGCAACAGGACTACGAGCTACTGACCGAAGCGTATTGGGAGGAGTACCAACACGAGCTCGTGTCGATCGAGCTCTCGCAAACGGAAACTACCGCGCTGGTGGAGCGTTGCCGCCGGGAGCAGGTGACGGTCAACACGGCGCTCACCGCAGCGTTTGCCGCCGCCCAGTCAATCGTCCTGGGTGATGAGCGTTACGAACCGAATCTAGGTGTTGCCGCCGATCTGCGCGGTCGGCTGCGGCAACCTGCCGGGGAAGGGATGGGCTTCTACGCCGGCGTAGCCACCCACAGCTACAAGCACGACCCCAAGATGAGCTTCTGGGACAACGCGCGTGAGCTGCACTACAAGCTTCAGGAAGGGTTTACCGACGAGATCCTTTTCAAGGAGCCCTTGACCTGGAGCCTGCTATCGCCTTCGATTCTTGACGCCATCAACTTCAAGAAGCTGGGCAGCCTGGTCCCAGAGCAAGCCGCCGGATCCGGCAAGCTCCGTGCGTTCAGCCAACGCAAGGACGTCGTCCAAGGCATCCTCAAGCGAGACAAGATGGAATCACCCGACCGAGTCTTTATGGGAACAGCCATCACCAACCTCACGCGACTGGACTTCCCGACCGACTACGGGCACCTCGAGCTCGAGCGCATGATCATGAAGCCCGGCGGCGCCTTCCCCCTCGGCAACGTCAACCTCGTAGTCGGTGCCGTCACAGCAGCCGGCCGACTCAGCCTGGCCGTCGAGTACGTCGAGAACAACATCGCCAACGAAACGA
>JBFGLM010000078.1:0-17345 GCA_041576165.1 Acidimicrobiia bacterium
AGACGCCATCATGTGGAATCCGGACGAAGCGGACGCGGCGATGTGGGAGGACCTGCGCGCCGAGTTCACCGAGCCCGAGCTCGTCGAGCTGGGTTACTGGGTCGGGTTCACGTTTGGCGGGCAGCGTTGGCTGCGCACGCTTGCTTCGCAGCAGGGTCAACTCCAGGCGGCCATCGACCGAGCCGGCGTAGCGCACGTCGTCAGCGGGCCCAGCACGACCAGCGACTGATCGCGCGGCAGGATCGGCTAGGGGACCAGCACTTCGCGGCCGATGACTGCGCGGGCGCGCACCCGCTCGTGGAGCTCCTCGACCTGTTCAAGCGGATAGGTCCCGCTGACCACCGGCCGGATCTTGCCTGCGGCCACCAGGTCGACCACCTCAGCGAGCTCTCCGACGGAGACGTTGCGCGCGCCGAGCAACTCGAGCTCGTTCTGATAGAAGGCATGCGGCGAGATGGTCAGCTCGGTACCGGTGTGTGATCCGACCACCACCATCCTTCCCCCCTTCGCCAGCGCCGCCAACCCGGCCGGCATCGTCGCCGGGCCGACCAGCTCGAGGATGCCGTCGAGGCCCCTACCGTCGGTCCAGCTGCGGGCGACTGCCGCCAGGTCCTCCTCTTCCGGGTTGACGGTGAGCTCGGCCCCATAGGCGGCAGCTGCGTCCAGCTTGGCGGCTGAGATGTCGGCCGCCAGCACCCGGGCCCCCATCATCGAGGCGAGCTGCACGGCGTGGATGCCGACGCCGCCGCCGGCTCCTGTGACCATCACCCGCTCCCCGGGCCGGAGCCGCATCCGCTTCGTGAGGGCGTGGTAGGGCGTGCCAATCGCGTTGGCGATGACCGACGCCTCGGGGAAACCCAGGGCCGGGGGAATCGCGACCAGGTTGCGAGCGGGGAGCGCCACATACTCGGCGTAGCCGCCGGGAATGCTGACACCGACGTGACCGCCGAAGTTCTCACAGATCGTCTCCCGGCCGGACCGGCAGTGGCGACAGTGGCCGCATACGAGATACAGCGAGGCCGCCACCCGATCGCCCGGCGCCCAACCAGTGACGGCTGCGCCACTGGAGACCACCTCCCCGGCGATCTCGTGTCCGATGATGAGTGGCAGCACGGCATGGCTCCACCGCCCCTCCCGGATGGCCAGATCGAACTGGTCCACGGCACACGCTCGGACCCGCAGCAGGACTTGACCCATGGCCGGTTCCGGCACCGGGATCTGGCGCAGCTGCAGCTGACCACCGAACTCATCCAGCTGAATTGCACGCATCCTCATGGACGCGGACCTTACCGATGTGGTAGCAAACCGGCATGCACGATGAGGAAGCACGCGGATTTCAGCTAATCGGCCACTCGGATCTGGGCGGCTACGGCGACGGTATGCAACTGATGCGCGCCGGCGACGCCCTGTATGTCGGCCACTTCGGGCCGTCCGGGATGGGGACGTCGATTCTCGACGTCTCCGACGTCACGAGTCCCAAGCTGGTCCACCAGTGGCCGGCTCCCGCTCACAGTCACACTCACAAGGTGCAGGTGGCCGACGGGCTCCTGTTGACCAACCATGAGCGGTTTCGCAGCGACGATCCTTGGTCGGCGGGCATGGCCGTATACGATCTCTCCGATCCGTTCGCCCCCAGGCAGGTCGGGTTCTGGGAATCCACTGGGCGGGGGGTGCATCGGATCGTCTACGAGGGCGGACGCTACGCCTACTTGTCGGCAGCTCCCGATGGATTCGATGACCGGATCTGGGTGATCGTCGATCTCGACGATCCGGCGGCTCCGGTCGAAGTCGGTCGCTGGTGGTGGCCCGGGCAGTGGGTTGCGGGCGGGGAGGTGCCCGACTGGCCGCCGGGTCAGAATTGGAACACGCACCATGCCATGGTGCAGGGGGAGCGGGCTTACCTCGGTTTCTGGGACGGCGGCATGGTGATCTTGAACATCTCCGATCTCAGCGCGCCGACGGTCATCTCGCATCTCAACTGGGACGAGGGCGGCGAGACCCACACCTGCCTTCCGTTGCCTGGCCGCGATCTGGTCGTGGTCACCGACGAGGCGACCACGGACGGGTGTGAAGGTCCGCCTCACATGGTTCGGGTGGTCGATGTCAGTGATGAGCGCGATCCGCATGTCCTCGCCATCTGCCCGGAGCCGGAGGGCGACTTCTGCGACCGCGGCCTACGCTTTGGGGCCCACTGCCTCCACGAGAACCGCCCCGACAGCTACCGCAGCGAGGAGTTGATGTTCGTGACGTATTTCAACGCCGGCCTGCGCGTGTACGACCTGGCGGACCCCAGCTCCCCGCAGGAGATCGCCGCGTACGTTCCGCAGTGTCCCCCCGGTCAGCAAGCCATTCAGATAAACGATGTGTGGGTCGGCGAAGACCATCTCGTCTACATCTCAGATCGCGTCACCGGTGGGGTCTACATACTCGAACCAGCCGCCGCGCTGCGCGCCCGCATGGTGGAAGCCGCGTTATGAGCATCGACGTCCACGCTCATTGCGTGCCTGCCGAGCTGCTCGATGCATTGGCTACGGACGGAGCCGACTTCGACATCGAGCTGACGGACGATCGGCGGGCGGTGATCGCGGGCGGCAAGCCGACGATGGCAATCCGCGACGACCTGGTCGATTCTCCCGCCCGGCTGGCGGCTATGGACGCGGCCGGCATCGAGATCCAGGTGTTGTCGAGCTGGGTGAACCTCACCGCCTACGGGCTGGATGCTGCCCACGGAGAGCGCTGGTCGCGTCGGGTCAACGAGGCGCTGGCCGCCGAGGCCGCTCGCCATCCAGACCGTTTCTTGGCGCTGGCCACCGTTCCTCTGCAGGAGCCGCAGATGGCGGCCGCAGAGCTGCGGCACGCCACCACTGAACTGGGGATGGTCGGCATCGAGATCGCCACGACCGTGGCCGGAGTCGATCTGGTGGCCGCCGAACTGGAGCCGTTTTGGGCCGCGGCGGCGGAGCTGGGCAGCCTGGTGTTGCTGCATCCCATGGATCCGCTTCCCGGCATCGATCTGAAGCAGCACTTCCTGGACAACATGGTCGGCCGACCGGCGGAGACGACCATCGCCATCGCCCGCCTGATCATGGCCGGCCTTTTCGATCGCCATCCCGATCTGCGCGTATGTGTGGTGCACGGCGGTGGTTTCCTGCCCTATCAGGTGGGTCGTATGCAGCGTGGATGGACCGCTAAGCCGGCGCTGGCAGCCACCGACCTGGAAACGGCGCCGATCGAGACGATCAAGCGGCTGTACTTCGACACGATCGTGCACAACCCGTTGGCGCTGCGCTATCTGATCGACCTGGTGGGAGCGGACCGGATCACCCTCGGTACCGACTATCCCTTCGAGGCCGGCGATCCCGATCCGATCGGCACGGTGGACGCGGTCCCGGGTCTCACCGCAGAGGAGCGCGAGTGGATCGTCGCCGGCACCGCCCGGAAACTGCTGGGCCGCTGACCGTATTGGAGCCGACTGCTATCAGATGAACGTGCCTTCCTCCGTGTCCTTGACTGCGTGCAGCCGGTCGATCAGCCACAGCATCTCGGTGAGCACTTCGTCTTCCAGCAGCCGGGTCATCGTCTCCGCCTTGCCGATGAACTGACGGAAGCGCTTGACGAGCGCATGATTCGGGTCGTCACTGGCCGCTTCCTCGTCGATCAGGCGGCCCAGCAGCTCCCGATATTCGTCGATCCGCTCGAGCAGCTCATAGAAGGCAGCCTCCACCGGTTCGGTGCGGGCCTTGACCTGTTCGTATTTGCTCACAGCCATTTCTTCCAGCGTCGCCAACGGTAGGGAAGTTCGATCACGGTAGGTGCCGCCGCCGTCTCCAGCAGCTGAAGCAGATCCTCGAGCACCAGGTGGTGCTGGGCCGGCTGATGGGGCTCGCCGAACGGGTTCCCCAGCGGGAAGCGCACGTAGGCGGCACGCGAAACGTTCATGAACAGGGTGATCTCCGGACGCAGCGTCAGGCTCACGGTGGCGATGCCGACTCTTTCGATGGCACCCTGCACCAGCCCGACCGACCGGTGACACATTGGTCAGCCAGGAGCGAGAATCGCCACGTCCACCTCGGCCGTCTGCAGCTCTGCCGCCACGGCCGGACCGGTCTCGTCCGCAATCGGAGTCGGGTCGGGGTTGAAACCCATCATGCCGATGTGGATGGGGGAGGAGGCGCCGAGTCGCCGGCTGGTGACGATCTCGGCGAGCCGAGCGATCGGCAGCACGACGTTCGGATCCTGGGCGGCGCTACTCGTGTCGTAGTGGGTGTGCGCAAAGCGCAAACTGGTCAGGTCGACGTCGTCGGGAATCACGCGAAAGCTGGCATCGCCGGCGATCGTGGCAGTGTGAAACGGCTCCTGGTCGGCGAGGTGGGCGCCGGCCGTCGTCACGAGGGCGACGCGTGATTCGCTGAGCGGCTTTCCCAAAGGCGTGAATACCGGCTGATCGTTCACCCGATGGTTGGTGGCTCCATGGCTCGCCGCGATGCGCTCCAGCCAAGCCTGGTATTTCTCCCGAAAGTCGTTCGGGTCGAGCGCAGTCATTGCCACGGCGGTAGCCTCCCCGGGATCCAGCGCAGAGGAATCTAATGACTGCAACTCTCGGTTTCGCTCCCAGCGAGGACCCGTTCGTCGTCGAGCATGGCGGCTTCTATCGCCGCTGGCTGTCGATGATCGACGACTTGAGCGAGCTGGAATCGATCGTCGCCCAGTTGGAGAGCACCACCGAGGACAAGTGGATCCCGGTGTGGAAAGCGGCTGGAGAGCGCCACGAGGCCGTAGGGGACCGGCTGGAGGCGGCCGGGGACTACGAGGGCGCCCGGCGTGCGTACCTCCAGGCCAAGACCTACTACGCCATTGGGCGGTTTCCGGGTGAGATAACGCCCGCCAAGGCAGCGGTGAGCGCCGACTGTGCCCGGGCCTATCGCAAAGCCTGCCAGCATCTCGACCCTCCGCTCGAGATCGTCGAAGTCGAGTGCGATGGCCAGAACGTGAGGGCCCATTTCCGGGCACCCGCCGGCGCCGGCGCCGACGAGCCTGCGCCGGCTGTGCTGATCATGTGCGGCGCCGACGTGTTCAAGGAGGATCGCGGCTGGGCGGGGGAGATGGCGCTGGACGAGGGTCTGGCTTCACTCGTCATGGACGGACCGGGCACCGGGGAGAACCCCTTCCCCTGGGACCCCGCCTCCGTCAAGGCCTGGATCGCCGCCATCGACTTCCTGGCCGCCCGACCCGAGGTGGACCGAGACCGGATCGCCGCCTTCGGCATCAGCCGCGGGGGCTACTCGGTGATGCAGCTGGCCGGGGAGTACGCGGAGATGGTCAAGGCGGTGGTGGCCATCGCCGGGCATCCCTTCGGCTACCGCATGACGGAAGTAGAGCTCGACGCCTTCATTGCGGCGCGCAACAAGCGCGCCACCTTCGTCTTTGGTGAGCCCGGGGGGCCTCCTTCGTTCCCCACGTGGTCGCGAGAGCGGGAAGAGGAGATCTTCTCGAAGTGGGCGCTGTCGGAGTTGGGCATCCTGGACAACATCACACAGCCGATCCTCATGATCAACGGCAAGCTCGATCATCTGGCGCCCGTCGGCAACATCTACTTCATGCTCGAGCACGGCCCGGTCACCGGCCGCGAGGCCCGGATCTATCCCGACGCCGGCCACTGTGCGTTCAAGTACTACCGGGAATGGGCGCCGGCATCGTTTGCCTGGATCCGGGACAAGCTCGGCTAGCGGCCGACGGCACGATGGAGATGCAGTACCGCCGGCTCGGCCGCACCGAGCTCGAGGTGTCCCGCCTGTCTCTCGGCACCGGCGGCCCCAACCGCATGGGCCAGAAACGCGGTGCAGACCGCGACGACATGATCGCGCTGGTTCACGGTGCTCTCGACCTCGGAGTGAACCTGTTCGACACGTCACCCAGGTACATGGAGAGCGAAGTGGTCCTTGGAGAGGCGCTGCGTGCGGTGCACAGGGACCGGTACCTGGTCACGACCAAGTTCCACCCGGGTTATGAAGGCCCCATTCCCGATGCGGCGGAACTCGCCGAGTCGGTGGAGTCGAGCTTGCGGCGCCTCGCCACCGACCACATCGACGTTCTCTTCCTGCACAGCGTGACCCCGGATCGGTACGAGGCAGCGCTCGATCAGCTCATGCCCGAGATGGAACGGCTTCGGGACAAGGGCCTGATCCGCCACCTCGGCATGACTGAGTCGCCGGTCTTCGATCCGACCCACGTGAGCCTGAGCCGAGCGGTCGCGGATGGACGCTTCGACGTTGTGATGGTCGTCTACAACCTGCTGAATCAGACGGCCGCAGACGAGCTCCTGCCGGCGGCCGCCGCAGCCGAGGTGGGAGTGGTCGGCATGATCGCCGTGGGTCGGCAGCTCAGCAGCCACGAACAGGTGGACGCGCTCTTGCAGGATTGGGCGGACCGTGGCCTCGTCGATTCGCCGGAAGACGGCCTCAGGTGGCTGATATCTGGTGACGTTCGCTCCCTCGCCGACGCCGCGTACCGGTTTGCCGCGGCCCCGCCGGAAATGACCACGGTGCTCACCGGCACTGCCAACCTCAGCCATCTGCACGACAACATCGCATCCATCCTCGGCCCGGCGCTTGCGGAGTCCCACGTGGATCGGTTACGCGAGCTGTTTTTCGGAGTCGCCGAGCCGGTAGCTCGCTGAGGCGTAACCGCACACCGCAGTGCCGTTATCGGACACCTGGCGGAATGTTCGTTACTGCGCCGTATTTGGTGATCGGTGCGGCCGGTGTCTGACCGGGATGGTTTCTACGGGGCCACCGCATGCCGTTGCTGTTGGCGAAGTCGCTTCTCGACCCAATAGTGGGCGAACGGCTCGTCGTTGAACGGGGCTACCTCTTCGTAGCCGGCCGAGTGGTACACGCTGATCGCCTCACGCATCGCCTTGTTGGTTTCTTGGCTGAGCAGTGCCCGTCAGATGGCGCGATTGATCCTCGTCAGGTGGGCGTTGAAGTTGGCCTTAGGATCGGAGCGTCGTTGCGAGAGGAATTCATCCAGCTCGAAGGCCTCGCCCAGAGCTGTGCCCGACGCGATCTCCTGGGCCAACGCCTCCTCTTGCTGGCGGGCGGCCTCAGCAGCCTCAACGATCTGATCCAGACCGTTCTCGCCAAGGATGATCACCCCGTCCGCATCTCCGAAGATCCACATCCCCGGACTTACGGTGGCTCCACCCACGGAAATATCCCCGCCGACCTCACCGATGCCCCTTAGCTCGGCGGACACTTTGAGGGGACCGGCCGGGTGGGAACCCCGACAGAAGACGGGAAGTCCCATGGCAGTCAGTGCGACCGTATCGCGCACCAGGCCATCGACCACGAACCCGGCGAGCCCTTTGCGAACCGCTTCAGTTCCGATCAGATCGCCCATCAGAGCTGCTGGAACACTCTGGTTGGAGATCACGACAACGTCACCGGGCTCGGCCTGGTGCACCGCGTCCAAGATCGAGACCAAGTCGGTTTGGGCGTTTACGGTGACCGCCGGACCAGCCAGCTTGCTGGCTCGATCCAGCGGATGGAGGCCCGGTGCGGGAAGACCGAGGGCGATTCCCGTCCGAAACGCCGAGTCTGCCAAGAGTGATGTGCTGTAACTCTGCCTGAAGAGATCTGCATAGTCCGTCATCCGGCTCCTGGTTCGCTACCCCGGTACGTTAGGCCGTGCTGCCATTGGCCTGGGGCCCGATCTGCGGCCCGCTGGCCACACGCCCAGATCACCCACCACGACGAGCAATCTCGCGCACCATCTGCCGAGCCGATCCGGCAGGGAGGGTGTTGGGGTGCGCTGATCGTGGTGAGTGGCTGTCACCCTCGGCTGGGATCTACGGTTGGTTTGTTCCTGGGGTTGGCTTGGCTCACGAACCGGCTGACGCCTCGATGGTTGGGGTTGTCTTTCGAATGACTCGCCGGCGGGCCCCGGGAACGGCACTCACCGGTCGGGCGGGAGACTGTCACCGGTCCTGTTAACGCCAGGCCCGGTGGTCTCTGGTCCACCCTCCCGGCAAGTGCGTGCCACCCCTATCCGCTAGTGAGGAGGGATGGCAATGACCATCGTAGGAACCAACCCGGAGGCAGTGATCGGCGGTGTCGATACCCATGCCGATGTCCATGTGGCTGCTGTGATCAACCATGTTGGAGGTGTGGTTGGTATTGAATCGTTCGCAACGACCCAGGCGGGGTATCGCCGGTTGGTGTCATGGCTCGGCTCTCATGGCGAGCTGGCGCTGGTCGGCGTTGAGGGCACCGGCTCCTACGGGGTTGGACTGGCCCGCTACCTAACCCGAGCCGGTATCTCAGTCGTTGAAGTCGATCGACCGAACCGCCAGACACGCCATCGTAAGGGCAAGGTCGGACCCGGTCGATGCAGTAGCCGCGGCCCGAGCGGCGCTATCGGGAACCGCGTCGGGGTTGCCGAAGACCCGCGACGGCAACGTTGAAGCGATCCGGGTGTTGATGATTACCCGCCGGTCTGCCATCGATACCCGTATCGAGACACTCAACCAGCTCCGCCACGTGATCTTCACCGCTTCACCACAGATCCGAGCCAAGTTCACTGGACTCACCGCTATTGCAGTGGCGAACAAAGCCGCCGCCCTCAAACCCCGCGACGGTGACGACCAGGTCCGCTACATCACCCTGGCCACAATCCGCCCTCTGGGGAAACGAGTGCAGTACCTGCGCCAAGAGACCAAAGGCATCGACCGCCAGCTGTGTCCCTTACTCCGGCACACCGCACCCGGCCTCCTCGAGGTCTACGGCGTCGGACACACCACTGCGGCCAAGCTATTGGTCGCAGTTGGCGACAACCCGCAACGGATCCGATCCGAAGCCGCCTTCGCTCACCTGTGCGGGGTCGCCCCTATCCCGGCATCATCGGGGAAGACCGTCCGGCATCGACTGAACCGGGGCGGTAACCGGCAAGCCAACTCGGCGCTGTTCCACATCGTGCTCACCCGCATGAAACACCACCAAGAAACCCGCGACTACGTCGCCAGGCGACTCGCCGAGGGCAAAACCATGGGCGAGATCGCCCGCATCCTGAAACGCTACGTCGCCCGTGAGGTCTTCAAACACCTCCCCCGACCCACCTGAGCTCCCCCGGTCGGGGTTCTGGCCCGATAGAACCGGCTCACACCTGCGGGTTGTGCAACGAATGACCTGCCGGCCCCGACCACCCTGACACAGCCGGACCGGCCCCAGTGTGACCTCCAACGAGCGTGCCCCCCACCAACGCGTGGGTGGCTCTTCCCTGTCGTGTCCACTGAAGCCACTCCGGACAACCACCCGGCACCCGCCGGCCAACTCAACGCGCCCAAACCGCGCCCAGCAAGAAACCCCTTGACAAACATACGAGCTTCAATCTGCGCTAGCCGCACTAGCGCAATGCTCCCCGGATCGTTGCGGGCGCGCCTCTGTGCCGGCACTGCTGCCGGATACTCGGTTGGTTTGGGAGAGGGTGGTGGTTGGCTTGGCCGCCGACCTGCGGGCTCTACCCGTCGGGTGGGGCTCGGGTGGCGCCGGGGGCGAGGAAGCGTCTTCGGCCGGGTGGCGAATGGGGGTCGATCCGGAATCCGTATTGGTGGACGACGACATGGTGGTGGAACCAACACATGAGCACGAGGCCGTCTGGGTCGTGGTCGCCGCCGTTGGCTTGGTGGACGATGTGGTGCGGTTCTAGCCGGTAACGGGAAGTGCATCCGTCGGCTTGGCAACCTCCGTCTCGGAAGAACACGTAATCCCGGATGCGGTGCGGGAGACGGTCGCCATCAGTAGGGACAGCCTTCAAGCCGTTCACGTCGACGAGGGTGGTTCGGGTGTCCCCGACGCAGAGGATCTCTTCGAGCGTGTTTGGACCGACCTTGATTCCGGAGCGTGTGGTGGCCCCCGCCTCGCCACGGGTGCGTTGACACTCTGTGGCGTCGACGAAGATGTGAGCGGGAAGCCGCCGCGGTGCCGACCCATCTGATACGACTGGCGCCACGTCATCCAACGCCAGAGAAACCAGCGCATCGACCCTGCGTTGTTCGAGGCGGGGGCGGTGCTCATCGCCGGGATCGACGATCTCGTCGACACGCCTATCGAGAGCAGTCAGGACTGCCTCCATGTCGGCTCCGGTCATCACGAACGATCCAGTAGCCAGCGTGCTCCCGAGGTTGGGTTGGAACCACAACCGGCGCGCCTTGAATGCCGTCGTCTCGTCGACAGGCGTCGTGCGGCGGTGCCGGGCCATCAACTGACCCAGCTGCCCTAGCGACAACCCAGCGGCGCGCTCCAGCACGACGTCCGAAGCACCCGCGTTCTCTAGCCGTGCCATACCCGCAGCTCGGTCCGTCGACGCCACGCCGGCACGGAGGGAATCGTGAACCTCCACCGAACCCGACTTGGCCAGAACAGCCAGATCGGAGGCGTTGCGCGGTTGGATGTCGAGGCGGCCCGCGATCCACTCCTGCAAGGAACGGCAGCCGTCCCAGGCGGGAACTTGTAGATGATCAATTGCGGCAAGGATCTCGACCTGGCGGGCCCGGGTACGAGAGACGAGACCTTCGAGACGCTGCAACTCGGTTTCCATCTGGTCGACCGTTTGGAACGACTCAGTGACCCGATCCACATCGATTGTCGTAGTGGACAACATGAAAACATAGTAACGGACAAATGTGACAAGAAAGATTGGTTAGATACACTTGAGCAAAGAAATGTTGCGGGATTTCGGTGCGAACGAAAGGCCACACCCGCGCCTCAGCTTCCCCCTCCGACCCGCTGCTCCGCAGCGGCCCAGCCTCCGGCAGTTTGCAGAGCAAACTGCTTCGAGTTTGTTCCACAAACTCGCCCCAACGCTCACTCCATTCGCTGGAGGAGGGATACCGTCGCAAGCACGCCACAGTCCCCCGCCCCTGCTGGCACCCCCTCGCCAACCGCCTGCGGCGGTCTGTTACCGACGTTTGTGGGGCAAACTCGTACGGGATTGCCCCAGCAACCACGCCCCCAACCGGGGGTACCAACAGACGCCGCCACTAGACACGCAACCGGACCCGGCACCACCATCGCCTTCGCTGCAAACCGACCCACCTCACCACAAGCCCACCTTGCGCAGCACCGAGTGACCGCCCTGAAAGCGCCTCCGATCACGCCAGCGGCGCGAGTGCCTCGGCAATGCGCGGAACCGTCTCGTCGTCGAACGGCGCAAACGCCGTCACCACGATGTGGTCGGCGCCTGCCGCCAGAAACCCGCCTGCCAGGTTGGTGAGCTCTTCACGACTGTCCGGCATCCGCATCTGCGCCGAGACCTCGATTTCGTTCGGGTCCCGACCTGCCGCAGTGCACAGGTCCTCGAGGCGCGTCCTGTACTCCGCCAGCACCTCAGGCGGTTCGCCCGGATTGAAGTAGTTCCAATGGTCTGCCCATCTCGCCACGAGGGGAAGGGTGCGCTGAGGCCCGATCCCCCCAATCACAAAGGGCGGCCGGGGCTGCTGAACGGTCTGGTGCAGGAGCCGAGCATCGCTGAGCTCGAAGTGATCGCCCGAGAAGCTATATGACTCTTGCGTGAGCAGCCCATCGATGATCTCGAGGGCCTCGGCGAATCGCCCCCACCGGGTGGGCGCGTCGCCAAGGTCGATCCCGAACGCATCGTGCTCAGCCTGGTTCCATCCGGCGCCGAGCCCGATCTCGAGACGCCCATTCGAGATCTCGTCAACGGATGCCGCCATGTGCGCCAGCAGCGCTGGGTGACGGACCGTGTTCGAACTGACCATGACGCCGAGCCGCAGCCGAGAGGTCACAGCCGCCAGCGACGCCAGCAGGGTCCATGCCTCCCATGTCGGCCTGATCGGCCCCCGCGACGGGTAGAAGTGGTCGAGCAGCCAACCGGCCGCAAAGAAACCATCCTCGTCGGCGGCACGCCACATCTGAGAGAGCTGCACCCACGAGACGTCGATCGGCGCAGTCTTGAAGGAGAACTTCGGCCGACCGTCTTTCATCGCGTAGCGCCGTCCTTCACGGCGAGACGCCGACACCCTCCAGGAGCGGCTTGAGCTCCACCGCCTTGCCGTTCTGAGCTGAAGACTCGAGGGCGGCGCGCACGACTGCCAGCGCCCGGATGGCTTCGTCGATACCGACCTCCACCGTCGCCTTGCCACGGATGGCGAGCGCGAACTCGTCGAGCTGCTCGCGGAACATGTCGGTGGCCGGCAGCTGAACGTCCTTGCGGGTCATATCTCCGTAACCCTGCGACACCAGACTGCTCCACTCGTCGGCTTGATGGGACTCGTCCCAGTGGGTGAAGTCGAGGTCGTACATCAAGTTGGCTTTGGTTCCCTGCAGGCGCAGTTGGTAGATCCCCGGAGACGCCCAGCCGCACCCGATGTATCCCAGGGCTCCAGATTCGAACTCGAGGATCGCCATCACCGCGTCGGGCACCTCCGACTTGGTGTACAGCTTGCGGGCGTGGGCGCTGACTTGGCCGACCGGGCCGAGCAGGTACTGCAGGTTGTCGGCGTGGTGGACGCCGAGCTGGATGAACGTGCCCCCGGGGCTCTTGTCGGCATACCACCGCCACGTCTCAGTGGTTAGCTCGAGCCCGCGCTCGTTGGAGAAGTTGGCTTCGGCGAGAGAGACCCCGCCCAGGCTGCCGTCGTCGATCCACTGCTTCATGACTCGGCAGCCCGACAAGCGGCGAGCGCTGTGTCCGACCGCGAAGACGCCGCCGGTCCGCTCTACGGCGTTGCGGACGTCGAGCGCGTGCTCGAGCGTGTGGGCGATCGGCTTGTCCGTGTAGACCGCTTTCCCCGCCTCCAGCGCCGCCACGATGAGGTCGCGGTGGGTGTCGTTGGGGGTGGTGATGATCACCCCTTCGATATCGGCGTCGGCGAGCAACTCGTCGAGGGTCGCCGCCGCTTTTGGTACTGCGAACTCATCTTGGAAGGCCGCCCGCTTCTCTGTGGACCGGCTGAAGCACGACGCCAGTTCGATGACGTCGCCGCGCTGGGCGCCGCGCGCCAGGACTCGAGCCCATCGTCCCAGCCCTATAGGGGCCAAGCGCACCTTGTCAGTCATCGGTCATCTCCTCCATCACGTCGATCTCGGTTTCTTCGATGTTCTCGGGGAGCAGGGGGTGGGGAAAGAAGCAGATCAGCTCCATCTCTTCCGCTTTGTCCGGCACGGTGGCGTGGGCCGCGCCGCGGGGGATGTGAATAGTGTCGCCCGGCCCGATACGGTGGAAAGTCCCCTCGATGTAGACGGCACCGGTGCCGCCCCGAACGTAGATCACTTCCTCGCTGTGGGGATGCCGATGCGCCTTGCGCACCGCAGTCCGCTGCGGCCGGGCGATCCGCAGGCTCGACTCCGCCCCTACCGATCGCAACGGATCTCCGGATGTCCGCCCGGGGAGATCGACGAACTCGACTGCGGTGGCAGGTGTCACCGTCATTGCCGCAGCTCGAAGATCGCCGTGACCTGCTTGACGATGTCGCTCGCCACGGTTGCGGTGAATTCGGCGGCCACGTCGGCCGTCGCCCAGCCTGGTTCCCCGTACCAGCCATCGGCGTCGATCTCGGTGACATCGGTGATGTAGCCGTACACCTCGCGCCCGCGCCGCATGGCGTCCATGGCTGCCGCCCGGGGAGGGCGGGCGCTGTCTCCGGCCCGATCCGTGTGCGCGAGATCGGGATCGTGCGCCATCACAGCCAGCGTCTCGATGCCACCACCGTGGGTCAATTCGCCGCCATGGGCGGCGTAGAGCCGCTGCGCCACGTAGCAGGCGTGGGCCGACACGACATGGACGTGGGCATGGCGCTGCTGGATGTCGGTGGCCACCGCGTCCATGGCGGCAATATTGCCCTCATGCCAGTTGACGAATACGAAACGCTCGGCCCCCATGGCGACCATCTCGTTGCACACATCGGTAAGCAACGCCTCGAAAGTCGCCCGCCGCAAGCTGACCGTGCCTGGGTGGCCAGCGTGAATCGGGGTGATGCCGTACGGTCCGAACGGCACGAGCAGGGCGTCGAGATCGGCGGCGACTGCGGCGGCCACCAGCTCGGCTGCCATCGTGTCCGTCCCGGTGGGCAGATGCGGCCCGTGCTGCTCCACGCTGCCGAAGGGGATCACCGCAACCGGCGACCGCTCCAGAAATGCAGCCACCTCCGAGCTCGTCAAGTCGTACAGGGAGTTGCTCACGAAGCCTCCTTGGGTAGCAGCACCGGGTGGAGCGGAGGTTGCCCGTGGAGTAGCCGCCTTCCTTCCTCGGCCGTCTTGATCCGCAGCGTCTGCTCCGATTCTTCGGTATACCAGGCGACGTGGGGCGTCATGATGACTTGATCGATGACTGCGGCGAAGCTGGCCGGATCGGCCGGCTCCGGATCGAACACATCCAGAGCAGCTACTCCTGGCCTGCCCTTTCGGAGTCCCTCCACCAGCGCCGCCGCGTCGATCAACGTGCCGCGGGCAGTGTTGACCAGGACGCTGCCCGATCGCATGAGCGCAATCTCGTCACGCCCGATCAAGGGTGCTCCTTCCTGGGAGCCGGGGGCGTGGAGGCTCAGCACATCGGATTCGGCCAGCGTTTCCCGCAGCGATGTTGCTTCGATGCCGGGCTCGTGGATCGCAACGTGAGCGTCGTAGGCGACCGTCCGCCCGAAGCCGAGATCGCGGAAATGACGAGCCGTCAGCCGCCCGATGCGACCGAACCCGATGACTCCAGCGGTCAGGGCAGCGGGGAGGTGCAGCGGACGGACGGCTGTGAAGTCCCATACTCGAGCTTTGACCATTCGATCGAGGGCTGGGATCCGCCGCATTCCCGCCAGCGCGAGTGCGGTCGCATGGAGGGCTACGGCTTCCGTCCCGTAGTCCGGGACGAACGCGACGGCGATGCCCTTCTGAGTGGCGGCGGCAACGTCGATGTTGTCGTAGCCGACTCCGTAGCGAACGATGCCGCGACAGCTCAGCCGATCGAGGGTAGCGGCGTCGAACCGTGGACGAGGACCGGCGAGGATCACGTCGGCGCCGGCCGCGGCCGCAACGATGGCCTCCTGGGTCTCTCCAGGATCGCGGACGATGGCATCTTCGGCCACGCCGAGGACGTCCCGTTCGATGGCGACATCCGGCCAGCGGGCACCGATTATCGCCACGGTCATACCTAGCCAACCTCTCCCGAGCCACCATGCGATCAGGTATCGCGGCTCGTTATGCGCCCGGTCAGTGTCGGGAGCATAGATGGGGGAGTAGCGGCGATCGCAACCCGATCCTGCACCCATGGCACCCATCGGGGCGGGAGCGATCGAGGCCCGACGAAGACCAGACCGGCGCCGCCGTAGCTGCCGTACCGGAGGCGCGGTGCAGTGCCGCAACCGTTTGCGGCTCAATTGACATGCCCCCTGCCGAGGTCGTATTTTCCTGCCAGGAGTGAAGCTGCAATCGTTTGCAGAGCTGCCTCGGTAGGCTTGCACCGGTGCAACTTCGACGAAGCATGAGGAAGGTTGGCATGAATCGAAGTAGACGGTCCAGTCGTTGGGGTGCGTTGCTCAGCGCCCTGCTCGCGCTCGCATTGATCGCGGCGGCCTGCTCGGACGACGAGGGCGACGGTCCCGGCACGACGGCGGCCACCACTGCCGGTACGACCGCAACGACGACAGGGGACACTACGGGGACCACGGCGGCGGCCACGACAACCTCCCCACCCGATACCGGCGGTGAAGTGAATAACCCCGGGGTCTTCGTGCACGCGGCAGACGACGAGCCGACGACGCTTGATCCCGCCCAAGTGGAACCGGGCGAGGGCGGCGAGACGGTGATCCTCCAGGTCTACGAGCGTCTTCTCGAGATCGGCACGGTTGGTCCCGACCCGGTACCCAGCCTGGCCACCGAGGTTCCAAGTGTTACTAACGGCCTCATCAGCGCCGACGGACTGACGTACACGTTCCCGATCCGCCAGGGCGTTACGTTCCACGATGGCTCACCGCTGACCGCGGACGACGTCCTGTTCTCGTGGGAGCGGGTCATGACGATGGATCTTCCCGAGGGTGCTGCCGGCGTGCTGTCTGACACGGTCGACAGCATGCGCATGGTGGACGACTTCACGTTCGAAGTAACTCTGCAGGAGCCGAACGCGGCTTTCCTCAACGCGGTCGTGCCGGCGATGGTGTCCTCCATCGTGAGCCGAGCGTATGTCGAGGCCAACGGCGGCGTCGTCGCAGGTGAGGGGAACGAGGTCATGGCCGGCAACCCGAACGGCACCGGGCCGTATAGCTTTGTGGCCTGGAACCGCAGCGAGAACCTCCAGTTCGAGGTGTTCGACGGCTACTGGGGCACGCCTGCCAACCTCGATCTGCGCATCGTGATCGGCGCCAACCCGGACGTGCGCGTGCTTGGGCTGCGGGCCGGCGACTACGACACGATCGAGACCGACCCCTCGTTCATCGACGACATCGTGGGCGCCGAAGGAGTCACGATCTTCGCCGAGGGGCTGACGGTGGAGCCGATCCACATCGGCTTCAACCTGAAGTACAACCCGGATGATCTGCCGGATTCGGACAGGATTCCGGAAGGGATGTTGGAGGACCCGCGGGTACGCCAAGCGTTCAACTACGTGTTCAACTACAGCGCATTCGTTGACTCCGCTCTCGGCGGATTCGGCGACTACAACCCGCACTACATCCCGCAAGGGATCTTCGGATACGACCCAGCGGCGCCTCGCTATGACACTCAGGACCTGGCCAAGGCCGAGGAACTGTTCCGCGCTGCCGGCGTCTGGGACGAGGGATTCTCGATCTCGGTGGTCACCGAAGAAGCCAACCTCTTCGAGGTGGCGGCCCTGGTCTTCAAGGACTCGATCGACCAGCTCGGCAACCCGAACTTCAACATCACGGTTGCTTCGGTGGCCGAAGCCGTGTTCGACGAGGCCCACGCCTCGGATCCGGTGCCGTATGCGATGTGGGTGAAGAACGCCGATCCGTTCGCCGACCCGCACGCCTACGTCGACTCCTACACCCACCCCGATGGGGAGTGGGGCGAGATCCACGACTTCCGCGCCGGCTACCAGGACCCGGATCGGATTGCCGATCTGATCGACCGGGCCAAAGTGGAGCTGGATCCTGCAGCCCGCGCTGCTCTGTACTCTGAGCTGCAGCAGGTGCTGTTCGAGGATCCGATGTGGCTGATCGCAGCTCAAGAGGGTGTGGTTTCGGCCCGCCGTGACTGGGTGACCGGATTCATCTCGAACCCACTGTGGCCGCGACCCAGCCTGAAGTTCGCCCTGATGGACAAGGGCTGATAGCCGCCGGCTAGCCAGTTAGACGAAGCGTGGCGGCGCGGTCCCCGGATACTCCCGGG